>JBGPTW010000108.1:0-22045 GCA_041490825.1 Methylomirabilia bacterium | reverse complement strand
TGGCGCGCCTCCCCCCCCCGCCCCCTTCTGGCCCCGCCCCGGCCCCGCCTGACCGGGACGGCCGGGCCGGATCGGGAACCGTTGCTCGAATACCCCACTCGCACGACTCTTGGCCCGGCCCGGCCCCGCCTGAACAGCGTACGCCTTCGGCCGCGGTCGCACTCTCGCATCCTTGCCGCCGCCTCTTGTATGAACGTCGCCCGTCTCCTGCCAGCGTGAGCGTCGATCCCGCGCTGGTCGGCCAGGCGCTCATCAACGGCGTCCTCTTCGGCGGCGTCTACAGCCTGATGGCGGTCGGGCTCACCTTGATCTTCGGCGTCATGCGCGTCGTCAACTTCGCTCACGGCGACATGATGGTGTGGGGCATGTATCTCGCCTGGTTCATGGCGACGCGCGGGGGCGTCGATCCGTACGTCGGCTTCGTCGTCTGCGCGGTCGCCCTCTTTGCGTTCGGGATGCTCGTGCAGCGCGCGCTCGTGCAGCGGATCATCGATGCGCCGCACGAGATGCAAATTCTCCTGATGCTCGGCGTGGCCCTGGTGCTCGAGAACACTGCGCTGGTCATCTTCGGGCCGGAGCCTCAGCGGCTGCGGTCGCCGCTCGGGCAGGCGACGCTGTGGTTCGGGCCGGTGTTCGTCGACGTCGCGCGCGTCGTGACGTTCGCGGTCGCGGTCGTGCTCACGTTGCTGCTCTGGCTCTTTCTCTTCCGCACCGATCTCGGACGCAGCATCCGCGCCGCCGCGGACAACACGTACGGCGCGCTGGTGATCGGCACCGACGTCGGACGCGTCTATGCGGTCGCGTTCGGTGTCGGCGCCGCGTGCGTCGGCGCCGCGGGCGCGCTCGTGGCGCCGCTGGTGCCGTTCCAGCCATCGACGGGTCTTCAGCTCTCCGTCGCCTCGTTCAACATCGTGATCATCGGGGGAATGGGGAGTCTCGTCGGCGCCTTCGTCGGCGGGCTGATCGTGTCGGTTGCGGAGTCGCTCGGCGCCGTGTTCCTGCGACCTTCGATGAAGGAGCTGGTCAGCTTTTCCCTGCTCGTCGTGATCCTCCTCCTCCGCCCGGCGGGACTGTTCGGCAAGCGCGCCCTGTGATTGGCCGGGCGTGGTGGTGGGCCGCGGCCGGCGTGGCGATCCTCGCGGGCTTGCCGGCGTTCCCCGCGGTCTTCGGCTCCTACGCGGTCACGATCTTCACGCTGATCTTCTTCTATGGATTTCTGGGTCAGGCCTGGAACGTCGTCGGGGGTTACGCGGGCCAGCTCTCGGCCGGGCACGCGGCATTCGTCGGCATCGGCGCGTACACCGCCGCGGTGCTGTCCGTCGAGCGAGGCGTGACGCCATGGGTCGGCATGTTCCTCGGCGGCGCCCTGGCGGCGGCCGCCGGTGCGCTCATCGGGTACCTCGGCTTTCGCTTCGGGCTCCGCGGGTTCTACTTCGTGCTCCTCACGGTTGCGCTGGCCGAAATCTTCCGGGTGCTCGCGAACAACATCGACGCGATCGGGGGCGCCGTCGGCTTCTACATCACGTTCACCGGCAATCCCCGGCAGTTCCAGTTCCAGGACAGCCGTGCCTACTACTACATCGCGCTCGGCCTCATGCTGGGAGCCACCGGCGTGGTGGCACTCGTCGAGCGGCGTCGGTTCGGCATGTACCTCGCCGCCATCCGCGAGGACGAGAACGCGTGCGAGGCGCTCGGCGTGAACACGTTCAAGTACAAGATGCTGGCGATGATCCTTTCGTCGTTCCTGACCGGCGTCGGCGGGACGTTCTATGCGTTCTATCTCTTCTCGCTTCAGCCGAACACCGTCTTCGGCATCCCGCTGTCCGTCGACATCATCATCCGACCCATCGTGGGTGGCGCCGGCACGCTGCTCGGACCGATCCTCGGGTCGTTCATCCTGAGTCCGCTCGCGGAGCTCGCGCGCCTCTACTTCTCGAGCGGCGGCTGGGCGGGCGCCCACCTCATCGTCTACGGCGTTCTGCTGGTCGGCGTCGTCCTCTTCCTGCCCGAGGGCGCCTATCCATTTCTGCGCGCTCGATTCAAGCGGCGGACGCCATGAGCCTCCTCGACGTGCGGGGCCTCTCGAAGCGGTTCGGTGGACTCCAGGCGGTGCGCGATCTGTCGTTCGCCGTGGGAGAGCGCGAGATCGTCGGTCTCATCGGTCCCAACGGGGCCGGGAAAACGACCGTGTTCGGACTGATTTCCGGGTTCCTGCCATCCGACGCCGGCGCGGTGGCATTTCGCGGCCAGCCGATCATCGGGCTCAAGCCTCATGAGATCTGCGCGCTGGGCCTCGCTCGGACATTTCAGATCGTGCGGCCGTTTCCTCGCTTGAGCGTGCTGGCCAACGTCATGATCGGGGCGCTCGGCCGACATCCCGATCGCCGGGCGGCCGAGGCGCGCGCGCTCGAGGTGCTCGCCGAGGTCGGCCTGGAGGCTCGCCGCGATCGCCTGGCCGGGGCGTTGACGCTGGCCGAGCGCAAGCGCCTGGAGCTCGCGCGCGCGCTCGCCACCGAGCCGGCGCTGCTGCTGCTCGACGAGGTGATGGCCGGGCTCAACGCCACCGAAGTGGAGCGCATCGTCGAGCTGATCCGCGCCGTGAACCAGCGCGGCATCGCGCTCCTCCTGATCGAGCACGTGATGCGCGCCGTCATGTCGCTGTCCGACCGGGTGATCGTGCTGAACTATGGCGAGCAGATCGCGGAGGGCCGGCCCGACGCGGTCGCTGGGGACCCGAAAGTCATCGAGGCATACCTCGGCCAGACGGATGACACCGCTGCTGCGCGTTGACACGCTCGAAGTCGGCTACGGCGACGTCACTGCCGTCCGGAGCGTGTCGCTCCACGTGCAGACCGGTGAGATCGTCGCGCTCATCGGCTCGAACGGCGCGGGGAAGACCACCACGCTGCGCGCGATCAGTGGGCTGCTGCGGCCGCGTCACGGGATCATCGAGCTCGACGGCGTCAGCATTGCCGGCCGCTCGGCCGCGGAGATCGTGGCGCGCGGGATCGCGCACGTTCCGGAGGGGCGGCAGCTATTCCCGACGATGACCGTGCTCGAGAACCTCGAGCTCGGCGCCCGGACTCCCGACAGCCGCCGTCGATCGGCAGAAACGCTCGGCCGGGTCTTCGACCTGTTTCCGCGCCTGGCCGAGCGCCGCCCGCAGCTCGCCGGCACGCTGTCAGGCGGGGAGCAGCAGATGACCGCGATCGGGCGGGCGCTCATGGCGCGGCCCCGGCTGCTGATGCTGGACGAGCCGTCGCTTGGCCTCGCGCCGCTCGTCATGACGTCGATCTTCGAGAACCTTCGGCGCATCAACGCCGACGGCACCACCGTGCTGCTCGTCGAGCAGAACGTCCTGAGAGCGCTGCAGCTCTCGCACCGCGGTTACGTCATGGAGAACGGCGTGATCGTTGCCGAGGGGCCGCGGGACCGTTTGCTCGCGGACGATGGAGTCAGGCGCGCGTACCTCGGGCGGTAGCGCGGCCGCCGCCGTCCTCGATGACGCCGTTGAGCTCTTCCATAATCGGCGCGATGTCGGCTACTATCGCGACCACCGATCTGGAGCTCGACCGGGAGGGATCTTCAATGCTCAACGTCGTCCGTGTCGGAGCGGTGTTCGTGGTCTCGGCCATCGTCGCGCTCAGCCCGGGTGTCGCGCGTGTCGCCGGCGCTGCGGATGGCCAGATGACCTGGGCGTTCCACGTCACCATCGCGTCGCGCTGGCTCGATCCCGGCGACGCGGAGTCCGCGATCACGCCGTTCATGGTGCTCTACGCCCTCCACGACGCGCTCGTGAAGCCGATGCCGGCGGGGCAGATGACGCCGAGCCTCGCGGAGGCTTGGACCGTCTCGCCCGATGGAAAGACCTACGATTTCGTGTTGAGAAACGGCGCCAAGTTTCACAATGGCGACCCGGTGACCGCGGACGACGTGAAGTTCTCGTTCGAGCGTTACAAGGGCGGCGGCGCGAAGCTCCTGAAAGACAAGGTCAAGGAGGTCCAGGTCCTCGACCCGCGACGCGTGAGGTTCCTGCTGAAGGACGCCTGGCCCGATTTCATGACGTTCTACGGCACCACCGCCACGGCCGCGGCATGGGTCGTGCCAAAGAAGTACGTCGAGAAGGTGGGCGACGACGGATTCAGCAAGGCGCCGATCGGCGCAGGTCCGTACCGGTTCGTCGCCCTGACGCCCGGCATCGAGATGGTGCTCGAGGCGTTCGACGGGTACTGGCGCAAGGCGCCGAGCGTCAAGCGTCTCGTCTTCAAGAGCGTGCCCGACGAGACGACCCGGGCCGCCGCGCTCAAGCTCGGCGAGGTCGACATCGCGTACTTCCTGAACGGGCCGGTCGCGGAAGACGTCCGGCGCACGCCTGGCCTCAAGCTCAGCGCCGCGCGCACCAACGCCGTGTTCTTCCTCGACTTCGTCGATCAGTGGGATCCGAAATCCCCGTGGCACGATCGCCGCGTGCGGCTGGCCGCGAGCCTCGCGGTCGACCGCAAGGCGATCAACGAGGCGGAGTCGCTCGGGTTCTCGGGGCTGACCGGCAACATCGTGCCCCGTCACATGGAGTTCGCGCTGCCGATCGATCCGCATCCGTACGATCCCAAGCGCGCCAAGCAGCTCCTCGTCGAGGCCGGCTATCCGAACGGCTTCGATGGCGGCGAGATCTCGCCGAATCCGCCGTACTTCACGATGGCCGAAGCGATCGCGACCAACCTCGGCGCCGTCGGCATCCGGGTCAGGCTGCGGACCATGGAGCGGGCGGCGTGGCTCACGGCGTGGCGCGAGAAGAAGCTCCACGGGATCGTCGTCGGCGCGCAGGGCGCGGGAGGCAACGCAGCCACGCGGATCGAAGGTCTGGCGACGAAGGGTGGCATGTTCGCGTACGGTGTGCTGCCCGAGGTCGAGGATCTCTTCCAGCGTCAGGCGCGCGAGCTCGATCGCAGGAAGCGCGAAGAGATGCTCCACCAGATCCAGAAGATCCTCTTCGACCGCGTCGTCTTCGCGCCGATCTGGGAGAACGGCTTCATCCGAGGCGTCGGACCGCGCGTGCAAGAAGGCGGTCTCGAGCTCATTCGGGCGTTCCCCTACTCCGCGCCGCTGGAGGACGTCCGGCTCAAGCCGTAGGGGCGCGCGGAACTTCGAGCTCTTCACCGAGATACGGAATGTTGAAGTCATCGCCGAAGGGAGCTGAGTTCACAGCTATGGTCCGACTGGACGCCCCAACGGGATCACGCTGTCACCTAGCCGGTTTGTTGCTTGTCTCCCAGCCGCCCAATACACTAGGTCTATGAGCACACTCGAGCGATCGTATCGCTACATCATCCGTACGCCAGGAGTGCGGGGCGGTCATGCGCGCATCGACGGCACACGCGTCGGCGTCCACGACGTGATCGGGCTTCTGCAGACCGGCGAGACCGTGGACAGTGTCATCGCGCGGTGCTTCCCGGGCCTGACGCGGGCCCAGGTATACGAGTGCTTGGCGTACTACGAAGATCATCGCGGTGAGATTGACGTGCTCGTGGCTCGTCAGATGTCCTCCTCCGATTCGTGACCTTCCTGTTCGATCACGACGTTCCCGACGACCTGAGTCATCTGCTGAGCCACCTCGGACATCGCGTCACCTTTTTGCGTGAGGTACTTCCTCGCGATTCGCCGGACGCAGCGGTCCTGGATTACGCCGTTGAGCATCGCCTTATCTTGGTCACGTGCAACCGCGATGACTTCGCCGCGCTCGGGGCGGAGCGGTCTCACCCCGGCATCGTCATCGTGACCCGGAGGAGATCACGAGCCCAGGAGCGCGCCGCCCTGCTGCGGCTCCTCGAGCGGGCCACCGAGGCGGGCCTGGCCAACAACGTATGGCCCAGGACCGAGTGTCAGGCGGCTATCGAACAGCACAATCGCCTTGTTGTTGGCATCGAGTCCGGTCACGACCCGGCGGATATCTGACGCCGCTCCGGTGGAGCAGGACAATAGGATGATAACGATCGACCAGAATATCTTGTGCATCATTGATACCCCCTATTGAGCCGGGATTTGCGATATGGACTCATTTTCTCCTGGCCGTTCGTGACGGGTTGTCGATCAATACGCGGTGCCCCTGCTGAATGACCGCGAAGCCGAGGCCTGCGACTACGAGATCGCGCTCCGCACGGGCGCCAGCAACCTGGCCAGGTCCCCCAACTCGAAGGGCTTGGTCAGCACGGGGCGCCGGGTCTCCCTCAGGAAGCGCTGCGTGTCCGTATCCACCGTGTCGCCGGTCACGAACGCGATCCGGTTCACCATCGGAGAGCGTGCAGCCAGCAGACGCTCCCAGAGCTTCGGCCCTGAGAGTCCCGGCATCTTGAGATCGAGCGTGACCAGATCATAGGCCGCGCCGGGGGTCGTCAAGAATTCCCAGCCGCGCTCGCCTCCGATCGCCACCGTAGCCTCCTGCCCCAGCGTCTCGATCAGAGCGCGGAGCGTCTCGGCGACTTCTTCGTCGTCGTCGATGATCAGCACGCGTCCCCGGGGACGCTCGGCGACGTGCGGCGAACTGGCGTCCGCTACGATCGGGGGGAATGCCGAATGGGCGGGCAGCTCGACGATGAACGTCGCTCCCGAGCCGGGTGGGCTCTCGGCCCAGATTCGTCCGTGATGCGCCTTGACGATTCCATACGAGATCGACAGTCCGAGACCCGTGCCCTGGCCGACCGGCTTGGTGGTGAAGAACGGCTCGAAGAGCCGCGGGAGGATCTCCGGCGCGATGCCGGGCCCGGTATCGGAGACCGTCAGTCTGACGTGGTCGCCTGCGGCGGCCAGCCGCAGCAGGATGCGACGAGGGTCACCCCGCGTGCCCAGTGCCTGCTCCGCGTTGAGCAGTAGGTTCAGCACGACCTGCTCGAGCTGCTGCGCATCCCCCCACACGGGCGGTACGCCGGGCGCGATCACCCGCTTCACCTCGATACCGTTCGCCTGAAACGTCTCCTGGCGCAACGCCACCACGCGCTCGACCACGCTCTCCAGCGGCACGGCCGCCAGCTCTGGCGGCTGGGGTCGAACGAAGCTCTGCAGCCCGCTGATGATCCGCGCCGCGCGATTCGTCGCCCGCACGATCTTGTCGGCCCGGTCGATCACGCGCGGATCCGCGCTCTTGAGCTGCAGCAGGCTCGCCTGTCCCAGCACGACGGCGAGCGGGTTATTCAACTCGTGCGCCACGCCGGCCAGGAGCTGGCCGACGGCGGCCAGCTTGCCGGCCTGCAGCAGCTGCGCCTGGGCGTTGGACAGCTCCCGATAAGCATCGCGCGCCTGCTGGTAGAGGCGCGCATTGCCCACTGCGATGGATGCCTGATCGGCGAACATTTCCAGGGTCCGTAGCTCCTCATCGGTGAAGATGCGCCCTTCCCGGTCGGCCACGGCCAGGACGCCGAGAATCGAATCGGAGCCAAAGAGGGGAACCGCGGCGACGGCGCGGACCGGCGTGCTCGTCCAGTACGTGCGGAGCTCCGGCCTGAGGCTAATCTGAGCATCGGTGAGCAGGTTCGGTGTGACGACGAGGCGACGTTCCAGAAGGGCGAGTCCGGGGACACCTTCGCCTCGAGAGAAGCCCATGTTGCCGGTGATGCTGATCCCGGGATCCATGGAATCGGCGACCAGCGAAAGGGCATCGGAGGTCGGCTCGGTACGGTAGAGAGCGGCTCGCAACGCGGGAACGAGGCTGCGCAGGTTGGTGACCACGCGCTGCGCGACCTCTTGCAGGTCGAGAGATTGTGAGATCAGGCGGCCGACCTCGGCGAGACGCTCGGCCGTTTGACGTCGCCGTTCGGCGTCGCTATACAGACGCGCGGTCTCCAGGGCGATGGCGGCCTGCGCGGCGAACGCGGTCGCGATGGCCACGTCGGACTCGGAGAATCCCTCGTCGCGCCGGGTGCGAATGCTGAAGACCCCGACCAGTCGGCCGCCGATCTTCGCAGGCACGCCGAGCCACTGCCGGTAGCCGGTCTGCGCCGCGGCCTCGCGGTGCTCTTCGATCACGCGTGGGTCCTTGGAGATGTCGGCGGCGATCAGCGGCTCCCCGGTGGCGGCCACGAGCCCGCTGAGACTTTCGCCGATCTTGAGGCGGGGCTTCTGCATGAGCTGGCTGGCGTCGCCGAAGCTGCCCACCGTCGTCACGAGCTCGTCACCCTGGAGCAGACGGAATCCCACCGACCCTGAGCCGAGCAGGCGCCCACAGGTTGCCGCGATTCGTTCGAGCAGCGCTTCCACCGGCTGGATCGCAGAAAGTTCGTGAGTGATCTCGAGCAGCGCTTCGAGCTGGGTCCGACGGGCCTTCGACTGCTGCAAGAGCTGCGCGTTGTGCAGTGCGAGCGCGGCCTGATCGGCAAACGTCTCGAGCAACGCGATCTCCGCCGCCGAAAAGCGCCGCGGCTCCGAGTCGCCCAGCGCCAGGACGCCCAACATTTCGCCCCGCACCCGAAACGGGATTGCCAGCACCCCGCGGATCCCCGCTCGCTCCATGAGGTGGAGATCATCGGTGAGCGTGACACCGGACTCGTCGAGCAGATCGCCCGCGATCGGCCGGCCCTCGGCCACGGCGCGTCCGGCCAGCCCGACGCCCGGTGGCATGACGTGCCCCGGTTCGAAATGGTCGCGCGCGCGGCCGGAGATCGCGAGGGCGACCAGCGCCCCATCCGGCCGCAAGCGCCGGAGAATGGCCGAGTGGACATGGAACAGGGGAAGCACGCTCTCCACGATGCGGTTCGCGACGATGGTCTCATCGAGCGTTTCTGCGAGCGCGCGGCCGACGTTCGCGAGCGCTTCCGCAGCCCGCCGACGCTCATCGAGTTCTCGGAAGAGACGCGCGTTCCGGATGGCGACCGCCGCCTGGGCAGCGAGCACTTCGATGCTCGCTCGCTCGTCCTCGGTGGGCGGCTCGTTCGGCGGGAAGCTCACGTTGACGACGCCGAGCAGTTCCCCAGCCGCTTCGATGGGCGCCCCATAGTACGTCGTCAGCCCACTCGCCTGAAGCCACTCCCCCCGGAAGGCCCGGGGGTCAGTGTCATTGTTTGCGACGAGCAACGGGCGCCGGGTCTCGGCAACGATGTGCGTCAGTCCCTCGCCAAACGGCACCACCACAGGCATCTGCCTGGTCCCTGGGGACCCGTCGGTCCCGGCCAGACGATAACCGCCCGCATCTCGGTCAACGAGCCGAATACCGCAGACAATGTCGGGCCGCAGCGAGCCGAGCGCGGCGGTCGCCCGGCTCAGCACGGTCTCGAGGTCGAGCTCGCTCACGACCGCGCGCGCCAACTGCACGATCTGAGTGAGACGATTCGTGTCAGTCATCACGTTGCTGCGGGGCGCGGAGCAATGACACTCCGGGCATTCGAGGTCTGTCGCGTCCGGAACTCGACGCAGAGCCGCGAAGGGAACGAGAGGTGAACCGGACCAAATCGCGCGTCGCCCATCGGGCGATGCCCTCCGTGTCAGCGAGGCGCTCCGAGAGCCGCGTTTCTTGCGGCTGCTGGACGACTATAGCCCAGTGCGCTCATTCTACAAGGTGTTTCAGACCGCGAGAATCCGGAGTTTGCGCCCGTGGAGCGCTTCGGGTCAAGGACGCGGGTTGAGAAACCTGACACGACCCGCCCCTCCCCCGTCACCAAGTTCTCTGTCATCAGGTCGCCGTTGACGGTCATCCGCGTTCCGTGATGGAATCCGCGCCATGCCGAACTGCGGACGCCGTCGATCGATGCGGATCCGACCGAGTGGGTGGAGGAAATCCTCTTCATCGAGCGCGCGAAGACGACGCTCCACCGCCACGATCGAGGTTAAGAAGGCGCTCGGGGGTTCAACAGCCATCGCGCGGCGTTACGATGAATCAAGCGCAGAGGCGGACCATGCTTCGTTCCCAAGCATTGAGCGTGAGGCCATGACGCCGCGCGGACGTCATCGTCTTCTTCGAGGGGAACCCCGGTTCCTGGAAGACTGCCGGGTGCCGGCGGATAACGTCCTGGGCGGCGACGCAACGGGCACCGCGCTGCTCGGTCGAGGAGCGTCACGCCGCGGCATCCCGTACGTCGAGGCAATGAACCTGGGTGTCGGTCGAGCCGCGTTCGAGGCCGCGCTCGAGTATGCCGGGCTCCGAGTCCAGGGAGGGCGGCCGATCATCGAGCACCAGGCGATTGGAGCCATCCTGGCGGAGATCGCGATCAAGCTCGAAGTGTCGCGCAACATGGTCTGGCAGGCGGCATGGGCATCCGAGCATCCCGAGGCCGTCGCCCACCCCAGCACGGCCGACGTTCCGCCTCAGACCATCGCCAGAGTGTTCGTGTCCTCCGCCGTGCACGAGGTCACCGTGAAAGCCGCGGAGGTGTTCGGCGCCATGGGCGTGATGCGCGACATGCCGATGCACAAGTACGTTCACGACGCGCTGGTGTTCCTGCATGCGGGGAATGCCACCGCTCGGAAGCTGCAGATCGCCCAGGCGCTCGCAGGGTATCGCCAGTCGCCGACCCCGCCGAGCGGGACGTGAGGGAGTGCCATGGACTTTTCCTTGACCGAAGAGCAGCGCGCCTGGCAGATGAAGGCACGCAAGTTCGCGCTCGAAGACATACGGCCGATTTCGCTGCCGCGTGACCGCGTCCTGGACCCGCGCGAGACCTGGGACTGGGACATCATCAAGAAGGGCTCCAGGCTCGGGTTCCGGACGGCGGCGGTGCCGAAGGAGTGGGGCGGACCCGGCATCGACTTCGTGACGCAGGCGCTCGTGATGGCCGAGCTCGCCAGGGCCGACAGCGCGATCTCGAAGGCGTTCAGCCAGTGTTGGAAGTGGAGTCACCTGATCGCCGCCGCATGTACCGATGACCAGAAGAGGCCGTTTCTGAAGCCCTTCCTCGAAGACGACACCTACGTGCTCGGCAAGGGCATCACCGAACCCAATGCCGGCTCCGACAATCGTCTGCCCCCCGCTGACGATCCCACGGCCGGCTTGAGGCTCCGGGCCGAGCGTCACGGCGACGAATGGATCTTGAACGGCGACAAGTGCTTCATTGCCAACGGCAACGTCGGCAAACTGTTCTTCGTCGACGCGCGCACCAACCCGAACGTCAGCGTCCGCGAAGGCACCACGATGTTCCTCGTGCCGCGCGACACGCCCGGCTTGCGTATCGGCACGGTGTTCAACAAGAGCGGCTGGCGTTTCTACCAGAACGCGGAGCTGATTTTCGAGAATGCGCGGGTGCCTCATGCCAACGTGGTCGGCGAGATCGGCGACGGCAGGAGGAAAAGCGGCGGCGACCGGACGGGCGGCGACCTGTTCGGCGACCTTGAGCTCGCCGCCAATGCGCTGGGCGTGTGCGAGGCGGCGTGCGAATCGGCCCTCCACCATGCCAGGGCGCACAAGGAGGGCGGTACGCCGCTCGCGGAGCAGCAGCTCGTCCAGCTCAAGATCGGCCGCATGCACATGCTCACGGAGGCGCTGCGCTCCTTCGTGATGCGCGTGGCCTGGGAGCACGATGGGAACATACGTTCCGCTAATCCCGGTCTCGTGATGAATTTTTCGACCGACGCGGTCCAGGAAGTGACCCGGCTCAACATGGACATCCACGGTTCCGCAGGCGGCACGATCGATGCCGTCGCGGAAAAGCTGGTGCGCGACGGCATCATCTGGAGCCATCTGGCCGGCGACACAGTACAGCGGATGAAGGTGGCGAGGCGCATTCTCGCCGCGTAAGCGCCGGTCGTGTCACGCGGCACGGGCGCGCAGGGCGTCGCGCCCGCGAGTCTGGGCGAGGCCCAGAAGCTCTGGCAGCTCTTCTGATCAAGCATACTGAAGCCATGAACAGATTGAGTACCGCCAAGCGCTCCCAGATCGTTGCGGCTCTCGTGAAAGGGAACTGTGTTCGTGCGCCGTGCCGGATGACCGGCGCGGCAAAGGGCACGGTGCTCTCGCTGCCCGTGGATCTTGGCGCGGCATGCGAGCAGTACCGGGACCGGACGCTTCGCGGGCTCAAGCTCGCCCGCATTCAGGTGGCGATCGACTCACCGACCAAGCTGGTCCCGTCGTGGGCGGTCGGTCGCCGCGATGGGTTCACGGCGGCTGCCTTCATTCGTGACCTGGCCGATCGGCTCTCAACGCGCGTCCAGCTCACGACGGACGGGCACAAGCCGTACCTTGAGGCTGTCGAGGGTGCCTTCGGGAACGACATTGACTACGCGCTCGTGAAGATGTGCGAGGGCGACTCCGGCAAGCACAGGACACGCACCACAAGATCGCGCCGGGACTCTGCGGCCGTCCGGTCGAGCTGGCGAGCGGGTGTGCGCGAGTCGCCCTGGAAACGACGGTCGAGATGGCGGCCGACGCGCGCGGCCTTGTCCACGGCGGCTTCACCTTCGGGCTCGCGGACTACGCGGCCATGCTTGCCGTGAACGAGCCGACCATCGTCCTCGCGAGCGCGGAGACGAAATTTCTCGGTCCCGTCGTTGTGGGCGATCATCTTGATGCCGAGGCCTCGGTGGTGCGGACCGACGGTCGGAAGCGCTGGGTGAAGGTCGTGGTACGTCGTGACGGCGTGCCGGTGATGGAAGGTGAGTTCCTCGCCGTCGTGCCGGATCGCCACATCCTCGACGTACGAAGGGAGTCTTCACCTACTACCGAGGGAACGCGCTTGGTCGGGAGTGAGGTGGCCCGCTCCCGGCGAGCGGTTCCTTGAAGAGCTCGACGACTCCGTGCGCGTTGTCAGTCAGCGCGAACACCTCGTAGAACTCGATCTCCGGATGCATCCCGTACCGCTCGACGATTCCATCGAGCCACGGCCCGCTGTAGAAGGCCTTGGCATCGTCGAGCGTCTCCCACTGATAGATGCCGCCCGCCCATCCGCTCTCGCTCCGGATGAAGTGTTTGCTGAGCAACCCCTTTACGTGCCGGAATCCGGGCGCGATCTTGTGAAAGTGCTCCCGGCACGCTGCATGGTCGATGTGCGGCGGCAGCTTGTAGCGTACGGTCGCGGTGATCATGCGGCCTCCCAGCGTTACCAGCCTTCGTCCGGGTCGGGAACGTCTCCACGCAAGAGCGCGACGTCGGCCTGATCGCGGAGCGCCTTGCTCCGGCGTCGAGCCGGGTCGGCGGCCGCGCGCTCCTTCATGGCGATGAGGTCGGCGGTCGTCACGACGCGGATGCGGATGCCGGCCACGTCGAGAGGTTCGGCGCGGTCGATCATCGGATCGAACTCCGCGTCGAAAATGATCTGCACCGGCTCGCCGGAGGGATGCCGAAAGTTCAAGCTGTGCGCGAACGTGCCGGTGAGCCGCAGCCCCGCGCCGGTGAGCGCCTCGATGATCAACCGCCGCTCGACCATCGACCGCACCGCGACGTCGGTATCGACGGTGGCGCGAGGCACGCCGGAGCGGATACCGACGGCGACACCGCCGACGACGGCATGGGAAGCGCCGAGACCGTCAAGTGCCCGCACGACGTCGGTCAGGGCTGCCAGCTTGTCTGCGGACTCGTCCATCGCCGCCCCCTGGAACGACGCGATCAGCAGTCGTTCGCGAGCCGTGAGCCGCGTGATTGCCTGGAGCGTGCGCGATTCCATGCCGTCACAAGCATATCCCACCGTCTGGCCGCGATGAATCTCCGTCTTCCCGACGCCGCGTCCTGCTCATTGCCTCGGCCGCCTGATCGTCAGGGAAGATCTCCGCGGGCACACCGTCAGGTAGCGCGTCGTGATGTCGAGGCAGTTGCGTCGCGTTTCATGCGCACCCTACATTACCGCGGTAGTATCTACGAAGAATCGAGGATTGCGAGGATTGACATGACGAGCCCGATCATGACCGACGCGCTGCGCGCCATCGTGGAGCGCCGCGATCTCAGCCGCATCGAGGCTGCCGCGGCCATGGACGCGATCATGTCCGGCGCGGCCACCCATGCCCAGATTGCCGCCTTCCTGACCGCGCTCCGCATGAAGGGCGAGACGGTCGAGGAGCTGATCGGCTTCGCGCAGGTGATGCGCCAGAAAGTCGCGCGGGTCCGCACGCGAGGCGACGACGTGACCGGGCTCACCGGCACCGACCGCGAGATGCTGATCGACACGTGCGGCACCGGCGGCGACGCCTCGGGCAGCTTCAACGTCTCGACGGCGACGGCGTTCGTGGTGGCGGGGACGGGGCTCAAGGTCGCCAAGCACGGTAACCGCTCGGCGTCGTCGCTCTGCGGATCGGCCGATGTCGTGGAGACGCTCGGGATCAGTCTGGAGCTCACGCCGCAACAGGTGGGCCGTTGCATCGACGAGGTCGGGATCGGCTTCCTCTACGCCCCGCTGCTCCATACCGCCATGAAACACGTCATGCCGGCGCGCCGCGAGATCGGGATCCGGACTGTGTTCAATCTGCTCGGACCGCTGACGAACCCGGCCGGCGCCAACGCGCAGGTCATTGGGGTGGCGGCGGCGCCGCTCACCGAGACGCTCGCGCGCGTGCTGGCCGAGCTCGGCACCTTCCGTGCCCTGGTCGTGCACGGCGCCGACGGTCTCGACGAGATCTCGAACACGGGTGAGAGCCGGGTGTCCGAGGTCCGCGAGGGCGCGGTGAGGACGTTCACGGTGCGCCCCGAGGATCTCGGGCTGCCGCGCGCCTCGATCGGCGATCTCAAGGGCGGCGACCGCGAGCAGAACGCCGAGATCATCCGTGCGATCTTCGGCGGCGAGCGCGGGGCGAAGCGCGACATCGTCCTGATGAACGCGGCTGCGGCGCTCGTCGCCGGCGCGCACGCCCACGATCTCAAGGACGGCGTGGAGGTGGCCGCGCGCTCCATCGACAGCGGCGCCGCACGCGACAAGCTCGAGCGTTTGATCGACTTCAGCCGGAAGCTCGCGCAGGACACCTAGGCGGCGCCGGCGGGATCGGTGAGGGGCCTCTGACCACGGGGCCCTGTGGACCGATGATCGGCGAGCCGTTCCCACTCCTGGCCTGGGTGCCCTCGACCGCACGCGACGTACAGGGTCCGCCGGCCCCTCACCGATCCGGCCGGCTCGCGACGCCACGCGCTCGATTGCCGGCGAGCGTTCAGGAATTATCCGAGCTAGCCCTTGCACCCTCTCGCCCGGCAACCGTACAATGACCCCGGTCGCGTTGCGCCCCCTGTTCCAGCCGTTCTTGCTGATTTCCGGTCGTCTGGCGCTTCGCGGCACGGCGTCTCGACGCAGAGTTCTAGAACACCGGCGGAGCGTCGGAGTCGAGGCGCGGCCCGGCTTCGCCGGGACCCGACGAGTGTTGGGGGTCGAGGCGCGGCCCGGCTTCGCCGGGACCCGACGAGCGTGGGGGGATCGAGGCGGGTCCCGGCGGGGGCGGGCCCCGACGGGGGTGGGGGGGTGTGGGGGGCCATGTCGGGGCCCCCCACGTAACGGAGGCCGGATGAACGCGCGTGTTCCTCGGTACCATCAGATTGCCGAAGCGCTCCGCGCCCGTATTCGTGACGCCGAGCTGCGGCCGGGCGCTCGCCTCGACAATCAGCGGCAGCTCGCCCGAAGCTTCGGGGTGACGCTCATGACGCTGCGCCAGGCGCTCGAGGTCCTCGAGCGCGAGCATCTGATCGAGCGCCACCACGGTCTGGGCACCTTCGTCACCGCGCCGTCCGTCGATTACGAGATCTTGAAATTCCAGCGCTTCGCCGGGGATCTGCTCGCGCAGGGCGAGTCCGTGGACACGCGCCTGCTCGCCGCACGATTCGGGATCGCCGATCGCCGCGCCGCGGAGGCGCTCGGGCTCGGGCCGCGCGCTCGGGTCTTCGTGCTCGAGCGATTGCGTCTGGTGGCCGGCCGGCCGACGAGTCTGCAGCGTTCGTTCTTGCCAGCGACCGTCGGCGAGGAGATCGCTCGCGCGAACCTCGATACGACACCGCTCCGCCAGGTGCTCGAGTTCAAGCTCGGCATCACGATCGAGGGTGCTCGAGAGACGATCTCCGCCGTGCGCCTGGCCGGGCGTGAAGCGCGCGAGCTCGGCTGCCGCGTCGGGGCTCCCGCGTTCGAGTCCGAGCGCGTATCGTTCGACACCACTGGCCGCGCGGTCGTCTTCGACCGCGTGTTCATTCCCGGAGACCGGTTCCGGATCACCCGCGAGCTTCACTACGCTGCTCAGCCCGGAGGAGTGTCCTCATGAAGATCGTCGTTCTCGTGAAGCAGGTGCCCGACACGGCGACCCAGGTCAAGATCAGCGGCAATCCGAAGGCGATCGAGACCACGGGCATCACCTGGATCGTTTCCCCGTACGACGAGTACGCCGTCGAAGAGGCGCTCCGCATCAAGGAAAAACGCGGACAGGGCGAGGTCGTCGCCGTATCGCTCGGCCCCGATCGGGTGAAGGAGACGTTGCGCTCCTGTCTCGCGATGGGCTGTGACCGCGCCGTCCACCTGAACGATCCGGCGTGGGCCGAGGCGGACACGCTCATGACGGCGCGCGCCCTCGCCGCGGTCATCAAGCAAGAGGCGCCGGCGCTCGTGCTGACCGGCCGCCAGGCGATCGACGACGACATGGGCGCGGTGGCCGCGCAGGTCGCCGAGCTGCTCGGCTGGCCGTGCGCGTCCTGGATCATGGAAGAGGCGGTCGACGCGGACGCCAAAGCGGTGCGCGTCGGCCGCCAGGTCGAAGGCGCGCTGGAGCTGTTCGATCTTCCGCTGCCGGCCATCGTCTCGGCGCAGAAGGGCCTCAACGAACCGCGCTATCCGACGCTGAAAGGGATCATGGGCGCGAAGAAGAAGGAGATCCGCGACGTCAAGGCCGCGGATCTCGGCTTGCCTGCCGAGCCGCCACAGCTTTCGCTCCTCGGTCTCGAAGCGCTGCCGCCGCGTCCGCCGGGGCGCGTCATCAAGGGTGAAGTCGCCGATGCGGTGAAAGAACTGGTCAAAGCGCTCCGCGAAGAAGCCAAAGCGATCTAACCCGCGAGATTCGAGGAGCGTCCCGGCTTAGCCGGGATGCGACGAACGCTGGGGGGGTGTGGGGGGCCATTTCGTGGCCCCCCACGAGAAAGGCACACATGAATGCGTTCTGGTGCATCGTCGAGGACGATCGACAGGGAGCGCCGAAGAAAGTGATGGCCGAGGTCATCGGCGAGGCGGCCCGTCTCGGTGGCGGCGACGTCGAAGCGGTGTGGCTGACCGACAAGGCCACGGACGAAGGGTTGAGGCAGCTCGGCGAGTGGGGCGCCACGAAGATCTGGCTCGTGGAGGACGGCGCGCTGTCGCCGTATCGTGGCGAGGTGTGGGCGGCCGGCATCGCCGATCTCGCGGCCAAGCAGTCGCCGCGCGCCATCTTCGGTGCCGTCACGAGCCGGCAGCGCGAGCTGATGGCTCGCCTCGCCGCTCGGCTCGGCGTCGGTCTCTCGGCCGATTCCGTCGCCCTCGCCATGGATGGTGACCGGCTCGTCGCGACCCGGCCGGTGTACGCGGGCAAGGTCTTGTCGAAGGTCACGTGGGCGAAGCAGCCGTGGCTCGCCACGCTCCGGCCAAACGTCTTCCGGCCCGCCGAGAGCCAGGCCGGACGCACGGCGGCGGTCGAACGTGTTTCCGTCTCGCTGCCGCCGCCGGCGATGAAGTTCGTCGAGCGGCGCGAAGAGGTCTCGACCGGGCTTCCCGAGCTCGCCGAGGCCGAGACCGTCATCTCCGGCGGGCGCGGCATGAAGGGGCCCGAGAACTACGTGATTCTCGAAGACCTGGGGCGCGTGATCGGCGCCGCCGTCGGCGCTTCTCGTGCCGCCGTGGATGCGGGCTGGCGGCCCCATCGGTTCCAGATCGGGCAGACCGGCCGAACGATCTCGCCGAAGCTCTATCTCGGCTTCGGCGTCTCGGGCGCGATCCAGCATCTGGCCGGGATGCGGACGTCGAAGGTGATCGTGGCGGTGAACAAGGACCCGGAGGCGCCGATCTTCAAGATCGCCGACTACGGGATCGTGGCCGACCTCTTCGAGGTCGTGCCGGCGTTGACGCAAGAGTTCAAGAAGCTCCTCGAGAAATAGCAGCGCGAGGCGACCGATGAAGCTCGACCTGACCGACGAGCAGCAGATGATCCAGGCGATGGCGCGCGAGTTCGCCGAGAGCGAGATCGCGCCCATCGCCGACGACATCGATCGCGAGGCCCGCTTTCCGCACGAGACGGTGAAGCGGATGGGCGAGCTCGGGCTCATGGGGATTGCGGTGCCCGACGCATGGGGTGGCAGCGGGTCCAGTGCCGTCGCTTACGTGGTGGCGGTCGAAGAGATCGCGAAGGTCTGCGCCTCGCACGCCGTCATCATGTCGGTCAACAACTCGCTCTACTGCGACCCGGTCCTCAAGTTCGGCACGGACGCGCAGAGGGAGCGGTTCCTCAAACCCTTCGCGGCGGGGCAGGAGCTCGGCTGCTTCGCGCTCACGGAGCCTCAGGCCGGGTCCGACGCGTCGAACCAGCACACGCTGGCCGTCCGCGACGGGAACGAGTACGTCCTGAATGGTCACAAGCTGTTCGTGTCGAATGGCCGGGAGGCGTCCACCGCGCTCGTCTTCTGCCAGACCGATCGCCAGACGGGACGTCACGGTATCTCCGCGTTCCTGGTCGAGAAGAGCGCGCGTGGGTTCTTCGTGCCGAAGACGGAGGAGAAGCTCGGCATCCGGGCCTCGGACACCGCGGAGTTCCTGTTCGAGGACTGCCGCGTGCCCGCGGCGAATCGACTGGGCGACGAAGGGATGGGCTTCAAGATCGCGCTGAGCGCGATCACCGGCGGACGGATCGGTATCGCCGCCCAGGCGGTCGGGATCGCGGCCGGCGCGTTCGAGAAAGCCCGCCGCTACGCGAAGGAGCGTCGCGCGTTCGGCGTGCCGATCGGCGAGCACCAGATGGTCGCGTGGATGCTCGCCGACATGGCGACGGCGATCGACGCGGCCCGGCTGCTCACCTGGAAGGCCGCGGCGCTGAAGGATCGGGGGGCGCCGTTCACGGTCGCCTCGTCCATGGCCAAGCTCTTCGCGGCGGAGACGGCGATGAAAGTCACGACCGACGCGGTCCAGATCCACGGCGGCTACGGCTTCATCAAGGACTACCAGGTGGAGCGGTTCTTCCGCGACGCCAAGGTCACCCAGATCTACGAAGGGACCTCGCAGATCCAGAAGCTGGTCATCGCGCGAGCCGTCCTGGGAGGAGCGGCGTGAGCGAGCGCGAACGATGGGAGAAGGACACGTACGGCGACGTCGTGCGCCGCGCGCCCGAACGCCGCGTGCGGTTCGAGTCGCTCTCCGGCATCCCGATCCAGCCGCTCTACACGCCGGACGACCTGGCGGACTGGTCGTACGCGGAAAAGCTCGG
This sequence comes from Methylomirabilia bacterium, assembly GCA_041490825.1. Taxonomy (GTDB): domain Bacteria; phylum Methylomirabilota; class Methylomirabilia; order Rokubacteriales; family CSP1-6; genus JBGPTW01. The sequence goes on along the minus strand of JBGPTW010000108.1, from coordinate 2,740 downwards.
GTATCCCGGCGAGTTTCCGTTCACCCGGGGCGTCTACCCGACGATGTACCGTGGCAAGCTCTGGACGATGCGAATGTTCGCCGGGTTCGGACGGCCCGAGGACACGAACGTGCGCTTCAAGTATCTGCTCGAGCAGGGACAGACCGGGCTCTCCACCGCGTTCGACATGCCCGCGCTGATGGGATACGACGCGGACCATCCGCGCGCGCGCGGCGAGGTCGGCAAGGAGGGTGTGTCGATCTCGACGCTGGACGACTTCGAGCGGCTCTTCGCCGATATCCCGCTCGGCGACGTGACGACGTCGATGACGATCAACTGCACGGCGTCGGTCGCGCTGGCGATGTACCTGGCCGTCGCGGAAAAGCAGGGCGTGGCGTGGGACCGCGTGGGCGGGACGATGCAGAACGACATGCTCAAGGAGTTCATCGCCCAGAAGGAATGGATCTGCCCGCCCGATCCGGCGGTCCGGATCGTGACCGACATGATCGAATTCACGGCGAAGCACGTGCCGCGCTTCAATCCGGTGTCGATCTCGGGGTATCACATCCGCGAGGCCGGCTCGACCGCGGTGCAGGAGCTGGCCTTCACGCTTGCCGACGGCCTCGCCTATGTCGACGCCGCGCTCGCGCGTGGGCTGGACGTCGATACCTTCGCGCCCCGGCTGAGCTTCTTCTTCGACATCCACAACGATTTCTTCGAAGAGATCGCGAAGCTCCGGGCGGCGCGCCGGCTGTGGGCGCGCTTCATGAAGGACCGCTACGGCGCGAAGAAGCCGGAATCGATGCGGCTGCGGACGCACACGCAGACCGCCGGCGTCTCGGCCACCGCGCAGCAGCCGCTCAACAACATCGCCCGCGTGGCCATCCAGGCGCTGGCCGCGGTGATCGGCGGTGCGCAGTCCTTGCACACCAACTCGTACGACGAGACGTGGGCGTTGCCCACCGAGGAAGCGGTGACGGTCGCGCTGCGGTCGCAGCAGATCATCGCCGAGGAGACGGGCGTGGCGCTGACCATCGATCCGCTCGGCGGCTCGTACTACCTCGAGAAGCTGACGGATCAGATGGAAGAGGCGGCCCAGGCGTACATCGACCGGATCGACGCCATGGGCGGCATGATCCGCGCGATCGACAGCGGCTATCCGCAGAAGGAGATCGCGGACGCCGCGTACCGCTATCAGCTCATGGACGACCAGGGCGAGAAAGTCGTCGTCGGCGTCAACAAGCACGTCATGCGCGAGGAGCGACCGATCAACTTCCTCAAGATCGACGAGAGCGTCGAGCTCGAGCAGATCGAGCGGGTGGCGCGCTTCAAGGCGTCGCGCGACATGGGGCAGGTGGAGCGACGGTTGAAGCAGCTCGCGGAAGCGTGCCGCGGCGGACAGAACGTCATGCCGGTGCTCATCGACGCCGTGAAGGACTACGTGAGCCTCGGCGAGATCTCGGACGTCTATCGCCAGGTGTTCGGACTCTATCGAGAGCCGATCATCTTTTAGGTTTGCCGTCGGAGTCGACGTTCGGGGAGATGAGGCGAGAGGAGGGTTCCATATGGATGCGATCAGGATCATCAGGACCGCGACGAAGAAGGCGAGGCCGAAAGACTCGGACCTGGCGTTCGGCACCGACTTCACGGACCACATGTTCGTGGCGGACTTCGAAGAGGAGAAGGGGTGGTACGACCCGCGGATCGAGCCGTACGGGCCGTTTCCTCTGGATCCCGCCGCCGCGGTCTTGCACTACGGCCAGTCGCTCTTCGAGGGCCTCAAGGGCTTCCGCGGCAAGGACGGCAAGATCCGCCTGTTCCGGCCACAGAAGCACGTCGAGCGACTCAACCGCACGGCCAGGCGCATGTGTATTCCGGCCCTCGACCCTGAGATGATCCTTCGCTCGTGGACGGCGCTGGTCGAGGTCGACCGCGACTGGGTGCCGTCCTCGGTCGGCACGTCGCTCTACATCCGGCCGACGATCATCGCGAGCGAGCCCTTCCTCGGCGTGAGACCGGCGAAGCACTACCTGTACTACGTCATCCTGTCGCCGGTCGGCCCGTACTATCCGGAAGGTCTGGCTCCGACGAAGATCAAGGTCATCGATAACTACGTGCGCGCGGTCGCCGGCGGCCTCGGCGAGGCGAAGACGGCTGCGAACTACGCCGCGAGCCTGTACGCCGCCGAGGAGGCGAAGCACGAGGGCTTCACGCAGGTGCTATGGCTCGACGGCGTGCACCGGAAGTACATCGAAGAGGTCGGCACGTCGAACATCATGCTGAAGATCGGTGACGAGGTCATCACCCCGCCGCTCGCCGGCACCATCCTGGCGGGCGTGACGCGCGACTCCGCGCTGACGCTCTTGCGCGACTGGGGAATGCGCGTGTCCGAGCGCCCGATCACGATCGACGAGGTGGTCGAGGCGGCGCACCGCGGGACGCTCCGTGAAATCTGGGCGACCGGCACCGCGGCCGTCATCTCGCCCGTGGGTGAGCTGGCGTACAAGGGTGAGCGCCTCGTCGTGAACGAGGGCAGGATCGGCGAGACGGCCCAGCGCCTGTACGACGCGATCGTCGCCATCCAGTACGGCGCGGCGCCCGACACGCACGGCTGGATCCTTGAAGTGTAACGTGGTCGAGGCGGGCGCCGGGGTCCCCGGCGCCCGACGAGCGTTGAGGGTCTGGGGGCCCAGTCAGGCGCGTCCGCGCGCCACTCAGGCGCCTCCGCGCGCCACACAGGCGCCTCCCCGCGCCACTCAGG
>JBGPTW010000107.1:0-22072 GCA_041490825.1 Methylomirabilia bacterium | reverse complement strand
CGAGCCGTTCCCACTCGCGACCGGGTTGCCCTCGATCGCACGCTACGGGAACGGGTCCGCCGGCCCCCCACCGACCCGGCCGGCCCGCGGCAATTCGTTATCCCCCGGCCTCGGTCGTTCATCGATGATCCGGCGCGAAGGCGCCTGTGGCAGAGGACCCCGGCTGCCCGTCTCCCGCCGGGTCACCGGCCGGCGCGCGCGGCGTTCGTTCATGAATAATCCGCACTAGATCGCCGCACCACGGCCACCCTCGCCGCCCTTGGAATGCTTCGGACGCGACCGCGTCAGTATTTTGACATCTGATGCGTTCAAACCTATCATCATGTCATCACTATGCCTCGGACCACCGTCAACATCGACGCACCCGTCATGCGGGATCTGAAGCGCCTGCAGAAGCGCGAGGGTAAATCGCTCGGCCGATTGATGTCCGAACTGTTGGGCGACGCAATCGGAAGGCGTCGTCGACAGCCCGCGCCGCGACCTCGGTTCACCTGGATATCGCGCCCAATGCATGCTCGCGTTGACCTCACGGACAAGGAGGCGGTGTATGCGGTCCTCGACCGTGATGCTCCCGGCGTGCCGCGGCGTTGAGCTATGCGGTCGACGCGAACATCCTTCTCTACGCCTCGGACGCCGCGAGTCCATTCAATCACCGTGCCCGAACCTTTCTGGAGACCTGCGTCTCCGGGAGCGAGATCTTCTGCCTCGCGTGGAGCACCGTGATGGCGTACCTCCGCATCGCCACTCATCCCGGAGTTTTTCAGCGTCCGCTGTCGCCGGGCGACGCGGTTGCCAACCTGGAACCGCTCGTACGTCTGCCGCACGTCCGGATGCTGGCGGAGGAAGAAGGCTACTGGGAGGTGTACCGAGAGGTGACGCAAGGAATGGTCATCCGGGGCAATCTCGTCATGGACGCCCATCTTGCGGCATTGTTGCGCCAGCACGGGATTCGAAGCCTGTACACGAACGATTCGGATTTCCGCAAATTCCGGTTTCTCGAAGTCCGTAATCCGTTCGTATAGGTCGTCGGCGGCCCGCGTCGATCGCCAGGCTTCGATCCAGCGCGCGCAGGGGGTCGGCTCCGTGCTCGAGTGTGTGCCCAACGTCAGCGAGGGGCGCGACCACGGCGTGCTCCAGACGCTGAGCGACGTCGTGACCTCGGCCGGGGCGCGGCTCGTCGACGTTCACGCCGACGCTGATCACCACCGCGCAGTCTTCACGTTCCTCGGCGAAGGGGACGTGGTCCGTCGCGCCGCGCTGGCACTCGGCCGCGCGGCGGTGCACGCCATCGACATGCGGCGCCATCGGGGCGTCCATCCCCGCCTCGGCGCGCTGGACGTCATGCCGTTCGTTCCACTGGCGGGCTCCACGATGAGCGAGGCCGTCGCGGCGGCTCACGCCGTGGGACGCGCGCTCGCCGAATCGGAGCGGCTGCCCATCTTCTTCTACGGCGAGGCAGCGCTGGTGACCGCGCGTAGAGAATTGCCACGCGTGCGGGCCGGGGAGTTCGAGGGCCTCGAGCGAAGACTTGCCGATCCCGCCTGGCGGCCGGACGCGGGGCCGGCCACACCGCATCCGACCGCGGGCGCGGCCATCATCGGCGCGCGATCGGTGCTGATCGCCTTCAACGCGGTGCTCGAGGGCGCCGACGTCACCGTCGCCCGACGGATCGCGCGCACCATCCGCGAGTCATCGGGAGGTCTCCCGGCGGTGCGCGCGATCGGCGTTCCTCTCGAGAGCCGGGGCCACGCGCAGGTCGCGATGAACCTCCTCGATTATCGCCGGACGCCGCCTCGCGTCGTCGCCGAGCGGCTCGATCGTGCGTGTGCCGAGGCAGGCACCAGCGTGCTCCTGTACGAGCTGGTTGGGTGCGCTCCCGCCGATGCGTTCACCGGCTTCTCGCGGCCCGTGGCCGGGCTGATTGCCTCACGGCTCCTCGATCCCGCGTTGTTTCGGTAGTGTCCGAGGCCGCCTTGACAAGCGGCCCACGGCAGCGAAGATATCCTCACATGTGTCGGCGCTCGTGTACGCGGAGCCCCGTCGGATCGTGAAGCTCGTCATCGACGATCGCAGCATCGACGTCCCGGCGGGAACGACCGTCCTGGAGGCGGTCAATCGACTCGGCCTTCCGCTGCCGCAGCTCTGCAAGGATCCGGATCGCGCACCACTCGGCGCGTGCCGCACGTGCCTCGTGCACGTGGAAGGGCAGCGCGGCACGCCGGCCGCATGTCATTTGCCCGCGCGCGACGGCATGGTCGTCAGCACCACGCATCCCGAGGTGGTTCGCGTTCGCTCGCGCGTTCTCGCGTTGACGCGCGGCATGCTCACGGCGGGCGCCGATCGGAATGGCTTCGGCCAGCTCGGGATCGCGTGTCGCGATCACGGTGTGGAGACGCCGAGCTGGAACGCGTGGCATGGGTTCGACGTGGATGCCTCGAAGTCGTTCTTCGTTCTCGATCGCGAGGCGTGCATCCTGTGCGGCCGCTGCACGACGGCCTGCGACGACGTGCAGCGGATCGGCGCCATCTCGCTGCTCGGCCGTGGGCACACGATGAAGGTCGGCGTCTTCGCCGACGGCGCGATGTCGTCGTCCGTGTGCACGTCGTGCGGCCAGTGTGTCGCGACGTGTCCGACCGGCGCGCTCCGCCCGAAAGAGGCGGCAGTCCCGGTCGCGCGCCGGGTGGAGACGACGTGTCCCTATTGCGGCGTCGGGTGCGGTATCGACGTGTCCGTCCGCGCCGACAATCGGCTCGCCGTCATGGCCGACGACGTGCCCGCCAACCGCTCGAGCGAAGGCATGCTGTGCGTGAAGGGCCGATTCGGCACGGGCTTCGTGCACTCGGGCGACCGCATCGTGCGCCCGATGGTGAAGCGCGAAGGGCGGTGGCGCGAGACGTCGTGGGACGAGGCGCTCGACACCGCCGCCGAAGGCCTCACGCGCCACCGCGGGCGCTTCGGCGCGCTCGCGAGCGCGAAGGCCACCAACGAAGACGGCTACGTGATGCAGAAGTTCGCGCGGGTGGTGATGGGCACGAACAACGTCGATCACTGCACGCGCCTCTGCCACTCGCCCTCGGTGGAAGCGATGCTGGTGTCGATGGGATCGGGCGCGACGTCGAACTCGTACGTCGACTACGAAGAGGCCGGCTGTCTCCTCGTCGTCGGCGCCGACGCCTCCGCGAACCATCCGGTCATCGCGATCCGGTTCCGGCGCGCCGTGAGTCGCGGGGCGCGGCTCGTGGTCGTCAATCCCAAGCGGATCGAGCTGTGCGATCAGGCCGATCTCTGGATCCAGCAGCGCCCCGGAACCGACGTCGCGCTCTTCAACGCAATGGCGCGCGTGATCCTGGACGAGGGACTGGCCGATCTCGATTTCGTCACGCGACGCACGGAGGGATTCGAAGCGTGGCGTGCGTCGCTCGCGCCGTTCACCCTCGAGCACGCGCCGGCGATCACGGGAGTTTCCGCCAACGACATCCGGCAAGCCGCGCGCTGGTACGCGCGACCCGATCTGCAAAGAGAAGAGGGCTGCGTGCGCGGCTCCTGCCTGATCTGGGGCATGGGCATCACGCAGCACACGAATGGCACGCACAACGCGCATGCGCTGCTGAACCTCGCGCTCGTCGCCGGCCAGCTCGGCTTCCCGGGTTCCGGCATCTCTCCGCTGCGAGGGCAGAACAACGTTCAGGGATGCGGCGACGCCGGCTGCATCCCGACGAACCTGCCGGGCTATCAGGACTACGTCCCCGATACGCTGTCGGTCTACGAGCAGACATGGGGTGTCCGCCCGCCAGCCGAGCCGGGACTCGTCGTGACCGAGATGGTGGAGGCGTGCCTCAGCGGCGACATCCGGGCCATGTACGTCGTCGGCGAGAATCCACTTCTTTCCGAGCCCGATCTGCACCATGCGGAGAAGGCGCTCGGTCAGCTCGACATGCTGATCGTCCAGGACCTCTTCCTGCACGAGACAGCCGATCTCGCGCACGTCTTCCTTCCAGCGGCCGCCTTCGCGGAGAAGGAAGGGACGTTTACCAACTCTGAGCGGCGCGTCCAGCGTGTGCGAAAGGCGCTCGATCCGCCCGGCGAGGCGAAGCCGGACTGGTGGATCGCGTGCGAGCTGGCGAAGCGAGTGGCGCGGCGGCTGGGTCAGGACGTCGGCGGGCAGTTCGATTACCGTGGCCCCGCCGAGATCTTCGGCGAGATGGCGCGATTGGTGCCTGCTCTTCGCGGAATCTCTCACGCCCGGCTCGATCGTGAGGGCGGGCTCCAGTGGCCGTGTCCCTCCGAAGACCATCCCGGAACCCGCTTTCTCTATGCGGAGTCGTTTCCGCGCGGCAAGGGAAAGTTCGTGCCGGCGGTCCAGACGGTCGAGGCGGCCGAGCTGCCCGACGCCGAGTACCCGTTCGTGCTCAACACCGGACGCCTGCTCTATCACTGGCACGGCGGGACGCTCACGCGCCGCGTGCAAGGTCTCCTGGAATTGGCACCGCGGCTCGAGGTCGCGCTCCATCCCACCGATGCGCGACGCCTCGGTGTGGACACCGGCGATGCGCTGCGCGTGACATCGCGCCGTGGTGAGCTCAGCGGGTTCGCGCACGTCACGGACGCTGTGCGGCCTGGAGCGATCTTCGTGCCGTTCGTGAAGCTGGCCGATTCCGCAGCGAACTTTCTCACGAACTCCGCGCACGATCCGTCCTCGAAGATTCCCGAGTACAAGGTTTGCGCCGTGCGCGTCGAACCGCTCGGCGCGCCGGCGTCGCTGATCCACTAGCCATGTCGGAATATCAGTGACCCTGGAGTCCGCGCCTGTCGAAATTCTGCTCGCGCGGCTCGCCGACGGTTCGCCCGCACCGGGCGGCGGCGCCGCCGCTGCGCTGACGGCCGCGATGGCGGCGGCCCTCCTTGGCATGGTCTTCCGCGTGATGGCGCGACGCTCTACCTCGCCGATGGATCCGACGGAAGCCGACGAGCTTCGCCGTCGCGCGCTCGCGTTGATGACCGAGGACGCGGTCGCCTATGGTGAAGTCGTGGAGGCACGTCGCGCGACGAGCGCCGGCGAGGCGGCCATGGATCGTGCGCTCCTGAGGGCCACCGAGACGCCGCTCGAAGTGGCTCGCCTCGGCGGGATCGTTCTGGAGCGCTGCGGGACGCTGGCGCCCGTGGTGTCGGGCGCCGTGCGAAGCGATCTCGACGTGGCGGCGACGCTCGCGCGCGCGGCGCGCGACGCGGCCTGCCTGACGGTCCGCGCGAACGTCGGCGCCTTGCGCGACCGCGCCGCGGCCGGACGCATCGAGAGTGAGCTGGCGCGCTTGACGACCGAGACCGGGCCGGCGCCGAGAGTGGCGGGGATCGACCAGCGTTGACGTCTGCGATCGAGCCGCGAGCCGAAGAGGTCCTGTCGTCATTTCCACGGGAGCGCCAATGGCTGCTGCCGGCGCTCCGCGCGGTCCAGGAGATCGATGGATACCTTTCGCTGGCGGCGCTCACGGCCGTCGCCGCGCACCTGCGCGTACCCGCGAGCGAGGTGTACGGCGTCGCCACCCACTATCCGGAGCTCAGACTCACGCCGCCGGGAAAACATTACGTGCGGGTGTGCCGAGGCGTGACGTGCATGCTTCTCGGGGGCCGGGCGCTGCTCGAAGCGGCAACGTCCCGATACCACGGTCCGGACGTTACCGTCGAGCCAGCGGACTGCTTCTTCGCATGCTCTGTCGCTCCGCTCATCGAGGTCGACGGCGCGTACCGCGGGCGGGTCACGGCGCGCGACGTCGAGCAACTCGAGCGATGGTTTGGCTCCGGCGACATCTCGCGCCTTGCCGAAACCTCCCGCAGCGCCGAAGCGCGCGGGTCGGGACGCCGCTCGACCGGAGCGTTGCCGTCGGCGCAGGCGGCGCTCGACGAGCTGATCGTACGGGCAAAAGAACGCCGCCGGGCTCGACCTGGCATGCGGCTGCTCGTGCAGATGGGAACGTGCGGCCGCGCCGTCGGATCCGACGCGGTGTGCGCGGCGCTCCGTGATCGCCTCGTCGCGCGCGGCATCACCGCCGGCGTCGTGGAGGGCGCCTGCAACGGCATGTGCTATGCCGCGCCGCTGGTCGAGGTGGAGCGGCCCGGCTCGCCGCGCTTCCTGATCGAGCGGCTGACCGTCGAGTCGCTCGACCGCTTCCTCGATCTCCTGGCCGAGGACAGCGCGAGCTTCAGCGCTGCCGGCCTCGAAGGTGTCGTGTGGAGCGACGCCGCCTGGCGTGGTCTCGCTCCGGTCGCGTTCCATCCGTTCTGGAAGGATCAGGAGCGCGTGCTGCTCCGCCGCGCCGGCACGATCGATCCGGAGGACATCGACGACGCACTGCAGGCCGGCGGCTATCGCGCGCTGGCGCGGGCCCTCGACGGGCCGCCGGAGAGCGTGATCGATGAAGTGAAGGCGTCCGGACTGCAGGGACGTGGCGGCGCGTTTTTTCCCGCCGCGCTGAAATGGGAAGCGTGCCGCCGGGCGAGCGGGGCGCCCAAGTACCTCGTCATGAACGGTGAAGAGGGCGAGCCGGGGATCTTCAAGGACCGGCATCTGATGGAGGGCGATCCGCATGAGGTGCTCGAAGGCGTGCTGCTCGCGGCGTACGCGGCCGGCGCGACGAGGGTGATTCTGTATGTCCACGGCGAGGCCAACCTGTCCGCCGCGCGACTCGACCGCGCAGTGGCGCAGGCCGAGGCCGCCGGGATCGTCGGCGACCGCATGCTCGGCGCCGACGTGAGCTGTCACGTCGAGCTGCGACGCGGCGCCGGGGGCTTCGTGCTGGGCGAGGAGACCGCGCTGCTGGAATCGATCGAGGGCAAGCGGGCGCAGCCGCGGACTCGCCCACCGTTTCCGGTGGAGTCGGGGCTCTGGGGCCATCCGACCGTGATCAACAATGTCGAGACGCTGTCGGCCATCCCGGCGATCGTCGGTGAAGGCGCCGCGGGGTTCGTCGCGCGCGGCACCGCCAAGGCGCCCGGCACGAAGGTGTTCGGGCTCTCCGGGCCGATCCGGCGCCCAGGCGTGGTCGAGGTCAGAAACGGTGTGACGCTTCGCGACCTCCTCGAGCGCATCGGCGGCGGCCTCGGCGACGGCGGGAAACTCCGCGGCGCCGTGGTCGGTGGTCCGTCAGGGATCATCGTGCCGGCCACACTCTTCGACGTATCGATGGAGCCGCGCGGGCAAGTCTCGCCCGGCACCGGCGGGATTGTCGCGGTGCCGGAACGCGCCTCCGTCGTCGACATCGTCAAGACGCTGCTTGCGTTCAACGCGCAGGAGTCCTGTGGCAAGTGCACACCGTGCCGCGAAGGCGCGCCGCGGCTCCTCGGCATCATCGACGAGCTGGTGACGGCCACCGACCATCGTGCGGCGCTCGCCGGGCTGCGCGAGCTCGGGGAGACCATCCAGCTCGCGTCGCTGTGCGGCCTCGGCCAGGCCGCGCCGCTCGCGCTCTTGCGAGCCCTCGATGACTTCTCGTCGGAATTCGTGGCTGGTGGAGCCACGGCGTGATATCTAGTTTCGAGCGCCGGCTTTGCGGGCCCTCGCGAAAGCGTTAAACGCCTCGCGAAAGCGTTAAACAAAAACACATGCGTTACGGATTCGTGATCGACCAGCGGAAGTGCATCGGCTGCCACGCGTGCACGGTCGCGTGCAAGGAAGAGAACCGCGTGCCGCTCGGCGTGTTCCGGACGTGGGTGAAATACGTCGAGAAAGGCACCTTTCCGACGACGCGCCGGTACTTCTCGGTGCTCCGGTGCAATCACTGCGACAATGCGCCGTGTGTCACGATCTGTCCGACCGTCGCGCTCTATCGTCGCCCCGATGGCATCGTGGACTTCGACGGCGCCCGCTGCATCGGCTGCAAGTCGTGCATGCAGGCGTGTCCGTACGATGCGCTCTACATCGATCCGGCGACGCAGACGGCGGCCAAGTGTCATTACTGCGCTCACCGGATCGAGGTCGGCCTCGAGCCGGCCTGCGTGATCGTCTGCCCCGTGCAGGCCATCATCGCCGGTGATCTCGACGACCCGCGCTCGCGGATTGCCGGGCTGGTGGCGACGGAGCAGGTCCAGGTCAGGAAGCCGGAGCAGGGGACGCGTCCGAAGGTCTACTACCTGGGCGCAGAGGCCTCGGCGCTGACGCCGCAGATGCAGTCGCCGGCGCGCACGTATATGTGGGCCCAGCGACCTGCGGCGGAGGTCGATCTCGTGGATCTCGTCGCGCGTGCGCACGCCGCGGACGGCGATTCGCGAAGCGACGGCGCGCTCGCGACACCCGTGTACGACGTCCCGCACGCGCCGCGACCGTGGGGGCGCAAGGTGTCCGGGTATCTCTGGACCAAGTCGATCGCCGCCGGCGCGCTCCTCGCGGCCGCGCTCTCCGTGACGCTCGGCGCGCGCCCGACGGGTCTGATCGTCGGGATCGCGGCGCCGATCCTGGCGCTGGTGTTTCTCGCCATCACCACCGGCCTCCTCGTCTTCGACCTCAAGCGGCCGGACCGGTTCCACTACATCCTGCTGAAGCCGAACGTCCATTCCTGGCTCGTGTGGGGTGCGTGGATCCTCATGGCGTACGGGCTCGTCGCCGTCGGCTGGCTCGTCGCCGCCGCCCGCGACGACGCGGCGGCCATACGCTGGCTGACGCTCCCGGCCATCGTGCTGAGCGGAGCGGCTGCCGGCTACAGCGCCTTCCTGTTCGGCCAGGCCGAGGGACGCGATTTCTGGCAGAGCCCGCTGCTGCTGCCTCAGCTCCTGGTGTCGGCTCTGATGTCGGGAGCGGCCGCGCTGCTCATCGTCGGATTCGTTGCCGGCGCATCCGTCTCGCTCCTGTGGAGGTTCAGCATCATGCTGATCGTCGGGCTCGCGCTCCAGGCCATCACGCTCGCGGCCGAGCTGTTCGGCTCGCACGCGAACCTCGACATCGCGCGGGCCGCGCGCCTCATCACGCATGGACCCTGGCGTGCCCAGTTCTGGGCCGTGAGCGTCCTGCTCGGCACCGTCCTTCCGACAATCCTCGTCTGGCTGAGCCCGCCGCTCGCCGTTCTCGGCGCCGCGCTGGCGCTGCTCGGGCTGTGGACATACGAGGAGATATGGATCAAAGCCGGCCAGGCGGTGCCGCTAAGTTGAGTAGCAGCATGGCCGACGACGAGACTCGAGGAGCGCCACGGGTTCCCCGGGGCGCTCCGAGCGCCCGGGGGTCTGGGGGCCATGTCGGGGCCCCCAGCATGTCGGACCCGCTGCATCCAGTCGCGAAGGAATTGCCGCCGCGCTCCGGGGAGCTCGCGAGCTATCCGCCGGTGGAGCGCTGGGACGACTGGGAAGAATTCGATCCCGTCGCCTGGCCCCGGCGCGTCAAGCGGCGTTACGAGCTGATCCCTACGATCTGCTTCAACTGCGAGGCCGGGTGCGGTCTGCTCGCCTACGTCGACCGAGACACGCTCGCGATCCAGAAGTTCGAAGGCAACCCCGAGCATCCGGGCAGCCGCGGGCGGAATTGCGCCAAGGGACCGGCCACGCTGAACCAGATCCAGGATCCCGAGCGCATCCGCTACCCGCTGCGACGGAAGGGGCCGCGCGGCGGCGGTGAATGGGAACGGGTGACGTGGGACGAGGCCCTCGACGACATCGGCGGCCGCATCCGCAAGGCGTTGATCGAAGGCCGGCAGAAAGAGATCATGTATCACCTCGGCCGGCCCGGCCACGAGCTGATCTATCTGCAGCGCGTGTTCCACGCCTGGGGCATCGACGGCCACAACAGCCACACCAACGTGTGCTCGGCGAGCGCGCGGGCCGGCTACGCGTTCTGGCACGGGATGGATCGGCCGTCGCCCGATCACGCCAACGCGCGCTTCATCCTGCTGCTCTCGTCGCATCTCGAGACCGGCCACTACTTCAATCCGCACGCGCAGCGCATCATCGAGGCCCGGATGCGCGGGGCGAAGGTCTGCGTGATCGACACGCGGCTTTCCAACACCGCGTCGATGGCGGACTACTGGCTGGCGCCGTGGCCGGGGACCGAGGCCGCCGTGCTGCTCGCGATCGCACGCCTGCTCGTCATCGAGCGGCGCTACGATCGCGAGTTCGTGCGCCGGTGGGTGAACTGGGAGGAGTACCTCCGATCCGAGCGACCCGACCTCCCGGTCACGTTCGACGCCTTCGACCAGGCGCTGGGCGAGCTGTACGCGCGCTACACGCCCGAGTTCGCCGCGCAAGAGAGTGGCGTCGATGCCGACACGATCGTGCAGATCGCGCGCGCGGTCGGCGACGCCGGCTCGGCGCTCGCGACCCACGTCTGGCGGAACACGGCGGCCGGCAACCTCGGCGGCTGGCAGGTCGCGCGGGCGCTGGAGTTTCTCGTGGTCCTCATGGGCGCAGTCGGCACGCCGGGCGGAACGGCGCCGAGCGCGTGGAACAAGACCGTTCCGGCGCCGCCGATGATGCCGCCGCCCGGCAAGGTGTGGAGCGAGCTGCTGATGCCGCGGGAGTATCCGCTGGCGTTCTTCGAGATGAGCTTTCTCTTGCCGCACTTCCTGCGCGAAGGGCGCGGCAAGCTCTCCATGTACTTCACGCGCGTCTACAACCCGGTCTGGACGAACCCCGACGGGATGTCGTGGATCGAGATGTTGACCGACGAGGCAAAGGTCGAGCGCCACGCGTGTCTCACGCCGGTGTGGAGCGAGACCGCGTGGTTCGCCGATTACGTGCTGCCGATGGGCCACGCGTCCGAGCGCCACGATCTGATGTCGCAGGAGACGCATGCCGCGCGATGGATCGGCTTCCGGCAGCCGGTGCTGCGCGTCGCCCTCGAACGACGCGGCAAGATGTTCGACCAGACGTGGCAGGCGCACGAAGCCGCGGGCATTGGCCAGGTGTGGGAGGAGGACGAATTCTGGATCGAGCTGTCGTGGCGGATCGATCCGGATGGAAGTCTCGGGATCAGGAAATACTTCGAGTCGCCCTATCGTCCCGGGGAGAAGCTCCGGATCGAGGAGTTCTATCGCTGGATCTTCGAGCACAGCGTTCCCGGTCTGCCGGAAGCGGCAGCGGCCAAGGGCTTGACGCCGCTCGAGTACATGCGGAAGTTCGGCGCGTTCCTCGTGCAGGATGAGGTCTACCGCACGCACGAGCAGCCGCCCTCGGCCAGCGAGCTCGAAGGAGCCGCCGTCGATCCGGTGACCAAGCTCGTGTCCCGTCAGGGCCAGACGGTCGGTGTGGAGATCGACGGCAAGCCGTGCACGGGATTTCCGACGCCCTCGCGGAAGCTCGAGTTCTTCTCGTCGACGCTGAAGGCGTGGAAGTGGCCGGAGCAGGCAGTGCCGAACTACATTCCGAGCCACGTGCACTGGTCGCAGATCGATCACACGCGCGGCGAGATGTTGCTCCTGCCGACCTTCCGGCTCCCGACCTTGATCCACACCCGCTCGGGGAACTCCAAGTGGCTGTACGAGATCTCGCACTCGAACCCGCTGTGGCTGAATCCCGACGACGCCGCGCGCCTCGGCGTGAAGACCGGCGATCTTCTCAAAATTTCGACCGCCATCGGCTACTTCGTCGACAAGGTGTGGGTCACGGAGGGCATCCGGCCCGGTGTCGTGGCGTGCTCTCACCACCTGGGACGGTGGCGCCTCAACGACGCGACCGGCGGCGAGCGATGGTCGACGGCGCTCGTGGATCTCAGCCACGAGGGGAGTCGCTGGCGCATGCGCCGGATCCACGGTGTCCGGCCATTCTCGAGCGACGATCCCGACTCCGAGCGAATCTGGTGGGACGACGTGGGCGTCCACCAGAATCTCACGTTCCCGGTGCAGCCCGATCCGATCAGCGGCCAGCACTGCTGGCATCAAAAGGTCACGGTGGCGAAACCGGGGCCGGACGAGCGTCACGGCGACGTGTTCGTCGACACGGCCAGATCGTTCGAGGTCTACCGCCAGTGGCTCGAGCTGACGCGTCCGGCGCCGGGCCCGGACAACTTGCGGCGGCCGCTGTGGCTCCCGCGAGCGTTCAAGCCGGATCCTTCCGCGTACCGGATGGAGTAAAGGAGCCTCACGCATGCGTCGATTCACTCTCGCGATCACGATCGCGCTCCTGGCGAGTGGCGTCCTCCTGACCGGCAGCTCGCTCCAGGCCGGGCCGGCAGATGTCGAGGTGCTGCTCGCCGATCTCGACGTGACGGTGCTCCCGGCGGCGGTGCCACCGCAGTTCAAGCTCGACACGTTCGACGGCAAGCCGCTGGCGCTCGCCGATCTCCGCGGCCATCCCGCGCTGATCTACTTCTGGGCGACGTGGTGACCGTACTGCACGAGGGAGTTACCCTCGGTCATCGAGCAGGTGTACCGGCAATTCAAGGACCGCGGCCTCGAAGTGGTGGCCGTGAACCTTCAGGAGCCGAAGAGCAAGGTCGACGGCTGGCTCAAGAAGCACCCCGTGACGTTTCGCATCGTCATGGATCCTGACAGCGCGGCCAGCCGCGCGTACCGGATCACGGCGACGCCGACCGTCTACATCGTCGGCCGCGACGGCAAGCTCGTCGGCTCCGTCATCGGAGAGCGGCCGTGGACCTCGCCGAAGGGCCAGGTTTTGCTGGAGGCGCTGCTGGCGCAGTGATCGAGGTCGTCGAGACCGACGTCCTGATCCTCGGGGCCGGCGGCGCCGGTCTCTGTGCGGCGCTCCATGCTGCAGACGCCTCGCCGCACCTTCGAGTCTCCGTCGTCGTCAAGGGCTTGCTCGGACGCGCCGGATGCACGCGCATGGTGCAAGGCGGGTACAACGCGGTCCTGACCGACCCCGATTCGCTGGAAGCGCACCTGCTGGACACGCTGAAGGGCGGCGGCTGGATCAACGACCAGGAGCTCGTCTGGACGCTCGTCACGCAGGCGCCGGCCCGCGTGCTCGAGCTCGAATCCCGGTACGGATGTCTCTTCGACCGGACGCCCGCCGGACGCATCCATCAGAAGCCGTTCGCCGGACAGACCCACGACCGCACGATCCACAAGGGCGATCTCACCGGCATCGAGATCATGAATCGTCTGAGCGAGCAGGTCGGCGTGCGCGACAACATTCACGCCTTCGAGGAGTGCCGCGCGGTCGAGCTGCTGGTGGACGACGCCGGCCGCTCGGCCGGCGCGCTCGTGCTCGACATCAGGACCGGCCGCTTTCTCGCGATCCGAGCCCGCGCCACGCTCCTCGGCATGGGCGGCGGGCCGACGATGTACAAGATCATCGCGTGCTCGGCGGACAAGGCCGCCGACGGCATCGCGCTCGCGTACACGGCCGGGTTGCCGCTGCGGGACATGGAGATGATCCAGTTCCACCCCACCGGGCTCGTCATCCCGGGCTCGCTCATGACCGGCGCGCTGCTCGAAGAGGGCCTCCGCGGCGCCGGCGGCCAGCTCCGGAACGGCCGGGGCGAGCGTTACATGGAGCGCTACGATCCGGAGCGACTCGAGCGCTCCACGCGTGATCTCGTCGCGCGCGCGTCGTTTCTCGAGGTCGCGGAAGGACGGGGCACGCCAAACGGTGCCGTGTGGATCGACGTCTCGCATCTCGGCGCCAAGGTCGTCGAGCGCAATTTCCGGGGGATGGTGAAACGCTGCCGTGACTTTGGCCGTGATCTGGCTCGCGAGCCCGTCGAGGTGGGGCCGACCGCGCACTTCATGATGGGCGGCGTGGTCATCGACTGCGAATGTCGGACCGCGATGGAAGGACTCTTCGCGGCGGGAGAGGATACGGGCGGCGTCCATGGCGCCAACCGTCTCGGCGGCAATGGCGTGGCGGAATCGACGGTCTTCGGCGGCATCGCGGGCGACGTGATGGCGGCGTTCGTCGAAGGACGCGCGATGCCCCAGCCCGCTCTAGTATCGCTCGACGCGACCGCGCAGCGACTCGGCGCACCGCTTGGCCGCGCGTCGACGACCGACCTCTACACCTTGCAGCGAGAGCTTCGCGAGGTGATGTGGGACCACGTCGGGCTCGTGCGCGACGCCGACGGTATGCGAACGGCCCAGCGTGAGATCGAGCGAATCGCCGATGAGCGCGAGCGCGTGGGCGTGCCGGGCGGGCGAGCGTTCAATCTCGCGTGGCAGGACTGGCTCAACCTCGGCAGCCAGATCACGGCAGCGCGGCTCATCGCGGCGAGCGCCTTGGCGCGGCGAGAGAGTCGCGGGGCCCACCACCGC
Organism: Methylomirabilia bacterium; assembly: GCA_041490825.1. GTDB lineage: Bacteria > Methylomirabilota > Methylomirabilia > Rokubacteriales > CSP1-6 > JBGPTW01. The sequence continues at coordinate 7,889 of JBGPTW010000107.1, read as the reverse complement.
CGCGATTTCCCGGATGCGGCGGCCGGTGTGCCGTTCAGCGTTCGCGTGCAACGTCGAAGCGAAGACGTCGTCGTCTCCGCCGAGCCCGTCGCGCTCACGCGCGCGACGCTCGGGGACGGTGTGCGGGCCTCCGCGATGGTCGACATCGGCGATTGATTAAGATGGGGGGCCACGAAACGGCCCCCCATACCCCCCAGCGCTCGACGCGCCCCGGCAAAGCCGTGGCGCGCCTCGGTCTGGCCGCGGCGGCCCCCCAGACCCCCAGCGCTCGGCGCGCCCCGGCAAAGCCGTGGCGCGCCTCGGTCCCAACTCTCTCAGAGAATCTTCAGCTCTGGCCAGTCGAATGCGTATCCCAGCGCCCGCTTCACCTCGCGGTGGCGATCGCCGGCCAGGGCCCCGAGGAGGTCGCCGATTCGGGACTTGGCGACGACGTGAACGTTGTCGACGTTTGCGACCGACGGCCGCATCAGTCCCTCGCGACGCCCGACGGCAATCTCCTGCGGGATCCCGCGCACGGTCGTCGTGATCTCCGCCACGATGACCTTGGCAAGGTAGGCGTACGCCGGAGTCCGTGTGAGCAGCAGGACGGGGCGCCGTCCAATTGGCGGCGGCAGGTTCGCCCACCGGATCTCGTATTGCTTCACCGCCGTCTCCGGCTCTTCAGCACCGTCTCCGGCTCGCTGCGCGGACGCGTCGTGGCCGTGCCTCCCACACACCGGGGTCAACGTACGCGTCTTCCGCTGAATCGGGCTGACGAAGGTATGCCGCTTCGGTAGCGCGCTCCTCGAGCTCCCACAGCGCTCGGCGGATGGCGGAGCGAATGAATTCCGACCTGCGACGCGAGCGACCCGGCGCGACCTTATCGAGTCGCGCGGCCGTGTCTGGATCCAGCTCGATCAGCAGTGCCTTCATATGGAACAGTATATGAACGCCACTCCATGCCTGTCTACCGCCGTTGCGGGGTGCGCCGGGCATCGCGAACGTCATCGTCCAGATGCTGTCGAAGTGGTACGGTACGCCTGAAGGCGCGACGACACGATGCCTGAACCCGGACGACGTGTCCCTGAGCGGCTCACCGACCAGATGTGGATCGACGCCGCGCGCGCCCACTTCAAGGGCGACGTCATCGTCGGCAAAGATTTGATGGAGATCTGACATGCCTGGTCGCACTGCACGAGTCGTCGCCCTGGTCCTGATCGCGCTGGTCAGCTTTGGTGGCGGCCCGGCCGCGGCTGACGAAGCGAAGCAGCTCCGCATCGCGAAGCAGCCCGGGCTCGGCTATCTGCAGTTCGTCGTCATGCGCGAGATGAAGCTGATCGAGAAGCGCGCGCCAGGGGTGGACGTGGAGTGGCGACAGCTCACGTCGGGGCCGGTGATCCGCGACGCGATGGTTGCCGGCCAGATGGACATCGGCTCGGGCGCGATCGGGCCGTTCGTGCAGGCGATCGACAAGGGGCTCGACTGGAAGACGCTCGGGGCCCTGGCCGAGATGCCGCTCTATCTGAACTGTGCGCGCGCCGACATCAAGAGCCTGCGCGATCTGAAGCCGACCGATCGGATCGCGATGCCGGCGATCGGGTCCGTCCAGCACGTGCTCTTGCAGATGGAGGCGGAGAAGGAGCTGGGCGACCCGAAGAAGCTGAACCAGCAGATCGTCGCGATGTCGCATCCCGATGGCACGGCCGCGCTGCTCTCGAAGCGGGAGATCACGTGCCACCTCAGCTCACCGCCGTTCCAGTACGAGCAGCTCCGCGACCCCGCGATCCACAAGCTCTTCGACAGCTATCAGGTGCTCGGCGGACCGCACATGTTCACGCTGGTGTGGGCGAGCGACAAGTGGGTGAAGGCGAATCCCCGCCTCGCCAAGGCGTTCGTCGACGCGCTCCGCGAGGCGACCGACTTCATCAACGCCAGGCCGTCCGACGCGGCGAAGCTGTACGCGACCACGGAGAAGAGCCGCTCGACGGCGGATGAGCTGCTGAAGGACATGAAGCAGGAGGGCGTCACGTACACGATGACGCCCTCGGGGCTGATGAAGGTCGCCGCGTTCATGCAGAAGATCGGGATGATCAAGACGGTGCCCGCCTCGTGGCGGGACTACGCCTTCGAGCATCTGCACGGGCTGCCCGGAAGCTGATGCCGGACGTCCTCCACGTCGAGGGCGTCACGATCTCGTACACGACGGAGCAGGGCCTCTTCACTGCCGTCGACGACGTGACCTTCTCGGTGGGCGAGGGCGAGAAGTTCATCCTCCTCGGTCCATCGGGCTGTGGGAAATCGACGCTGCTGAAATCGATCGCCGGCTTCCTGCCGCCGGCCGGAGGCCGGATCGCGCTCGAAGGCCGGACCGTCACGCGGCCCGGCCCGGATCGCGTCGTCGTCTTCCAGGAGTTCGACCAGCTCTTGCCGTGGAAGACCGTCCTCGGCAACGTCGTCTATCCGCTGCGCGTCGCCCGCAAGCGCCCCGAGCCGACTGCGCGCGCAGACGCCGCGCGCTATCTGCGCATGGTCGGTCTGGAACAGTTCGCCGACTCGTATCCGCACCAGCTCTCCGGGGGGATGAAGCAGCGCGTGGCGATTGCCCGGTCACTCGCGCTCGACCCGCGGATGCTGCTGATGGATGAACCGTTCGCGAGCCTCGATGCGTTGACCCGGCGCAAGATGCAGGAGGAATTGCTCGGGATCTGGGAAGCGACGAAGAAGACGATCCTCTTCGTGACGCACTCGATCCAGGAAGCCGTCCTGCTCGGTGATCGTATCTTGATATTGTCGCCGGGGCCCGGCCGCGTGCGCTGCATTCTCGACAATCCCGCCGCTGGCCAGCGCGAGACCGAGGCCTCGCTGAAGATGCAGCGCGAGGTTCAGGAGATCATCGGCGAGTGACGATGCCGATCCGCCGGCCCTGGGTGCACAAGATTGCCATCGTGCTGGCGTTGCTCGGGCTCTGGGAGGCGTGGACGCGCCTCTTCGACGTCAGTCCGCTCCTCTTTCCGTCGGCCTCCACGGTCGTTCGCGCATTCGCTCGCTCGATCGCGAATGGCGAGATTCCGGGGTTCGCCGGCCAGTCGCTGAAAGTGCTGGTGACCGGGATGGCGATCGGCTCGGCCATCGCGCTGGTGTTGACGACGCTCGCGGTGACCACGCGGCTCGGCGCGGAATTCCTCGAGACCGTCACGTCGATGTTCAATCCGCTGCCCGCGATCGCGCTGATGCCGCTGGCGCTCCTGTGGTTCGGCCTCGGCGTGAAGTCGCTGATCTTCGTCATCGTCCATTCGGTGCTGTGGCCGATGTCGCTCAACACCTACACGGGGTTCGTGACGGTTCCCCAGACGCTCCGGCGGGTCGGGCAGAACTTCGGCCTCACCGGCTGGCGCTTCGTCGCCGGCATCCTGCTGCCCGCGGCGTTTCCCTACATCCTGTCCGGCATCAAGATCGGCTGGGCCTTCGCGTGGCGCACGATCATCGCGGCGGAGATGGTCTTCGGCGTCGCGGGCAGCCAGGGCGGGCTCGGGTGGTTCATCTACCAGAACCGGTTCGAGATGAACACCGATCTGGTCTTCGCGGGACTGCTCACGGTGATCCTGATCGGCCTGCTGGTGGAAAATCTGCTGTTCCGGTGGATCGAGCGAAAGACGGTGCTGCGCTGGGGAATGTCGGCGACGCACTGATCGAGGGCCGTCCATGACCACGTGGGTGACGCTCCTCGTCCTGATCGCGCTCGTCACGGCAGGCGCGATCGCTCAGCCCTCGAGCGCGCCCGAGGCCGAGACGATCTGGATCCCGACGACTGAGACCACGCTGCTCGGCCACACACGAGAGCTCCGCCTCGAAACATTCCTGTATCGGCCTCCCACGCCGAGCCGCGTTCCGGTGCTGATCTTCAACCATGGCTCCACGGGCGGCGGGCGGGTTCCCCCGACCGCGACGATCTACTACCGCTACCCGGAGGTGGCTCGCTTCTTCGTCGATCGGGGCTTCGCCGTGGTGATCCCGATGCGGCGTGGACGCGGAGCGTCGGGAGGCGAATATCTCGAACGCTACGAGTGCGATCGCGCAATTCTCTCGGCCGGCATCGACCGGGGGATCGACGACGTGCAGGCCGCGATCAGCTTCGTGTCGAGCCAGCCGTGGGCCGACATGGATCGATGGATCCTCGGCGGCATGTCGCGCGGCGGCTTGCTGTCCGTCGTGTATTCGTCGCGACGAGCGATGACAGCGAAGGGCGTCATCAACTTCGCCGGGGGGTGGACAATCGAGCGCTGCGACAACGCGACTCGCGTCAACACCGAGGCCTTCGCCGGCGCTGGCCGCGCCGGTTCGGTTCCGATGCTATGGCTCTATTCCGAGAACGACCGGAACTATGGGCCGGCGGCCGTCCGCGCGTATCATCGCGCGTTCACGGACGCGGGGGGCACCGCCGACCTCCAGCTCTTCCCGCCGATCGGCCATGACGGGCACATCTTGCTGCCACCAGCGGTGCATGTCTGGCAGACTCCCGTCGCCGACTTCCTGGCGCGGCTCGGGTTTCCCGGAAAATAAGGCACAATCCGCCGGAGCGCGCCACTTACGACGCCCGCCACAAGCGTGAGGACACAATGACTATCCGGAGAAAATGCGTCGAGGACACCGCGACACTTCAGGTATCCAGGGACTCCAGGACACCGGCGACCTCCAGCAGGGCCTCGGAGAACTGGCGTGGGCCGGGGTCAGGCATCCGTAGGTGGGCCGGGTCGCCGGCGATGCGCGCGCATCGCTTGCTCGCGTAGCAGTTCGTCCCGCGTAACGCCGCGCCACGCCGCCTTCTGAGACAGAAGGCTCACGGCCCAGCACGCGAGCAAGGCGATACGGTCGAGCTTCGCCGCCGGCGCCAGGCCAAACGCCGGGTCCTCACGACACGCCTTCCGGACGAGGTCGATCTTCAACATGCGGAACGGCGCTGTCCTGGCCATTGGCGGGATCAGTCTAGAGCCGTCCGGCCCTTCGAGCGAGCGGTCGAGGAGCCGAGCCCCTGAGAGGCGTCCAGGTCGGACAAATCACGCCGTCCAGCCAGCGCAGGCCGACCATGTAGCTGAGGCTGGTGTTCAGGATCGGCGAAGTAGCGAATCGCTTCCAGCAGCGTCTCAGGGCCGGTATATGTGCCCATGGCCTGAGATTGGCCCAAAGGCCGTGGTGAGCAAGTGACGCGGCTAGCTTGTTTCGAGCCGGCCGGCTGCGTTTCCTTATATCTTGTCCGGCATCACGATCATGAGGAGAACGACATGAGCAAGACGAGCGCGAGCTGGGCGGAGGAGATCGACAAGCGGCGGGATTCGATGGTGGCGCTCCGCCGCGACTTGCATCGTCACCCCGAGCTGTCGTGGGAGGAGCGGCGGACGGCGGAGATCATCGCCGCGCGGCTCCACGCGGCGAAGTTCGAGGTGCGCACCGGGATCGCGGGGACCGGCGTCGTTGGTGTCCTACGGGGTGACCGGCCGGGACGCACGATCGCGTGGCGCGCGGACATCGATGCGCTGCCGCTCACCGAGAAGCTCCAGGTGCCGTTCACGTCGGGAACACCGGGCGTGATGCACGCCTGCGGTCACGACGGCCACACGGCGATTGCCATCACGCTCGCCGAGATCTTTGCCGCGCGCCGTGCCGAGCTTCCCGGGACCGCGGTGCTGATCTTCCAGCCCGCCGAGGAGCTGCTGGGCGGCGCCAAGCCGATGATCGAGGCCGGTGTGCTCGAGAATCCGCGTGTCGACGAGGTGTACGGGCTCCATCTCACGACGCAGATTCCGGCGGGCACGGTCATGGTGCGGCCGGGGCCGAACATGGCCTCCGGTGACGGGTTCTCGGTCGAGGTCACGGGACGCGGCGGCCATGGCGCCTACCCGCATCTGTCGATCGACCCCATGACGGCCGCCGCCCACATCCTCATCGGTATGCAGAACCTGGTCGCGAAGGAAGTCGCTGCGCAGGAGACGGTCGTGCTGACCGTCGGTCAGCTCCAGGCGGGCACGAAGAACAACATCATCCCGGACAAGGCCGTCATGCGGGGGACGCTCCGGACGTTCAACCTCGACGTCCGCGAGCAGCTCCTTGGTCGCCTCCAGTCGTTCGTGTCCGACATGGCGCGCGCCTATCGAGCGGAGGCGCGAATGGACCTGACGATGGGGTGCCCGCCCGTGGTGAACCCGGAGAAGGAGACGGCGTTCGTCCATCGCTGCGCAGTCGACGCGCTCGGAGACGGCGCGGTGAACGACGGCAAGCCCGTGATGGCGAGCGACGACATGACGTACTTCCTCCGCGCGCGCCCGGGATGCTACTTCCGCGTTGGTATCGCCCCGGCGCATGGCCGGCCGGCGCCGCATCACGCACCGGAGTTCGAGATGAACGAGGACGGGCTGCCGGTGGGTCTGCGCGTCGCGCTCAGTGTGATGCGGAGCGCGCTCGCCGGCTGACGGGCGATCGCGTCAACCTGCGTCGTCCGCCCTCTCGCAGTGCATCTGCACAGTCCATGTGCGTTGCCGCATCGTCGATGGCCCGCAAGCTCCGCAATTACCTGATGTCCAGACATGGCGCTCGAATTGCGAAGAACGACCATCGTGGAGGATCTCCATGAGTGAGCACGGCAAGTTTTCGGATGACCCCGTCACCCTCTGGCTGACCGAGTCCAGCGACGATCGGAAGATGCAGCTCGTCAGGGACTTCAGCTTCACGGACCCGGCGGGAAAGGTGTGGCTGGCGCCGAAGGACAGCAAGGTCGACGGCGCTTCGATCCCGAGACCGCTCTGGTCGCTCGTGGGGTCGCCGTACACGGGTGACTACCGGCGCGCCTCGATCGTGCACGACGTCGCGTGCGACGACGCCGGGAGCGATCTCGACAAGCGCCGCGCGGCCGATCGGATGTTCTACCACGCCTGTCGCGAAGGCGGCTGCAACGTGGAGCAGGCAACCATCCTGTACCTCGGGGTCCGCATCGGAGCGGCGTGGCCGAAGGTGCCGCAATGGACGCCGGCCATGGTCGCGCACGACCAGGGCGCGCGGGTCCAGCGTCTCGTCACCGAGGGCCGCATGGAGGGTGACTTCCAGCACATCGCTGAAATGGTCCTCTTCAGGGGAATGGTTGACGATCCCAGGGAACTGGAGCGCCGAGCCGACGAAGCGCTCCGGACCGTGACGGCCGTCGACGTCCAGGCGCCCTGAGCGCCGGCTTGCGACGCGCGCCAGCGCCGCGGTCGGGCCAGCACGAGGATTGTGGAAGGGAATGGCCCGCGGCTCTTATCCGATCAGCAGATCGATCTGATCGCGCGGCAGCTCGATGAACGCTGTCGCGATGTAGAAGACTGATCTTCTCAGAGGCTCTCGCGTTGTAAACGTCACACCGACAGCGCGAGACGACGGCACAAGACCTGCTCCGATCGTGCCCTCCTGAGGGAACGGACCAGCAGGGAGGCCCCCGACAGAACGAAGCGCTGGCGGAGCGGCGAGCCCAGACGATCCGCGACTATCTCGTGACCCGAGGCTCGATGGCGGTCGCGTCGGCGTCGTCACCTACGGTGACCGCCGACCGGTCTGCCGAGAACCTCGGGAGACGTGCTGGGCTCAGAACCGGCGGGCCGTCGTTCTGCTGACACCCCAGCGCGACTTTCCTACTGCCGTAGGAAAGTCACCCTAGCCCGGATTATTCTACTGAACGCTCGCCGTCAATCGAGCGCGTGGCGCCGCGGGCCGACCGGATCGGTGAGGGGCCTCTGACCACGAGGCCCTGTTGACCGATGACCGGCGAGCCGTTCCCACTCCTGGCCTGGTTGCCCTCGATCGCACGCTCCGGGAACGGGTCCGCCGGCCCCTCACCGACCCGGCCGGCCCGCGGCAACACGCTGTCGCCGGTCTCGGTCGTTCAT
>JBGPTW010000106.1:0-22219 GCA_041490825.1 Methylomirabilia bacterium | reverse complement strand
GACCCGAGGACGGCGGCGGCTGCGCCGGGGCCGGACGAGCGTGGGGGGGCGTGGGACCGAGGACGGCGACGGCGTTGCCGGTGCCGGACGAGCGTGGGGGGCGGCGTGGGACCGAGGACGGCGGCGGCTGCGCCGGCGCCGGACGAGCGTGGGGGGGCGTGGGGGCCATTTCGGGGCCCCCACAATAAATGACGCGCTCGAAGACCGTGTTCGAAACGCGATCGCCGCTGTCAGGCCGTATCCGCGTCATCGATTACGGCAGCGAGCGGCGGCTGGTCGTTGCCGGCGAGATCTTCTCGATCTATCCGTTGGACGAAAACTGGAAGCCCCTGCGCCGCGAGTACTGGTGGCAGGCGCTGGACGCGATCCCCTTGCCGCCCAAACCGTCAGTGCTCCTCATCGGGCTCGGCGGCGGGACTCAAGTGCACCTCGTGACGCAGCTCGCGGCGCCGCGCGCCATCACGATCATCGAACGCGATCCGGCGATGGTGCAGGTCGCGCTGGACTGGTTCGGGCTTCGCCGGCTCGGGAACCTCGAGTTCTGCTGCGGAGAGGCCGCCGACATGGCGCCGGCGCTCGCGCGGCTCGGCCGGCGGTTCGACTTCGTCATGGAGGACGCCGCGTACGGCGACGGCGTGGAGGGCTCGGTGGAACTGGCCCGCGCGCTGGCCCCACTGGTGGCGCCGCGAGGCACGCTCGTGCTGAATCGCCATCGCCGCCGGGACGCGCGCCGGGTCGCTGACGCGCTCGAGCCGATCTTCCGGGACGTGCGCATGCGACGGGTGAGGCGCCAGGGCGAGAACGTGCTGATCTACTGCTCGCACGTGGTGCGGCGGCTCCGCGTGCCAAAAACGTGAGGGGCCCCGAAATGGCCCCTCACACTCCCCAGCGCTCGCAATGTCGAGGCGGACGGCGGCTTTGCCGACGGCCGACGAGCGATTGGGGGTGGTCGAGGCGGACGCCGGGTGCCCCGGCGGCCGACGAGCGCATGGGGGTGTGGGGGCCATGTCGGGGCCCCCACCTCAAACAAGTCGCTTGTAACGCAGCCGGTGCGGACGGTCGGCGTCGGCGCCCAGACGCCGGTGGCGATCGGCCTCGTAGTCGGCGTAATTGCCCTCGAACCACACCACGCCGCCCTCGTCCTCGAACGCGAGCATGTGGGTCGCGATCCGATCGAGGAACCAGCGATCGTGGGTGATCACGACGGCGCAGCCGGCGAAGTTCAGCAACCCCTCCTCCAGCGCGCGCAGCGTGTCCACGTCGAGGTCGTTGGTCGGCTCGTCGAGCAGCAGGAGGTTGCCGCCGCTCTTCAAGATCTTGGCGAGATGCAGACGGTTGCGCTCGCCGCCGGACAGCTCGCTCACGCGCTTCTGCTGATCGGTGCCCTTGAAATTGAACGACGCCACGTACGCGCGGCTCTGGACGCTGCGGCCACCCAGCGCGATCGTGTCGGCGCCGTCCGAGATCTCCTGCCACACCGTGCGACTGCCATCCAGCTCGTCGCGGCTCTGATCGACGTAGGCGAGCTTCACCGTCTCCCCGACCCTCAGCGTTCCGCGGTCGGGTTTCTCCAGCCCGACGATCATGCGGAAGAGCGTCGTCTTGCCGGCGCCGTTGGGGCCGATGATGCCGACGATGCCGCCACGCGGCAGCTTGAACGACAGATCGTCGATCAGCACGCGGTCGCCGTACGCCTTGCTCACGTGGTCCGCCTCGACGACGACGTCGCCCAGGCGCGGTCCGGGCGGAATGGCGATCTCGAGAGCGGCCGCGCGCGTCTCGAACGACTCGTTCAGCATCGCGTCGTAGGCCTGCAGTCGGGCCTTGCTCTTGGCCTGCCGCGCGCGCGGCGCCATGCGCACCCATTCGAGCTCGCGCTCGAGCGTGCGCTGGCGCGCGGCGTCCGCTTTCTCTTCCTGGGCGAGACGCGTCTGCTTCTGGTCGAGCCACGCCGAGTAGTTACCCTCCCACGGAATGCCGTGACCGCGGTCGAGCTCGAGGATCCAGCCAGCCACGTTGTCGAGGAAGTACCGATCGTGGGTGATCGCGACCACCGTGCCCGGATATTCCTTGAGATAGCGCTCCAGCCAGGCGACCGATTCGGTGTCCAGGTGATTCGTCGGCTCGTCGAGCAGCAGCATGTCCGGCTTCTGGAGGAGCAACCGGCAGAGCGCGACGCGCCGCCGCTCGCCACCCGAGATCGTCGAGATCTCGGCCTCGCCGGGCGGCACGCGCAACGCGTCCATGGCGATCTCGACCGTCCGGTCGAGATCCCAGGCGTTCGCAGCGTCGATCTTGTCTTGCAATCGCGCCTGCTCCTCGAGCAACCGCTCCATGGCCTCCGGCCCCAGGTCCTCGCCGAGCTGCGCGCTGACCGTCTCGAAGCGTGTCAGGAGCTCACGAGTCTCGGCGACGCCGGCATCCACGTTCTCGCGCACCGTCTTTCCGGCATCGAGCTGGGGCTCCTGCGGCAGGTAGCCGATGCGAAGCCCGTCAGCCGCAAAGGCCTCACCGAGGAAGTCGTCGTCGACACCGGCCATGATCCTGAGCAGCGACGATTTCCCGGCGCCGTTCGCGCCCAGGACGCCGATCTTCGCCGCCGGATAGAACGACAGCCAGATCCCGTGAAGGATCTCGCGCTTCGGCGGGACGATCTTCCGGAGATCCTTCATCACGTACACGAACTGCTGCGCCATCAGTCGGATCTCCGGGTCGCGCGACCGATCAGCCGGCGATGGTCGGGCATCATGCAGCGGTCCTGCACCACGCGGATGCCGGCGCGCGCCAGCCGCTCCGCAGCGCCGTCGTGGCTGATGCCGAGCTGGAACCAGACCACTGCAGGCCGCCAGGGCAGCGCGAGGATCTCAGCCACATGGCCAGGCAGGTACTCGGGACGACGAAAGACCTCGATCACATCGACAGGCGTCGCGACATCGGCCAGCGCGCTCAGCACAGGCTGCCCGTGCAGCCGCTCGCCGGCGAGCGTTGGATTGACGGGAACGACGTGATAGCCCTCGGCGTGAAGGTATGCCGGAACGTAGAACGCCGGCTCGGACGAGCCCGCCTTTGCGCCGAGGACGGCAATCGACTTCACGGTTCGCAAGATGTCCGCGAGACCAGCGTCGGTCGTTACGAGATTCGCGCGCCACGTCATGACTCCGTCCATCGTATACCCGGCTCGTATGATCAGCCGGTCCGAGGGCCGGCCGCCATCGCGTCCAGCAGTTGCGGGCCAAACGCCTCGAGCCTCCAACGCCGGAGCCCTTCGATGCGGCTGAGCTGCGCGAGATCACGCGGGCCGCCGTCGGCGATCGCGCCGATCAATCGGTTTGGTAGAACGATCCCGGGATCGAGCCCGATGCTCACCGCGGCCTTCGCTCGCCACTGCCGCAGCGCCTCGCTGCGATGACGCGCGTCCGCCGGCCACTGGGGCCGCGGCATCCGTGGAGGTCGTGGCAGCTCGACGCTCGGCCGATGACGGCCCCGGTCGATCGCCGACAGAAGCGTGGCGCCCCAACGCCCGACCACGCGGGACGTGCAGCCCGGCACTTCCGCCAGGCTCGCCATATCGGCCGGCGCCGCCTGGGCGATCTTCACCAAGATCTCGTTGGAGAGGATCTTGAAGGGTGGCCGATCGGCAACGCGCGCCAGCTGCTCACGGGTCTCGTACAGCTCGCGGAGCGTCGCCAGAGCGGGCGCCGGCAGCTCCCGCGCGCCCTTGAGCGACGCGTACGCGTGAGGGTCGGGCGGACGTTCCGGAGCCGGAAGATCAGCCAGCGCCCAACACTCCTCCTCCACCCAGTCGAGTCGGCCGATCCGACGCAGCTCTTCGATCAGGTAGGCTCTGAGGCGCCCCAGATGCTGCACGTCGGACGCGGCGTACTCCAGTTGCGCCGGGCTCAACGGTCGGGCCGACCAATCGTCTTTCTGGCGCGAGGGCGGAAGCGTCACGCCGAGCAGGCGCTCGAGCAGGACTTCCAGCCCGAGCTCCCGGTGGCCGAGGAACCGAGCCCCGATGGACGTGTCGAAGAGCGTGCCGAACACGACCCCGTGGCGGCGTTTCAGCTCGACGACGTCGTTGTCGCCCGCGTGAAGGACCACGACGTTCGCAGGATCCGCGACGACGCGAGCCAGCGGACCGAGATCGCCGATGCCGAGGGGATCGATCAACGCAACATCGCCGGACGGCTCGGCAATCTGGATGAGCGCCAGGCGCGCCGGATAGTGGTGAAGGCTATCGCCCTCGGTGTCGAGCGGTAGCTCGACGCCCGACCCCAGCCGCTCGGCGAGGGCGCTCAGACCAGCGGCCGTATCGATCCAGTTGATCGACGTCGTGAGGACGCGCCTTCGACGCCGGCTACGAGGGCCGGTTGAGGATGGCTCGCTCCACCCGCTGGAACCGCCGGCGGAGCGGCTCGAGCGCGTCGTCGTGCGCGATGACGTAGAGCTCGTTGTTGCGAACCGCGGCCAGCGTCATCGCGGCGACCTTGTCCGGCGACAGCGTCGCCCCCATCAGCTCCACGGCCTCGCGCGGCGAGACGGTCGGGGTGTGAAGATCTCGGCGCGCCGGGCATCGATGTCGGCTATCACGAGGCGAGCCCCCTCGCGCGCCAAGCCCTCGGCGAGCGCTTGACCGATACCGCTCGCTGTTCCGGTCACGACGGCCACCCGTCCCTCGAACGACTCCACCGTCGCGCCTCCTGGTCGTGGATGACTCGGGCGTGAGCCCTCTCGGGCGGGCAGCCCTCTCGGGCGTCAGCCCTCACGGGCGTCAGCTCTCTCGGGCGTGAGCCCTATCGGGCGTCAGCCCCAGGCGTCTCCTCCAACAACGGCCGCAGCACCGTCTCCAGCCGATCCAGATCGGCGGGCTTCCTGAGGAACGCTCTGAAGCCGGCGGCCTCCGCCCGCACGAGGGTATCCGGGCTCATGTCACCGGTCAATGCCACGATCGCGACAGAGTTCGGGCGCGGGAAACCACGCAGGCGCTCTGCGAACTCGAAGCCTCCAATGCCGCGCAATCGCAGGTCCAGCAACACGACGCTCGGCTGAGTGCGCTGCGCCAACTCGAGCCCAGCCTCGCCCGACTCGGACATGACGACCTGCGCGTTGGGGAAGAGCGTCGTCAGATACTCACCGAGCGCCTGGCGCGTGTCGGTGTCGTCCTCGACGACGAGAATGACTTGCCGAGCGGGCGCAGCAGCGCTCGCCATCGTCATGCGGTGGATGCCAGCTCCACCCGGTCGAGCCACGACGGCTGCACGCCCGCCCGACGCAGCGACGCGACCACCCTGTGCGGACTTCCCCAGTCACTCCAGTGCACCGACTTGACCCGGATCGTGACCAGCCGCTCGGTGCCGCGGGCGAGAATGTCCTCCGAGAAGTTCACCGTCGGGAGTCGATGGTACAAGCGCTCGATGACGGTCACGTCAGCGCTCGCCACGCCGCGACGCGATCGTCCGATGAGCTCGAACGCCGCTACGAGGCCGGGTGCGGTGGCGCGCACCAGCTCGAGAAATACGCTCACCCGGCCCACCATCACGAAGCTGTTCCAGAGACATCCGCGCTGGAGCAATGCGCTCGCGTGCTCGGCCGACGGCTTCTCCCAGAAGCGTCGAACCGGGAAGGTCGGATCTCCGCCAGCAAGCGGCAACGGAACCTCTGACGGCTCGATCCAGCCGTATTCGGTCTCCGGACGGTCGGCCTCGATCCCGAGCAGGACGACGATGTCACGGCGCTGTCCGACCGTTTCGACCGCGCTCTGCACGTAGCTGGAGAACGCCAGGTCGTCGACGACGTAATGATCGGACGGGAAGATCGCCACGGGCACGTCACCGGCGAGATCGAGGATCCGGATGAGCGGGTAGACGATGCCGGGTCCCGTACCGCGATTCTCCGGCTGGACCACGAGGCGTCCCGGCGACAGTTCGGCGGCAAGATATCGGTAGTACGGCTCGTGCTGCCGCGTGACGACGATGACCTGCTGATCGTATCGACATGTCAGATCCACGCGCCGGCGGGTCTGCTCGAGCAGCGTCTCACCATCGAGGATCGAACAAAACTGCTTGGGGCGGGCGTCGCCGGCGATCTCCCGGGTGAGCGCCTGTAGACGAGTGCCGTCCCCCCCGGCAAGAATCAGCGCCCACGTTGGGGTATCGAGTCGTCGCATAGCGCCCCGGCCCTCCGCGAATGAGATGGTCGCCGGTGGAGTGGCGAGCGCTCGGTGGAGGAGCAACATTGATGCCGCCGATCGACGCGAAGGAATTCCCCTTCCCGTAACCTGCTCCATGAACCGATGCCCGGAGGCGATGCCCGGCTGTGGGCAAACGTCTGCCCAGGGTGGGGAGAAAACGCCTCCGATCAGCGCGCGAGCACCGTCCGACCGCGCTAGGTGCATGTCGCATTTATCGAGGCGGGCGCCGGGTGTCCCGGCGACCGGCGAGCGTATGCGAGCCCCCCCTCACCAGGACCGTGTCGGAGAATCGAGGCGGGCGCCGGGTATCCCGGCGACCGACGAGCGTATGGGGGATCGAGGCGGGCGTCGGGTTCCCCGACGACCGACGAGCGTATGGGGGTCTGGGGGCCTTCGAGGCCCCCAGCTTGCTAAATAACGACCTTGCCCGAGCGGAGCGTCGTGATGTCGTCGCGGGAATACCCGATCTCCTCGAGCACTTCGTCGGTATGCTCGCCGCGCCGCGGCGCGTGACGCCGGATGCCGGGCTCCATCCCGGAGAAGGCGATCGGGATGCCGACCACCGGAATATCACCGAGGCTCGGATGATTCATCCTTCGGATGACGGACCGCGTCGCCGTCTGCGCGTCGTCGAGGACTTGATCGACCGTGTTGACGGGCGTGGCCGGCACGCCCGCGTCGTCGAGCAGTTTGAGCAGCGGCTCGCGATCGTGACCGCCAATGGCCTCGCCGACCGTGGTCTCCAGCTCCGTCCGATGCTTCACACGCTCGACGTTCGTCGCAAAGCGCGCGTCCGCGGTCATCCACGCCAGCCCGAGCGCTCCCGCGAGCCGCTTCCAGAGGCGGTCGTTGGCTCCGGCGATGAACACCCACTGACCGTCGCGGCACCGGAAGTTCCGGTACGGCGAGAGCGAAGGATGCGCGGAACCGAGCGCCCTCGGCACGGTCCCGGCGAGGAGATAGCCCTCGGCCTGGAAGTTCAGCAGGCCGATTGCCGTCTCCAGCAACGAGCCGTCGACACGCTGTCCGCGCCCGGTCTGACTGCGATGGTGGAGCGCGGTGACGACCCCGAGCGCGCAGAGGATGCCCGTGGTGAGATCGAGGAACGACACACCGCAGCGGACCGGCGCGCCGCCGGGTTCGCCGGTGATCGACATGATGCCGCTGAAGGCCTGCATCAGCGCCTCGTATCCGGCGGACTTGGCCCGCGGCCCCGTGCGGCCGAACGCCGAGACCGAGCAGTAGATCAGCCGAGGATTATCGGCCGACAGGGTCGCGTACCCGAGCCCGAACTCCTCCATCGTGCCCGTGCGGAAATTCTCGATGAGCACGTCCGCGTCGCGAGCGAGACGACGCACGATCTCCGCGCCTTCCGGACGCTTGAGATCGACCGAGATGCCGCGCTTGTTCCGGTTGTTGACGAGATACCCGGCCGACTCTCCGTCGCGGTGAGGCGGCCAGGTCCGTGATTCGTCACCGGCGTGCGGGTCCTCGACCTTGATCACGTCGGCGCCGAGATCACCGAGGAGCGCGCCACAAAATGGGCCGGCGAGGACGCGGGAAAGGTCGACGACGCGGATGCCTTCGAGAGCGAGCGATGGCTTGGTCATGCGGGTAAAGATAGCGGAGCTACGCGACCCAGACCACTTCGAGCTCGAAGCGTTCCGCAGCGGCCCGCTGGCGAGCGTCTGAGGTCACGAAAGGGAGGCGGCGACCGACTGCTTCGATGAAGACCAGAGCTGATGCCACGTGAATCGCGTCGAGCGCTGCGATCGGGAACTCACGGATCAACCCTTCCGCGCGGGCCAGGAGCGGCTCGTCGACGTCCAACAAATCCCAGTGGTGCCGGTCCGTCGCCAGCCTCGCGACGATGCCGTCCAGCGCTGCGGGCGCCAGCTCGCCCAGCGTCGCTCTTCGACACGCTGCGGACGTCGCCTCGACCACAGCGATCTTCGAAGACAAGACACGAAATCGTCGGAGGAGGTCGCGAGCCTCCCGTGCTCCGGGCTCGAACACGTACCGCTTGACGAGCACGCTGCTGTCGAAATATGCCGGAGCCGGCATCAGAACCTCGGTTCACGGTCCTTTCGCACTGTTTCTGACAGCGGCTCGCCCTTGATCCTCACCGGCTTGAACGCCGGCATTGGTCCCTTGCGCGTTGCGCGACGCAGTCGCCCGGAAGCTTCCAGCGCTCGCAGCCCGTCGTCCGCACGCGCCCGCTGCCGCAATGGTGTGATCACGGCGATCGGTGCCCCCCGCTCGGTGAGGACGACTTCAGTGCCGGCCTTGACCGCCTTGATGGCCTTCGAGAAGTGCTGGTTCGCCTCGCGCAAGCCCATTCGCATCGGACGTCTCCTGAAGTAGTGATGTCACTACTATGGCGCTGGCCCGGGACGTGTGTCAATGTCTCGAAACGTAGACGGTCTGTCGCGATCGTGGCTGGAGGACAAGTGCACCGACCGGCATGTTCGAGCTCGTGAAGATACACGTTCAGGAAGTTGTGATATCCACCTGGAAGGTACGTCTCATCGAGCAAGTCTCACTGCAAGTTCGAGCAGGTTCCGCTCGAGATCGAACTCGAAGTCTGCGACGTCGGATCGGCAACGTTTGCTTCTCCGGGCCCGGCGGAAGGTCTCGAGGAGATTTTTCGAACGACGTGATCCGCGGCCACAGGTTCGGGTGGCTCTTCACGCGCGGCGCCCAACCTCAGAATTCAGAACTCAGAACTCAAAAGCTAAAAAGCCCCCCTGTGTCTTTCGTCTGAGCGTGGGCCGAAGCCGCCGCGACGCCGAGGGCCACGAGAACGGGCAGCACCGCTCGCAGCAGAATCACGGCGCGGACCCATCGCCGGTCACCCATAGCGACCCTCCTCCGTCGGGCGCGATTCTAGCCCGGCGGGCACGCGCGCCTCAACGAGAAGAAACAGCCGGTTCGCGCGAACCTTACGGTGGCGGTCAGCTTCAGCGCTCGAAGACCCAGATGGCTTCCTGCGCGATGACGGCGCCGAACCGCGTGGCGCGTCGCGACTCCCACTCGTCTTCGGTGTAGATCAGGAGCTCCGCCGGCACCGGAAGCTCTGTGATATCCCACTCGACCGGCCGCCGCTCGAACGGGAGCGTCGCAGAAGCCACGACGATCACGATGTCGAGATCGCTTCCCACGCCCCAGTCGCCTCGCGCGTACGAGCCGAAGTAGCCGATGCGGCGGACCTCGGGCCGTGCGGCCACGACCCGCCCAGCCCAGTCGCGCAGCGCCCGGTCGACGGTCTCGGCGTCAGGCCATCTGACGACGGACGAAGTCGATGATCGTACCGGCATAGCGGATCGCCTCCTCGCTCTGCAGTGGTCCATAGTGCTCGAATGGCGCACCTTCGGGATGACTGTTCGGGTAGCGCGCCGGGATGTAGAACGTATCGAGCACGCGCCCCTGCTCGATCAGCGCGGCATCGGCACTCACGTCCTGGGGTAGCTCATGCAGCAGCCTCGCCACGACGTGGCCCCAGGCCTCCTGACCGCGGTGGAGATGCAGCGCCTTAACCGCCTTTTCGGCCGCCTGGTGCGAGGCGAAGCATGCCCACTCGTGGCGGCCCGCGCGCCGCGAATCCTGCGCCTGATCGAAGTCGCGGAGCGCCTGATTGAACCAGTCATGCGCACGGTTCGGCATGACGACAGTGTAGCGATCCGAAGCGGCAGTTGGACGACCGAAAAATGATGACCGGCGGCGGCGCCGGAACAGCGCCTCAGCGGAGAATGCTGCTCGCAGGAAGCTGGACGTCGGGGAAGGCTTCGATCGCCAGCGTGTCGTCCCGGCGGGCGCGATGCACGGTTCGATAGCCGTCGGCAGCCGGACCGCGGTACACCTCGATCGTCGATGCGGTGAGGTCCACCAGCCAGGCCTCGCGGACACCAGCACGCGCGTACACGAGGATCTTCGCGCGGTCGCGCTCGACGCCGCTGTCTGCGATTTCGATGACCAGGAAGATGTCGGCCGGCGTCGGATGGCTGCGGTATTCCCGCGCCTCACAGACGATGAGGTCCGGCTGAGGTTCCGTGTCATCGGCAAGATGAATGGGATTCTGGGCCTTCACTCTCGCGCGATTCGCAAGCAGGCTCTTGAGGACGTCCGCGCCAAGGTCCACGGTCTCGGAGTGACGGATCCCGATCGGTGTCATCTCGACGATGTCTCCCTGGATCAGCTCCACCCGGTCGTCCTCGGTCAGGATCCCCGCTTCGGCGAGCTTGTAGTACTCGTCGACAGTGAAGCGGTGTCGGGAAAAAACCGAATGGGGAGCGCCCACCGTCGTCGTCGCCATGCGGACATTCTACGCTGAATCGGATCATCGACGCGACGAGACGGCGACCGGATCCGGGTCATCGGCGAAGGGTACTCTGCGATACTATTGACGTCGATGACCCGCCTTCGCCAGGCCCTGACCGATCGCATCCTCGTCCTCGACGGGGCGATGGGCACGATGATCCAGGCGGCGAACCTGTCTGCGGCGGACTTCGGCGGGCCCGCGCTCGAGGGGTGCAACGAGCACCTGAACCTCACGCGTCCCGACGTCATCCGGGGCATTCACGCGGCGTACTTTGACGCCGGAGCCGATATCGTGTCGACCAATACCTTCGGCTGCGCGCCGTACGTGCTCGGCGAGTACGGGCTCGCGGAGCGGGCGCACGAGATCGCGCGCGCCGGCGCGCGCGTCGCCCGCGATGCGGCAGGCGACCGCTTCGTCATCGGCTCGCTGGGACCATCGACGCGGTCGATCACGGTGACCCGGAATGTCACCTTCGACGAGGTCAGCGAGGCGTACGCCATCCAGGCGGCCGGCCTCATCGCCGGTGGAGTCGACGCGCTCCTGCTCGAGACCGCGCAGGACACGCTCAACGTGAAGTCCGCCGCGCTCGGCGTGCGCCGCGCGCTCCGCGACGCCGGAGTCGACCTGCCGCTGATGATCAGCGCCACCATCGAGCCGATGGGCACGATGCTGGCCGGTCAAAGCGTCGAGGCGCTCTACGTGTCCGTCGAGCACCTCCATCCGTTCTCGATCGGGCTCAACTGCGCCACCGGGCCGGAGTTCATGACGGACCACCTTCGGTCGCTCGCGGCGCTCGCCACCTGCTTCGTCACCGTGTATCCGAACGCCGGGCTGCCGGACGAGCGGGGACATTACGGCGAGACCCCTCAGAGCCTCGCCTTCAAGCTCCGCCGGTTCGTGGACGAAGGCTGGGTCAACCTCGTCGGAGGGTGCTGCGGGACCACGCCGGCGCACATCCGCGAGCTGGCCGCGCTCGTGCGCGGGCGGGCGCCGCGCGTGCCCGCGGCGGACGAGCCCCAGGCCGTCAGCGGCGTGGAAGTCCTCTACCCGACCGGCGACAACCGCCCGATCTTCGTCGGCGAGCGGACGAACGTGATCGGCTCCCGGAAGTTCAAGGAGCTCATCGTCGCCGGTCAGTTCGAGGACGCGGCCGAGGTCGGGCGGGCGCAGGTCCGGGCCGGCGCGCAGGTGCTCGACGTGTGCCTCGCCAATCCCGACCGCGACGAGATCGCGGACATGGACGCGTTCATGACCCAGCTCACGCGACGGGTGAAGGTGCCGTTGATGATCGACTCGACGGACGCGGAGGTTCTCGAGCGCGCGCTCCGGTACTGCCAGGGCAAGGCGATCCTGAACTCGATCAACCTCGAAGACGGCGAGGAGCGCTTCGAGAAGGTGGCCCCGCTGCTCCGGCACTACGGCGCCGCAGTCGTCGTGGGCTGCATCGACGAGAACAAGCAGCAGGGCATGGCGATCACCCGACAGCGGAAGCTGGCGATCGCCGAGCGTTCCCATGCGCTGCTCACGGAGAAGTACGGCATCCCGGCCCGCGATCTCATCTTCGATGCGCTGGTCTTCCCCGTCGGGACCGGCGACGTGAACTACATCGGCTCGGCCGTGGAGACGATCGAGGGCATCCGCGCGATCACGACGCGCTTCCCGGAATGCAAGACGATCCTCGGCATCTCGAACGTCTCGTTCGGCCTGCCGCCGCTCGGACGCGAGGTCCTGAACGGCGTCTTCCTCCATCACTGCATCAAGGCCGGTCTCGACTACGCGATCATCAACACCGAGCGTCTCGAGCGCTACGCGTCCATCCCGGACGAAGAGCGGCGGCTCGCCGAGGACCTGATCTACTGGCGGGGCGATGACCCGATCGCGCCGTTCGCCGCGCACTTCCGGACGAAGAAGAAAGCGCCGCCGGTCGCGAGCTCGCTGTCGCTGGACGAGAGGCTCGCGCGCTACATCGTCGAGGGATCGCGGGACGGCCTCATCGAGGATCTCGACCGGAAGCTCGGTGAAGCCGCTCCGCTCGACATCATCAACGGACCGCTCATGCGCGGCATGGAGGAGGTCGGGCGGCTCTTCAACGACAACCAGCTCATCGTCGCCGAGGTCTTGCAGTCCGCCGAGGCGATGAAGGCCGCCGTGGCGCACCTCGAGGGCTTCATGGAGAAGGCGGCCTCTGCCACGCGCGGGTCGATCGTGCTCGCCACGGTGAAAGGCGACGTGCACGACATCGGCAAGAACCTGGTCGAGATCATCTTCTCGAACAACGGCTACCGGGTGATCAACCTCGGCATCAAGGTGCCGCCCGAGGATCTCATCGCCGCGTACCACACGCACAAGCCTGACGCCTTCGGACTGTCGGGGTTGCTGGTGAAGTCCGCGCAGCAGATGGTCGTCACCGCCCAGGATCTCCGCGTCGCGGGGATCGACATCCCGCTCTTCGTGGGTGGCGCGGCGCTGACGCGGAAATTCACGGCCACGCGGATCGCGCCGGAGTACGGTGGCGTCACGCTCTATGCCAAGGACGCCATGGACGGGCTGGACATCGCGAACCAGCTCTTCTCGGCCGTGACGCGAGACACGCTGATCGAGCGTGTCCGGACGGAACAGACGGCGCTCGCCGATACCGCATCAGTCGTGACCCGGCCGGCTGGACCGGAGACGGCCGCCGTCGGCGCCAGCTCTCGAGTCGAGCGCGTCGTCCCGCCCGCGCCGCCGGATTTCGATCCGCACGTCCTCCGCGACGTCCCCCTCGGTCACGTCTATCCGTACCTGAATCTCCAGATGCTCTACGGCAAGCATCTCGGGATCCGCGGCCCAGTCAACCGTCTTCTGGCCGAAGGCGATCCAAAGGCACGCGAGCTGGAATCCGTCATTGCGGACCTCGAGCGAGAAGCGGCGCGCCGCGGCTTGATCCGCGCGCATGGCATCTACCAGTGGTTCCGCGCGCGCGCCACCGGTGACAGCATCATCGTCTCCGGAAGCTCCGGGGATGAACTGGCGCGCTTCGCGTTTCCCCGCCAGCCGGCTGGCGAGCGGCTGTGCCTCGCGGACTACGTCCGTGACGACGGCGAGTCTGATCACGTCGCAATGTTCGTCGTCACGTGCGGTGAGGGCATCCGGGAGCAGGCAGCGGCGTGGCGGGAGCAGGGAGACTATCTGAAATCGCACGCGCTCCAGGCGCTCGCGATCGAGTGCGCCGAAGCGTTTGCGGAAATGCTGCACGCCCGCCTGCGGACGCTGTGGGGCTTTCCGGATCCGCCCGACCTCGCGATCGCCGACAAGCTCAAGGCACGCTACCGCGGCATCCGGGTCTCGTTCGGCTATCCGGCCTGTCCCAACCTCGCCGATCAGGCTATCCTATGGTGGCTTCTGCGCCCCGAACGGATCGGCGTCACGCTGACGGAGGGCTTCATGATGGATCCCGAAGCATCGGTCTCGGCCCTCGTGTTCCATCATCCGGGCGCGAAGTACTTCAAGGGAGACTGATCTCATGGAGAAAGCGTCGCGCACCACACGGCTGGCAAGCTGGCTGATCGCGCTCGGCGTCGTCATCGCGACGGGCGCAACCTACCTGGTGGCGCCGGCGTTGCTCAATGGCGCCGATCTCGCGATCTACGACAACCATCTCCGGCTGCGCGGCGCGCGGAAGCCGAACCCGCAAGTGGTGATCGTCGCGATCGACGAGGCCAGTCTGAAGACGCTCGGCCGGTGGCCCTGGCCGCGCAACGTCCTCGCGGACCTGTTGCGGCGGCTCCAGCAGGCGGGAACGGCGGCGGTGGCGTTCGATATCATCTTCAGCGAGCCCGAGCGCAGCGGGGAGCTCCAGGCGGCCTCTCGGCTGGTCGAGCGGCTCCAAGGCATGAGCCTCCCACCCGCCGCGCGTCGCGAGATTGGAGCGATCGTCCAGCAAGCGGATCACGACCAGCAGTTCGCCGCGGCGATCCACGATCACGGCCGGGTGATCCTGGCGAACCAGTTCATCCTGAGCCCGATCCCCCCGACGACCCCGCCGCCGCGCAGCGGGCAGCCATTCAAGTCCGCGATCATGCGCTTCAAGAATTACGACGATCGCGGCACCTATCCGCCGATCAATGCCGACATCGGATCCACGCCGATTCCGCCTCTGCTGGCGGCGACCAACTCGCTGGGGCACGTCAACATGGTCGCCGACTTCGACGGCACCACGCGCTGGGAAGCGCTGGTCGTGGAATACCACGGCTATTACTACCCGAGTCTGGCGCTGGAAACCGTGCGCGTCGCGAAGGGTCTCGAGCCGACGGCGCTCGGGCTGGACTTCGGGAACGCAGTGGACCTCGACACGGTGAGCATCCCGGTCGATGCGCGCGGGCGCGTGCTCATCGATTACGCCGGTCCGGGACAAACGTTCCCTCACTACTCGGCCGCCGATGTGTTGAAGGGACAGGTCGGGGCGGCACAGCTTCGCGACCGCATCGTCTTCATCGGCGCAACGGCCCAGGGCACCTTCGATCTTCGAGCAACACCGTTCTCGCCGGAGCTGCCTGGCGTCGAGAAGCATGCCAACGTGGCGGCGAACATCCTCGACGGCCGGTTCATCATCCGTCCGGCGTGGGTGGAGCTGGTGGAAATAGGCTCCATTCTCGTCTTCCCGGTGCTGCTCGCGCTGGTGCTCCCGCGCCTCCGGCCAATGACGAGCCTCGGCGCCGCGTTCGTCGCGGCGAGCGTGATGTTCGCGACCGCGCATCTCGTCTTCCGGCAAGGCCTCTGGATTCCCGTCGTGTATCCCACGTTGGCGATCGGCCTCACGTTCGTCGGGATCACGGTCTTCCGGTTCTTCGCGGAGGAGCGCCAGCGGCTCTGGACCAAGCGCGCCTTCCAGCACTACGTGAGCCCCGAGGTCGTCGACAGCCTCATGCAGAATCCGGGCGCCCTGCAGTTCGGCGGCTCGGTCCGCGACCTCACCGTGCTCTTCAGCGACATCCGGGGGTTCACCAGCTACTCGGAGAAGCACGAGCCGCAGCAGGTGGTCTCGATGTTGCGCGAGCATCACACGGAGCTGACCCGGTGCGTCATGGAACAGCGCGGCACGCTCGACAAGTACATCGGCGACGCGGTCATGGCGATCTTCGGTGCCCCGGTCGCTCTCAGCGATCACGCCGAACGGGCGTGCCGCGCCGCGCTCGTCATGGTGGAAGAGACCGAGAGGCTGCAAGTCAAGTGGATAGCGCAGGGCGAGGACCCGATCACGATCGGGATCGGCATCAACACCGGCCCGATGGTCGTCGGCAATCTGGGATCGGACCAGCTCTTCAGCTACACGGTCGTCGGCGACAACGTCAACCTCGGCGCCCGGCTGGAATCTCTCAACAAGGAATACAAGACCGCCAAAGGCATCATCATCAGCGAGTCGACGTACCTGGCCGCGCGTCACGCGATCGAGGCCCGGCCGCTCGGTGAGGTCCTCGTCAAGGGCAAGACCCAGCCCGTGCTGATCTACGAGCTGCTCGGGACGAAGGAGCCGACGGCGGCCGCGACCGCGCCGGTGGAGGCGCTCGCGACCGCCTGACGCCCGGCAGGGGCAAGGCTTCGCGCGGGTGTCGTTCCCGGCCGCGTCGCCTTGCACCCCACGCGGATGCGCCTCACGCGACTTTGCGCGCCCCTTTTTTCACGGCGCGTTTCATCCGGGGTATCGCGCCTTGCAGCAGCTCCTGCTTGCGCTCGGCCATCTGCTCGCCGAGGCTCGCGATCTCTTCCTTGCCGAGCCGCTCCGCCACCGGGAACATCTCGTGCTCCTCTTCGGTGGCATGATGCAGGACGGCCTCGCGAAGCTCGCGCACCTTCGCAGTCACACCGTCTTCGCTGGGATCCATCCCCTGGACTTCCGCGACGAGATTCTTGACCTCCTGGTGCTCGTCCTTGGCCTCGCTGACGAGCCGCTGGCCCTCGGCCAGCGGCTGGACCGCCGGATAGAAGATCTCTTCCTCGATCTGGCTGTGGACGTCGAGCTCGGTAGCGATCTTGTCGATGAGCTTCTGCCGCTTCTTCTGTGCCCGGGTCGTGGTCTTCGCGAACTCCGCGAAGAGCTTCTTGACTGCGGTGTGGTCTTTTTTGAGCAGTTCCGTGGCTTTCATCGGTCGTCCTTCCTCCATGGGAATGTTCACGAGCGAGAAGCCGGCCCGGGCCTCTCGTCTTCCGTGGCGGGACGCAAAGCGGGTGCCAGCGGAAATCAGCAGGAGGCGGCGCGGGAAATCAGTGGTGGCAGGTCACGCACTCGAGCGGAGCGTGCGTGGCGCGCGTGGCATTCTGCTCCTGGTGGCATTCCACGCACCATCCCATCGTCAGCGTGCGGCCTGGCGGTCGGAGTCCAAGCAAATTTTTCAGGTCATTCGGCAGAGCCTGCCCCGTCTCGGCGCCGACGACCCGCATCCGCTCGATGGGACCGTGGCAACGCTGACAGGCCAGGCCGGCCCGCACGTGGGGCTTGTGAGCGAAGTACGTGAACTCGGGAAGCTTGAAGACGCGCACCCAGGGAATGGACTGCACGCGCTGCGCGTACTGCTGGATCTTCCCGATTTCGGGGTTGTCTCCGGCGCCGATGATCTTGTGGCATCCGAGGCACCGCTCCACCGACGGCAGGCCCGCGTACTCCGACCGGCGGGCGTCGGCGTGGCAATACTGGCAGGCAATCTGAAACGAGCCCGCGTGGATGAGGTGACTGAAGAAGATCGGCTGCGTGGGCGCATTCGGAACGCTCACGATCACGTGCGCCATCTCGGGACGGAAGACCGGTTGAGCCAGGGACCGCACATACCGGATCACCTGCGCCGTCTGGTCCGGGCTGAGGAAGCGGCTGAAGGCCGGCATGCCCGGCGACAAGCCTTCGGCAAGCCCGCCGTTCCGGATGATGTTGACCAGGAACTCGTCAGGAAGCTGGTTCATGAGCCGGCCAGCCGTGAGATCGGCGGGCTTCGTCGTGAATCCGGCCGCCGACGGTCCGTCCCCGCGGCCGCCGTCCCCGTGGCACGCCGCGCAGTACATGGTATAGATCGCGCGGCCGGGATCAAACGATCCGGCTGCGGCGGCCGCGGCGATACCGCCTGGCTGCACCGGTGCGCTGGAGACGATCGCCGTCGCCAGCCCACATGCTGCCCACCACCGGGCGCGCCGCGCCATCCGCGGGCTGAGCTATTCCTTGATGAGCTGCTGGCGGCGCTGCAGGTACGCGTGGCGCACGGCGCTGTAGAGGTCGATCGTCGTCTCCTCGAAACCTTGATACAGCTCGAGGTTCAGCGAACGATCGTTGATGCTATCCGTGACCTTGATCGTCAGACGCTCCCAGATGAACGGCAGAAGGTATCCGAGCGGGTCCAGGGCCATGTCCACCGCCTTGCCGATCCCGTCCCGGACCGTGAGCGGCTCGACGAACGGCACGACGATGTAGGGCCCGGGCCCGGCGCCGTAATAGCCGAGAGTCTGTCCGAAGTCCTCGCGACTCTTCTCGATGCCCTCCTGCTTGGCGATGTCGAAGAGCCCGCCGACTCCGACCGTCGAGTTCAGCATGAAGCGGCCGAGCTCGCGCATGGCGCCATCCCACTTGCCCTGGAGCAGACTGTTCATGAACCGCGGAACGAATGCGGCGTTGTCGACGGCGTTCGAGATCATGATCTGGATCTGGTCAGGCAGGACCTTGTCCCAGACCTTCGCGACCCGCTTCAGCACGTACCGATCCAGTTTCACGTTGAAGTTGAACGTCTTCTCGTTGAAGCGTTCCCAGGGATCGTAGTCCTCGACGTCGTATTCGTCGTAGGCGTCCTTGTTGCCCTTGGTCCCACCCGTGTCCTGTGCGACCATGACGGGTGCCCCTGTCTCCGGTTTGACGTCGGAGCTCTGGACGCTCGTCTCACCGTCGGCGGCGGCGCCGGCCACGTCCGGCGCTCGGGTATCCGCCGCGGCATTCGCGGAAAGCGCCGCATCCCAGACCGCCGAGTCGGCGCGAGCCTCGTCGCGCGTCTCCCGGACACCGGCATGTTGCGCAAACTGCTCCGCGGACGGTCCCTGCGTCCTTGCGGCGTCGCCACTGAAGAGTGCAGCGACGTCGGTCACGACCGGGCGAGCGGCCCGGGACATGGTTCCGCATCCGGTCAGCGCGAGAAGAGCGGTGATGCTAGCGGCGACTGGTAACAGCCGACCTGAGAGCCAACGGACCGAGCGACGCAATACGAGGCCTCCTTGGAACGAGGTGCGCTAACGAGCTACGAACGTTGCCCACTATATCCAAATCCGACGTCCGCTTCGATGGGAGAATTCGGCGGCGGGGCGGCATTGACGCGACCGTTGTGTATGAGCCGCCGACGGCGGTATGGTGGTGAGGGTTTTCAACCCCAGATGAAGGAGTATCGATGAGCCGTAGTCGCCCACGAGAGTTCTGGTGCCCCGTGGTCTCGGAGACGGTGCTCATTCGTCTGCGCCGGCCCAGCGGCTTTGGACGACCGCAAGGCTACTTCGTGCAGTGCAACCAGGCGGAGTGCCAGTACGTCGAGGAGAACAAGGCTCCCTGTCCGCTTCACATCGGGATGTTCACGGACGAGATCCGCGCGGCCGAGGAGGCTCGCGCGCGGCGGGACACGTTCGAAGCCTGAGCCGCTGACCGTCGCGCGGTGAGCGCCGACGCGCTCAGCGAGATTCCGGGCCGCGAAGCACGACGGTGGTCGGTGCGGCCAGGTAGCGGCGGGCCACGCGCTGAAGGTCGCCGACCGACACCGCCTCCACCGCCCGCCGGTAGCGCTCGGGATAATCGCCGCGCACGCCTTCGGTCGCGTAGAAGGCGAGATACCATGCCTGGCGTTCGTTGGTGCGCCGGTCCATCGCGTAGCGCCCGAGGAGGTAACCCTTGGCGCGGCGCAGCTCGTCGTCGCTCACCGGCTGATTCTTGATCCGCTCGATCTCGGCGAGCAACGCGGTCTCGGCGCGCGTGGCATTCTCCGGCGCCGTGCCGACGTAGAGCACCAGCATGCCGGGCCCTTTGATAGGATCGTAATAGGAGCTGGCGGAGTACGCGAGTCCCTGCTTGTCGCGGAGCTCAGAGAAGAGACGCCCGGCCATCCCGCCGCCCAGCACGGTACTCAGCACTTTCACGGCCGCGTGATCGGCGTCGTCGAGTGATGGCGCGAGACCACCGACGAGGAGCTGCACCTGCTGTGCGGGCTGCGTCACTTCGATGCGGCGGCGCGCCGGGGTCGGGGCGGGCAGCGATGGATCGGACGGACGCGGACGTCCCGGCACCGCGCCGAACAGACGGCGCGCTTCGGCGATGACGTCGGCTGCAGCAACCTGGCCGCTCACGGCCAGCACCATCCGCTCCGGCCGATAGAAGGCACGGTAGTGCGCGACGATCGCCGCGTGGTCGATGCGCGCCAGCGACTCCGGGGTGCCGAGCGCCACGAGCCCATACGGATGGGGACCATACAGCGCGGCATAGAGCTCGTCGAACGCGCGAGACGCGGCGTTGTCCCGGCGGCGCTGGATCCGGCTCACCAGGAAATCTCGCTCCGTGGTCACTTCATCCGGCGCGAGCTTCGGCTCCAGCACCAGCTCGGCCGTCAGCCCGAGCAGCTCCTTCCAGAACCGCGCGAGCGCGCTCGCGCGGATTTCCGAGTAATCGACATCCCCGGCCGCGCTCAGCTTGCCGCCGAGGGACGCGACCGTCTCGGCAAGTTCGCCGCCGGTCCGCTTGGCCGTGCCCTTCACCATCACGGCACCGAGAAAGTTCGAGATGCCGGAGTGCTCAGGGCGTTCCCAGCGACTTCCGACGGCAACCATGAGGGAGACGGCAACGACTGGCGCAAGCGGATTCTCGCGGACGAGCACGATCATCCCGTTGTCGAGCCGCTCCGTCCGCACGGTTGGCTGCGCCTGAGCCGCAGCGACGCCGGGCAGCGCGACCAGGAGCGCAGCGAGCAGTAATCCCGAGCCGCGGCGACCGAGCCGGCTCATCGCGAGCCGTCACCTGGCAGGAATCGTACCCGCGCATAGTCGTCGTCACCCAGATACTTCCGCGCAACCGCCTGGATCTCGCCGGCCGTCACGCGCCGGACGCGAGCCAGGTAGCCCAGCTCGTTCTCGAGAGTCCAGGTCGTTTCCGCCTGGCCGTAGGCCTTGGCCAATCCCTCGGCGGTCTCGATGTCGAACGCGTAGTTCGACTCGGTCGTGACGATCGCGCGCTGCAGCTCGGTCTCGGTCACGCCGTCGGCGCGGACGCGACGAATGACGTCGAGGATCGCGCGTTCGGCCTGATCGAGGTTGCCGGAGTCCAGGCGGGCCGTGACCGTCACGAGACCGCCTTTTTCCCACGCGCCATATCCGGATTCGATCGTGAAGACCAGCCGGTCGCGCTCGCGTACGGCTTGATTGAGCCGGGAGCTCGGTGAGTCGCCCAGAATCGTCGCGAGCAGGTCGACGGCGAAGATATCGTCGCCGGCGAGCGGCGCCGCCTTCCACGCCATGCCGAGATAGGCCTGCTTCTCGGGCCGGCGGACGTCGGCCGCCACCTTGCTGGCGAGCAGCGTGGCCGTCGGCACGTCGACGCGCGCGGGCGCCGGCGCCTTCAATCGTCCGAACGTCGCATCGACCACGGGGCGGACTTGCGCGGGCGTCACTGCGCCGATCACGACCAGCGTCATGTTCGCCGGAACATAGTGCTTCTTGTAATAGCGATCGAGGCGTTCGCGCGTGAGCGACTGGATGAGCTCCCGCGTGCCCAGCAACGGGCGGCCATAGGGATGGTCGCGATACGCCACCTCGTACAGCCGGCGCACCATGAAGCGCTCGGGCTCGTCCTCGAGGAGACTCATCTCCTCCAGCACGACCTTGCGCTCGGAATCCAGCTCGGACACCGGGAAATTCGCGTTCACGCCGATGTCAGCCAGCAGCTCGACACCGGCTCGCAGGTGCTCGGCCGGCAGCACGACGTCGAAGTGCGTGTAGTCGTACGAGGTGAACGCATTGCTCTGCCCGCCGAAGCCCTCGATGAGGCGGTCGATCGATCCTGGCGGCCGCGTCGCGGTACCCTTGAATAGCATGTGCTCCAGATAGTGCGAGAGGCCAAGCTCCTCGGGGGCCTCGTCCCGGCCCCCGACCTTGAACCACAGCTGAAGCGAGACGACGTCGCTCGCGCGATGTTCTCGCACGATCAGCGTCACGCCGTTCGACAGCACCTCTCGCGTCGGCCGGCTCGCCGCAGATGCCGCGCTGGAGGTGGCCGGCGTCGACGTGGACGTCGCAGCCGTGTTGCCGGGAGAACTGGTCGCGCTCGCACACCCGGCGACGGTGCTCGCGACGAGCATCAGCAGGAAAACGGTTGGTCGCACGCCGGCGCGATCGCGACGGCACGAAGAGCGCTGGACGAGCCACGGGACAGGCACGAGCCAATTCATGCGGGCTAGAGACTAGCAGAACTGACCGAGACCGGGTAGCCCATCGGGGGCTCTTCACCGGCGCGAATCATGACCGGACTAGCCCAGGACTAGCCCGGAGTATTCATGAACGCTCACCGTCAATCGAGCGCGTGGCGTCGCGGGCCGGCCGGATCGGTGAGGGGCCTCTGACCACGAGGCCCTGTTGACCGATGACCGGCGAGCCGTTCCCACTCCTGGCCTGGGTGCCCTCGATAGGACGCTCCGGTAACGGGTCCGCCGGCCCCTCACCGACCCGGCCGGCCCGCG
>JBGPTW010000105.1:0-22399 GCA_041490825.1 Methylomirabilia bacterium | reverse complement strand
TCGGCGATGATCGGGGCGACGGCGCCTGTGGTCAGAGGACCCCGGCTGCCCATCTCCCGCCGGGTCACCGGCCGGCACGCGCGTCACTCGTTCATGAATTATTCCTGCTAGCAGCCTGTCGGATGATCGAGAAGCGTCCCGGGTTTCCCGGGACGCTGCGAGCGTTGGGGGAGTGTGAGGGGCCATTTCGGGGCCCCTCACGTTCGTGATCAGCCTGTCGGATGATCGAGAGGCGTCCCGGGTTTCCCGGGACGCTGCGAGCGTTGGGGGAGTGTGAGGGGCCCTTTCGGGGCCCCTCACATTATTGATGAATCAGGGCGTGACCCCCGGCCTCCCGCAAGCGGAAAGCTGGGAAGCAAAGCCGGCTCGCGTCGCGGTGATCACAAAAGACGGAGCCCGGCAAGCCGAGGATCACGCGGCCACCGTTGGTGCACGGCCAGTGCCAAGTCTCGATGATCGATCTTCTGCGGACTTGTTCGCGGTCGGTCCGAGGCCCCATCGGGCAGGTGACAACCTCAGTCGTCAAGACTGCCGGAATCTGGCAGCCGACGCGTTCACGATGGCGTTCAGGCTGGGCGGCGGCATTGTGGGCAGGGCGATAATGACGTCGATGGCCGCCGACGTCGCGCTGACCGACGACCAGCGACAGCTCCGTCATCTCGTCCGCGACATTGCGCGCGAGCGCATCGCGCCGCTGGCGGCCGAGGTTGACGAGACCGAGACCTATCCCGCCCGGCAGCTCGAAGTTCTCGGGGCGCAAGGGATCATGGGACTCTACGTCCCGGAGCGCTGGAGCGACTCATGCGCGACGCGAAGATCACGCAGATCTACGAGGAGACCAATCAGATCCAGCGGCTCATCATCGCGCGCGCATTGCTCGGTGGATCCCCGCGCGATTGACGTCTTCGGGAGTAGGTGGTAAATGTCCAGACATCCTGACCGCCGAGAGCCGGCCGTCGTGAATTTTCAACCCGGGAGCCCGCGGTATCTCCAGATCGCCGATGCCATCCGCCGAGACCTGCGCGGTCAAGGCGAGCGCATCGCGTCCGAGCACGAGCTGTGTGCGAAGTTCAAGGTGAGCCGCCCCACGGTTCGCCAGGCGCTCGACGTGCTGGTCCAGGAAGGGTTGCTCTATCGCCACGCCGGACGCGGGACCTTCAGCACACCGGCGCCGGGCGGTGACCGGCGGCTGCGCGTGATCGGTTCGGTGGACGACATGATGGCGCTGGGTGACGAGACGTGGTTCAAGCTGATCTCGCGCGAGACCGTGCCGATCCCCGCCAACATCGCCCAGTGCCTGCACCTGCCGCCTGGCTCGTTCGCGTACCGCGTCTCCGGTGTGCGCCACGGCGAGATGGGGCCGTTCCAGCATGTCACGGCCTACGTCTCGACCGCGATCGGCGAGGCGCTCACCGACGAGGATCTGTCCAAGACCTCGCTCATCGGCGCGATCGAGCGCCACGTCAACGTGTCGATCAAGTTCCTGGAGCAGGTGGTCGACGCGGCGCTCGCGCCGCGCCAGGTGGCCGAGCTGCTGCAGATCAGGCCCCGGACGCCGCTGCTGCTCTTCGAACGGACGTACTTCGACTCGACGGGCGAGCCGGTCGAGCACGCGGTGACGTACCAGACCGGGAGGCGCTACCCGTACCGCGTCCTGCTCTCCCGTCTCGAACGACGTACCTAATTACATGACCTACCGCGTTGGCTTCGACGTCGGTGGGACGTTCACCGACTTCGTGCTGCTGTCGCCAGCCGGCGAGCTCACCACGGGCAAGCGATTGACGAGCTATCCGGATCCGTCCGAGGCGTGCCTGGCCGGCCTCGACGAATTGCTCGAGCGATCGGGCGTCGGCTGGGCCGACATCGCGCAAGCGGTTCACGGCACGACCCTCGGGTCGAACGTCGTGATCGAGCGCAAAGCGCGCGGCGTCGGTCTCCTCACGACGCGCGGTTTCCGTGACGTTCTCATCATCGGCCGCGAGAAGCGGTATCAGGTCTACGACCTCCAGATCGACAAGCCGGTCCCTCTCGTCCGCCGGCGACTGATCGGCGAAGTCACCGAGCGCATCCTCGTCGATGGCTCGGTGCGTACGCCGCTCGACGAGTCGGATGCGCGCCGCGCCGTGCGCGAGCTCATCGGCCGGGGTGTGACGACGCTCGCGATCTGTCTGCTCCACGCCTACGTGAACCCGGCGCACGAGAAGCGGCTCGCCGAGATCGTGCGTGAGGAGGCGCCTCACGTGGCGGTGACGCTCTCCCACGAGGTGTCACCGACGTTCCGCGAGTACGAGCGGACGTCGACCACTGTCGTGAACGCGTACGTCATGACGGCCCTCCGTCTGTATCTCCAGGCGCTCGGAACGGCGCTTCGCGAACGCGGCTATCGCGGCCGGATGTTCGTCATGCAGTCGTCCGGCGGCATCGCCACCGCCGAAGCGATGCAGCGCTATCCGGTGCGGATGATCGAGTCGGGTCCGGCGGCCGGGGCGTTGATGGCCGCGGCATATGGCGAGCTCACGGGCCATCGCAACCTGATCGCCTTCGACATGGGCGGCACGACTGCGAAGCTCGCGCTGATCGAGAACGGCCGGCCGTTCACCGCGACGTCGTTCGAGCTGCACCGCGTGAACTACGCGGCCGGCAGCGGACTGCCGATGAACATCCAGGCGATCGACCTGGTCGAGATCGGGGCGGGAGGCGGGTCGATCGCGCGCGCCAACCTGGGTGTCATCGCCGTCGGCCCGGAGAGTGCCTCCTCCACGCCGGGTCCTGTCGCGTATGGGCGTGGCGGTCTCGAGCCGACCGTCACCGACGCGAATCTGGTGCTGGGTTACCTGAATCCCGATTATTTCGCGGGCGGCTCCCTGCGTCTGCAGACCGGCGCGGCCGCCAGGGCGATCGAGGAGCGGATCGCGCGACCGCTCGACCTCACGCTCGAGGACGCCGCCTGGGGCATCCACGCCATCGTGAACACGAACATGGAGCTCGCGACGCGAGTCGTCTCCATCGAGCGCGGGCGCGACCCTCGCGACCTCACGTTCGTGGCGTTCGGCGGCTCCGGGCCGGTTCACGGCTGTAGTCTGGCGCACGCGCTCGGCATCCCGCGCGTGATCTTGCCGGCAGCGGCTGGCGTCACGGCAGCCATCGGTTTGCTCGCGGCCGAAGTGAAGTTCGACGTGGCGCGGACGTTCGTACGCCGTCTCGACGCGCTCGATCCCGGAGTGATCGCCGCCATGTACGAAGACATGGCGGCGCAGGGTGTCGGCGTGGTGCGAGAGTCGGCGGCTTCCGGACAGGTCGCCGTGACGAGGTCCGTCGACGCCCGGTACGTGGGGCAGGGGTACGAGCTCACGGTTCCGGTTCCGGCGGGCGCGCTCGACGCGACTGCGTTGACCCGGCTCCGGGCGGCGTTCGACGAGATCTATGCCGCCCGCTATGGTTACGCGAACCAGGCCGAGCCGGTGGAAGTCGTCACGTGGAAGCTGTCAGCGGTGGCGAGCAGTCCACGCATCACGCTGCCGAAGGCGCCGCCCGGTACGCGGGAGGACAGCCGCAAGGGCCACCGCAAGGCGTATTTCCCCGAGGCGCGGGGCTACGTCGATTGCCCGATCTACGATCGCTACGCCCTCGGCACCGGCACCACGCTGACGGGCCCGGCCATCATCGAGGAGCGCGAGTCGACGACGGTGCTGCCCCCGGACGTTTCCGCGACGGTGGACGATTACGCGAGCCTCATCGTGAGTCTGTCTCGATGAAGCCACATCCGATCTCGACACCGCCGCCGGCCCACGCCGGTTCCGGGCTCTCGGCCATCACGCTCGGCGTCATCTGGGGCGCGCTCCAGTCGATCGCGGTCGAGATCGGCACGACAGTGCACAAGACCGCGTACTCCGAGCAGGCGCGCGAAGGTCAGGACTTCTCCGTCGCCGTGTTCGACCGGGACGGTCGCATGGTCGCGCAGGGGCCATACAGTCCGGGTCACATGGGCGCGATGTCGTTCGCGGTGAAGCACGCGATCGCCGCGCATCCCGTCGACACGCTGCGGCCCGGCGATGCGATCCTCCTGAACGACCCGCTGCTCGGCTCCGGACATCTGCCGGACTTCTTCATCACCCAGCCCGCGTTCCACGACGGCGAGCTGATCGGGTTCGCCGTCAACATCCTTCATCACACCGACGTGGGCGGCCAGCGTCCTGGCAGCCAGGGCGTCGAGGGCATCTTCGACTATTTCCAGGAAGGGCTGCGCATCCCGCCCACCAAGGTCTGGAAGGAGTACCAGGAGCAAGAGGGCCTCATCGGCGTGATCGCAGCCAACACGCGCACGCCGGACAAGGTGCTCGGCGATCTCCGGGCGCAGCGGAGCGCGCTCCGCGTCGGAGAAGTCCGGTTGGTGGAGCTGGTGGAGCGTTACGGCCGCGAGACGGTGTTTGCCGCGATGGACGAGATCATCGCCCGGACCGAAGCCAACATGCGCGCGGCGATCCGCCGGGTCCCGGACGGCGTGTATACGTTCGAAGACTTTCTGGACGACTGGGGGCCGGGCACGCCGCCGCTCCGCGTGTGCGTCACGGTGACCGTCGATGGCGACGCGATCACCATCGACTATGACGGCTCGAGCCCACAGACCGCGTCCGGGATGAATTCCTACATCAACTACACCCGGTCGTATTCGTACGCCGCGGTGAAGTGCCTGACCGATCCGTACGGCCCGATGAACGAGGGCGCGCTGTGCCCGATCGTCGTCCGGGCGCCGGAAGGATCGTTTCTCAATCCGCGCCCTCCGGCGGGCGGTGGGCCGCGCGCCATCATCTGCTACCGAACGTTCGAAGCCGTCATCGGCGCCCTGTCGGCCGCGGTGCCCGAGCGGGTTGCCGCGGCCGCCTCGCACTTCGCGAATCCCACCTTCGGCGGCTGGGACCGCGCCCGCAAGCGTCGCTTCGTCGCGTACGAGCTGGTCCTGTCCGGCACCGGAGCGCGCGCGACGAAGGACGGTTGCGAGGCGATGGCGAACGCGTTCAACGCGTCGAACATTCCCGTGGAGGCCCAGGAGGCGAACCAGCCCATCGTCGTCGAGCGGTTCGAGCTCATCCGTGACTCCGCCGGCCCCGGCCGCTTTCGCGGCGGCGCCGGGATCCGACGGGACATGCGCTTTCTCGCCGACGAAGGCAAGCTCACGAATCTCTCCGAGCGGCAGCGTTTCGCGCCGTACGGGCTCTTCGGCGGCCGACCGGGGCAGCTGGCGCGGACCGTGATCAATCCCGGGCCCGACGCGCAGGTGGTGCACGGAAAGGAATCGCGCGCCTTCGAGTATGGCGACGTGATCTCGTTCCAGCAGTCGGGCGCCGGCGGCTATGGAGATCCGCTCGACCGTGAGCCGTGGCGGGTGCTCGAAGACGTGCTCGACGACTACGTCTCGATCGAGTCCGCTCGCGAGGATTACGGCGTGGTGATCGTCGACGAGCAGGTCGATGAAGAGGCGACGCAAGCACTGAGAGCGGAGAGACGACGACCACCCACGGACGTTGCGGGCACACGGCCCTCGTTACAACACATCCACGAACCATTTCGATCCAGCCCACCCACGGACGTTGCGGGCACACGGCCCTCGCTACAATGATCCAGTTCACGCCGGAGCAAGAGCAGTTCCGCCGCGCCGTCGCTCGATTCGTGGACGCCGAGGTCGTCCCGCAGGCCGAGGCGCTCGACGAGCGCGGCGAGTTCCCGACCGCGCTCTTCCGTCGGATGGGTGAGCTCGGGTACTTCGGTCTTCGGTATCCCGAGGTGTACGGGGGCGCGGGTGCCGACATGGTCACCTATTGTCTTTTTGCCGAAGAGCTGGCGCGCGGATCGCTCTCGCTCGCCGCCGCCGCGGCCATGCAGTCCTTGATGGGCACGTACTTCATCTACAAATATGGCTCCGAAGACCTCCGCCAGCGCTATCTGCGGCCGGCGCTGCGGGGCGACCTGGTTGCCACGTTCGCGCTGACAGAACCCAACGCCGGATCCGACGTGGCGAGCATCGTGACGCGCGCCGAGCGGAGAGGTGACGTCTACGTGCTCCGAGGGACGAAGACGTGGGTGACGAGCGCGCCGGTGGCCGACGTCCTCACCGTCGCCGCGAAGACCTCGAACGAGCGCGGCATGAAGAACATCGCGCTCTTTCTCGTCGATCGTCAGACGATGGCCGGCGTCACGCTGGGCAAGAAGATCGAGAAGATGTCCGTGCGCGCATCGGAGACCGGAGAGATCGTCCTCGAAGACGTCGAGGTGCCCGCGACGCATCTGCTGGGTGACGAGACCAGCGGCGTCGAGAAGATCGGGACGATCCTGTCGGAGATCCGGATCATGACGGCTGCGCTGTCGGTCGGCCTCGCGCGCGCGGCCTACCAGGCGGCGCTCGACTATGCGCGCCGGCGCACGGCGTTCGGCAAGCCGATCGTCGAGCACCAGGCGATCACGTTCAAGCTGGCCGACATGCTCACCGTCCTCCACGGGGCGACGGTCCTCACGTACCAGGCGGCGGCACAGCTCGATGCGGGCCGCGTGATCACGCGCGAAGCGGCCATGGCGAAGCTCACGGCCTCGGAGATGGCCATCCGGGTCACGGATGAGGCCGCGCGCATCTTTGCCTCGTATGGGCTCGCAATGGAGTATCCGATCCAGCGCTACTTCAGGGACGCGCGCTTTCTTTTGCCCGGCGGCGGGACGTCGGAGATTCTACGACTCATCATCGGCCGCGATCTCGACTACGATCGCGGTAGCGTACTGGCATGACGACGATGTCGTCGGAGGCGACGTGACGGAGATCCGCAAGACGACCCCTCACGAGGAAAACCCATGAGAAAGGTCGCGATGGTCGGCGCAGGCGTATCGAAATTCGGTGTCCGCAAGGCGTCCTACCGGGACCTCGTCTGGGAGGCCGGCAAGGCCTGCTTCGATTCGATGCCGGCGGTGAAGCCGAAAGATCTCGACGGCCTCGTCGTCGGCTCCGTCATGCCGGAACGGACGGCGTTTCAGAGCCACATCTCGTCCATGGCGGCTGAAGCGCTCGGCATCAGGCCCAGCACGCTCTCGGCGCGCACCGAGCACATGTGTGCCTCGGGGACCGTGGGCATCCGCTACGCGTATGCGTTCATCGCCGCCGGTCTCGCGGATCTGGTGATGGTGCTCGGCGTGGAGAAGCTCAATCAGCCAACGGCCGACGAAGCGATCCTGAACATGGGGGCGGGTGTCGACCGTGAGTGGGAGGCGTCCTTCGGCCTCACGGCTCCGCCATGCTTCGCGCTCGCCGCGCAGCGGCACATGTCAGCCTACGGTACGACCGAGGAGCAGCTTGCACTCGTCGGCGTGAAGAACCACGGCCACGCGGCCAAGAATCCGAATGCGCACTTCCAGCGTGGTGCGACGCTCGATCAGGTCCTGGGCTCGCGCATGATCGCAACCCCGCTTCGACTGTTCATGTGCTCGCCGATCACCGACGGCGCCGCGGCCGTGATCCTGGCGTCCGAAGACCGTGCGCGAGATCTCACGGAGCAGCCTGTCTGGATCCGCGGCACCGGCCAGGCACTCGACGGCTTCCAGCTCAGCTCGCTCCATGACGACTACGCGCACTGGCCCGCGCTCCAGCGAGCGGCCGCCTCGGCCTACCGCATGGCCGGCGTGTCATCTCGAGACATCGACGTCGCAGAAGTGCATGACTGCTTCGCGATCGCCGAGCTGATCGCCTACGAGGAGCTGGGATTCTGCGGCAAGGGCGAAGGCGGCCCATTCGTGGAGGCGGGGCAGAGTGACTACGGTGGGGACGTCGTCGTCAATCCGCGCGGCGGCTTGATGGGGTGCGGCCATCCGCTGGGTGCGACCGGGGTCGCGCAGGCGGTCGAGATCTTCTCGCAGTTGCGCGGCGAGGCGGATGCGCGTCAGGTGCCCGAAGCGCAGGTCGGCCTCACCCACAACAACAGTGGGATGGGCGAGCACGTCGTGATGATCTACGGCCACGACGCCACGTGAGCATGTCGACCGCCGGAACGGTCGCGGTCCTCGGGCCCGGGCGCATCGGTCGCCCGATCGCGCTCACGTTCGCGCTTGGCGGGTGGCGGGTGCTGCTCGTCGATCTCAAGCCGCGGTCGGCGAGCGAGTCGCGAGCGCTGTTTGCCGCGTGCCGGCGCGAGATGGAGCGCGATCTCACGCTGATGACCGACGAGGCCGTGATCAAGGAATCAGAAGTCGGTCCCGCGCTCGACCGCATCGAGGAGCGTACCGGGGTGACGACGCTCGACGGCTGCGACTTCGTGCAGGAGGCGCTTCCGGAACGACTCGACCTCAAGCGAGCGGCCTTCGCGGGTCTGCGGGGCCGGATCCCGGACGCCGCGATCATCGCCTCGACGAGCTCGACGATCTCGCCGTCGCATCTCGCTGATGCGGTGGAGCGCCCCGAGCGATTCCTGGTCGCTCACTGGCTCAATCCGGCGCACATCATCCCGCTCGTCGAAGTCGTGGCCGGGCCGCAGACCGACGAGAACGTCGTGGTTCGCACGATCGCGTGGCTGGAGCGGCTCGGCAAGACGCCAGTCCGTTGCGCCGACTCCCCCGGGTTCATCGGGCCCCGGCTGCAGGTCCTCTTGATGAACGAGGCGGTGCGGTTGATCGAAGAAGGCGTCGCGAGTCCTCGAGATATCGATCGCGCGTTCCGCGCCGGGATGGGATTTCGCT
This sequence comes from Methylomirabilia bacterium, assembly GCA_041490825.1. Lineage (GTDB taxonomy): Bacteria > Methylomirabilota > Methylomirabilia > Rokubacteriales > CSP1-6 > JBGPTW01. The sequence goes on along the minus strand of JBGPTW010000105.1, from coordinate 13,690 downwards.
ACGCCAGCATCGGTCTCTTCGAGTTCATCGACTGGGGCGGGGTCGACGTCCTGTACCACGCGAGCCGCTATCTCACCGAAGCGCTCGGCGACGAGCGGTTCGCGCCCGCTCGCCTGGTCGAGGAGAAGATGCGCCGCAACGAGCTTGGCCCAAAGACGGGACGGGGCTTCTTCGACTATGACGGCGAGGCGCGCGACCGCTTCGAGACCGACAAGCTGCGCGCGCTTCTCCGGCAGGTGAAGCGGCAGCGCGCGGGTGCCTGAGGTGAGTTACTTCCGGGCGACCGACCCGTTCCCGCTGGAAAGTGCCGAGGACACGAAGCTGCACGCGTTCTATGCGCGCCTCGGCGAGGGGCGTCTCACGACGACCGCCTGTGCCGACTGTCGCCGAACGGCGTGGCCGCCGCGTGGCTTCTGCCCCGAGTGCGGATCGGATCGTTTCGAGTGGGTCGATCTGCCGAGCGAAGGAGTGGTCCACGCGTTCACGGTGCAGGAGACGGGTGTTCCGGCCGGTTTCGAGAGCCCGCGGATCTTCGCCATCGTCAAAGTCGGCGAGTTTCGGATCTTTTCCGTTCTCGTCGGCGTCGATCCGTCGCGAGTTGCACTCGGTCAGCGCGTGCGGCTCAGCCCGATGAGAGTCACGGATGATCCGAAAGGCCAGCCGCGATGGTTGCCAGCCTTTACGGCTGTATGACAACTTGAAAGTCCTGGTCGCGAAGCCCGGGCTCGACGGCCACGATCGTGGCGCCAAGGTCGTGGCGCACGCGCTGCGCGACGCCGGTGTGGAGGTGGTCTACACCGGGCTGAGGCGCACGCCGGAAGAGATCGTGCAGGAAGCGATCGAGGAAGACGTGGACGTGATCGGCCTCTCGGTGCTGTCCGGGGCGCACGTCCTGCTGTCCCGGCGTGTGCTCGAGGGGCTCCGCGCTCACGGGGCGAGCGAGATTCGCATCGTCGTCGGCGGGATCATCCCGCCGCGTGACGTCGAAGAGTTGTTGAAGCTCGGCGTCAGCCGTGTGTTTCCGATGGGAACGCCGCTGCCCGAGATCGTGGCTGCGTTCAAGGAGAAGCGCGCATGAAGGACGCCTGGCTGCACGCCGGCATCCCGATCAAACCGGTCTACGGCCCCGAGGACGTGGCCGGCACGGACTTCGACCGCGACATCGGGCGGCCGGGCGAATATCCGTTTACCCGGGGCATCCACAAGCACATGTATCGCGATCGACTGTGGACCATGCGCCAGTACATCGGGTTCGGAACGCCGGCCGAGACCAATACCCGCTTCAAGTACTTGATGGCTCACGGGCAGGACGCGCTCAACGTGGCGTTCGACCTTCCCACCCAGCTCGGGCTGGATTCTGACGATGCGCGCGCGGAAGGCGAAGTGGGCCGCGTCGGCATGGCCATCGACACGCTGGCCGACATGGAGGAAGCGTTCGCCGGCATCCCGCTCGATCGCGTGAGCGTGTCGCTGACCATCAACAGCATGGCGGCCCCGATCACCGCGATGTACTACGCGGTGGCCGAAGCGCAGGGCGTGGCCTCGGACCGGGTCGTGACGACGCCGCAGAACGACATCCTGAAAGAGTTCGTCGCGCGCGGCACCTGGGTCTATCCGGTCGAGCCGTCGCTGCGACTCGTTGCCGACCTGATCGAGTTCTCGGCCCGTCGTTATCCTCGCTCGAATCCCGTATCGGTCTGCGGCTACCACATCCGGGAGGCTGGTTGCACGACCGCCCAGGAGATGGCGTACGGGCTCGCCATCGCGGCGGCGTACGTCGACCTGATGATCAGGCGCGGGATGGACGTCGACGACTTCGCCCCGCGCATCTCCTTCAACTTCACGTGCTGGGGGAAGATCTTCGAGGAGGTCGGGAAGTTCCGTGCCGGCCGGCGCATGTACGCCCGGATGCTCCGAGAGCGGTTCGGCGCGAAGAATCCGAAGTCGTGGATGTTCCGGACGCTGATCGGTGGTGGAGGCTCGGCCTTCGTCGTCCAGGAGCCCGAGAACAACATCGTGCGCGGCGCGTACATCGCGCTGGCGGCGGCGCTGTCCGGCGCGCAGACGATGGCGCTGCCGACGTACGACGAGGCGTACACGATCCCGTCGGCGAAGGCGCAGCTCATCGCGCTCCGAACGATGCAGATCTGCGCCGAAGAATCCGGCGCGGCCGATACGGTCGATCCGCTGGCCGGCTCGTACTACGTCGAAGCGATCACCGGCGCGATGGAGGCGAAGATCCAGGAAGAGCTTGCGCAGATCGAGCGCCTCGGCGGCATCGTGGAGGCCGTGAAGACCGGCGCCATCCAGGCCGAGGTCGCGCGCCAGGCCTACGTGTTCGAGCAGAAGCTGGCCTCGGGGGAGATCCGCAAGGTCGGCGCCAACTGCTACGTGGGGGATGGCGCTCGCGACGCTGATCGTGACGTGGAGCTGTACGGTTTCGACCAGCGCACCGCCGATGCGCAGATTGCCCGGCTCGCGCGTGTCCGTCGCGAGCGCGACGGCGCGAGTGTCGCTAACTGCCTTCGCCGGCTCGGCGACGAGGCGCGCGGAACTGGCAACCTGATGGCGCCGATCATGGAAGCCGTGAAGTCCTACGCGACGCTCGGCGAGATCGCCGCCACGATGCGGGACGTCTTCGGCGAGTACGAAGAACCCGTGACGTTCTGATGTCGCAGTTCGACGTCATCGGCAAGCCGACTCCGAAACGCGACGGCATCGACAAGGTGACCGGGCGCACGCGATATCTGCACGACCTCGAGCTTCCCCGGATGGCGCACGGCGCGATTCTGCGGGCGCGGTTTCCGCACGCTCGCATCCGGCGCATCGACACCGCGCGCACGGCCGCGCTGCCTGGCGTGCTCGTCATCATCACCGGTAGCGACGTCGAGCAGCACCCGTTCGGCTTCGCCAAGGACCAGCTCGCGCTCAAGCGCGACAAGGTGCGCTGCATCCGTGACGAGATCGCGGCGGTCGCGGCCGAAACCGTCGCCGTGGCGGAAGAGGCGGTCCGGCTCATCGACGTCGAGTACGAAGAGCTGCCCGCCGTCTTCGATCCCGAGGAAGCGCTGCGGCCGGACGCGCCGCTCGTGCACGAGGATCTCGGGACGAACCTGACCGCGCTGCGGTATCAGTTCACGCACGGCGACGTCGACCGCGCGTTTCAGGACGCCGCCGCCGTCGTCGAAGACACCTACACGCTGCCGTACGTCACCACCGCGTGTCTCGGAACGATGGTCGCCCTCGCCGACTGGGATCCCGAGGGCCGGCTCACCATGTGGTCGACGACGCAGGTGCCGTTCCTGTACCAGCGGGATCTCGCCGCGGCGCTCGGGATTGGCGGTGATCGCGTGCGGGTGATGCAACCGCCGGTCGGCGGCAACTTCGGTCGCGGCCTCGATCTCTGTCCCATCGACGTGATCGCAGCCCTGCTCGCCCGTCGGGCCGGTCGCGCGGTGAAGCTGGAGTTCGACCGGACGGAAGAGTTCGTCGCGAGTCCGACGCGCGAGCCGTGCCGCATCCGGCTGCGAACGGCGGCCGATCGTGACGGGCGGCTGCTCGCGCGCGACGCGCGCGTGGTGATCGACAACGGCGCCTACGTATCGTGGGGTTCGACGACGCCCTACGTGATGCTGGCGACGGTGGCCGGCCTCTACCGGTGTCCGAGCGTCCGCTTCGATACCGTCATCGCGTACACGAACAACCCGTACTCGGGTTCGATGCGCGGGTACGGCAATCTCGAATCGACCTTCGCGGTCGAGGCGCAGATGGACGATCTCGCCGACCGCCTCGGCATCGATCGCCTGGAGATCCGACGGCGAAACGTCACCAAGTCGGGTGACGTGAGCCCGCAGGGATTCGTCATCACCTCGTGCGCGATGTCCCAGTGCCTCGACGCGGTGGCGGACGAGATCAGCCGCGACGCGCCGCCGCTCCGGCCTGGCTGGCGGCGGGGCCTCGGCTACGCGGCGATGTTCCACGTCGGCGGCGGCGCGCGCATCTACCGCTCCGACGGCTGCGGCGCGATCGTCAAGCTCGACGACTTCGGTGCCGTCTCGCTCATCACGGGCGCGACCGAGATCGGGCAGGGCTCGGAGACGGTGCTGGCCATGATCGTGGCCGAGACACTCGGCGTGCCGCTCGAGCGCGTGCAAGTCGTGAACTCCGACACCGCGGTCAAACCGTGGGACGTCGGAGCCCACGCGAGCCGGACGACCTTCATCGCGGGCAACGCCGCGCGGCTCGCCGCCGAGAAGGTCCGCGCCGAGTTGCTGGCCATGGCCGCCGAGCAGCTCGAAGAGCCGGCGGAGCGGCTCGACACCAGGGGCGGATGGATCTTCGTCCGGACCGAGCCGCAGCGTCGCCTGCCGTATGACCGTGTCGTCCGCGCCGGCCACTATCGCGCGGCAGGCCAGACGCTCGTCGGCGAAGCGTTCTACGATCCGCCGACCACGATGCTGGACAAAGACATGCATGGCAACGTGTCGGCCGCGTACGGCTTCGCGGCGCAGGCGGTGATGGCCGACGTGGAGGAGACGACCGGCACGGTGAAGGTCAACCGGATCGTCTCCGCGCACGACGTCGGCCGCGCGCTGAACCCGCTCGCGGCCGAAGGGCAGATCCACGGCGGCATCCACATGGGACTCGGCTATGCGCTGAGCGAAAAGCTCGTCGTGGACAACGGCCAGGTGCTCACGGCCAGCTTCATGGACTATGCGGTCCTGAAGGCCGCCGACATGCCCGAGATGCTGGTGCGATTCGTCGAGAGCGTGGACGTCGAAGGACCGTTCGGGGCCAAGGGGCTCGGCGAATCCGGAGTCATCCCGGTCGCCGCCGCCGTCGCGAACGCTGTGAAAGACGCGATCGGCGTTCGTTTCACCGAGCTTCCGATCACGCCGGCGCGCGTGCAGGAGGCGCTCGCGGCCCGGGCCCGGCGCGGCGCGGCGTGAGTCTCCTCGACGGCATCCGGGTGCTCGATTTCTCGCGCATGCTCGCGGGCCCATACGGCTCCATGCTGCTCGCGGATCTCGGAGCCGAGGTGATCAAGGTCGAGGAGCCCGACGGCGGCGATCCGATGCGCGCGCTGGGCCCGCCGTTCCTGCCCGACGGCGAGAGCGCGTACTTTCTCGCGATCAACCGCAACAAGAAGTCGGTCGCGCTCGACCTCACTCGTCCGGCCGGGCGCGAGGTGCTGGTCGACCTCGTCCGCCGCGCTGACGTGCTCTGGGAAAACTTTCGCCCGGGGGTGATGGAGCGACTCGGCCTCGACTATGCGTCGCTCGGCGCCGTCAATCCGAAGCTCGTCTGGTGCTCGATCTCGGCGTACGGGCAGGACGGGCCGTACCGCGACTGGCCGGCGTTCGATCTCGCGCTCCAGGCGATGGGCGGTGCGATGAGCGTCACGGGCGAGCCGAGTGGACGGCCGGTGCGCATGGGCCTTCCCATGGGCGACCTGGCCGGCGGGCTCTTCGGCGCGTTCGCCGTGACCTCGGCGCTGCTGCGCCGCGAGCGCACGGGCCGCGGCGCGTACGTCGATCTGGCGCTGCTGGACTGCCAGGTCTCGCTGCTGACGTACATGGCGCAATACTTCTGGACGGACGGCCGCGTGCTCGGGCCAATGGGATCCGGCCATCCGACGGTCGTCCCGTATCAAGCGCTCGCCACGCGTGACGGCCACGTCATCGTCGCGGTGTTCGCCGAGAAGTTCTGGCAGGGGTTCTGTGTGGCGATCGAGCGGCCGGACTGGAAGGGGGACGGGCGGTTCGCCACCAACCGGGACCGGCTCGTCCACCGCGAGGCGTTGATGGCCGAGATCGAAACGGCGTTCGCGCAGCGCTCGACAGCCGAGTGGCTCGACCGGCTGCATGCCGCGGGCGTGCCGGCGGCGCCGATCCAGAAGATCGATCAGGTGCTCGCCGATCCCCAGGTGAATCACCGTGGCATGGTCGTTGAGATGACACATCCGCGTCACGGCGCGATGCCCACGCTCGGCACCCCGGTCAAGGTCGATGGCGAGATGAATGTGACCGTGTTGCCGCCGCCACGCCTCGGCGAGCACACCGAGGCGGTGTTGAAGGACCTGCTGAGCTACCCGACTGACCGGATCGTCGCACTCCGGCAAGACGGCGTGATCCCATGACCTCCGGACGCCACGGAGCAGCGTCGTGAACGTCGCCGTGCTGGGCGGCGGGAACGGTGGCTATGCCACGGCCGCCGATCTCGCGGTGGCGGGGCACCGGGTGCGGCTCTGGCGCCGCTCCGCCGGCGAGCTGCATCATCTCGGGACGAACGTCACGATCACGCTCGCGGCCGACGGCGGAGCGCGAGCCGCGCGACTGGACCGCGCCACCGCCGTTCTCGACGAGGCGCTCGAAGGCGCGGACGTCGCGATCGTCGCGCTTCCGGCGACGACCCACGACGATCTCGCGCGCGAGCTCGGCACCCGGCTCACCGATCGGCAGATCGTCCTCTTCACGCCCGGCACGCTCGGCGCCTACGTCGTCGCGCGCGCGATCGCCCGTGCTGGAGGACGGCTCCCCTACGCGATGGCGGAGACCGGGACGCTGCCCTATCTCGCGCGCAAGACCGCGCCATCCGTCGTGGCCGTTCCGGTCCGTGCGGCAAACCTTCCGACCGGCGTCTTTCCGGGGGCCCGAAGCGGGCCCGTGCTCGACCGGCTTCGTGCGCTCTTTCCCGCGATGCGTCCGTGCGCCGACGTGCTCGACGCCGCGCTCACGAATGTCGGCCCCGTCATCCACCCGGCGCTGGTGTTGCTGAACGCCGGCCCGATCGACCGCGGGCGCTTCGACGTCCACGCTGCCGGCACGACGTCCAGCGTCCGACGTCTGATCGACGCGGTCGATCGGGAGCGCATCGAGACCCGCGAGGGCTGGGGCTACGCGGCCCCGCACTTCGAGATGTCGACCTACTACGACGAGGCGCGCGCCGCCGAGGGGCTGTACGGCGCAGGAGCGAAGGCGAAGCTCGTCGCCAGCGGGTTGTGGGAAGAGGTCGTCACGTTCGAGCACCGCTACGTCACCGAAGACGCCGTTCTCGGTCTCCCGTTCCTGGAGTCGGCCGCTCGCTCGGTCGTCGCGGCGACGCCCGCGACCACCGGTCTGCTGCAGGTGTTCGGCGCGCTCCTCGGCCGCCCACTGTCCGGCCGCGGTCGCGCGCTCGAGCACCACGGTCTCGGTGACTTTTCCGTCCGCGAGATCCGCGCGCTTCTCCAGCAAGGCTGGGACTCCTCGATGTGGCCACGAGCGCTGAAGTGAGGATCGCGCGCCGGCTGCTGGCGCTGGCGCTCGCGCTCGCCATGGCGGCGCCGGTGTCGGCCGAGCCGGGCGTCACCGACAGTGAAATCCTCATCGGTTGCTCGACGTCGCTGTCGGGGCCACTGGCATTCACGGGCGAGCAGGCCGCCAGGTTCGGGGTCGACCTCTACGTGAAGGCGGTGAACGACGCCGGCGGCATCGCAGGCCGGAAGATCCGCACCGTGTACTACGACGATGGGTACTCGCCCGAGAAGGCGCTCGCCAATACGCGAACCCTCGTCGAGCGTGACCGGGTGTTCGCGATCGTCGCTCCGCTCGGGACGACGCCCGTGTCCGCCACGCTCTTGTACCTCGAGCACCAGCGGGTTCCCTTGATCTTTCCGCTGCAGGAGTCGCCGCGGACTCGCGGCCGGAAGTACGTGATCAGCGGGACGATGCTCGCCGATCGGCAGTCCCGGCTGATCGTCGACTACCTCGCCGGAGCGCGAAAGTACCAGCGACTGGCCGTCCTCTATCAGACGAGTGATCTCGGCAGGCAATGGCTCGCCGCGCTCGAACGGGATCTCGGCCGCCACGACATGAAGCTGGTCGCCGTCGAAGGGATCAAGCCCGGCGTGATGGACGTCACCGCGCAGATCGCGCGACTGCGAGCCGCGAAGGCTCAGGTCACGCTCCTCGTTCTCACGCCCGGCGCGGCGGCTCAGGCCCTCAAGGAGCGACAGAAGATCGGCTGGACCGACACGGTCATGGTCACGACCGGAGCTCTCACCGACGAGCGATATCTGGGATTGGCGGCCGCCGCCGCCGAGGGCGTGGAAGGGCTGGCGATATGGCCGGATCCATTCACCTCGGATCGGCCCGGCGTGCGACAGTACCACGATCACTTGCGACGGTACTTTCCGAAGAGCGACCCGAGCCGGTACTCGCTGGCCGGCTATTTTGCGGCGATGCTCTTCGTCGAAGGCGCCAAGCGCGCGGGGCGGGATCTCACCCGTGACGGATTGATCGCGGCGCTCGAGTCCGTGAAGGCCTGGGACAGCGGCATCCTGCCGCCGCTGTCGATCGGCGCCGACCACGAAACGCAGAAGCAAGGCGTCTGGATCAGGAGCGAGAAGAGCGCCTTCAAGGCGCTGACTGACTGGCTCACGGCGAAGTAACGCGCGGAATCCGGCGTGTCGAGAGGAGCGCCACGCGATGACCGAGGACGCCAAGGAGAAGGAGAAGGAGGAGGCGCAGCGCAAGGCCGAAGCCCGCTTCCGTGACGAGGCGGCCGTGTACCGGCGAAAGGAAGAAGCCGAAGCGCGAAAAGTCAAGTACGGCTGTATTGGCTGTCTGGGGCTGCTGCTGCTGCTCGCCGTCGTGGCCTTCGTGTTTTCCTGATGTGGCAGCCGGCGCTCGAGACCGTGCCGCGCGAGACGCTTGAGGAAATGGTGCTCGAGCGTATGCGCTGGACGCTCGAGCGTGTCGGACGGAACGCCGCCTACGCCCGGCGGCTCGGCGTCCCTGGGCCCGGAGACATCACGCGGCTTGACGAGTGGCGCACGCTTCCTTTTCTCACCAAGGACGAGCTCCGCGACGCCTACCCGCTCGGGCTGGCGTGCGGAGAGTCGAACGGCTACCGGCGCATCCACATGTCGAGCGGCACGACCGGCAATCCGATCGTCAACCCGTACACGGAGTCCGACATCGCGCAGTGGGGCGAGGTCATGGCGCGCTGCTACGTTGCCGCCGGCGTCACCCGCGCCGACGTGATCCAGATCACGCCGTCGTTCGGACTCTTCACGGGCGGTTTCGGATTTCACTACGGTGCCGAGCGTCTCGGGGCGATGGTCATCCCGACCGGCGCCGGTCGCACGCTGTTGCAGTTGAAGCTGATGCGCGATCTCGAGGCGACGGTCATCGCGGCCATCGCCACGTATCCGCTACGGCTGATCGAAGTTGCGCGCGAGGAGAAGTTCGACCTTGCATCGCTGGCCGTCCGGGTGGGGATCCTGGGCTCTGAGATGTGGTCGGACGAGCTGCGCCTGCGCATCGAGTCCGATCTCGGCATCCGGACGTTCGACATCATCGGGATGACCGAGACGGGTGGGCCTGGCCTCGGCATCGACTGCGAGGCGCGCGCCGGCATCCACGTCTGGGAGGATCACTACTATCCCGAGATCGTGGATCCGGTATCGGGTGCGCCGCTGCCCGATGGCGTCGAGGGCGAGCTGGTGATCTCGACGCTTACCCGCGAGGGCCTGCCGCTGGTGCGCTACCGCACGCACGATCTGACCAGCATCCTGTCACGCGCGCCGTGTGCGTGCGGCCGCACGTGCCTCAGGATCGATCGGCTGCGCGGCCGGACCGACGACATGGTGATCTTCAAGGGCGTCAACTTCTACCCGAGGCAAATCGAGACGATCCTCCTGCGCCAGCCTGGCGTCGCGCCCGAGTATCAGATCGTGCTCGCGTCGGGCGAAGGTGGCGAGCGCATGACGATTCGTGTCGAGGCCGAAGCCACGTGCGATCCGGCGGTGGGCGGACGGATCCGGCGCGAGCTTCACGACCTTCTCAGCCTGAGCCCGGAGATCGAGCTCTGCGCCGTCGGCGCCATCGAGCGTCCGCCGGGCAAGGCGGTGCGCATCGTCGACGAGCGTGCCGCGCGATGACCGACCGCGACACGGTGTCTGCGCCGCTCGCTCCGCTCTTCGCCCCGAGGTCCGTGGTCGTGCTCGGTGCCTCCCGCAATCCCGCGAAGCTCGGCCACCGCCTGCTTCAGAACGTGAAAGCCCACGGGTTCGGCGGCGAGCTCTATGCGGTGAACCCCGCGGGCGAGCCGATTCTTGGGACCAGCACCGTGGCGAGTGTCGACGCGCTGCCCGACGGCGTGGACCTGGCGCTGGTGAGCTTGCCGGCGCCGGTCGTTCCCGCCGCCGTGAAGGCGCTCGCGGCGCGGGGCGTTCGCGCGGCCGTCATCCTGTCCTCGGGCTTCGGCGAGACCGATGAGCAGGGCCGATCCGCGCAGGCTGACATCCTCGCCGTCGCGCGCTCCTCGGGCATGAGGCTCGTCGGCCCGAATTGCATGGGCGTGTACTCGGCGCCGTCGCGCTTGAACGGCACGTACTTCTGGGACCTGCCGCGCGATCTCGGTGGGATCAGCGTCGTGTCCCAGAGCGGCGCCTACGGGGGTCTGATCTTCCGCCAGCTCGGCGCCCGCGGCCTCGGAGTCGCGCGCTTCGTGTCGATCGGCAATCAGGCGGACGTCGACGTGGCGGACGTGCTCGAATATCTCGCGGGCGACGACGCGACGACGCTCGTCGTCTGCTTCATCGAGGCGCTCCGCGACGGCCGGCGCTTCGTCGACGTCGCCGAGCGTGCGACCGGTCGCAAGCCCGTGGTCGTTCTCAAGGGTGGCCGATCCACGGCCGGCGCGCGGGCGGCCAGCTCGCATACCGGCTCGCTCGCCGGCTCGTACGATCTCTACCGGGTGGCCTTCGCCCAGGCGGGAATCGTGCTGGCCGACGAGACCGAAGACTTTTTCGACGCGATCGAGGCGCTGGCCGTCGCAGGCTCGCGGAGGCCGTCGTCACCCGACCTCGCGGTGATCACGGTCTCCGGCGGCCCGTCGGTGGTCGCAGCCGACACCGCCGAGCGCATCGGACTCAGGGTGCCGCCACTCGCCGAGGCGACGCGTCGCGGGCTCCACGACCTGCTGCCGAGCTTCGCGGCACTGGGCAATCCCGTCGATCTCACGCCTCAGGTGGATCCGGACAACATCGCGCCGGCCGCCCGGCTCGTGCTCGACGACCCTGGAGTCGCCGGCGCGATCGCCATCGATGTCGGGCTCGATATCGCCGAATTCGGCGCCGGCATTGCCGGCGCGGCAGCGATCACCGGGAAGCCCGTCGTGGCCTGCATCGCCGATGCGCCGCTCGTCACGGCTGAGTTTCGCGCGGCTGGGATTCCAGTCCTCGCGACGCCCGAGCGCGCCGTGCGCGCCTGGCGCGCGCTCTGGTCCGCGCGGCCGCAGTCGCGTGAGCGCGTCGCCGCGACGGTGCCGTTGCCCGCCGACGTCGCGAGCGTGCTCGCTCGCACGCGTGGGCCACTGCCGTATCGAGTAGCCCGCCAGGTGCTGGAGATCTGCGGGGTGCGATTCTGCCGCGAGGAGATCGCTCGGTCCTCGGAGGACGCTGCGCGAGCCGCCGACCGTCTTGGCTATCCCGTCGTCGTCAAGGCGGACGTGGACGGCCTGATCCACAAGACCGAGGCCGGCGCCGTCGTCGTGGGCGTCTGGACCGCGGCCGAAGTGCGGAGCGCCTGCGGGCATCTCGCCAGCCGCACGGGCGCTGACCGTTTCATCGTGCAGCAGCACGTCGGTCCGGGTATCGAGCTGCTCGTTGGCGCCCGTCGCGATCCGACGTTCGGTCCGGTGGTCGCGGTGGCTGCCGGCGGTGTTCTGACCGAGACGATCCAGGACGTGTCGTTCAGGCTCGCGCCGATGAGTCGTGACGAGGCGACCACGATGCTGAAGGAAGGCGTCCGAGAGCGCTTGCTCGCCGGGCCGCGCGGGCTTCCCGCGTGCGAGCCGGCGCCGCTGGTCGACACGATCCTCGCAGTGGCCCGACTGATCCTCGCGGAGCCGCGGATCGATGAGATCGACCTGAACCCGGTGATCGCCGCCGGCGCCGAGGCCGTGGCGGTGGATGCCATGGTGATCGTGCGAGCGCCGGACAGCGAGGAGCCATCATGAACGATCTGTTCTACCTGACCGATGACCAGCGAATGATCCGCGACCTCGCAAGGAAGATCGCTCGCGAGCGGATCGCGCCGCACGCGGCGCGCTATGACGAGACGGAGACATATCCGGAGGAGTCCATCAAGGCCATCGTGGAGTCGGGACTCTACGGGATCTGGGCGCCGGAAGAGTCTGAGGGCACCAACCAGATCCAGCGACTCATCATCGCGAAAGCGCTGCTCGCCGGAGTCTGACGGCCCGCGGGCGGGTCTGCCCTATACTCTCGGTGGACCGAGCGCATGCCGGGCCTCTCGGAGGAGACGCGATGATCAACCGTCACGTGACACGCCGCACCTTCCTCAAGACCGCCGTCGCGGGCGCCGCAGTCGCCGGCTGTCCGCTGCCGCTGCGGGCGCAGCCGAAGACCATCAAGGTGGCCGCCATCCACTGCGTCACGGGGCCGCTCGCCGAGCCCGGGCAGGCGTGCCGGCTCGCAAGCCAGATCGCCGTCGACGCCGTCAATGCCGCCGGCGGGATCAAATCGATGGGCGGCGCCAAGTTCGAGCTGCTGCTCGGCGACACGCAGACCAAGGCGGACGTGGCGCGCGCGGAGGCCGAGCGGCTCGTGAACGCCGGCGCGCACGTGCTGATGGGCACGTTCAACTCCGCGGACACGGCCGCGATCGTGCCGGTCGCGCAACAGCGGCGGATCCCGTTCCTGGTCGACATCTCCGCGGCGGACCCGATCACGGCCAACGTCGCGAAGGCGGTCCGCGAGGGACAGCAGAAGACGCAGTACGTCTACCGGAATTTCCCGACGGGCACGCTGTTCGGCCAGCGGGCCGTGCAGTACTTCAGCGACATCTTCAGGGAGGCGCACGTCTCGCCCAAGCGCATCGTGCTGATGCACGCCAACGATCTCTTCGGCCAGAACCAGGCGAAGGGATTTCAGGCCGCGCACAAGGCGGCAAATCCGGGCTGGGACATCGTCGAGGTCATCCCGTGGGCCGAGCCGCCGTCCGATCTGTCGACCGAAGTATCGCGGGCCAAGGCGGCCAAGCCGGACATCATCGCGCCGATCACGCGTCCGGCCAGCGCCCAGCTCTTGCTGCCGGAGCTCGTGAAGCAGCGCGTCGACATCATGGGCGTCATGGGGCCGGGAAGCCCCGGCCTCTACGAGGCCGGTCAGCTCGCGGTGCTGAAGGAATATCTGGAATACGTCATGGCGAGCAATCCGTGGCCGAACTTCAAGAACCCGCGCGCGCGGCAGCTCGCCGAAGAGTACGCGAAGCGGTCCAACGGCAAGACGCTCGACACGAACTCGGGCTACTCGTACGACGGGATCATGATCCTCGCAGACGTGTTCGAGCGGGCGAAGAGCACCGATCCTGACGTCGTCGTCGAGGCGCTCCGCAAGACGCATTTCGCGAACAACCTCATGGTCTCCACGGGCCCCGTGGTGTTCAACGAGCTCGGCGACAATCCCAACGCCGCCACCGCGATGATCCAGATCCTCGGGCAGAAGCCGGTGGTCGTGTGGCCCAAGGACGTCGCGCTCCAGAAGTTCGTGTTCCCGCGGCCCAAGGCGTGAGCCGGTCAGGCGGGGCCCGGGCGGGGACCGGTGCGGGGATAGCCCACGCCCCCCGGACGGGGCGCCGCCCGGCGCCGCCCGGCCAGCGCACCCCATCGGCCGCGGGCC
>JBGPTW010000104.1:0-22590 GCA_041490825.1 Methylomirabilia bacterium | reverse complement strand
CGTTCGAGGGCAACCCGGTCGTGAGTGGGAACGGCTCGCGGGTCATCGGTCAAAGGGCCTCGTGGTCAGAGGCCCCTCACCGACCCGGCCGGCCCGCGGCACCACGCGCTCGATTGCCAGTGAGCGTTCATGAATAATCCGGGCTAGTACTTGGGCTTCGAGTTGCCGCTGGACGAGCTACCGCTCGATCTGCTCGTCGAGGGACTGGCCGAGCCGCCCATCGAGGCCGAGCCGCTCGGCTTGAGCGCCAGCTCGACGGAGACGTGATCGACCTTCGTGACCTCGCCTTTCATCGTGTGGCGACCTGAGAAGTCGCTGTTCGCTGCCGACGCCGAGCTGTGGCTCTTGTCGGACGACGAGCCCCCCGTGGCCTGAGCGACGACGGGCGCCGTGGCGACTGCCACCATCATGAAGACTAACCGGTGCTGCCGAAGCCTCCGGCGCCGCGGTCCGTGTCCGGCAACGCATCGACCTCCACGAGGTGGACGCGCTCGACGGCCTGGATCACGAGCTGCGCCACGCGATCGCCGCGTTCGATGGTGACCGGTGATACCGGATCATGGTTCACCAGGAGCACTTTGATCTCCCCGCGGTAACCGGCATCGATCAGGCCAGGCGCATTGAGCACGCCGAGACCGTGCCGGAGCGCCAGTCCTGAGCGTGGCAGTACGAACCCCGCGAATCCCGGCGGAATGGCGACAGCGACTCCCGTCGATACGAGCGTACGACCGCCAGGCACGATCGTGACCGCGTCCGCGGCGTGCAGGTCGAGACCGGCATCACCCGGGCGCGCGTAGGAGGGAAGCGGAAGGGCGCGGTCGAGCCTCACGACCTCGACCCGGACGCCGGTCGGCGAAGACGCAGGCGGGCTCATGACGTGGCCGGCATCCTAGGGTAGAGTCCACTGGCGTGCAAGACGGTGCCCTCCACGGCGTCACCGTGCTCGACCTGGCCACGTTCCTCGCGGCGCCGCTCTGTGCGACGCTGCTCGGGGAATTCGGCGCGGACGTCGTCAAGGTCGAGCAGCCCGTCGTCGGCGACGATCTGCGCCGTCTTGGCCGGGCCGCGGACGGCAACTCGTACTGGTGGCTCGTCGAAGCCAGGAACAAAAAGTCGATCACGTGTAATCTGCGCGACCCCGAAGGCCAGGCGTGGATCAAGTGGCACCACGAGGAGATCTACGGCGAGAGGCTCGGGCTTTCGACCGCCGAGATCGCGCGCCTCCGAGCCCGTGGCGTCATCTGAGTGCGGGGTGCCCGCGCTCGGCGTCAGTGGCGACCACGATCTCCGACAATCGCTTGAGCAGCTCGGCGGTCAGCTGCGGCCGGTTGCGGATCAGCCAGTCGAGCCGCTCGTTCTTGATGACAAGGAGCTCGGTGTCGGTGACGGCGACCATATCGGCCGAGCGCGTCGCGTTGCGGAAGAGCGCGATCTCACCCACCAGCTCGCCCTCGCCAAGCGTGGCGAGGACGCGCAGGGTCCCGTCGATGACCTTCCGAACCTCGATCGTGCCCGAGTGGATCAGGTAGGCCTCGCCACGCGCGTCGGATCCCTGCTTGCAGATGACCTCTTGCGGCTTGAAGCGCCGCCGCTCGACGTCGCCCAGCGTCAGGTTCTTGTAGATCTCGAGGCCGATTGACGGCAGCGACGCCTTCGACTCCACGGGAAGGCGTGCGTTCGTCCAGCCGCCGAGGCCGCCCTTCAGGATGCGGGCGTTCTTGAATCCGCGCTGATGCAGGAGCTGTACGACCCGCGTGCTCGTCGCTTCCTCGGGGCTGGTGCAATACGCCACGATGATCTGCTTCGGGTCGAAGTCGAGATTGACACGGCCGGCCATCGCTTCGTCCGGATCGAGACGAACCGCGCCCGGCAGCTTGAGCGGGCTGGTCTCGAAGTCCGTGTTGGTGCGGACGTCGAGCATCACGGGGTTCAGTCCCTTCTCGATGAACGTGATGACCTGCGTCGGCATGATACGGAACCGGTTCTTCCACCATCGTCGCCCGAACATGCCACCGTAGGCACCGACGGAGAGGAGCGTCACACCGAGTGTCGCCCAGGCCCACGGAAACGGTCGCGGCCGCGGGTTTTTCAGATACTTCTCGGCCTCGGCCATCGTGCGCTTCACGTCGGGCAAGTTAGGGATGATCCGGTTGGCCTCCGTCAGACGGGCGACGGCGGTCGAGTAGCGCTCGGCGAAGAATGCGTCGAGCCCGGACATCCAGACCTCGTTGAACCGGCTCTTGCCCGGGTCGACGTCGGTGCCTTTCAGGAATTTCAGCACGTCCCTGGCCGGGATCAGGAAGTTGAACCCCTGGACGATGTCGCCACTGGCCGACTGCGAGACGAACGTCAAGACGCCGATCACGGCGGCGTCGTCACCGGTGGCCGGGCCTCCACTGTTGCCGTGCGCCGCGGAGGCGTCGCTCTGGATGATGTCTTGACCGATGGCGTCTTTCTGGAAGCCGGACACGGTGCCGTTGTTGACCGAGGCCTCGATCGCAGCGCTCTTGCTGAGCAGCTCATGCGTGAGCACGACACCAGGAAACCCGAGGATGTGCACCGGATCGCCGATCTGGATGTCCCGAGGCGTCGGCGCCAGAGCGGGATAGACGCCATCCTTCACGCGCAGGAGCGCGAGATCGCGGCCGGACTCCTTGACCGGGTCGCCTCTGCTGTCCAGGCCGATCGGCGGGCTGAACTTCATGACCTCCGCTGGCAGCTTGTCGCCGCTCGACAGCCGCACCGTGATCGTCGCGGTCGGCGTGACCTTCGCCGAGGCCAAGGCACGGTCCGAGGCGCTGCGGCGGAGCTGATCGTCGACCTCCGGCCGCTGGCCGGGCGCCAGCCCGCGCTCGCGGAGGACGGGATAGACGCAGGCCTCGTCGATGGCCGTCTTCTTCAGCTCGTGGAGCACCCACGCCGGCAGACGATAGACCGGATCGACGACATGGGCATTCGTGATCAGGTATCCTCGGCCGTCCACGAACCATCCCGTGCCGGTCTCTACGAAGGGGCGCGGCTCCACGGTGACGGGACCGGTGCCGCAGTTCATCGACACCTCGGCGCGGACCTCGGCGGTGATCAACGCGACGGCCGGCTTCGCGAGAAGGATCGCTTCTTGAACTGTAAGCGCGGTGGCGCGCCCCGGCGTGGCGAGCCACGCGCTGAGGAGCGCCATCCCCAGGAGGAGGGGCCTCATCGCGGGCAAATTACCACGCCGCCGACGTCAAAAGCGAGCGGCCCCGCATCCGTCCTCCGGGCAGCCGCCTGGTGTCTGGCGACGCGGCGCGCGGGGAGCATACAATGTGCGCGATGCCGCGATCCCGGACCGACAAGACCAACGCGAATCTCCAGGTGGCGCTGGCCGGCGAGGCCGACGCCAATCGTCGCTACACCGCCTACGGAATCCAGGCCTTGAACGAAGGTCATCCCGAGGTCGCGCAGCTGTTCTTCGAGGCCGCCGGGGCCGAGACGGTTCACGCACTCACGCACCTGAAGACCATGGGCGCGATCGGGTCCACCCGCGAAAATCTCGAGCGCGCGGCGACGGGCGAGATCGAGGAGATCGACGTCATCCTGCCGCGGATGATCGAGGAGGCCGAGGAGGAGGAGCGGCACGACGCCGCCTGGTCCTTCCGTCTGGCGCTCGAGCGCGAGCGGCATCATCGCGACATGTTCCGGGGCGCGCTCGCGACGTTCGACGAGGCGACGGCGACTCGCGGATGGGCGCCGCCCGGACACCAAGACCAGGCGGCGCGGCCCGGGGACCGAGCGGAGCGTTCGGAAGAGCAGCGCGCGAGCGCCGATCGCAGCGACGGGCAACGGTCGCGAGCGCCGGCGGCGCGTGAGCCTCTGCCCCGCGCGGTCGACGCCCGCTCGCACCGCAACGAGCTCGTCAGCGAGCCGCTGCGGATCGAGCGCCTCGGCTCCATTCGCGAGGTCGTCTTCGGTGGTCAGGACGGCCTGATGTCGACCTTCACGGTCGTCGCGGGACTCGCCGCGGCGGGTGCGCCACACCACGTCGTCTTGCTCGCGGGGGCTGTCTCGGCGATCGCCGGCATCCTCGCGATGTCGGTCGGCACCTTTCTCTCGTCCCGGGCCCAGCGGCAAGTGTACGAGGCCGAGCTCGCGCGTGAGCGGCGGGAGATCCGCGATCATCCCGGCGAGGAGATCGCGGAGCTGATCGCCTCATTCACCGCTCGCGGCATGTCGCGCGCCGACGCGGTGGAGGTCGCGCGCCGGATTGCGCGCCATCCCGAGCTGCTGCTCAGCACGCTCGGCATGTTCGAGCTGGGCCTCGCGCCACAGCGACTCGGGAGGCCCGTGCGCGACGCCTTCGTCATGGCGGTGGCGTTCGGCGCGGCGGCGGTGATCCCGCTGGCGCCGTTCGTCATGGCGCGCGTCATGCTGGATCTGACGCTGTCCGGTCTCCTGACCGTGGCGGCGCTGTTCGTGGTCGGCGCGTTGAAGGGGCGGCTCGCGCACCTCTCGATGCTCCGCTCCGGGCTCGAGGTGGTCGCGCTCGGGCTGGGGTCAGGGCTGATCGGGTTTGGCCTCGGCCGCGCGGCAGCCGTGTTGCTCGGCGTCGAGATCGGCTCGTAGGTCTCCCTACTTCGCGACCAGGACCGGGCACGGCGCGTGACGGACGATACTCTGGGCGGTGCTGCCCATCGCGCGTTCGAAGATGCGGCTGTGTCCGTGATACCCGATGATCAGGAGATCGAAGCGCCCCTCTTTCGCCGCGCCGACGATCCGTTCGACCTCGTGCCCTTGCTGCACGATCGTCTCCATGGTCAGGCCGCTCAGCGCGGCGACGTCCCGCGCCTGCTTCGTCAACGCTCGGAAGTGTTCGTCGATCTGTTCCTTCGTCACTTTCACCTCGCTGATGGATGCGGCGTAGTAGGGCAAGTGCTCTTCCACGGAGATGCTCACCAGCTCGGCATCGAGCGCCTGCGCCAGCTCGATCCCGCGCTTGAGCGCGGTCCGGGAGCCTTCCGACCCGTCGTACGCTACGAGGATTCTTTTGAACATGCAGGGCTCCTCTCCGCCTCGAGCGTCTCATACAACATGACCTCTAGCCTAGTAGCGTCACGCCATCTTCAGCATGATCGCTTCGATGGTGTTGGTGACGTCCTCGCAGCGGTCGGTCACGCCCTCGAGCGTCTCGTAGATCTCCTTCCACTTCAGGATCTCGATGGCATCGCCCTCCAGCTCGAAGAGTGACGCGAGGCTCTGGCGAAGGAGCTGATCGGCACGATGCTCGTGCCGGTGCACCTCGCCGGCATGACCGAAGAACGCCACGTCGAGGCCACGCAGGCACTTCACCGCTGCGTCCACGGCGCTGACGCTCTCCACGACCACGCCGGTCAGCGCGCGGCACTCCGGCGTCGGCCGCTTCACGCCGAAGAGGTGCAGGGCGGCGGCGACGGCGTCGATGTAGTCCAGCACGTCGTCGAGCCGGGTTGTCAGCACGTGGATGTCGTGGCGGTCGAACGGCGGGAGGAACGTCGTGCGCAGCCGCGCGATGATTTCGTGCGTGACCTGGTCGCCGTCGTGCTCGACATCCTTGATCGCCTTCACTGCGGCCGGCACGTCGGAGAAATGGTCGACGAGCGCGTGGAGAAGGGAGGCAGCGCGGACGACGTGCTGCGACTGACGCTCGAAATCGTCGAAGAACCGCAGCTCGCGCGGGATCAGCCGCCACATAGTTACATCGTGATGAGTGTAGCGCGCTTGACCGTGCGCGGCGAGCGCGCGTACAGTGGCGACGTCGACCGTGGGTGATGGAGTCCGCCATGAACCGCCTCGCATCCGAGGCTGATGACTCCTGCCAGCTACACGCGGGCAGGAGTTTTTTGTTGCCCCAGGAGGGGGATGATGGACGCCGAAGTAGGGGCCGCCCGGGATGTGCCGGGCTGATGACCCCTGCCGGACCGTACCGGTGGGGGTCTCTTTTCGCGCGTTCGACAATCCCGCCAGCCGCAGACCGTTGTCGGATGGAGGCGTGAATGGAGAACGTGTGGTTTCTCGCCGCCGTATGGGTTGGGCTCGCGCTCCTCGCGACGCTCCTCGCCATCTGGTTCAGGGTCTCGACCGCGCTCTCCGAAATCGTCGTCGGCACGATCGCCCAGCTCATCATCGGCGTGATCGTCGGTCGCAACGCGCTGGGCTCGTCGTCCGCCTGGGTCACGTTTCTCGCCGGCACGGGAGCGATCGTCCTGACGTTCCTGGCGGGTGCCGAGCTCGATCCCGCGATCTTCCGGACGAAGTGGAAAGAGACCGTCGTCGTCGGGCTCGCTGGATTCTTCGCGCCCTTCTTGGGAGCCGCGGCGATCGCGCATTACGTCTTGGGATGGGCCTCGGGCCCGAGCTGGCTGGCCGGCGTCGCCTTGTCGACGACGTCGGTGGCGGTGGTCTACGCGGTCATGCTCGAGCTCGGGTTCAACGTGACGGAGTATGGCAAGGCGATTCTCGCCGCGTGCTTCGTGAACGACCTGGGGACCGTGCTGGCCCTGGGACTCATCTTCGCGCCGTTCACGTTCAAGACGCTCGTGTTCGTCGTGGTGAGCGCAGCCGCGTTCGTCACCCTGCCGTACGTGACTCCGCGGTTCTTTCGCAAGTACGGCGGGCGAGTGTCCGAGCTGGAAGCCAAGTTCATCCTCCTTGCGCTCTTCGGGCTCGGGGGGCTCGCACTGTGGGCGGACAGCGAACCCGTGCTCCCGGCGTACGTGATCGGCATGATGCTCGCCGGGACCGTGGGGAAGGATCGCGCGCTCATCCGGAGGCTCCGGACGCTGACGTTCGGACTCCTGACGCCATTCTATTTCATCCGCGCCGGATCGTTTGTGTCCGTCCCGGCGTTGATCGCGGCGCCGCTCGCCTTCACCGCGCTGTTCTTCGCCAAGATGATCAGCAAGATCGTCGGCGTGTTCCCTGCCGTGAAGGCGTTCCGCTACGCGCGGCAGGAGGCCGTGTACTACACCTTGATGATGTCGACCGGGCTCACCTTCGGCACGATCTCCGCACTCTTCGGGCTGAGCCACGGGATCATCACGCCCGATCAGTACTCGCACCTCGTGGCGACCGTCATCGGCAGCGCTGTCATTCCGACCATCATCGCCAATGCGTTTTTCATGCCCGTGCACCTGCGGCCGGCCGAGCGCGCGGACGTCGAAGACGAGGCCCGGATGGACGTCCAGCGGGCCCGGCAGCAGCACGGCTAGGAGCGTGTCGGAGTATCGAGGCGGGCGCCGGGTTTCCCGGCGGCCGGCGAGCGTATGGGGGTCTGGGGGCCTTCGAGGCCCCCAGCTCACTAGGCTAGGCGATTGTTGACCACGGAGGTCCTTGGGCGATAATAAGTCAGTAGCGAGTTGGCGATGGGGTTCGCCCCCAACCGCCCCGCGCCATGCGGGGCTGATGACCCCTACCGGACGATCCGGTGGGGGTTTTTGTTTATCCGTGGCGAGGGGAGCGGGGAGATGGACGAGGAAAAGTTCATCGGGTATTTTCGCCTCATCGAGACATGCCGGCAACCGGGCTGCCCGATCTGTCGCTGCATCACGGACGAGAGTCGCAACCACCTCGCGGCGCTCCTGTACGAGCAGGTCACCGATCCGGACACCCGTCGCGCGATCCGCGCGTCCTGGGGCTTTTGTAACTGGCATACCTGGATGCTGCTCGAGATCGACAACTCCCTCTTCGGCGCCGCGATCATCTACGAAGACCTCGTCAAGCTCGCTCTGCGCGGCACCGAGCGGCTTGCGCACCGTACGCGCAGACGGCAGGGGCGAGGCTGGTTCGACGCGTTGATCAGGCGTCACCGTCGGCCCGCCATCGTCGAGCTGTATCACCGGCGGCGAGTCTGCCCGGCCTGCGCGAGCGCCGCCGACACGGAGAAACGCTATCTCGAGACGCTCGTGAAATTCGTCGACGACGGCGACCTGAGGGCGGCGTATGCGCGATCCGACGGTCTCTGCCTTCCCCACGTCGTTGCCGCCATGGAGCAGAATGCGGAACGCCCCGAACTGTGGACGCTGGTGGAGCGGACGCGCGAGAAGTGGGCCAGTGTCGGCAAGGACATCGCGTCGTTCGTGAGCAAGCACGATTACCGGAACCGGGAGCCCTACACCGAGGCCGAGGCCGTGTCCTACGGGCGCGCCTTCGAAATGCTGGTCGGGGCACGGAGCGTCTTCGGGAACGACGTGCACGCACGAACGTCCGTGAGTCGAGCCCGACGATCCGGCACATCGATACCGGTTGTCCCGCCACCGCCGGACCGGGATGGGTTCCAGTCGCCCCGGACCCGTGAGACGACCCCATGAAGCGACGGATCTTCGGCCTCGAAAACGAGTACGGGCTCACCTGCACCCTGAACGGTCAACGGCGGCTCTCGCCAGACAACGTCGCGCGCTACCTCTTCGACGCAACCGCTCGCGGCGGCGGTGGCGGCGTTCGCGTGGCGCCGGCCACGCCTGGCGATTGCGGGCTGATGCGTCACGTCGCTGCCGTGCTCGCGCTGTTGCCGCGGCGGTCGGCACGCTCGGCGCGTTCGTGGCGGCCGTCGGCGTGCTGAAGCTTGTGACGAAGTCCCAGGACCGATCGACGGACGATGGCCGCGACGTTCGCGTGCTTCGCTCCGCCGAGGGAGAGCACTACTGATGGCCACCGTTGCCGCCGCCGAGACCGTCACCGTCGAGGAGTCGCGGCAGTTCCGCAACGTCCTCGCGCTCGGGTGGGTCGCGTTCTTCGGCGGGCTCGCGCAGGACATGATCCTGTCGATCCTGCCGCTCTTCTACGCCTCCGTGCTCGGGCTCAACAAGGAATTCATCGGGCTTATCGAGGGCTCACTGACGACGGTGGTGAGCCTGATGAAGATCGGTGCCGGGTATCTCTCCGACGCGCTCGGCAAGCGCAAGGCGATCGTCTTCGTCGGCTACGGTCTGTCGGCCGTCGGACGGTTCTTGCTCGGCTTTGCGACGTCTGGCGCTGCCGTCTTCGCGATGCGGCTCGGCGACGGCGTCGGCAAGGGGTTGAAGGATGCGCCGCGCGACGCGCTGGTGGCGGGATCGGCGGGAGGCAGAAAGCTCGGGTACGCCTTCGGCGTGCAGCGCGCGCTCGACACGCTCGGCTCGGTCGTGGGACCGCTGATCACGTTCGCGCTGCTCCGCATCTGGATCGACCATCCGAACCGCTATCGCGAGGTGTTCTGGGTTGCCGGCGCGATCGCGGCCGTGCCGCTCGTGCTGATCGGGCTTCTCGTTCGCGAGCGGCGCACGCCCGTGAGCAAACAACGGATCTCGCTCGGCGTGCTACGCGGGCCGTTCGCGGGGCTGCTCGGCGTCATGCTCCTCTTCACGCTCGGCAATTCGTCCGATGCCTTCCTGATCCTGCGCGCTCAGGACATCGGGGTCGCCACCGTGCTGATTCCGGTCGTGTACGCGCTGTTCAATCTGGTGTCCGCGGCGGCCGCGATTCCGGCGGGGAAGCTGGCCGACCGTGTTGGCCGCCGCGCAATGATCGCCTCGGGCTGGGTCGTCTATGCGCTCGCGTATCTGGGGTTCGCGCTCGCGACGGCGTCGTGGATGATCTGGGTGCTGTACGCGTTCTACGGACTCTTCTACGCGCTGACCGAAGGCTCGGCAAAGGCGCTCGTGGCGGAGCTGGTGCCCGACGCGAACCGCGGCGTCACCTACGGTTTCTACAACGCGGCCGTCGGCGTGATGGCGCTGCCGGCGAGCTTCCTCGCGGGCGTGCTGTGGGCGCGCGTCTCTCCGGCGGCGCCGTTCGCCTTCGGCGCCGCGCTGGCGGTCGCCGCGCTCATCGGCCTCGCGTTCGTGCCGCGCCTGCGCAGGGCCGCCGATGCGTGAGATCGAGGGAGTGGTGGAACCTCTGGGAGGTGCGCTATGAAGGACGTCTTGCTGGTCGGCGCCGGTGGATTCCTGGGCGCCAATGCCCGGTACCTCGTCAACGCGCTGATCGCCAGGCACATCAGCGCTTCGCTACCCTGGGGAACCCTGGTCGTCAATGTGACCGGCAGCTTCATCCTGGCGGCGTTCGTCGCGTGGACGACGGAGCGGGTCCTCGCCGACCCGGCGTATCGGTTCCTCGTGGCCATCGGCTTTTGCGGCGCCTACACGACCTTCTCGAGTTATGCCTTCGAGACCATTCGGCTCATCGAGCAGGGTCACCTCTGGGCGGCCGGAGGCAACTTCGTGATGAACAACACGCTCTCGCTCCTCGGCGCGCTCGGCGGCGTCGCGGTCGCCCGCTCGATCTGAACGCCATGGGACCGCGCGCCAAGCAGGTATCCATCTACATCAACGAGGCCGACGAGTCGCGTCGCAGGCCGCTCCACCTCGAGATCCTGGCGCTGCTGCACCGTGAAGGCCTGGCCGGTGGCACGGTGGTCCGGGCCGTCGCCGGCTTCACCGGCAAGGGTGGTGTTCAGACGACGTCGCTCGTGGACGCGGGGGGAAAACTGCCGCTGATCGTCCAGTTCGTCGATTCAGAAGAGAACGTCGCCCGTGTCTTGCCGCTCCTCCGAGAAATGGTTCCCAAGCGGCTCATCACCGTCCAAGACGTCGAGATCGTGCCGTGATTGCGCCCGCGGAAGTCAAGGATCGGAGGAGACCATGAAGCGGGGAGCGGAGTGACCGGACGGGCCACCGATCTCGAGCGGCTGGCCGCTCTCGCCCGCAACGCGGGGCTGTCCTCGCTCGCTGACGAGGCCGAGCGAGTCGCGGAGCGCGTTCTCGAAGGCCGGTTCTACGTCACGTGCGTCGGGCAGTTCAAGCGGGGCAAGTCCACGCTGCTCAATGCCTTGATCGGGGAGCCGCTCCTTCCTGCTGGTGTCGTGCCGGTCACCTCGGTCGTCACGGCGCTGCGATACGGCGCCGAACGGCGCGCGCGCGTTCGCTACGAGAGCGGCGCGTGGGAGGCGGTGCCGCTCGATACTCTCGCGGCGTACGTGTCGGAAGAGCAGAACCCGGAAAATCGCAAGGGTGTCCAGGCCGTCGAGGTGTTCCTGCCTTCACGGCTCCTCGAATCCGGGATGTGCCTGGTCGATACGCCAGGCGTCGGCTCGGTGTTCGCGGGCGCCAGCGAAGCCACGCGAGCGTTCGTTCCGCACATCGACGCGGCCCTCGTCGTTCTCGGCGCCGACCCGCCGATCTCCGGAGAAGAGCTGAGCCTGGTCAAGGCTGTCGCCGAACAGGTCGACACGCTCATCTTCGTCCTGAGCAAGGCGGATCGCCTGTCGGCCGGCGAGCGGGAGGAGGCTGCCCGGTTCGCCGAGCGAGTCCTGGAACAGCGGCTCGGTCGCCAGATTGATCGAATCTTAGAGGTCAGCGCGGCCGAACGCCTCGCCGGATCGGGACCCAAGCGTGACTGGGATGCGCTCATCGCGAAGCTCACGCAACTGGCAGGCGCGTCGGGCGCCGGCCTCGTACGGATTGTTGAAGAGCGCGCCAGGAAGCACCTCCGCGATCGCTTGCGCCGCGGCATCGACGATCAGCTGCTGGCGCTCCGCCGTCCGATCGAGGAAACCGAGCAGCGACTTCGCCAGATCCGGGAGTCGACATCGCGCATCGAGCAATCGCTCCACGACCTTCATTACCTGCTCGTGGGCGAACAGCAGCGGCTGACGCGGCGACTGATCCAGGACCGTGACCAGTTCCTGGCCGCAGCGCTCACAGCAGCGTCCCGGGAGCTGGAAGAGGCGATCGAGGCCGCAGCGACCACGCCGAGAGGCAGCGTCCGCCGGAGCGCGATGGACCTGGCCCGCGACGTCGCGCGCCGTCATCTCGATCGCTGGCTCGAGGGCGAGCTGCCCCGCGCTGAAGCGGAGTATCGGGACGCCGTGCGGCGCTTCGTCGACCTGGCGAACGACTTCGTGGCTTCCCTCGAGGCGGCCCGTGACCTCGGCCTCGAGCAACTGCCGCCACTGTTTGCTCGCGAGACCGGTTTCCGCACGGCCGGGCGACTCCACTACACCGAGCTGTTGCGGTTCGAGACCGGCTCGTGGAGTGCTGCGGCGCTCGATCGGCTACGTTCGCCGCGCGGCGCCATGAAGGCGGCGCTGCGCGATGCGCGCGAGTACCTCGCGCGGCTGCTCGACACGAACAGCGCGCGAGTCCAGAACGATCTCATCGAACGCGTCGTCCAGAGTCGCGAGCGTCTCGAGGCAGACCTTGGGGCAAGCCTGACCGAGGCTGCCGACGTCACCCATCGCGCCCTCGAGCGGGCTCGCGAGCATCGGGCGGCCGGAGTCGAAGCCGTGAGGGTCGCGTGCGAGCGGTTGGAGAGCTTGCGGGCTGAAGTGGACGCGCTCGACGACCGCGCCGCCTGAGGCGTCTCTTCGCTACGTCCTGTCCCAGTAGGGGGCCCGCGCCGGGATGATCCACCGGATACCACCCCGCGGGTCTTCGACGTCACCGGCGTAGCGAGGAATGACGTGCAGGTGCGCGTGTCCCACGGTCTGCCCCGCGGCGGCGCCGACGTTCACGCCGAGGTTGTAGCCGTCTCGCTCCTCGGCTGTCAGCGCGAGAAAATCGGGCTCGCGGCGTCGGGGAACCCGGCGCCCGCCTCGATACCCCCAGACCCCCCACCCGCTCGGCAGCGTCCCGGGGAACCCGGGACGCGCCTCGATACTCCGACACGTTCCTAGCGCGGATAATTCAGGAACGCTCACCGGCAATCGAGCGCGTCGAGCGCGTGGCGTCGCGGGCCGACCGGATCGGTGAGGGGCCTCTGACCACGAGGCCCTGTTGACCGATGACCGGCGAGCCGTTCCCACTCGCGGCCTGGTTGCCCTCGATCGCACGCTACGGGAACGGGTCAACCGGCCCCCCACCGACCCGGCCGGCCCGCGGCAACTCGCTGTCCCCGGCCTCGGTCGTTCGTCGATGATCCGCGCGCATGATTCATGAACGTCTGTACCCCGGCCGGCGCGCGCGTCGTTCGTTCATGAATAATCCGGGCTAGGCAAACCGCGCGAGATAGCGGGCCAGCGCCGCGCCCTCCCGGTCACGCAGCGCGACGGCGATCCGAAGCTGCTCGAAATACTGATCGCGTGTCTTGCCGCCGAGGTCGATCTTGCGCTCCGAAAAGAACACGTGGACGTCACGCTCGAGCTCCGGCGTCGCGAGCCCGATCACGCCTTCGCACATGCGCCGGAGTCCGTGCTTCGGATAGAGCCGGTCCATCGTGTCCCACTCGCGCTTGACGAACGCCCAGGTCAGCTCGCGCGCCGCCACGCTCATCAGCATGGAACGGAGAACGAACGGCGCGTCCTGCGTACGCACCTCGCCGTTCACCGTGCGGGCCAGCGTCTGCTCGATGAGCGCGGGCGGCTGGAACGCGGCGAGCGCGTACAGATACCGCTGCTCGTCCTGGGGGGTCGTCGCGGCGCGGAATCGTCGCAGGAAGTCCTCGTAGCGGGCCGCGTCGCCCGTGTGCCCGAGGATGGCGATCAGCGCCGGCACGACGTTGGGGTCTACCGCGCTCGGATCGCGCTCGGTCGCGCGGTACAGCTCCTCGGCCTTTGTCTGCGTGGGGGTGTGGTTGCCGAGCGTCCCGAGCGCGCGGATGAGATCGCCTCGAAGCTGACGGGTGAGCTCGTCGTCTCCCGAGCGTGGCGCCCAGCCCAACGTGCCGACCATGGTCGCGAGCCGATCGCGCGCCAGCGCTTCGAGCCGCGGACGATGGGCCGGCTCGACGATCCGGTTCAGCGCATGCAGCGATCCCACGATGATGGACCAGACGTTGCGATCGGGCTCGTGCTTGAAGCGGCCCGTCAGCTCGAGGTAGTCCGTGAGCGGCACGAGCCCGGCGAGCGTGGCCGCCCACGTGTCGTTGACGAGATTGAAGCGCTCGATCGCCGCGAGGTCCGCGACGCGCTCGCGCAGCCGCTCGAGGAGCGGCACGCCGTAACGCACGCGATAGAATCCGTGGCCGCCTTCGTTCACGAGAACCGATTCGAACCCCGCCGGCGTCGGGATCCGCAGCTCGCGGTCACTGAGGAGCACGCGGCGCGTCTCGGATCGTCCGCCCGCGTAGAGCGAGAGCTGCACGGGCACCTGCCAGCGCTGATCTCTCGGTGAATCGCCACTCGCCGTGGCCGCGTCCTCCAGCGGCGCCGGCAAGTACGTGAAGCGCTGCTGCGACAGCACGAGATCGCGTCCGTCGAGTTGCGCGCTCACCAGCGGGTAGCCGGGACTGAAGATCCAGCCGTCCATGACGTCGGGAATGGGCGCGCGCCCGGCGCGGCCGAGCGCGGCCCACAGGTCGCCCGTGTCGGCGTTGGCGTAGGCGTGCGTGCGCAGATAGTCCCGCACGCCGGCGCGGAACACCTCCGGGCCGAGATGCTGCTCGAGCATGCGCAGCACGGACGCGCCCTTCTCGTAGGTCAGCACGTCGAACATCGCGTCGGCGTCACGCGGGGCGTGCACAGGGAACTCGATCGGGCGCGTGCTGTGGAGACCGTCGACCACGAAGGCGGCGGCGCGCGACACCCCGAACGTCGTCCACCGCCGCCACTCCGGCTTCCAGGCGTCGACGGCCAGCATCTCCATGAACGTGGCGAACGCTTCGTTCAGCCAGATACCGTTCCACCACGTCATGGTGACGAGGTCGCCGAACCACATGTGCGCGTTCTCGTGCGCCACGACGTCCGCGACCCGCTCCAGCTCGGCGTGCGTGGCCTGGCGCTCGTCGACCAGGAGCGCGGTCTCCCGGTACGTGATGGCGCCGAGGTTCTCCATGGCGCCGGCGGCGAAATCGGGGATCGCGAGCAGGTCGAGCTTGTCGCCCGGATACGGCAAGCCGTAGTAGTCCTCGAAGAACTGGAGCGAGAAGGCGGCGATGTCGAGCCCGAAGGGCGTGAGCCTTCGCTTGCCTGGCACGCACCACACCCGGACCGGCGTGCGGCCGACGCGCTTGGCCTCGCTCGCCTCGAGCTCGCCGACGATGAAGGCGAGCAGGTACGTCGACATCTTGATGGTGTCGCCGAAGACGATGATCTTCTTGCCACGCTCGGCGCGCTCGAACTTCACCGCGGTGTTCGAGACGGCCGTGAGGGCAGGGTCGATCGCCAGCGTCACCGCGAACACGGCCTTGAACGCGGGCTCGTCCCAGCACGGAAATGCGCGGCGCGCGTCCGTCGCTTCAAACTGGGTCGCCGCGATGGTGCGGCTGGCGCCGCTCGCGTCCTTGTAGGTGCTGCGGTAGAAGCCCCGTAGCTTGTCGTTCAGCGTGCCGGTGAAGCGCAGGCGAAGCTGCCACGAGCCCGGTGTGATCGGCCGGTCGAGAGCCAGGCTCGCGCGCTCGCTCTCGCGGTCGACCGTGGCGCTCGCCCGCACGCTGGTGCCGGCGCTGTTCGAGACCATCGCCTCGACGATGGCCAGATCGACAGCGTTCAACACGATCTCGGACGTGCCCTCGGTCACCGTGAGCGCGACGGTTTCCTCGCCGCTGAAGCTCAAGGCCACGAGGTCAGGCTCGAGCTGAAGATCGTAGCGTGTCGGAACGACGTGTTGCGGGAGTCTGTACGGGTCCACGATCACCTCCGAGGGTTGGGACCCGTACTTTATCATTCATTGTGAGGGGCCCCGAAATGGCCCCTCACACTCCCCCGCGCTCGGATGCGTCCCGGGCAACCCGGGACGCGCCTCGACCCGCCCGGGACGCTCCTCGACCCAGCGTCTTCAAGCCGCCAGCTCGCCCGCCTCGATCGCGCGCTTGAACGCTCCGAGATCCTGCTGGATCTGGGTCTCGGGATCCTCGCCGAGCAGGCTCACCACCGCGCGC
This sequence comes from Methylomirabilia bacterium, assembly GCA_041490825.1. Taxonomy (GTDB): domain Bacteria; phylum Methylomirabilota; class Methylomirabilia; order Rokubacteriales; family CSP1-6; genus JBGPTW01. The sequence continues at coordinate 6,786 of JBGPTW010000104.1, read as the reverse complement.
CCGAGCTTGCCGCCGGGCGGATCGTACTGGAGAGACACCCGAACGAGCGTGCGGCCCAGACCGAATGGCTCGAACCGGACCGAGCCGGCGTGATCCACCCACTGGTTGTCCAGCGTTCGCCAGGCGATCAGCTCGTTCTGCTGGTCGTTGATGATCTCGGCATCCCATTCGACGATGCCGACCGCTGTCTTGACGCGCCAGTGCGACCGATGACGGTCCACGACGGTCACGCGGTCGAGGTGGGACATGAACCGCGGAAGATTTTCGAAGTTGCGCCAGACGCCGTAGAGTCGCTCCGGCGGCGCCTCGACGATGACGGACTTGTCCACCTTGATGCCGAGATTGCCGCGTACCCGCTTCCCTTCGGCCGTGTCGATGCCAATGGTGGCGTACACCGGACAGTGTCCTGTCACACCTCGGTAGGCGAGGATGCCGCCTAGCGCCGCGACGAGCCATCCGCCGAACGAGCCCCGGCTGAGGCCATAGATGGCCAGAATGCCGCCCGCCAATGTCGAGGCGATCCTCTCGCCATCGCCGACGTTGAGGCCGCTCGCGTAGTCGCCGCCACCGCGTGTCATGTCGCCGATACGTTTCGCTTGCTCCATGGTGCTCATCACCGAGCTCTCCTCTCGAGGACTGGCCGTTGATGCTTCGCGGATGAAAACATTTCAGCGTGAAATCTCGCGGATGCATTGATGCACCCGCGGTGCCACTGAGCGATCAGAGCCCGACGGCGCCGGCGATGAAGCCGGCGAGCAAGTCCCAGCCCGACGAGTGCCCGCTCGCGACGAGTCTTCGCGCCGCCTGGATCGTCTCGGCCGGCGCAGCAGGCCCGGCGATTGCTCTCGCCAGATCGTGGAGAGCGGCCGGTCCGTCACCCTCGATCAGATCGGCCAGCAGCGCGGCGCTGATGGGATGCGTGCGTTGTCGCGCGCGGCACGTCATTTCGGCTCCGGCCTCGTTCCATCTCGCGCGAGACGCCGCGTCCCCTTCGGACACCAACCGCCGCGCAAACAACGCTCCGCCGACGTAGTCGTCGCCCGCTGGCGTGAGACCCGGTCCGAGACCAAGCAGTGCAGTGGCCGGGCCCACTGCTGCGGCAGCATCGTCTCTCAGGCAGGCATGGCCGAGCTCCCGGGCTGGGGACGACGCTCGCGCGAGGAACGAATCGCACCGACCGTCATCGACCAGCAACGCCCCGAGACCTCGAGGCGGCCCGATCTCGCGGATGGCGCCGCGGACGGTGGTGCACCCAACGCCGAGCGTCGACTCGATCGGGCCGCACCAACGAAGCCGCGACGCCCGCCACGGAACTGTCCCGCTGACGTCGACCAATACCGTGTCGGCGTCGAGCGCGAATGGCCGGATTGCGAGCATCGCGCGCGGATGGAGCGCGCCGTCCGGTGGGCCCAGCCAGAGGATCTCGTTCTCCGCGGTCACGTACGCGGAGTCGCTCAACGTCGCGAAGCGACGGACGGTCCCCCCGCTTCGCGAGAGCGCCGCATGCGCCTTCCAGCCGATCGCGGCGAGCCGGATCATCGCCTCACGCTACCACTCGCCGGATCGTGCGCGGGTCCCTGATAAGGTGGGGCGGATGACCCGGCGCGCGCTCGGATGTTGCGCGATCGCGGCGACGCTGCTCGTCGCGTTGCAGGCGGGCGCCACCGACACGCCGGCCGACTTCCTCCGTGCCCACTGGCGCCGGCCGCTCGCTCCTCAGGGACCACCGCCGACGCGCTACACGGCTCTCGAGGCGTCGCTCCAGCCGGAGGCCTGTGGAACCTGCCATCCCACGCAGCTCGCCGACTGGAAGACGGCGCTGCACTCACGCGCGATGGGACCGGGCGTCGCCGGACAGCTCGTCGAGATGATCCGGAGCGAGCCCGACTCGGCAGTGGTCTGCTACACGTGCCACGCGCCACTCGCCGAGCAGGCGCCGCTCGTGAGGCAGGACGAGCGGATCGCGAAGAACCCGGTCTACGATCCGGCGCTGCACGAGCGCGGGGTGGTGTGCGCGGCGTGCCACGTGCGGCGTCACGAGCGCTTCGGTCCGCCGAAGCGTGACGGCTCGTTGCCGAGCCCGGCGCCGCGTGAGAGCTTGCCGCACAACGGCGTGACCCGGAGCCCGGCGTTCCTGCGTTCGGAATTCTGCCAAGGATGCCATCAATTCGCGCCAGACGGTTACGCGCTGAACGGCAAGCTCCTCGAGAACACCTACCAGGAGTGGGAGCAGAGCCGGTTCGCGCGCGACGGCGTCCAGTGCCAGGACTGTCACATGCCGGACCGGCGCCATCTCTGGCGCGGGATCCACGATGCCGACATGGTCCGCGCGGGTTTGACGATCACGCTCATGCCGGAGGCGCCGCGCGCTCGGGCCGGCGCGACGATCGTCGCCGCGCTGCGCGTCGAGAGCACCGGCGTCGGCCACGCGTTTCCGACCTACGTCACGCCGCGCGTCGTGCTTCGCGGCGAGCTCATGGACCGCGACGGGCGTGTGATCTCCGGAAGCGCGCAGGAGAAAGTGCTCGAGCGACGCATCGCGCTCGATCTGTCGAGCGAGCTGTCCGATACCCGGCTCGAGCCGGGTCAGCGCGTCACGCTCGAGTACCGGAAGACCGTCGATCAGCGCGCGGCCCGGGCTCGATTCAGCGTCGTGGTCTTCCCGGACGCGTTCTACACCCGCTTCTTCGAGACGTTGCTCGAGCAGGGCGCCGGGCGCGGCGCCGCGCAGATCCGGGACGCGCTCGCCGCGACACGCCGCTCGTCGTTCCCCGTGTTCGTGAAGGACGTGCCGCTCGGCTGAGCCGTGCCTCACATTCCGACCGCTGCGCCGTCCGCTCGCGGGTCCGAGCCTCCACGCAGGCCGTCGGGCTCGACGAGGATGACCTGCGCGTGTCCCATGAGGTCGCTCCAGTCCTCGACGGCCCGCACGTCGTGCCCGCGCTGCTGGAGCGACTCGAGGATCGCGGCGTCGAAACGGCCTTCGAGCCGAAGGGCCTGCGAAGCTTCGCCCCACGTCCGGCCGAACAGCCAGCGGGCCGCCTCGACGGCGGCTTGGGGACCGAGACCACGATCGACGATGCGAGTCACCAGCGCAGCCTGGGTCTGCGGTTGGCCGTCGCCGCCCATCGTGCCGGACACGATCCGAGGTCGTCCGCCGACGAGATACATCGATGGAACGAGCGTGTGGCCGGGTCGCTTCCGCGGCGCCAGACAGTTGGGATGCGCGGGATCCAGAGAAAAGAATGCGCCGCGATTCTGCAGCACCACTCCGGTATCGCCGGCGACGACTCCGGAGCCGAACTCGTGATAGAGGCTCTGGATCAAGGACACGGCGTTGCCCCGGCCATCGGCGGCGACGATCGCCACCGTGTCACCGTCCCCTCGCGTCGAAGCTCCCGCGGGTATTGCCGAGCGCATCGCGATGCGGCCGCGGCGTTCCGTCAGCCGCTGCCGGTCGAGGCAGCGCGCCACCGGGACAGGGCTGAGAGTCGGATCCGCCAGGTACCGGTCACGGTCCTCGAATGCGAGCTTGGTGGCTTCGACGGTCACGTGGATGTAGTCCGCTTCGTCGAGCGAGCCGATGTCGAACCCATCGAGCAACGCGAGGATCGCGAGGGCGGCGACCCCTTGGGTCGGTGGCGGAAAGCTTGCCGCCTCGCCCCTGCGGTACGCGACGCGCAGCGGCTCGTCCCAATCGGCCCGGTGTCCTTCGAAGTCCGCGACGCTGAGCGGGCTGCCCGTCGCCGCCGCGCCCTCGACGATTCGGCGGGCCAACCCGCCCCGGTAAAATTCCTCGGCGCCGGCGCCGGCGATCAGCGCAAGCGTCCGCGCCAGATCCGGCTGGACGAATCGGCGACCGGTGAGCCGCTCCGGATGATAGACGGGCCAGAGGCTCGCCTTGACGCCGGCGGTCGCGGCGCTTCCGAAGAGATCGATCGCGGCGGACGTCACGCGACGCTGCCCGGCCGAGGGCGCGAAGCCCTCGCGCGCGTGTCGAATCGCGTCCGCCAGGAGCGCGGTCCACTTGATCGGTGAGCCCATTCGCGCCGTGCTGTAGCCGTGGGCTTCCCACCAGGCGGCGACGGCCCCGGGCACGGTGAGCGCGGCCGCGCCGCCGCGCGTTGGCATCTCGGTTCCGTATCGCGCCCGATATGCGTCGGCGTCCACCGCCATTGCCGAGCGGCCGGCCCCGTTGAGCGCGAGCAGGCGATCTCGCGCGGCGTCGTAGATCAGCCAGAAGTTGTCGCCGCCGATTCCGTTCATGTGCGGGTACACGACCGTGATGGCCGCGGCCGCGGCGATCGCGGCGTCGACGGCATTCCCGCCCTGGCGCAGCGCCGAGATCCCGGCTTCGGAGGCGAGCCGGTGCGGTGAGGCGACGAGCCCCGCGTTGCCATGCGCCTCCGGCCACCGGGTCGTCGCGATCACCGGGTCATGATAGCGCCGATTCCTCGTGCGCTCTGGCGCCGGCGCCGAATCGCAGTATGATGCGCGGCATGCAGTATGATGCGCGGCATGCTGCAGACAACGATCGCAGGGAGTCTGCCGAAGCCGCCGTGGCTGGCGAAGCCGGAGACGCTGTGGGCGCCGTGGCTCTTGCCGCCCGAGCTGTTGCGCGAGGGGCAGCGCGACGCGGTCCTGATCGCCCTCAAGGATCAGGAGAGCGCCGGGATCGACATCGTGACGGACGGCGAGCAGTCGCGACAGCACTTCGTCCACGGCTTCCTCGAGACGCTCGACGGTATCGACTTCGCCAAGCGGGTGACGATCGGCATCCGCGCGGATCGCTACAAGGCCGACGTGCCGACGGTCATCGGGCCCATCCGCCGGCGCGTGCCCGTCCACGTGGACGAGGTTCGCTGGGCCCGGGCTCACACCGACCGCCGCTTGAAGTTCACGATGCCCGGGCCGATGACGATCGTCGACACGCTGGCGGACGAGCACTACCGTGACCGGGTCGCCCTCGCCATGGACTTCGCCCGCGTGCTGAACGCCGAGGCGCGCGAGCTGGTGGCCGCGGGCCTCGACGTGCTGCAGCTTGACGAGCCCGCGTTCAACGTCTACATGGACGACGTGAAGGCCTGGGGGATCGAGGCGTTGCACCAGGCCATCGACGGGCTGACGTGCACGACCGCCGTGCATATCTGCTACGGCTACGGGATCAAGGCGAACGTCGACTGGAAGCAGACGCTCGGGTCGGAGTGGCGGCAGTACGAGCAGACGTTCCCGGCGCTCGCCGAGAGCCGGATCGATCAGATCTCGCTCGAGTGCGCGAGCTCACGTGTGCCCTTGTCGCTGCTCGGGTTGCTGGGCGGCAAGGACGTCCTGGTCGGCTGCATCGACGTTGCGTCCGTGCAGATCGAGACACCCGAGCAAGTCGCCGAGACGATCCGCAAGGCCATGGCGTTCGTGCCACCCGAGCGACTCTACCCGTGCACGAACTGCGGGATGGTGCCGCTGCCGCGCGCGGTGGCGCGCGGGAAGCTGCGGGCGCTCGGTGAAGGCGCGCGCATCGTGCGGCGCGAGGTCGGCGGGAGCGTTTAACGCGAAGCCTCACAAGCGCGCAAGGAGCCCAAAGATTGTACACTCGACGCTGTGATGGAAGGTCAGTACACACTGAATTTTCTCCTGGTCGAGAACGCGGCGGGCTGGCCAGCGCGTTGCCTTGAGTGCGATTTCGTGACGTAGGCCGGGACGCTCAACGATCTCACCATGAGATTCAGCGAACCGTCGTCGGGCACCTCACGATCGGCGCCCAGTTGGGACAGCAGTCGTTCGAGGGATTGAACTGAACGGCGCCGAAGTACTGCGAAATCTTCCGGCGCTCCCCGCTCAAACTCAAGCCGCCTCCCGATGTCCTGATCAAGGCGATTCCGGAAGAGTACCCACGCTCGGTGAGTTTCATCGAGAGGGCGAAGCGTCTCGGCGTCATGGTCAAGAACACACCGAGCGGACACGCGCGGAAGTCATGAATTTTCTGCTTGACAGCCTTCAACGCGACGGATGGTTACGCGTCGGGAGTCGCTCAGGGACATGGCTCTAGCGCGCCGCGCTGACCCGGGAATGACGGCGCGATCGACGTCCCACCGAAAAATCATTGCTCGTCGCAGAATCATTGTCCTGAGCGGCGCGAAGGAGGCGCGAAAACGCGGGTGTAGAGTCGCGACAGCATCAGGAGGACTCGCTCTTGGAAATCGAGACGCTTGACGTCGACGCTACCCACGAGGCCGCGCCAGACCTGGATCGGCTGGGCGATGAGATCGCCGAGCTGTCGGCACATCTCGACGCCGCCACCGCGCGGCTCCTGGACCTCATCCGAGAGTTCGACGCCCGCGGCGGCTGGAACGCCGGCTTCCGCTCGTGCGCCGCGTGGCTGTCGTGGCGCGTCGGGCTCGACCCGGGCGCCGCGCGCGAGCGCGTCCGGGTGGCGCGTGCGCTCGGCACGCTGCCGCTACTGGCGCAGGCCCTCGCCCGCGGTGAGCTGTCGTACGCGAAGATCCGCGCGCTCACTCGGGTCGCGACTCCGGAGACCGAAGAGCGGCTCCTCGCGGTCGGCCGGGCCGGCACCGCCGAGCACGTCGAGCGCATCGTGCGCGGCTGGCGCCGGGTGTACCGACAGGCCGAGGCCCGCGAAGAAGCACTGCGGCACGCGGGCCGGGCGTTGCACGTGTATCCCGACGCAGACGGCCCCGTCGTGATCCGCGGGCGGCTGACCCCGGAAGGCGGCGCGCTGTTCGTCCAAGCGCTGACCGCCGCGCGCGAGACGCTGCATCAGCAGCGCCG
>JBGPTW010000103.1:0-22768 GCA_041490825.1 Methylomirabilia bacterium | reverse complement strand
GGCGCGCTTCCGGAAGCCGTATCTGCCAGCGTGGGCGATGAACTCTCCCAACGTCGGCATCTGGGAGAACTGGGCGCTCACTCAGGCCGCGAGTGGGGCGACTCGAATCTCGGGAATCGGGATTTTCACTCCGCGCTTCTTGATCTTGAGTCCGAAGCTTTCCGGCGGCAGTGAAATCTTCGATCGCCTGAACAGCGTCCAATACTTCTCCGGAGCACGCCGGAAGCTCTTGAATGGCTTCAACCCGTTTTCCAGACTGACGGCGATGTGCCCCACGATGATTCGCTCGAGGTCGTACCGGAGATCGTCGAGATTCTTGGCCTGGGTCGCGAAATCGAACTCGAGGCACGACCCATTGGTCATTGAGCCGATCCGGGCCTACCTCGGCCTGCGGAGTGACCGCGTCCGCGCCGATCCGGCGCAGCCGCCGCCGTCGGCTACCCCGCTCTTCGCGGACACCGTCCCTTAAGACGTTGTGCGCCCTGTCTTGACAGGGGCACGCCGGTGCGCTACAGGTGTGCCGCGCCGACACTCGCCGCGCGCCTCGGGGTGACGGCATGGCTGACGTGTTTGCAACATGGGTGGTGGCGGTGGTCGGGGTGACACAGCTGACCGCCGGCGAGGGGCGAGGTGAGGGCGGGCGTGATTAGCGCCTCATGAGATCTCAGGAGAAGCTCAATGTCGAAGCTGGAGTTTGTAGATCGCCAAGACGACGATTTGGCGCTTCTTCGAAAAGAAGGCGGGGGAGCGGGGCGGTCGCTTGCGATTTTTATCCACGGCTTCCTTGGGAATCACCTCACAACATGGGGCCATCTACCGGACATGCTGCGCGAGCATGCGCCGAGCGATTCGGTCCTGGCAGATTGGGACTTCCTCTTCCTCGGTTACTCCACACGAAAGATTGGCAGCTACCTCGACATCGCGCGTGTTATCGCCACGCAGTGGGAAAAGGCGGCGACGGGTAAGCGGCCTTTTGGTGGTGCGTACACACGATTTGCCCTTCTCGGCCACTCTCTCGGAACGCTCGGTATCCGGCAATTGCTCTGCGCTGGAGTTATGCAGCCCCCGCAGATGCTAAATGCACTGCATAGCGTGACTCTTTTCGGCACACCGTTGAACGGCAGCTCTCTGGCTACCTACGGCCGGGCCTTCGGTGGTCCGATTACCGGGGCGCTTGAGCCCGGGAATCCGCAACTGCGAATGCTTAGGTCGTGGAATGAGAGCGTCCACCCGTTCCTAAAGTGGAAGGGAGTACGCGTCATTCTTGGAATGGACGATCAGGTCGTTGGGAACAAGTACGTCGATCTTGTCGATTTCGCCGGTGATTCGAAGCCTGCATTCCTGCTGAAATTCGACCATGGGGCCCTGGTGAAACCCAAGGACTGGGCTTCGTCGACGATTCGCGACGAGATCGTGGGGGCACTTCAATGATGGATCTTCCCGATGAGGAACTGCGCGCGCGACTCGCAGCGATCACGCGAGGGCCTTGGGCGCGGGGGGTTATCGAGGCACGTCAGGAGCTCGCCCCGGTTGACCGCGTTCAATCCTCACTGAGGGGCGCTCGACCCATCGCGATCGACCAGCTCGTCTTGTCTGCGTCGAACAGGCGGAAGAGCAGCCGACTGTCGAGGATCCTCCGAGCGCACTTCGAAGGGGGAGGTCCCGTTGAGAATGACAAGGAGATCAAGACACGCGACGCGTTTGATCAGGCACTGACCGTACCGCAACTATACGAGTTGGCGGTACAGACAGGCTATCTTCCTGAGGAATCGATCAGAAAGCCTGCGCGCACTATTCTGACTGACCTCCTTTGGTCCGAACCGGCACGCCGCTTCGTGCTGGCCTACGACTATGTCTCGGTGCCAATGCTCGCCAACCGCGTTGGGATTTCCGGGGTCGCTTCCACGAAACCGCCGGAGCCGAATCCCAACGCCTCACTCCACTTTGCTGGATTCCTAGCGCACCTACGCGCGTTTCATACCGATGAACATATTCAGGCATGGGTGCGTTTCCTCGATGACTACGTCGTCGAACACGACGAACAGAATCGGCTCTGGGAGTACCTACGCGAAGAACGGCAGAAGGCACCACGTCGAACGGGGGAGCTCCTGACTGGCTGTCAGGTGTTTGTCTTGTCTTTGGCGAGTGCTTTCCAGATCCTGAGCGACGACGAACTGGGTCTCTTTGGACTCATGCACGCCTACTGGCTGCAGAAGTTCTTCGGATACAAGCGGGATCGCAGAGGGCTCTTCGTCAAGGACGTTGATTTATGGGGAAGGACGGACTCCTGGGCCCGGACCATCGCAACGAGCTCTCGCCTCGTACCAGTAGGTACGGACTCGGCCATCGAGAAACTCATTCGGCGTCAGTTCGCGGAGCGAGTGCTGCTGCTGGAGCGTACTTTCGAAGCTGTAAGGCGCTTAACACAAGAAACACAGCAGACTACCCTACGCTCGGACCGATTGATCCAGCTGTCAGACAAAGGGCTACTGCCGCAGAGATCCACTACCAACGAGTAATCGGAGGTGGTGAACCGGAACGGCGAGGCCACGATGTTGACGACCACGTTCTTCACCGCGGCCCAGATCGCGTCGCTCGCGTCGACCGCCCAGCTCTGGAGCGAGCCCTTGAGCGGCAGGTTCACGCGGATCCCGTTGTTGGAGTCGGTGAGGAGCGCCACGATCAAGCCGAGCGGGAGGCCGATCCGCTTCTGCACCTCGTCTTCCGCCTTCGAGCGCGCGACGCACAGGTTGTCGACGATGATCTCGTTCTGCGCCGCGATCTGCCCGCGCTCCACCGTGTAGTGGAGCTTCACGTCGAGCGTGCCTTTCTCGATGGTCCAGGCGATGGCGCTGTCCGCGTAGGGGTTCACGCTCGGCAGCACGAAGTTGCGCAGCTCGCCCGCCACGTCGGCGTAGAGCTCGCCGAACGGCGCCACTTGGCCCTTGAGGTCGAGCGCCGAGCTCCCGCCGACGATCGCCTGGACGGCGACCTTCGCGCGCTTGCCCGGCTCGCTGGACAGACCGTCGATGCGCACGGCGAGCTTCGACAGCTCCTCGGAGAACGCCGGCGTGGTCGTGCGATCGATGAACCGAGCGTAGCCGTCCTCGATGACGAAGGCGCCGAGCGCGATTGGCATCGGCGCCGTGAACCCGCCAGGCGTCGCGGACGCCGGTGGCGCGCTGTGGGGGGGGTGCCGGTACGGCCGCGGGCGCGCGGGCGGGCGCGCCGGGCACGGTGCGCGTCGTCGTGATGGGCGCCGTCTCCGCCGCGAACAGCTTGCGCACGTTGATCTCGCCGTTCGCGTCGCGCTCGACCTGGATCCTGGGCTTCGTGATCGTGATGCTCTTCGCCGCCGCGCGTCCCGGATACGAGAAGTCGACGCCCTCGATCGCGACCTTGGCGACCTTGAGCGGACCGGACGTCGCGCCCGGCGCACGCAGCTCGAGATTATCGATCCAGCTCCGTCCCCGCGAGACCGCCATCGTCAGCTTGCCGTCGGTGATCGCCACGCGCGAACGGCTTTCACCGTTGAACACGCCCACGATGCGCCCAGGGATCGGCAGATACGGCTGATACGGATCGATCGGCGCCCCACGCATCGACATCGTGAAGTCCACCGTGATCGGCGCCAGCGTCGCCTCGCCCTTCACCTGCAGCTTGCCCGCGCCCGGCAGCCCCATCGCGACGTCGAACGGTACCGGCCCCGGCACCGGCCACGCGACGTCCCGCACCGTCGCCGTCACGTCGCTCAACGCCAGCGTCGCGCCCACCGTGTCGTCGCGCCACGTCACCTTGGTGCGGCGCAACGCGAGCTCGCGGAGCGTCACCCGCAGCGGCTCACCCGAGGCGGCGGCGGAGGGCTCCGCCGCAGTCACTGCCGCAGCGGATCCGGAACTGCGGGACCAACACCATCACCTTCCTCCGGGCGTTCCTCGTGGGTGAGATGGAGCGCGTCTAGAAGAGCGTCCTGAGTCAGAAGTTCGTATTTCGTGTGACGCGAGATGGGGCAGCGGGCGACGGCGGCACCGGGTCGCGCGACCACGGCCTCGGCAGGTCCGATCTCCCGCTTTGGGAGTTCCCAACCGAGGCCCATCCACAACGGGCCGGTTTTCAGGCGTCCACCGAGGAGCGGCCTCCTCTCGGCGGATGACATCCGCTCACTGTCGGCGCCGCGCGCGGGCGGGCGGTGGCGGAAGCGCGAGGAATGTGGGACGCTCGCTTCGACCCTGGGCGCGAAGCCCGACGGCGCTGCCGCGGCTCGAGGAGGTCCGGCAATCTTCGCCCGAGTGGGACGAAGGAGGGAGAAGACGCAGCATGAATAGCCTGACCATCGAGATCCCGGAGAGCGTCCTGCTTGAGACCGGACCCGGCGCCGTCCTTCGCGAGGTGGACAGGAGACCGATGGACGATCTGGACTCCGAGTGGCAGCGCAAGGGCGCGACCCTGAGCGACAAGACGGCGCGCAAGGAGTTCGGGCTGACGCAGGACGAGATCGTCCAAGCGATTCGGGCCGGCAAGCTCGACTACCGGCGCAACTCGATCTTCGGGAACCCTTTCCTGCGACTTCTCCGACGCGAGGTCGAAGCGCTGGTCAAGAAGAAGCACGGGGCCGACTACCTGAAGGACCAGCAGGCGAAGACGGAGCTGGCCCGCATCAACCGCGAGCTGAAGCGGCTGAAGATCCAGATCGCCGCGTTGGAAGAGCGGAAGGCGAAGCTGATGGCCGACTTTGCGCGGTGACCGATGAGAGGATACTTCGCACAGGTCCGTCGTGCCGGCTTCAGCATCGGCCTCTCGGCCGGAAAGCTCGCCAAGGCGATGGTGGAGGTGCTCTCGCAGTTGCCGCCTGAGGCGACACCCTCGAAGGATGTCGTCGTGCAGCACCTCGGTCTCCTCGGGCCGACGTCCAAGACCCGCGACATCAACGCCGCCTGGAACAGCGCCAAGCGCCAAGTCGCGCGAGAGCACCCCGACCGGTTCTGTCTCGACGGCAAAATCCTGCGGTGGGCTTCAGCCACGGAGGATCGACCCCGCGAGAAGCTCTCGACCGCCAGCCATCGCAAGCTCGTGGCCCTGGCTGCAAAGGAAGGGATGACGCCGGATGAGCTTCTCAGTCGCCTGATCTCCGCCTGGCGCACCGCAAAGAAATGACGGCCATGCCAGACGCAGTCACTCCACCAGGCACGGCAAACACCGCCGCGGAGATACCATGAAGCGCGACGGCATCGACGCCGGGATACCAACGCTTGCCGCGGCTCTGTCCGAGCACATGCGCGCGGACGCGCTCAAGAAGCTCGCCTCGCTCACCAGCGGCCCGGTCCCGACCCGGAAGGCCGAGCTCGCCGACCTCATCGCCAAACATCTCGAGGGCGACCGGTTGCGCACCGTGTGGCAGAGCCTCGACGAGCTGCAGAAGGCCGCGGTGGCGGAGGTGGTGCACTCGCCGGACACGCAGTTCCCCGCGGACCGGTTCCACGCCAAGTACGGGCGAGCGCCGAGCTGGGGCTCCCTCGACACCTACCGCCGCGACGAGCGTCCCACCGCGCTTCGCTTCTTCTTCTACGGCGGCGAGGGTGGAGGCGGCGTCATGCCCGACGACCTGAAGGAGCGGCTCGAGGCCTTTGTCCCGCCGCCGGCCCCGGCCACGGTGAAGTCGCTCGAGCGGCTTCCGACAGTGTACGAGCGGCCCTACGAACGCTGGAACCCCACGACCAAGAAGAAGGAGCAAGGAACCGAGTCGATCCCGCTCACGGCGCGTGAGTCGGAGCGGGCGGCTCAGCGCGAGCTCCTCTCAGTGCTCCGCCTCGTGGACGCCGGCAAGGTCGCGGTGAGCGGCACGACGCGCAGGGTCTCGTCGGCGACGATCGACGCGATCACCGCCGTCCTCGAGGGCGGCGACTACTACCCGTACCGGCCGCCGGAGGACAAATGGTCCGACGCGAACGCCGGCCCCATCCGCGCCTTCGCGTGGCCGCTGATCATCCAGGCGGGCGGGCTCGCACAGCTCACAGGGTCCAGGCTCCAGCTCACCAAGGCCGGGCGGAAGGCGCTGGGCGAGCCTGCGGCCAAGACGTTGCGATCCCTGTGGGAGAGGTGGACCGACACCACGGTGCTCGACGAGCTGTCGCGGATCGAGTGCGTGAAGGGGCAGACCGGCAAGGGCAAGCGCGGGCTCACCGCCGTGGCGTCGCGCCGGGAGGCCATCGCCGCGACGCTCGCCGAATGCCCGGTGCAGCAGTGGATCTCCGCCGACGAGCTCCTCCGGTACGTGCGCGCCTCCGGCAACAACTTCGCGGTGTCGCGCAACGCCTGGAACCTCTACATCGGCGAGCTTCGGTACGGCTCGCTCGGCTACGCGGGCGGCGAGGGCATCCTCGAGACGCGCTACCTGCTCGGCCTTCTCTTCGAGTATGCCGCGACGCTCGGCCTCATCGATGTCGCCTTCATTCCGCCGGCGGGCGCTCGCGGCGACTACCATAATCTGTGGGGCACGGACGAGCTGCCGTACCTCAGCCGCTACGACGGCCTCATGTTCTTCCGCATCACCCCGCTCGGGGCGTACGGCCTTGACATGGTGTCGGACTACAAGCCCGCCCCGGTCGAGGTGACGCCGGTGCTTCGGGTGCTCCCGAACCTCGAGATCGCGGCGATCGGCGCGGCGCTCGAGCCAGGCGACCGCCTCGCGCTCGACGCCTACGCGGTTCGCGTCTCGGACCTCGTCTGGCGGCTCACGGCGACGAAGCTCCTCGCCGCCACGGAGGACGGGCGCTCGGCGGGCGAGATTCGCGAGTTTCTCGCGGCCCGCAGCGGTGCGCCGCTCCCCGACACCGTCGGGCGCCTGCTCGAGGACGTGGCCGACCGGTGCGCGCGTGTTCACGACCGCGGCCTCGCGCGGCTCATCGAGTGCGACGAGCCTGCGCTCGCCGCGCTCATTGCCAACGACACCCGGACGCGCACGCACTGCATGAGGACAGGGGAACGCCACCTTGTGGTGGCGGCTTCCTCGGACGCCGCGTTCCGGCGTGCCCTGCGTGAGCTCGGCTACCTGCTGGCCTCGGGCGAGGCGCGCGTGACGAAGGGCCGGCGCGCGAGCACGTCGGACGCGCCGGATCCGCGGGCGGCCGAGAGTTCGTGAAACAATCCACCGACCGTGGTCGCTCGATTGTTTCCACGAACTGAGGCGTAGGGCGTGGCCCCAGCCGCCGACAACGCGCTCATCATCCAGAGCGACTGCAGCGTGCTGCTCGAGGTGCGTGCCCCGCGCGCCGACGAGGCGCGGGCGGCGCTGGCGCCGTTCGCCGAGCTGGTGAAGAGCCCGGAGCACGTCCACACCTACCGCCTGACGCCGCTCTCCATCTGGAACGCCCGGGCGGCGGGGCTCGCCGCCGAGCAGATGGTCGAGGCACTGCACGAGCACGCCCGGTACGTGGTCCCGCCGAACGTCGAGCAGGAGATCCTCGATCTCGCGGGGCGCTACGGGCGAGTCGTCATTGCCCGGGACGGCGACGCCCTGCGTTGCCGCTGTCTCGACCAAGTGACGGCGGAGCGCCTCGCCCGAGACCGGGAGGCCGGCCGGTACCTCACCGACCGCATCGACACGACGACGTTCCGCGTCGATCCGGCCGTCCGCGGCGTCCTCAAGCAAGCCTTGGTCGCTGCCGGCTATCCCGCCGAGGACCTGGCTGGCTATGTGGCCGGCGAGCCCTTCGCGGTGTCCCTGCGCAAGCGCGCGGCCTCGGGTGCGGCGTTCGTGGTGCGTGACTACCAGCGGCAGGCCGCCGAGGCGTTCTACCTCGCAGGGTCCGAGCGCGGCGGCAGCGGCGTCATCGTGCTTCCGTGCGGGGCGGGCAAGACGGTGGTGGGACTCGCCGCGATGGCCATGGTCGGCCAGACGACCCTGGTGCTGGCCACCAGCCTGACCTCCGTGAAGCAGTGGCGGCGCGAGCTGCTCGACAAGACCACGCTCAGGCCAGAGGACATCGCGGAGTACACCGGCGAACAGAAGCACACCGGCCCGGTGACGCTCACCACCTACCAGATCCTTACCTGGCGGGCCGACCGCGAGAGTGAGTTCCCACACCTGGAGCTGTTCCGGGCGCGCTCGTGGGGACTCATCGTCTATGACGAGGTCCACCTCTTGCCGGCCCCGGTGTTTCGCGCCACGGCTGATCTCCAGGCTCGGAGGCGGCTTGGTCTCACGGCCACCCTCGTGCGCGAGGACGGCCGCGAGGGCGACGTGTTCGCGCTCATCGGCCCCAAGCGCTTCGACGTGCCGTGGAAGGACCTCGAACAGCAAGCGTGGATCGCGACCGCGACCTGTGTCGAGGTCCGGGTGCCGATGAGCGCCGAGCGGCGGATGGCGTACGCCCTCGCGGAGCGGCGGGTGCAGTTTCGCGTCGCCGCCGAGAACCCGGCGAAGCTCGGCCACCTGCGCGACATCCTCAGCCACTACCCGGACGGTCGCGTGCTCGTCATCGGTGGGTACCTCGACCAGGTGGAGGCCATCGCGAAGGACATCGGGGCGCCGCTCGTCACCGGGAAGACCTCGCAGACCGAGCGGGAACGAGTGTACGAGCAGTTTCGTCAGGGTGAGCTGAAGCGCATCGTGCTGTCGAAGGTGGGGAACTTCGCCGTCGACCTGCCCGACGCCGACGTGCTCATCCAGGTCTCGGGCGCGTTCGGCTCTCGCCAGGAGGAGGCGCAGCGGCTCGGGCGGATCCTGCGGCCGAAGCGGGATGGGCGCGTGGCGCACTTCTTCACGTTGGTCTCCCGCGACACGCGCGAGGAGGAGTTCGCCCACCACCGCAAGCTGTTTCTCACCGAGCAGGGCTACTCGTACCAGGTCCGGCTGGCTGATCCGACTGGAGCGTGGACGCCATAAACGCCGTAGTGCTTATCCGGTTGACTCCGAGGCATACAGCCGATGGTAGGTCGTAGGGCCATGGAGCGTCGCGAGTGCCAGGAGCGTTTGGAAAGCTGCCATCGGGCTACGGCGGCGGTTGAACCGGAACGTGAACTCGTCGTCGCAAGCACTGGCCCCGTCGTTCTCGAGCTGCTGCAGGGCTGTCGATCGGAGCCCGAACGAGGGCGGCTGGAGCAGTATCTCCGGGCGCTGCATCGGCTGCCCGTGGAGTCGAATGATGGCAGTATGCCATGTTCACCCGCCCAGGCGCGGCGCCCGCTCAGTGCGCCATGCACCGCCGCCCAGCGCTGATGCCCGAACCGGCTTGACACTGGCTCCCGCCCGGGCGATATACAGGGCACCAATCGAACCCGAAGCCCCGAAACTCGGTGAGGAGCATGCCATGAGACGCCTGACTTTCCTGGTGGTGGGATTCGGAAGCGCTATCGTTCTGGCGCTGTCGCTCGCCGTCGCCGACGCTCAGCAGCCCTCGACGTTCCCGCTCGACGACAAGCTCGCGACCGAGCCGGCGCCCTGGACCTTGCCGGGCAAGTGGGGAGTGCGCGGAAACTGGGGACGATGGGGCGAGCAGGACAAGCGCGGGATGCTGAATTTCATCACGCCCGACCTGGTGGTGAAAGCCGCCGGGCTGGTGAAGCAGGGGAAGGTGTACGCGCTCGGCGAGGAGATGCACAGCGACCTGCCGCGCGCGATCACGCCGAGCCGGTTCGGCGTGCAGGTCATCCAGGAGAACGACGGGTTCGATCGCGTGACCCAGCCGGGCCAGTTCGATCCCAAGCGCCAGCAGGGCGCCGCCAGCTTCACCATCATGCACAATCACGTCGGCACGCATCTCGACACGTTCGCGCACATCTATCGCGAGAACGCGCTCTACAACAACATGCCGCCGCCGAAGCCCGTCGGCACGGTGCACGGCGATGCGGCGAGCGTCAAATTCATGGTGGGCCGCGGTGTGCTCCTCGACGTGGCGAAGTACAAGAACATGGACCCGCTTCCCGGAAATTACTGGATCACGCTCGAGGATCTGCAGAATACCGCGAAGTCGCAGAACGTGGAGATCCGAAAGGGCGACGTGCTCTTGATCCGCACGGGCTGGCGCAAGATGTGGGACCAGCCGGGACCGGACGGACGCGTCGATCCTGCGCACCGGCAATATCTTCAGCCGCAGCCCGGCGTCGGACCTGATTCGTTGAAGTTCCTGAACGACATGGAGATCGTCGCGATCGGCTCCGACACGGCTGCCGTCGAGTGGAATTTCCCGTTCGACCCGAATTACGCGAAGAAAGCGTTCGGCGCCTTTCAGGGTCTCCCGCTCCACGTCGACTTCATCTGGAACCGCGGCGCCTACATCATCGAGATCCTGAATCTCGATGAGCTCGCAAAGGACCAGGCCTACGAGTTCCTCTTCGTCGTCGGGCCGCTGCTCCTGCGCGGCGGCATCGGCGTGCCGGTCAATCCCATCGCGATTCGCTGAGATCCGGGTGCGGGCGGACGTCCTCCTGCACGGAGTGAAGAAGAGCTTCCCTCTGCGTGACCGGGAAAGCCTCACGGTCCTCGACATCGAGCGCCTGGAACTTCCGCTCGGGACATGGACCGTGGTGAAGGGACGAAGCGGGTCCGGCAAGACGACGCTACTCAATCTGATCGCCGGCATTTCGACTCCTACGGAAGGAACGATCACGGTCCACGGCGCGGAGATCTTCGCGTTGCCGGAGCCGCAACGCGACCGCTTCCGCGCGCGTCATGTCGGGTACGTCTTTCAGGCGTTCAACCTGCTCTCCGCGTTCAGCGCCCTCGAGAACGTGATGTTGGCGATGACGTTCGCGGACGCCATCCCGAGGCGGGACCAGCGGCGTCGCGCGGCGGACATTCTTTCTCGCCTCGGGCTCGGCGCGCGCCTCTCGCACAAGCCGCAGCACCTGTCCCGCGGCGAGCAGCAGCGCGTCGCGATCGCCCGGGCTCTGGCGAACGATCCGCCCGTGATCCTTGCCGACGAGCCGTGTGCCAGCCTCGATGCACGGACGGCGCACGACGTGCTTGCGGAGTTTCTCGCCGTCTGCCGGGAAGACGGCAAGACGCTGCTCATGGTGTCGCACGACGAGGTCGCGCTGGGCGACGCCGATCGCGTGGTCGACATGCGCGACGTCAATCGCGCCGCCCGCCAGCGCTGGTGAATCGCGCGTGAGACTCCTCACGATCGCGATGCGATACCTCCAGGGGCGATTCGTCGCGAGCGCGCTCACCGCCGTGTCGATCGCGCTCGGTGTCGGTCTCGTCATCGCGAGCGTTCTGCTCACCCGGGGTGTGAAGCAAAGCTTCGTCGACGGCACGACCGACTACAACCTGATCGTCGGCGCCAAGGGAAGTCCGACACAGCTCGTCTTGAACGTCGTCTTCCGCATGGACACCGCGACGCCGAACATCCTCTATCGGACGTACGGCTACGTGCGGGACGACGCGCGGGTCGACGTCGCCGTGCCCGTCGCGATGGGCGACGCGTTCCAAGGGGTTCGCTACGTCGCCACCACGCCCGCGTACTTCGCCGCCTTCCCGTGGCGGCGCAAGACGTTCGCCATCGCCGCCGGACGGTTCTTTCGTGACGACGTGCCCGACCACCCAGCCTATGAAGCCGTGCTGGGCGCGGACGCGGCGCGCCGGACGGGGTTGCGTGTCGGCGATCGCTTCTACGAGGGGGAGGAGATGGCCGAGTATCCGCTGACCGTCGCCGGTATTCTCCGGTCGACCGGCAGCGCCGACGACCAGGCCATCTTCTTCTCGCTGCCGAGCTACTGGGCGATGAACGAGGTCGCGAGGAAGATGCAGATCAAGCCGCTCACCGCCGTGCTGATCAGGGCGAAGCGCATGTCGGACCTGCCCTCGCTGCATCGTGAGTACAACGTCTCGGCCGAGACGCAAGCGGTGTTTCCGAGCGCCGTCCTGCTCCAGATCTTCAATCTCCTGACCCTTGCCGAGGACGTGCTCGCCATGATCCTCGCGATCGTCGCGATCGTGGTGGCCCTCTATCTCTTCGTCTCGATGTACAGCGCGACGCTCGAGCGAAAGCGGGAGATCGCCACGATGCGCGCGCTCGGCGCGCGGAGAGGGACGATCCTCGCGATCGTCCTTCTGGAAAGCGTCGCGATCACGTTCCTCGGCGCCGTCCTTGGACTGGGGGTGGGCCACGGCATTGCGTATGTCGGCTCGATGCTTCTTGCCTCGCGGGGCGGACCGATCGTGAACCCGTTCGCCGTCGGCGCGCTGCAGCCCGTCGTGTTCGGGAGCGTCGTGATCATCGGCGCGCTGGCGGGGTTGCTTCCGGCGTGCCTCGCCTATCGCACGGAGGTGGCGGCGAACCTTGCGCCGCTGTCGTAGAGGCGCGTTGATGACGTCGTGGCTGGCGCTCGTCGTCATGCTCACGTTCGCGCTGGCGGCGCACGGCGACGAGGCGCCGCGACTCACGTTCGCGCAGCTCGTGGATTCGATCCGAGCGAACTTCGACGTCACGCAACAGATGAAGTCGTACGCGGGCAACAACGTCGAGATTCAGGGGTTCATCATCCCCGCTGGCCCGCCCGATCTTTCCTTCTTCCTGCTGAGCCGCGTCTCGGCGCTCGGCAACTACTGCTGTGAGATGCCGACGGGGCAGGATGAAACGGTTTACGTGTTCGCGGCGAAGGGCGTCAGGATCGTCTACGATCCGTTGCGCGTCTATCGCGTGCGCGGTGTCTTCGAGGCGGGTAAACATGTCGACCCGACGTACGGAGTCAGCATGTTTCGCGTTCGGGACGCGCGCGTCGAGGTGGCCGCCGGCGCGAAGATCTTCAGGGTCGGGGCACCTCCACCGCCGCCGGCGAAGCCGTAGCTCCGGCGAAGCCGAACTCTGTGAGGGTCGGGTCGCGGTGACGTAGCTTCGCGGGCGGCGCCAGTCCGTCGTTCGCCCCACGATCTTGAGTCGAACGGCGGATTCACGCGGCCGGCCACGTGAGTCATAGTGCGGACACGATGAGCTACGAAACTCCGTCGTGCGCCTACTGTCCTCCGACCATCCGCGCGTGCCGGCACGGGGAATCGGACACGCGCGGTCCCGGATTCTGCCCGTCGAAGGTCGACGACGAAGGGATCGACGCCGCGGGTGCGGTCTATCAGGACGCGTTCGTGCGCCGGGTCGCCCACGCCTCCGCGCTGGTGGAGAGCGAGGGGTACTGCCGGTGGACTCGCGTCGAGGAGATCGTGGCGCTCGCGAAGAAGCTCGGATTCCGGAAGCTCGGCATCGCCACCTGCATCAGCTTCGTCGATCTCGCCCGGACACTCTCGGCCGTCCTGGAGAGTCACGGCTTCGAGGTGGCATCCGTGGCGTGCAAGAACGGCGGCGTGCCGAAGGAAGCGCTGGGCGTGCGTGAAGACGAGAAGATCCGGCCCGGCACGTACGAGGCCATGTGCAACCCGATCTCTCAGGCCGAGCTGCTGAACCGCGCTGGGTGCGAGCTCAACATCGTGCTGGGCCTCTGCGTCGGCCACGACAGCCTGTTCTTCCGCCATTCGGAGGGTCTGGCCACGACGCTCGTGGCGAAGGACCGCGTCCTGGCCCACAACCCTGTCGGCGCGCTCCAGCTCGCCGAGACGTACTACGCGCGCATCTGGGGTCCGCAGCGACCGGCGACGATCCCGGTGAAGCCTGCCGAGGGGCGCGAGTAGCTGGAGCTCCTCGCGAGCGGCTTCGGCCACTGGCTCACTCGCGGAATAGGCGAGCGCGCGCGGCCGTTCACGTTCCTCTTCGTGCTCGGAACATTTTTCTTCTGGGCGTCGCTCTACACGTACGTCCCGATCCTGCCGGCCTACGTCGAGCGCGTGAGCGGCTCCATTGGAATCGCGGCCTGGGTCGTCGGGGCGTACGGGCTGACGCAGCTCGTGTTTCGCCTTCCCCTCGGGATGTGGTCCGATCGTGTCGGAGTACGCAAGCCGTTCGTGCTCGCCGGATTCGTTGCCTCACTGGTCAGCGGCATCGGCATGGCGCTGGTGCGCGCGCCGGTCCTCCTCTTCGCGTTCCGGGCGCTCTCGGGCGTTGCGGGCGCGACGTGGACGCTGCTGACCGTGCTCTTCGCCGCGTACTACACGCGGCCGAATCCCCAGCATGCGATGACGATCTTGCAGGTCACGTCCGGGGTCGCGCAGATCGTCGCCGCGCTTCTCGGCGGCTGGGTGGCCGGGCAGTGGGGCTGGACCGCTGCGTTCTACGCGGGCGCCGTACTGGCGGTGCTGGGCCTGGCGTGCATGGCGGGTGTGCCGGACGAGGCACGCAGTGAGGCGCAGCCGACCGTTGCCTTCTCGACCGTCCTGCGAATCGCGCACAACCCCGTCGTCAGGAGCGCCTCCATCGCCGCGGCCCTCGGTCAGTTTGGCTTCTACGTCACCGTCAACGCGTTCACCCCGATCTATGCGGTGCGGCTCGGCGCGTCCCCGCAAGCGCTCGGCGTGCTCGCCATGGTGTCGCTCGTTCCCTTCACGGCGGCGCCGATCCTCGCTGACAAGCTCGCCGTCGCGGGCGTTCGCGGACGACACCTGGTCTTCGCGGGTTATGTCGTCGTCGCCGCCACGACGCTGGTGATCCCGTTCATCGACTCGATCCCGGTCCTGATGCTCTCCCAGGCCATCGGTGGAATCGGCCGGGGCCTCGTCTTCCCTTTCCTGATGAGCTGCGCCATCGAGGCCGTCGCGCCCGGCGAGCGCGCGACGGCCATGGGCTTCTTCCAGGCCACCTACGCGCTGGGGATGACGGCCGGTCCGTGGATCGCGGGATGGCTGAGCGGATGGCTGGGCCTAGGCGGCGTGTTCGTCATGACGGCCGGCCTCATGGGCTTCGCGGCCGTGTACTCCCTCGCGCGACTGCCCTGAATCCGGCGTAACTCACGCGTCCTTGCCCTCGCGCAACATGATGAGCAGCATGCGGGCCGGCTCTGATGCGTCGACGGCGTGCGGCACGTCGGCAGGCATCAAGACGATCGTCCCCGGCGTTGCGGGCACGGGGGTGCCGCCCACGGTGAGAGTGAGCGCGCCCTCGAGCACCATCACGAGCGCGTCGAACGGCGACGTGTGCTCGGTGAGTCCCTGTCCTGCGCCGAACGCGAACAGTGTGAGGTTGCCGCCGGCCGTCTTCGCCAGCACGCGGCTGGCGATCCCCTGCTCCGTCGGCGTGATGAGCGATCGCAGTGCTAGCGCCTGTGCTGCGGGAATCGTCGTCGTAGACACGGAGCGCTCTCCTTTTCTTCGCGGTGCTATGGTTCGAGCGTGGACCCTCTCGCCGGCTCAGCGTGGAGCGTCCCGGAAACCGTCGCCGGGTTCGCGCAGTCAGCTCCGAACGCCGTCCTGGTCAGGTTTGCCGAGCACGAGCGGCGGCGCTGGGGGAACGCACGGGCGCTCGATCTCGGCGGCGGCGCCGGCCGCAACGCGATCCCGCTCACCGGTCTCGGCTGGGATGTCGTCGGCCTCGATCTCTCGTGGCCCATGCTCTGCGCCGCCGCGTCGCGTGTCCAGGAACACCGACCCGGCCACCGCCTGCACCTGATCTTGGCGCCGATGGACGATCTCCCGATCCGGAGCCAGAGCGTCGAGCTCATCATCGCCCACGGGATCTGGAACCTCGCGCGCTCCGGCGCGCAGTTCCGGCAGGCGCTCCGCGAAGCGGGACGGGTCGCAAAGCCTGGGGCCGGCCTGTTCGTGTTCACGTTCTCGAGGAACACCTTCTCCCGCGAGACGGAGCCCGTCGCCGGCGAGTCGTTCGTGTTCACGCAGTTTGCGGGACAGCCGCAATGCTTCCTGACCGAGGCGCAGCTCGTCGACGAGCTCGGCGCCGCGGGCTTCGTCCCGGATCCCAGGGTGCCCATCACAGAGTACAACCGGCCGCAGCCCGAGACGCTGCGCCGCGGGACGGTGCCGGTCATCTACGAAGCCGCCTTCCGCTACGCGGGATGACGCGGCCTCGTTCCTGCTTCACCCGGCTCAGAGCCGAGTTGTCGGGGCGGGCGGAAAATCGATGCGCTCGTAGATGTCGGCGAGCCGCAGGCTCATCGCGGGCCGTGTGAGCGCTACCGTGCTGTCAATGCCCTCGAAGACCTGATAGGACCACCCTTCGGTGCCGCGCGCGTAGCGTTCCACTCGCGGCTCGTCCGGGGCGACGAGCAGGTAGACGCCGAGAGTCGCAATCGTCTGATACGCCTGCCACTTGCCACTGCGATCCCAGAATTGCGGCCCTGGCGAGAGCACCTCCACGATGAGCACCGGCTCAGGCACGACATCGGCGCCCTGGAGCACACGAGAGCTCGTCACGACGACATCCGGATACGTCAAGGCAGACGCCGTGACGACCTTCATCGACTCGATGAACTCCTCGCATGGTCTCCCGCGTAACGCGGCCCGGAACGCGGCGGCCAGGTTCTTCACGATCCGATTGTGTGCGGCGGTGCCGCCGGTCATGGCGCGCACGAGGCTGTCGATGCACTCGTAACGCTCCGGTTGCGCACGTTCCCACGCGACAACGTCCTCGATCGAAGGGACCCGCGGAAGCGTTGCCATAGCGGAAGCGTAGCACGCCGGCGCACGCTGCCCTGAGAAGCGTCACGGTGGCCGATAAATCGCGAGAGCCGAGACTTTCGCCAGCGCATCGAAGTCGCGGTCGTTGTGGTAGATTTCGCCGCCTGCCTCGACACACGTTGCGGCGATGAGGCAGTCGACAGTGCGTCGGATCGTGAATCCCCGGCGCTGCGCCATTCGGTAGAAGTTCGCGGCGGTCTCGAACGTCTGCAAACCGACCGGTCGAAGGATCGGGTAAGCGAGCAGGCTCAACCGCGTTCGCTGATACGTGTCGTCATCCCGAATGCCCTGCAAAATCTCGCAGTACACGATGTCGACCAGCGCGATCGGGGCGTCGTTTTCGATCAGCTCCGTCAAGTGTCGATCGAACCCGCTACCCCGGCTCTCGAGGAAATCGATCCAGACCGTCGTGTCGACGACGATCACGGCCGCAGTCGGCGGAGCTCGGCAAGGTTCCCATCCCACTTCACCTGGCCCCTTAGCGACAGTAGATCTCGCCGGCGGGAGCTCTTCACCAGCTCGGTCAGCGCCAAGTGAACCAGCTCACGCTTGGAGCGACATTTGAACCGCCGAAGCCCTTCCCGCACCAGGCGATCGTCCAGCACGATGTTCGTTCTCGCCATGTCGAGCGTCTCCTTCGGCTGGACTCTACCGCCCTATGGTGTACAAAGCAACGGTCGTTTGGTGTATCACTTTCGAGACGCCTAGCGACCACGGTTCCTGCTCACGCGCAGAGCTGGTGGGTCGCGTACGCGATCGCCTTGGCCGCCGTCACGAGGTCCTTCAACGGCACGCGCTCGTCCGGCGTGGGCCACTCCTTGTAGATGCGGTGTCGCCGGCGCCGTACTGCACAGCGCGGGATGCCGTGGGCCATTAACATATTGCCGTCGCCGCGCAGCCGAACGCCGGCGCGGACGATCGCTTCCACCGCGCAGATCGCCGCCACCACGCCGCCCTTGTCGTCGTGCGCGCCCATACCCCACACCCAGCCGTCCTCGAACTTCGCGCCGTACGGGTCGACGCTCCATCCGCTCATCTCGACGCCCGGGTCCATGTGGCCGTTCAGCATGAGGCTCGGCCCGCCGCCCGTTCCGCGGAGGCGCGCAATGGGCTGGCGCGCCGTCTTGCCGGGCTTGGCCGGATGCGTGACGTCCCTCATCTCCACGTCGAGCCCAACGTCGGACATGTAGTTGGCGAAGTGATCGGCGATCTCGCCTTCCTCGAACGTGGTGCTCGGAATCCGGATCGCGGCCTGCTCGAGCTTCAGGACCTGCTCGTCGCTGATGCCGGCGGCGATCTTCTTGAAGTCGCCAATCTTGGAGTCGCTGTCGGATGCCATGCGCGTGCTCCTACCCGATCACGAACATCTCGTCGGCGACTCGGTGTACGCGTCGTAGACCTCGGTGCGCTTCACCCACGAGTCGCGGCGTGTCAGCCCGTCGGCGCTCTTGTTGAGCACGATGACGGGGTCGCCGTTGCGCGGCCACACGAGCAGGACGCCGCGCATCGAGTCCGGCAGATCGACGTGACGCGCGAGTGTTCCGGGACAGACGAGGCCCGAGAGGTACGTGAAGTTCTGGCCGGATCGCGTGACGACGGCGGCGAGCCGATCGCGATCCATGTACGCGTGGAGACGGGGAACGTTGGCGATGATCGAACGCTTGGGCTCGGACATGGCTCTCCCTTTCGCTAGGTCCATCGCCCGGCGGCATTATACGGCGGCGCGTGGAGGTGGGGCGTGTGTGACAGGCGACGAGCGAGCCCGGTATTCAGTCTTGGTCGCGCTCTCGGCGACGCTGACCCAGATGTCGTAGGCAAGTGGAAAGACGGGGAGGCTGAGCACGACGAGCGTGGCGGGCGCCGCGAACGAGATCCCGCCGTTCGTGAACGGTCAATTCTCCAGCCCGAAGTCTTCGCCGGGAATGCCAAGCCTTCGACACAGAGTTTCCACCACGTCTCGGGTCAACCGATCACCTTCGCGAACACCAGGCAGTTCGGCGAAATGATCGGCGTCTCGCCAGAGATAGACGATTCGCTCTCGGCCTCGTGGTCCTGTTTCGAACGTGACGGCGCGCTTCCGGAAGCCGTATCTGCCAGCGTGGGCGATGAACTCTCCCAACGTCGGCATCTGGGAGAACTGGGCGCTCACTCAGGCCGCGAGTGGGGCGACTCGAATCTCGGGAATCGGAATTTTCACTCCGCGCTTCTTGATCTTGAGTCCGAAGCTTTCCGGCGGCAGTGAAATCTTCGATCGCCTGAACAGCGTCCAATACTTCTCCGGAGCACGCCGGAAGCTTTTGAATGGCTTCAACCCGTTTTCCAGACTGACGGCGATGTGCCCCACGATCATTCGCTCGAGGTCGTACCGGAGATCGTCGAGATTCTTGGCCTGGGTCGCGAAATCGAACTCGAGGCAGTGAGCGCAGAGCCACTCACCTTCCTGGAAGATCACGATTCGCAGCTTTGCCTTTTTCACGCGACGAGCTTAGCACTTGCCCGGCGCTGTCCGGCCGATGAATGATAGGATTGTATTGATGAGCCTCCGCGTGATCCTCCTCGTCGTTTGTGCCCTGTGGGGGTGGGATGTGGCCACCCCAATCCAGCCGCTGGCCCAGACGATCGTGTGGGACGAGGAGGAGGAAGTCTCCCGAGCCGCCCCCACACAACTCGCTCGGCCCTCGGTCGCCGATGATCACGTCTCGCCGATGCCGACGGCGCACCGCGGTCTCTTGCGGCGCATCGTCCATCACGCGACCTCGGGACGTCGAGCGTATCACCACGCTCCGGTTCCACCGCCGCGCGCCCGGATGGACGCGGCGCTCGTCGACTCGCCCTCCGAAGACCACTGACCTTCGCCGTCCGCCACTTCTCCTGATCGCGGGCGTCGCTCCGCGCAACGTCCGCTCCGTTCAACCCGTGTCAGGGAGGAAATCGGATGGCCAGGAAGCTCGACTTCGAGCTGATCCTCGCATTGGTGTGGCTGATCCTCGGGCGGATCGTGCTCGAGATCTACACGACGTACGTGCTCGGGCTCTCGCGATGATGACGGCGCTCTTCGACGTCGGGTTCTGGACACGGATCCCGACGATCATGGTGATCGACATCATGCTCGCCGGCGACAACGCGCTCCTCGTCGCTCTCGCCGTTCGGACGCTGCCACCGCGGCAGCAGTTCCTCGGACGGCTCTGGGGCAGCGCGGGCGCCGTCGTGCTGCGCCTGATCTTCATCGCGTTCGTCACGCTGCTCCTCGACGTCCCGCTCTTGCGGCTCGCCGGAGGTGCGGTCCTGCTCTGGATCGCCGTCAAGCTCGTCGGCCAGTCCGGAAGCGAGGCGGGCGCCGCCCGGAGCGGAATGAGCCTGCGAGAGGCGATCTGGATCATCATCGTCGCCGACGTGAGCATGAGTCTCGACAACGTGATCGCCATCGCCGGCGCCGCGCACGGCGACCTCGTGCTCGTCGCCTTCGGGATCGGTCTCTCGATCCCGCTCGTGCTCTGGGGCAGCGGACTGCTGGCGCGCCTCATGAACCGCCACCCGTGGATCGTCTCGCTCGGCGGCGGCATCCTCGGCTACGTCGGCGGCAAGATGATCACCGCGGACGAATTCGTCAAGCAGTGGATCGGCATCATGCCCGTGTTCGACCACGTCGTGCCGATCGCGCTGGCGCTCGCCGTGGTCGTGCTCGGCTCGGGCCGTCGCCGGCCCGTGCGGACCTCGGTATCATGAACCGGCCGGCCGCGTTTCGGTGGCGCGCCAGCGCTATTCGACCAGATTGGAGACGCGAATTCGTGCGCGCGGAGCCGCGAGCGGCGACACAACGGCGCCGCGTCTCAGCAAGCGCACGCTGCCGTATTTCCAGCCGTAACGAAGACCGGCCCCGCGCTCCGGCCTACGATAGACCTCGAGAACGAGATCGATCGCGTTCACTATCCAGTACTCGGCGATGCCCGCTCGCGCGTAGACGCCGCTTTTCCGGAGCCGGTCCTTGGCGAGGCTGCTGTCAGCGACCTCGACGAGGAGCACCGGCTTGTCGGGATGCTCGCGGAGATAGTCGCGAGGTCGGCCTTTCACGACCGCGAGATCGGGCTCCGGCTCCGACATCTCGTCGAGAGCGATCGGCGCGTGGGTCCTGACGTCGTAGCGATCGCCGAAGGCCCGCTGGAGCACACGCCGAATCTGCGACACGGTCGCGGCGTGCCAGCTTCCCTGGGGCTCCTTGACGACCATCAGGCCGTCGAGGAGCTCGATGCGATCGTTTTCGTCGAACGCGCCACACGCGATGAGCCGGTCGTACTCGGCACGGGACCAGCGGCGGAGCTTCAGCGGCGGCATCCTCATGGCGGGGTCACGATACCTCGCGGCTACGCGATGACACAACGTCCACAATCGCAGACATCACCGCGCTGAGCGCGCGGCCTGGATCGCCGGCCACACTCGTTCGGGCGTGGCCGGCATGTCGATGTGCTGGACGCCGAGCGACCTCAACGCATCGAGGATCGCGTGGATGACGGCACCAGGCGCGCCGACCGTACCGCGCTCGCCCGCGCCTTTCACGCCTAACGGATTCGTCGGGCTCGGCACGTCGCGACTCGTGACCGAGATCATCGGGAGATCGCCGGCGCGTGGAATCGCGTAGTCCAGGAACGAGCCGGAGAGCAGTTGGCTGTCGTCTATCCGCCAGTCACACGAGCAGCGCAAGCGGCTCCTCGACCAGATCAGCCAACGCCCCCAGGAATTGCGCCCCACGCGCCCCGTCGATCGCCCGGTGGTCACACGATAGCGTCAGCGCCATCGTCGGCTGGACTGACGGCTGACCGTTCACCGTCACCACACGGTCCGCGATGCGGCCCACCGCCAGGATCGCCGCCTGCGGTGGATTCACAATCACGTTGAACGCGTCCACGCCGTACATTCCGAGGTTGCTCATCGTGAAGCCGCCGCCCTGGATGTCCGCCGGGCGCAGCTTGCCCGCCTGGGCGCGGCTCACCACGTCCTCGCGGCGCGCCGTCATCCGGTCGGCCATGATGCGCGCCGCCGTCACGAAGGCTTCGCGCTGAAGATCCTGGAGCGACCCCCGACGACATTCATGTACCAGCGGAAGAAGCCCGGGCTGAGCTGACGCAGCGCTCTCCGCCGGGCGATCAACTCGTCGCCCAGGCCGCGGCCCTCCAGCGGCACGAGCTCGAGCATCGCGCCGAACGCTCGCGCGGCGACGCTCGAATCCGGAATATCGTCGGCACGGAACAGGCGGGCCAGCCCGCGATGGCGCAGGAGCAACCATGCGGGGAACCAGCTTGCCGCGTTGAGCGTATCCCCGGAGAAGTCGTCGGAGTCACCTGCGCGTTCGAACGCATCCCATCCCTCGCGGACGACCGTGCTCGGCAGCATCGGTGCGTGCCGCGCGAACAGCGCCGGGTCCATCCAGCAGAGCGGCAGCCAGAGCCGGATCGCGATCTCCGGCTCGCCGAGATGATGCCGTGCCAGACCCATCCAGCATCGCAAAAGCGGCTTCGCGGCCCAGTCGGGCTCCGCTTCGATCGCCACGCGGACGGCAGCCCAGTCATCGTATTGCTGGCAGAGCCAACCCGCGTGCGCGCGCGGATGGATCTCGTCGAACGGCAGACTTGCTGCCGTCGCCGCGAGCGTCTGCCAAAGCGGCCGAAGAAACGTTGCCGATTCCGTCCCGAGGAAGCGCCGCGCCGCGGGAGTCAGCTCGCGCTCCATCGTCTCGACGCTCGCCGTCAGGCCCGCGTGGGTCGCCGGTGCCGACGGCAGCGCGAGCAAGCTATCGGCCAGCAGCGTGAGCGCGTGAAGATCGGGGTGGGATGGATGGTCATCTCTGAGGCGTGCAAGACCGGCCGCAACGCGGTCGGGATCTCGCGCGACGAGGCTTGTGACGACCTCGTGGATCAACATCGCGTCGAGGCCGTCGACGAAGAAGTCGAGCTGTTTCGGCTCGACCAGGTGCTCCTCGGTCATGAAGTCTCGCCTCCCGTTGCGCGCCGCCTGATTATAGAATCTCGGCACTCGATACGAGCGGCTGGGAGGAACCCATGAGGCCATTCATCTCGCGCGTCGTCGTCGTGCTTCTGGCCGTGCTCCTGGTCGGCGGCGCCGCCGCGCCCGAGGGGCGCGCGGCCATGCCGGAAGGCACCATGACGTGGGGCATCCACATCACGCTGGCCTCCCGCTGGCTCGACCCCGCCGAGACCGAGGGGATCATCACGCCCTTCATGGTGCTCTACGCCCTGCACG
>JBGPTW010000102.1:0-22778 GCA_041490825.1 Methylomirabilia bacterium | reverse complement strand
GGCCTTGGTTTTGGCGTGACGGGTGGGGGCGCGGGGGCGGGGGGGGGCAAGCGCCCGCGCGTGTGGGGTATGCGCGCGGCGGGCGCTTGCCCCCCTCCCCGACGCCACCACGCTCTATCGCGCCTTGACGATGACGCCGCAGGCGATCCGCGCGCCGCTGTTGCCCGCCGGATCCGTCTTGAAGTCGTCGGGGCCGGCGTGGACGACCAGGGCGCTGCCATCGGCGTCGAAGAGCGACATCGGGCCGGAGCCGATGCTGATGGCCTCGGACATCGATTCGAGGCGACCGGTGCCGTCGGGCCCGATCGTGATGTTCGGCAGGTCCCCCGCGTGCGACCCCTGAGGATTCAGCGCTCCGTGCTGCTTGCCGCTGGGATTGAAGTGACCGCCAGCGGAGGTGAACGCCGGGGGGTCGCACTTGCCGGCTTCGTGGATGTGGACGCCGTGGGCTCCGGGTGGCATCCCACGCATCTCCAGGATGACGCGAACGCCGGA
Organism: Methylomirabilia bacterium; assembly: GCA_041490825.1. Lineage (GTDB taxonomy): Bacteria > Methylomirabilota > Methylomirabilia > Rokubacteriales > CSP1-6 > JBGPTW01. The sequence continues at coordinate 22,283 of JBGPTW010000102.1, read as the reverse complement.
GTTGAGTTGATCGAGCTTGGCGGTACCCACTGGCTGACCGTTGGCGTTCGTCAACGCGACCGTCGCCACGTTGTCACCGGGCGTCGGCTGGGACATCGCCGCGCATCCTCCGACCAGAAGAGCGAGCAGCGGGATCCGGGCAAGCACCTTCATGCGATGTCTCCTCTCCCTCGAAACGCGCCCTTGGCGCGGCGCGGCGCCTCCGCCGATGCGAGCAGGTTGATCGGCTTCCTGAAGTGCCGCTCAAATCCGGCGCCGAGTACGCGCTCTCGTACCTCGCTGCCGCCATCGGTGGTCAGTCCGATCGCATGAAGCCGGCGAAGTCTGGCAGATCGGCCTGGCGTCCGGATCGTTCCAGCGTTTACTTGGACTCCATCACCCAGATGCCCTCCCACTCGTCGCCCGGCGGGTTGGCGATGAGAGTCTCGCAGCGCTGGAGGTACACGCGCGCGACGTTGTCGTCCGGGTTGAGGTTCGCGGCCTCGCGGAAGGCGTGGATGGCGTCCTTCCACCGTCGCGCGCGGTACATCTCGAGGCCGTCCTTGAAGTGACCGAGCACGGCCGCGATGTTCGGGAACGACTCCGCGGTGTGGTGCTCGAGGACCTCGTAGATTGTCACCGGCTGCGTCTTGCCCTTGACGATCGCGCGGTCGATCTCCCTGCAGCGATACGTCCCGCGAAGCTTCGTGAAGGTGTGCTCGCTGATCAGGACGTGCGTGCCGTATTGCTTGCAGGCGGCCTCGAGCCGGGAGGCGAGATTGACGCCGTCACCGATGACCGTGTAGTCCATCCGCTTCGGCGAGCCGATATTCCCGGACACGACCGTGTCGGTGGCGATGCCGATTCTAATGTCGACGGGTTTCCGGCCCGCCGCGCGCTGGCCCGCGTTGTAGACCTCGAGCTCGCGTAGCATGGCGACGGCCGCCCGGACTGCGCGGTCCTGGTCGTCTTCGTGCGCGAACGGGACCCCGAAGACGGCCATCAGCGCGTCGCCGATGAACTTGTCCAGCATGCCCCCTTCCCGCTGGATGCAATCCACCATCAGCGTGAAGTACTCGTTCAGCAGGCTGACCGTCTCCTGGGCCCCGAGCTCTTCGCTGAGCGTGGTGAAGCCGCGGATGTCGGAGAAGAGAATGGTCGCGCTGCTGCTCTGACCGCCGAGGAAGTCCTGGTCCTGTTTCAGGAGCTGGTCGGCCAGCGCCGGGTCCATGTAGCGCGACATCGTCGACTTCATCCGCTTCTCGGTGCTGATGTCCTCGATCAGCAGCATCGAGCCCAGTCGAGCCCCCGTGATCCCGATCAGCGGCAGCACCGTCAAATTCACGGACAGCTTCTCGTCGCCGGCCATGAGCACGGCATCCATGACGCTTTCCTGAGGCAGCTGCCGATCGACCGCGCGGCGCATCGGCCGCGTGCCGATCCCGTCGAGGTGCGACTCGACAGTCTTCACCATATCGAGCACCCAAGCGTTCGCGTCGACGAAGAACTGCTCCGCCGGGCGCTGGAGGATCTGGCCGGGCCGCAGCTTCAACAGCCGGAGACCGGCGACATTGCACGTGACAATCGTGCGATTCTCGTCCAGCGTGATGACGCCGTTGGTCATCGACTCGAGGATCGAGACGTTGTAGTTCGTCATGTTCTGGACGTCGTCGAAGAGCTTGGCATTCTCGAGGCCGATCGAGATCTGGGACGTGAAGGCCTTGAGCCGCGCCTCGTCCGCCGGCGTGAACGTCCCGCCGCGCTTGTTCAGCACTTGCGTCACGCCGATCGCTTTGCCCTGTTTGTTGATGACCGGCACGCACAGGATCGAGCGCGTGAAGAACCCGGTCGTGCGGTCGAAGCTCGGGTTGAACCGCAGATCGGCGTAGGCGTGGGGGATGTTGATCGTCTCCCGCGACTGGAACACCGCTCCGGCGATACCGCGATCGTTGGGGAGCCGGATCTGGGTGGTCCCGAGGCCCTCCCCGACCTCGGTGTAGAGCTCGTTCCGTTTTTCGTCGTTGATGAAGAGCGTGGAACGCTCGGCGTCGAGCATCTGGGTGATCGTGGCGATGAGCCGGGAGAGCAACGGACGCAGCTTCAGCTCCGACGAGATCTCGCCCACGACGTTCAAGAATTGGAGCTCCTGCTGTCGGTTGTGCTCGATCGCCTCGACCGTCCGGTGATGCTCGATGGCAACGGCCGCCTGTTCGATCATCGCTTCCAGCAGGTTGCGGTCATGCTCCGAGAACGTGCCGTTCACCTTGTTCAGGAGCTGCGAGACGCCGATCACCTCACCCTTGAGCGTGCGGAGCGGCACGCACAGGATGTTCTTCGTCGTGTAGCCGGTGATCTCGTCGATCGTCCGGTTGAACCGTTCATCGGAGTACGCGTCGTCGATGATCAGGGCCTCGCCCATCGTGAACACGTGCCCGGCGATGCCCACGCTGTTCACGATGCGCACCTCACGGGCGAACTTGCCCTCGGCGAGGCGCGAGAACAGCTCGCCGGTCGTCGCGTCGTTCAGGAAGATCGAGCCACGTTCGGCGTCGAGGGTCCTCGTCGTGAGCGTGATGAGGCTGTTCAACGCCCCCGTCAGGTTCTTCGATACGCCGAGCGTGTTCGACACCTCGAGGAGTAGCTCGACGAGTCGGGTCCGACCCAGCCGCCGGGCCAGCGAGGCCTTTTTGCTATGGACTGGTTTCACCGGCGCGCTTCGAGCTGGGTACGCAGCAGGGCGATCGTGCCCCGCGCTTCGGTGATCTCGCGACGGCGGTCGCGCTCGAGCTGGGCGAGCCGTTCCCGGAAGGTCTCTTCGCGCGTGTCGAGCTCCTGACGTAGCGCGTCCAGCGTGCTCCTCAACTGCCGGGCCTCGTCGTTGGCCCGGGCCAGCGCGCGCTCGTGACGCTCCTGATCCGCTATCCGGACCCGCTCCAGCTCGTCACGCAACGCCTGGAGTGCCGAGCGGAGCTGCCGGACCTCGTCATAAGCCGCGGCGACCGCGCGCTGAACCCGCTCGCTCTCGCCGATGCGGGCACGGTCGAGCTCGTCCCGCAGCGCCGCGACGGTGGCTCGGAGTTGACGGGCCTCGTCGTCGCCGGCGGCGGCCGCGCGCTGCACGCGCTCATCCGCCTGGATGCGCGCGCGCTCGAGCTCGTCGCGCAGCGCCGCGATCGTGTCCCTGAGCTGCTGCGTTTCCAGGAGGGTGACGGCTGCCGATCGGTCGACCGCCTCGTCGACACTCATCAGAGTCTCCTCCGCTCGCCGGCCGTTCACGTCCTCGGCCAATGGGCCGGGACGGGCCGGAGGGCCGTCCTGTGGCGACGCGCTAGCACAATAACACCGAACGAGCCCGAAACTAGCCCGCTCCCTTCGGCGCGTCCCTTCGGTGTACCCTAACCACCCGACGCGCCTGTAGCTCAGTTGGATAGAGCGTCAGACTTCGAATCTGAAGGTCGCAGGTTCGATCCCTGCCAGGCGCACCAAACTTTCTCGCCAGTTAGCGCGCATCGCTGATCCGCCCGTCCTCTCCGGTGCTACTCACGGTGCTACTCCGCGCCGGCCGCCTCACGCGCCTCCGGGCTTCGACGTCGGTTGACCAGCCGCTCGATTACCTGCGTTCGGTGGGAAGGAGAGAGGTGCGAATACCGCCGCACCATGGTGAGAGATCCTTCCAGCCGCCCGTCGATCCGCGCCCTGGCGTCGTGCTCGAACGTGAGCGTCAAGCTGGGCGGGCTTGGCATGCGCATCAACGGCTTCGACTTTCACGAGCAGCCGCAGCCACCGTCGCGAGCTTTCACATAGTGCCGTTCCGGTGTCTCAACGGACATGAACACCTACACCCAAGACGGCGTCCTGGAGCTGGCCGACATCTCCGGGTTCACCGAGTTCGTCACGACGACCGAGCTGGAGCACGGGCCTCAGATCATCGCTGCGTTGCTCCTCGCCGCGCGTGACTTGATTCGGCTCTACCAGGTCGAGGGCGACGCGGACTGGGGCGCGATCTCGGAGATCCTCGACGAGGCCCTGCCGGAAGTCGTCCCGAAGATGGAACCCGCGGCCAGCATCGCACGCTGACGCGATCGATCGTTCACGCCCCGGGCAGGGCCCCAGTCGGACTGCCCGCGTTCCATCACAGAGGATGGTTGCGCGGCCCGCCGTTTCGCTGCTGCCAGTTCACTGTAGGCCGATCGTCACCCAAAATGACACGGGAGGCTCATTGCGCGCGTTGGCGCTTTGGAGGAGCGTAGCGCTCGAAGTGATCAAAGTGATCAGAACATGAGAACGCCGCGCAGCGGTCGCCCCGCGACGAAGACGTGGATGTCCCGCTCGGAGGTCGCGCGGCTCATCGAAGTGGCGCCCGTGACGATTGGTCGCTGGGCGTCGGAAGGGAAGTTGCCCTATGCGATGACGCTCGGAGGCCGACGCCGCTTTCGTCGCGACGACGTGCTCCATCTGGTCGAACGGCTCGCGAACGTCACGACGTTACGCGCTCCGGCCGAGCGCCGTCGTCACTGCTGACGGTGGAGGCATCGCCGGGAGGATTGTGGAGGTCGAAGACCGGGGCGCCGCATTGACGAAGCACCAGCGGGGTCACCGAGGGACGAAGGGGGCAGACGTGGATCACTTGCGCCTAGGACTCAGCATCGATCGGCGTCTCTGGCTGAAAGTCGTTGGGTTCGAGGCCGCCGGGTTCGCCGTGAACGTCATCGTTGGTGGCCTGCGAACGCACGAGGCGGAAGCTCAGCCGGCGTCGACCCGTGGTCGATCGAGCAGATCGCCGAACGAGGCCGCCGTGGTACGCATCGGCATCGCGAACGATGCGCAGTCGGGTGACGGCGCGCTGACCGGCGGGGGGAGCTGGCCCGTCACCGCGTACGTCTACAACAGCCTGCTCCAGCGCAACAGCAAGAACGGACGACTCTCACCGTGTCTCGCGACGTCATGGAAGGCGACGGACAACACGGGGCGGATCTGGGACTACGAGCTCCGCCACGGCGTCAAATTCCACGACGGGACCGAGCTCACCGCCGAGGACGTGGCGTTCACGTATCAGCGTCTGCTGGACCCAGCCGTCAGGGCGACCCGGATGGCGGACGTGAAGCGCCAGGTCGAGAAGGTCGAGGCGCTCGATCGCTACAAGGTGCGATTCACGCTGACCAAGCCCGACGTCACCTGGCCGTCGATCTCCTCGAGCGAGTTCATCGTCCCCAAAGCGTACGCCCAGCGCGTGGGAGTCGCAGGATTCGCCGCGAAACCGATTGGTACCGGGCCGTTCATGATGAAGTCGCGCGACATCAACAATCGGATCGTGTACGAGAGCTTCAAGGACTACTGGGGGACCGACGCGTCCACCGGGCTGCCCGTCGTGCCCGCGGTGAGCGGCGCTGAGCTGCGCGTCCTTCCGGAGTCGGAAACGAGGATCTCCCCGCTCCTGGCCGAGGAGGTGGACATCATCGTGAACGTGCCGGCCTCGGCGGTGAAGCGACTGGAGGCCGACAAGCGCGTGACGCTGCAGTTCTCGGAGACGGGCCAGCCTCTGGGCATCCTGGTCAACAGCCAGGCCGCGAAGACTCCGGGTGGCGATCCCAATCCGTATCGGGATCGGCGCGTGCGCCAGGCGCTCAATTACGCCATCGACATCCACGCGATCATCAAGACGAGCCTCACGGGCCGCGAGCGGCCCAGCACGGGCGCGAATCCCGCCGCCATAGGATTCGACTCCGAGCTTCAGGCGTACCCGTACGACCCCGGCAAAGCAAAGGCGCTGCTCAAGCAGGCCGGCTACGCGAACGGGATCAAGGAAGAGAACGCGATCATCTACAACCCCGGCGACCGCTGGCCGCAGAGCCGCGACGTCTGCCAGGCCATCGCCGGATACCTCCAGAACGTCGGGATCAAGGCCAGCGTCCAGGATCTCGAATACTCGACGGCGGCCGCGCTCCTCAACCAGAAGAAGCTCTTTCCGATGTGCTACTGGGGCCAGAACTCGTCGCTCGAGACCATCCTTCAGGCCGATTACTTCTGGACCAATCCCGGCGTGCGCGGCGTGTACATGGGCAATCCGGAGATCGACGCGCTGCTGGCGCAGGCACGGAAGACGATCGACGAGAAGGCCCGCGGGAAACTCTACGCGAAGATGCAGCGCATCTTCCTCGAAGATGCGGGCGACATCTTCCTGAACATCGCGCTCTACGTCTACGCGACGCGCGGCGCGTGGCGATGGGAGCCCGGCACCTCCAACGCCGGCGAGATTCCGATGTGGAGTGTGACGCGTGGCGGATGATGCGGCACGACGCTCGGGCCGCGATCCGGACTGAACGGCGATAGCCCTCGTGTCCGGCTATCTCTTCCAGCGTGTGGCACTGGCGCTGTTGTCCATCCTCGGTGTGCTGGTCGTCGTCTTCCTTCTGATCCGAGTGTCGGGTGACCCGACGCTGTTGCTCGCCTCTCCGGACGCGCGACCCGAGGACATCCAGCAGATGCGGGCAAGCCTCGGGCTCGACCGGCCGCTGCACGTTCAGTTCTTCTACTATCTGCGCGATGCGGCGCGGCTGGACTTCGGCGAGTCCTTTCACTGGCGCGAGCCCGCGGTGACGCTCGTCCTGTCCCGGTTCCCCGCGACGCTCAAGGTCGCCGCGGCCGCCTTTCTGATCTCGCTCCTGATCGGCATTCCGATCGGCACCTTCGCGGCACTGAAGCGCGGGCGATTGTCCGACACGCTGGCGCGGTCCTTCGCGCTCGCCGGGCAAGCGATGCCGACCTTCTGGCTGGGCATCGTGCTCATTCTCCTCTTCAGCGTGAAGCTGAAATGGCTGCCGACGTCCGGCACGGGTGGCATCGCCTACATCGTCCTGCCCGCCATCACGCTCGGCTGGTTCAGCACCGCCGCCAGCGCGCGCTTGCTCCGGAGCTCGTTGCTCGACGTGCTGTCGCAGGAGTACATCGTCGTCGCCTACAGCAAGGGGCTCAAGCGGAGCGCCGTCATCGTTCGCCACGCCCTGCGCAACGCCTGGATCCCGCTGATCACGCTGCTCGGCAAGGAGATCGCGACGCTGCTCAGTGGCTCGGCGCTCGTCGAGACCGTCTTTGCGATTCCAGGCGTCGGCCAGCTCGCGGTGCAGGCGGTCTTCGCGCGCGACTATCCGGTCGTGCAGACGATCGTCATCTTCACGTCGCTCATGCTCGTCACGGCGAATCTCCTGGTGGATCTGGCGTACGGGCTGCTCGATCCCCGGATCAGACTCTCGGCGAAGGGCGCATGAGCACGCTGGCGGCGACGCTGTCCCTGCACGGCGCTGTCGGCGCGATCCGGGCGACGAAGCGTCTGCCTCTCTCCGCCGTCATTGCGGCGGCAATCCTCGTCGTGTTCTTCGGCGGCGCGGCGCTGGCGCCCTGCATCGCACCGTACGATCGGCAGCACCAGAACCTGTCCGAGGCGCGTATTCCTCCCGTGCTCTTCGACGCGAGCAGCACGTGGAAGCATCCGCTTGGGACCGATCAGCTCGGCCGTGACGAGCTGAGCCGTCTCATCTGGGGCGCACAGGTCACGGCGCTGGTGATCCCTCTGTCGCTTCTCGTGGTCATCATCGTGGGGACCGCGTCCGGGCTGCTGGCCGCCTACAGCGGTGGCGTGGTCGACCTGGTCCTCATGCGTCTGGTGGATGTCCAGCTTTCGATTCCTCCCCTCATCTTGGCCATCGCGCTCGTGTACGCGATCGGCCCCGGATTCAGCGGCATCGTCATCGTGCTCGTCGTGTGGTCGTGGGCCCGGTTCGCGCGGATCATCCGCTCGGACGTCCTCACGCAGCGAGACCGGGAGTACGTGCTGGCGGCTGCCGCGATCGGCTGCAGCCCGTGGCGCGTCATGCTGCGCCACATCCTTCCCAACGTCGCCAACACGATCCTGGTTCTCGCCACGCTCGACATCGGACGGTTCGTCGTCTTCGAGGCCGGCCTCAGCTTTCTCGGGCTCGGCGTGAAGAAACCATCCGCGGCGTGGGGCTCGATGCTCGCGGAGGGACGCGCGTTCGTCGTCGATGCGTGGTGGCTCGCGATGATTCCCGGCCTGGCGATTCTCCTGGTCTCGCTGGCAGGAAACCTCCTGGGAGATTTCCTGACCGACGCGCTCGATCCGCGGCAGAGAGGAGCGAAATACGCCAGCACGTATTGATCGAGCGCGCGACGTGCGTCGTGCGAGGCCTGCCCGTCCATCCGTCATCGCGTGCGGCCACTGCCAGGCGGTGTGGTCCGCGGCGATGATTTTCAGGCAGCTCGACTGGAACGTCGGTGTCCTCTGTCGTGAGGAGCACCGGGACCGGGCCCGAGCCGCGCTCGGAGCCTTCCACGCCGACAGGGCGGTGCGTGTCGAGGCGCACGCCGATCGATTGGGGTTCCGTCCGGATGTTCTCGTCCGTTGCGGCTGCTGCACGACGGCGGAGGACGTCGCGTCGATGCTGGCGTCACACGCGACCGAGATCGAGCTGGTCGGCGTGCGACTCGAAGACGGGACGCACGAGTCCTCGGCCTCGTGCTCCGACCTCCTCGCATACATGCGGTCGGGTCTGGGTGTGCTGACGAGAATCCGGGACGAGAACGGGATCCGCGGATTGCCGTACCTCGCCGCCGGTCACCTCACGTCATTCTTCCTCGCTCTCCATGCGGTGATGCTGGCCAGCGCTGCCCTGATGTCACCGTCGCGGCCTCGGCGACTTCACGTGTCGGCCCAGGAATGCCTGCTGGCCACCCTCCACAACGCCATCGGATTTGCGCAGATCGAGAAGAGAGACGCGGGGCGCACGGACGATCCGCCGAAAGCGGGCGGCCGATTCGAATGCCAGGACGGCTGCGTGACCATTTCGCTGCCAGAGACTCATCAATGGCAGCGCCTGATCGGCGTGCTCGGCGATCCTGCGCTGGCCAGCGAGGAGTGGTGGAAGGATCAGCGGAGCCGCGACGAGAATCGGCAGAAGATGGCGGCGAGCATCGCCGGCTGGTGCCGCAGCCGCACGCGTGACGAGGTCTTCACGACGCTTCAGGACGCGGGCGTGCCCGCCGCGTTCCTGTCCTCGCCCGAGGACGTCCGTGCGAACACGCATCTCGGGGAACGCCGGTTCTTCACCGATGCGCCGGCCGGCGTGTATCCGTTCGACCGGCCGTTCAGAGTGTCCAGTGCTGCGCACGGAGCGTTGCCGGAAGCCAGGCCCATCAATCACGAAGCTCCGCGCAGACGATCCGCCGGTGACGAGCCGTACCTTCCTCTGGCGGGGCTGCGCGTGTGCGATCTGTCGTGGGCGTGGGCGGGGCCGCTGCTGACCGAACGCCTTGCGATGCTCGGCGCGTCGATCGTCAAGGTGGAAAGTCAGGATCGCATCGACACGCACCGCGTCGTGCCACCGTACGTCGTCGCGCCGGGGGAGCAGTACGACCGCGCATTCGGCCACATGGTGTCGTCTCGCGGAAAGTGGAGCGTCACGATCGACCTGAAGCATCCCGGCGGGCTTCAGATGGTGAAGGACCTCATCACGAAGAGCCATCTGCTGGTCTCGAACTTCGTGCCCGGCGCTCTGGACCGCCTGGGGCTCGGCTTCGATGTCGTGGCGGATCTCGTCGGACGACGCGGTTTCGTCTCCGTCGCGCTCTCGGGGTTCGGGGCGCCGGGACCGTGGCAACGCTACCGGGCGTATGGACTTCAGCTCGCCGATCTCAGCGGATTGACCGGCCTGACGGGCACGCCCGAGACTCCCCCGATCTCGATGGGGATTCCCTTCGGGGATCCGCTGGGTGGGACGTTTGGCGCGGCGGCGGCCCTGCACTACCTGCGCCGGTCTCGAGCGCGAGGGGTACCGCTCTCGCTCGAAATCTCCCAGTACGAGCTGCTCGTCTCCGGGATCTCCGACGCTCTGCTCGAAGGACACGCGACCGGAAATCGCCGCCGCGGAGATCTGCCGGGCACCGGTGTCTATGCGTGCAAGGAGCCCGACACGTGGATTGCGGTCAGCGTCACTCACGCCGACGATGCGAGACGCCTCGGCGAGGTCGTCGGCGCGAGCGATGCGCAAGCGGCTGACCTCGAAGCTCGACTGTCGGCGTGGGCGGCTGACCGCCGGTGCGAAGACGCCGCTGCCGCGCTCAGGCGGGGCGGGATCGACTGCACCGAAGTGTTGTCGGCAGCCGAGCTCCTGAACGACGCGAGTCTGCGCGCTTCCGGTTACTGGGTGCCTTCACCGGAAGGGCTGTGGACGCCGAATGCTCCGTGGACCGTCGACGGCAAGCGCGCGGCGTTTCTCGGCGCCGCGCCGCGGCTGGGCGAGCACAACGACGCGGTCGCGCGTGAAGTCCTTGGCTACTCCGACGAACGGATCGAGCAATTGAAACAGTCCGGCGCCATGCGCTGAAGGCGCCGCAACACACAAGGGGGAATGCATGAGCACGTCCGTGACGGCCACGTCCGACCCGGTCATCGGGGAAGAGCTCGGGCCCAAGCAACTGGTGGCGTCGACCGATCTGATTCGCGCGTACGTGAACAGCGTGGGCGACGAAGGGTTTGCCCGGCACGCGGCCGCGATGCGGCTCGCCACGGGGAAGTCGATGGCGCCGCCCACGCTCTTCGACCGCGACCTCGGAACACGATTGTTCTCGTCGAAGTACACGAGCGGCTATTCGCTCCATGCCAAGCAAACGTTCGAGTTTCGCCGGCCGCTCGAAGCAGGTGTCACCTACACCATCGCCGGGAAGCTGGCGAAGATCTACACGCGGAACGAGATCGACTACGCCACCGTCGAGGCCGCGTGTGTCACGCCCGGTGGAGAGACCGCCGTCGTCTCGGAATACACGAGGGCGTTCAGGTTCCCGGAGAATCGATACAAGCACAAGCCGGCTGACCGAATGCCGCCGACCGTGGCCTCGTTCCTGGAGCAACACCGTGCGAATCCCGGGGCCGCGTTCCCCGCTGTCGGCAGCGTCCTCGAAGGCGTGTCACGGCAGATGACGCAGGCGTTGATGAATCTCTACTCCGGGCCCGGGTCGAACATCCATACCGATGTGCCGGTCGCGCGCCGACGCGGTCACCCGGATGCCATCGTGCAGGGCCTCATGACGACGGCGCTCGAGTGCGAGCTGTACCGGGAAGTCTTCGGCGGGGCGTGGTACACGACCGGCACGATCGCGGTCAAGTACATCGACAGCATCATCGCCAACGCGTGCCTCACGCCTCTCGGCATCGTGGTCGCGAACACCGGCGGGCGGCTCGAGCTGCGGACGACCGTCTACAACGAGAGGCAGGAGCTTCTCACCGTCGGTTCGGCGTCAGTGAAGATCCAGACGAATTCATGAACGCAAACAGAAGGAGCCAAGTCATGAGCACGGGACCAGCTGTCCTGACCGAAGTTGATCGTGATGGAGTCGCGACGGTGTGGCTCAACCGGCCTGAACGGTTGAATGCGTGGAGCGTGGAGGTCGGGACCGCGCTGATCGACGCCCTGCGAAGCGCCGAAGCGGATCCCGGCGTGAAAGGTGTCGTCCTGACGGGCAAGGGACGGGCATTCTCTGCGGGCGCGGATCTGAAGAGTCCCACGACCCATCGCATCGACTCCATCGAGGAATATCTCGACTCCCAGGCCGCGGAGCGAGGTCGGCCGACGTTCGACCTCATGTCCCATTACAAGAAACCGAGCCTGTGCGCGGTGAACGGGTATGCGATCGGGATCGGCTGCCTGATGCCGCTCTGCTGTGACTTCATCTACGCGGGCGCGTCCGCGAAGTTCCAGTTGCCCCAGGTGACGCTCGGCATTCTGCCGGCGTACGGCGGCGCCCTGCGTCTCGCGCGCGCCGTGGGCAGGCAGAACGCCTCGGAGATGATCCTCACGGGCAGGATGGTCAGTGCGCAGGAAGCGTTCAACTGGGGCATGGTGTCGCAGCTTCTCTCGGACGACGAGCTGGTAAAAGTCTCTCAGGACACCATGCGCTCGATCGTCCAGAAGCCGGCGCACGCGGTCAGCTTCGCGAGGGAATCGATCGCCATGGCTGTCGACGCGGGCCACATGCGTTCGGCGGAGCTCTCGGACGCCTACCGCTTCATGATCCTGTCGCAGCTCAAGGAGACCAAGAACCAGCACGAAGCCTGGCGCAAGGCGCGCTGACCATGACGCCGGCGAACGTCGTGTCGAGACCGCGGGTTCTCGTCCTCGCGGTCGCGCTTTTGTCACTGGGCCTGATGTCGGCGCTCGGCGGCATGGCCTTCGGGCTACAAAAGGTGCCGACCGGCGCGCCGGCGTCTCCGGTCGGCAAGGCCGTGATCGCCCTGGCCCCGCAGACCACCGCCACGGTGGACCCGGCGCTCGCCTCGGGGGCCAGCGATTACGCCAATCTGGAAGTGCTCTACAACCGGTTGCTGGAGCCGTATCCCGATCGCTCCGAGCTCGGTCCCGGCATCGCCACGAAATGGACCGTCAGTCCCGACGGCAAGACGGCGGAGTTCAAGATCCGCAGCGGGGTGAAGTTTCACAACGGCGACGTCCTGACCGCCGAGGACGTCGTGTTCACCTACCAGCGTGTTCAACGCATCGGCCAGCCAATCGCGAAAGCCCCGCTCGAGCGATTCATGGAGAGCGTCGAGGCGAAGGGCGACTCGGTCATCTTCCATCTGAAGGAGCCGGACTGGAAATTCATCCACGAGTTCACCAAGCCGTACTACTCGATCGTGCCGAAGAAGTACGTCGAGCGCGTGGGCGACGACGGCTTCCTCAAAGCCCCCGTCGGCACCGGGCCATTCAAGTTCGTGGGCTGGGCGAAGCAAGAGTTCCTCGAAGTCGAGGCCGTCGAGGGTGAACATTTCTTGCGGAAACCCGGCGTGAAGCGGTTGCGCTACGTGATCGTTCCCGAGGAGACGACTCGGCTGGCGATGGTGAAGACCGGGGAAGCCGACCTCGCGCAGGTCTCCGTCACCTCGCTCCCGGCGGTCCAGGCGGATCCGAAGATCAAACTGATCAAGGTTCCCAACACCGGTGGTCTCCGCATCTTCCTCTTCGGCCAGGCCGATCCGAAGAATCCGTTCAGCAAGCTCGAGGTGCGCCAGGCGCTGAGTCTCGCCATCGACCGCGAGGCGATCGCGCAACGGATCTATCACGGCTACGCGCGCCCGATTGCCGTGGCGACCTCGAACCCCGTCCAGGCGAACTTCCCCGCGTGGGGGACGAGAGCGCCACCGTACGACATGGAGAAGGCGAAGCAGCTCCTCGCCAAGGCCGGCTATCCCGGAGGCAAGGGCCTCACCTTCACCTTCCACAACTACGAGTACGCGGTGCTGCCGCTGTGGACCCAGGTGGCACCGGTGATCGCGTCGAGCTGGGAGAAGCTCGGGATCCAGGTCACGCTACGGCAGTGGGAGTGGGGCTCGTACGCGCCGCTGGCGCGAACCGGCAAGTTCGATCCGCTCGCCGTCTCGACGCACATCGCCAACCTCGGGTCGCCATGGGACCCGGCCGGGTTCATGACCGATTTCACGAGGTCCGGCACCTATCGCGTTCCGGCGGGCATCGCCGACGGAGCGTATCCGCAGCTGAAAGACCTGGCCGAGCAGTACGATCACGAGCTGAATCCTGCTCGGCGCGCAACCCTGCACGAGAAGATCCTGGCCTACGACCGGGACAACGTGATCTTCATTCCCGTCATCACGCAAGATGGTCTCTTCGCCGCCGGACCGCGCGTGCTCGCCTACACGCCGATGCCCGGCACGATCTTCACGGGCAACATGTACACGATCAAGGTCAAGCCGTAGCGCCGTGCACGACTACGTCCTCCGGCGGGTTCTGCAGGGGATCGCCACGATCTTCGTCGTCAGCCTGGTGATCTTCTTGATGACGCGGATCAGCGGAGACCCGACGGACCTCATGATGTCGCCCTATGCGACGACGCAGGAGCGAGAGGTCTTCCGCCGGACGTACGGGCTCGATCGCCCGCTCGGTTCGCAGTACGTCACCTTCGTCGGCAACGCGATGCGCGGCGACCTCGGCAAGTCACTCCGCTGGGGCGACCCCGTGGTCCGGCTGGTCTGGGAGCGTTTCCCGAACACGCTCGAGCTCGCGCTCGCAGCACTCGGGATCGCGCTCGTCGTCGGCCTCCCGGTCGGCGCGTTCTCGGCGCTCAGACCGAACGGCGTCTTCGACAACGTGGGAAAGATCGTCGCCCTCGCCGGGCAATCCATTCCGAACTTCTGGCTCGGGATCATGCTGATCCTGCTCCTCGCCGTGGATCTGCGGCTGCTCCCGACCTCGGGTCGTGGCGACGGGCTCTTCAGCCCGAATGGCTGGAAGTACCTGATCATGCCCGCCCTGACCCTGAGCAGCTTCTCGATGGCGGCGATCACGCGGCTCACGCGCTCGGCGATGCTCGACGTCCTCGACAGCGAGTACATCAAGATGGTCCGGCTCAAAGGGGCGTCGACCACGGTGCTGATCTGGAAGCACGCGCTGAAGAACGCGCTCATCTCCATTCTCACCGTCGCCTCGCTCCAGCTGGTGATCCTCCTCAGTGGCTCGGTGGTCATCGAGTCGGTCTTCGGCTGGCCGGGGATGGGAGCGCTGGCCGTGCAAGCGGTCTTCGGCCGCGACTACGCGGTCGTGCAATTCGTCGCGCTGCTGTCCGCCGTGATGTTCGTGACGGTCAACCTGCTCGTCGACATCCTCTACGCCGTCCTCGATCCGCGAATCCGGTATGAGCGTTCGGCTTAGCGTCGAGCGTCTGCCCCGGGTGCGGTCCGCGCCGGAGAGCCGGCTCGGGAAACTCGCTCGCGCCTTCGCACAGGTGCCGGTGATTCCGGGCGTGGTGCTCACGATCGTCGTCCTGACCGCCGTCTTCGCCGACGTTCTGGCGCTCCATTCACCGACCGCCACCGATCTCGAGCACACGTTCCGACCGCCGGCCTGGACGGCTGGCGGGAGCTGGAGCCACCCACTCGGCACCGACAACCTCGGCCGCGACATCTACACGCGCATCGTCTACGGCTCGCGCCTGTCCTTGATCGTGGGCTTCATCGTGGTCTTCATCGGAGGAAGTCTCGGCACGACGCTGGCGCTGGTCGCGGGGTACGTCGGCAAGTGGGCCGACGCGCTCATCATGCGGGTGACCGACGCGTTCTTTGCGATGCCGTTCCTGCTGGTGGCCATCGTGCTCGCCGCGATCCTCGGGCCGAGCCTCGTCAACCTGATCGTGGTGCTGGCCGCAGTGGGCTGGACCCGCTACGCGCGCGTGATCCGGAGCGAGGTCCTGCGCCTCAAGGAGATGGACTTCGTCGCGGCAGCGAAGCTCGCCGGCACACGGACGCCGCTGATTCTGTGGCGCCACATCTTCCCGAACGTCGTCAACACGCTGCTGGTGCTCGCGACGCTCGAGCTCGGCAGCACGATCATCGCCGCGGCTGCGCTCGGCTTTCTCGGTCTCGGCTTGCCGCCCACCGTTCCGGCATGGGGATCGATGCTGGCCGAGGGGCGCCCCTACATCGCGAGCGCGTGGTGGATCGCGCTGTTTCCCGGCCTGGCGATCGCCGTCACCGTGCTGGGAACGAATCTGCTCGGCGACTGGCTGCGCTGGCGCCTCGATCCGCGCTACCGCCAGCTATGAACGCAGACGCGCCACGGACGTGACCGTGTCTGCTGACGAGCGCCCGCCCCTGCTCGAGGTCCGCGAGCTGCGCGCGTACTTCTTCACCCGCTACGGCGTTGGCAAGGCGGTCGACGGCGTGAGCTTCGTCGTGCACGAGGCCGAGACGCTCGGGATCGTCGGAGAGTCGGGCAGCGGCAAGAGCGTGACCGCGCTGTCGATCGTCCGCGCCCTGCCGCGGCCGGCCGGAAGAATCGTGAGCGGGCAGATTCTCTTCGAGGGACGGGATCTGCTCGCCGTGAGCGAAGCGGAGATGCGTCGCGTGCGCGGCAGCCGGATCGGCACCATCCTCCAGGATCCGATGATGTCGCTCGACCCGGTCTTCTCGATCGGCAACCAGGTGGCCGAGCCGCTGCGCTGGCATCTCCGGATGTCCGGGGCGGCGCTGCGTGAACGAGTGATTCAACTGCTCCGCGAGGTGCGGATCGCGATGCCCGGCATTCGGGTGACCGAGTATCCGCACCAGATGAGCGGCGGAATGCGCCAGCGCATCGTCGGCGCGATGGCGATCGCCTGCGCTCCGAAGCTTCTGATCGCCGACGAGCCGACGACCGCGCTCGACGTGACGATCCAGGCGCAGTTTCTCGACCTCCTGGCGGATCTTAAGATTTCTCACGGGCTCGCGATGATCCTGATCACGCATGATCTCGGCGTGGTCGCGCGGGTGTGTGACCGCGTGGCCGTGATGTACGGCGGCCGGATCGTCGAGACCGCTCCAGTGCGGGAGCTGCTCGCACATCCGGCTCACCCGTATACGCAGGCTCTGGTCGGCTCGGTGCCGAGGATCACGCTGCGCAGAGACGATCTCGACGCGATCGAGGGCCAGCCACCCGACGTGCGCCGCCTGCCCGATGGCTGCACGTTTCATCCGCGCTGCCGCTACGTCGTGGACCGCTGCCGAAGCGAGTATCCACCCGACGCCGAAGTGTGTGTCGGCCATCGCGTCAAGTGCTGGCTGCACGCTGGAACAGCCTCGTGACGGCCGACGGCTTCCGGCTCGAGGCGCGGAATCTCGTCAAGCATTTCCCGGTCACCAGGGGCGTCGTCCTGAAGCGGCGGATGGGCGCGGTCAGGGCGGTAGACGGTGTGAATTTCAGCGTCAGTGCCGGGGAGACGCTGGGGCTCGTCGGCGAATCCGGTTGCGGCAAGACGACCATCGGGAAGCTCGTCGTGTTGCTGGAGCGGCCGACGGGCGGCGAGCTGCTGCTCAACGGCCATCACGTGCATCGATTGCCGGCCGATCAGCTCCGCGCGCTGCGCGGCATGCTGCAGATGGTCTTCCAGAATCCGTACAGCTCACTCAATCCGCGCATGCGTGTCGGCGACGTGATCGCCGAGCCGCTCGTCAACGAGGGACGGCTCACGCGGGCCCAGCGCCGCGAGCGCGTCCGCGAGCTCGTCAGCCTCGTCGGATTGTCGTCGGAGACCCCTGATCTTTACCCGCACGAGTTCAGTGGCGGCCAGCGCCAGCGCATCGCGCTCGCCCGGGCAATGGCGCTCAATCCGAAGCTGATCGTGCTGGACGAGCCGGTCTCCGCGCTCGACGTCTCGATCCGGGCCCAGATCCTCAATCTATTACGCCAGCTCCAGCGCCGCTTCGACATCGCGTACCTCCTGATCTCGCATGACGTCGCCGCCGTCCACCATCTGAGCGATCGAGTCGGAGTCATGTACCTGGGAAAGCTCGTCGAGCTCGCCAGGAGTGATGACCTGTATCAGAAGCCGCTGCATCCCTACACGCAGATGCTGCTGGCGGCGTCCCTCACCATCGAAGCGATCGGTCGGCGCGATCCCGCGGCGATCGACGGCGAAATACCGGACGCGTTGAATCCGCCGAGCGGCTGTCGCTTTCGCACGCGATGCCCGCGCGCCTTCGACCGATGCTCGATCGAGGAGCCGGCGCTGCGCGAGATAGAGGCCGGCCGCCTGGCGGCCTGTCATCTGAGTGACCCCGCCGCTGTGGTCACCGCCGGCGCTGAGCGAGGGAAGAACCAAAGTGGTGAGTGACGCGAAGACCGGAGAGCACGCGGGACCGCTCGCTGAACTGAAGGTCGTCGAGCGCGCCGAAGGCGTGTCGGGCCCGTACTGCGGGAAGCTGCTCGCTGATCTCGGCGCCGAGGTCGTGAAGATCGAACCGCCGGGCATCGGGGATCGTGCGCGGCGTATGGCGCCGTTTTTTCACGATGAGCCGGCACCGGATAGCGGCCTGCTGTTCAATTTCCTGAACACGAACAAACTGGGCGTGAGCCTGGATCTCACAGCGCCTTTGGGAACGCAGTGGCTGTCCCGCTTGCTCGAGGCCGCTGATGTCTTTCTGTTCGGAGGCGAAGCGCGAGAGATCGACGCGCAAGGCGTCCGGTACGAGACGCTGAGCCAGACGAAGCCGCGACTCGTTGGCGTGTACGTCACACCGTTCGGCCTGTCGGGGCCCAAGCGCGACTGGCGAGGCAGCGAGCTCGTGAGCTTTCAGGGATCCGGGCTCGGATTCGCCACGCCGGGCGAGAAGGACATCCCGAAGCATCTTCCGCCGCTCAAGGCCGGAGGCCACCAGGCCTTGATGACTGCGGGACTGACTGCGGCAGCCGCGACCATGCACGCGATGTTCGCTCAGGAGGCAACGGGCATCGGTCAGCGGGTCGACGTCTCGGAGGTGGAGCCGCTGGCCTCGTTTCAGTTCATGGAGCTGGCGCGCTGGACCTACACCGGCGACCCCGGCAAGCGAGGCGTCAGGGATTTTGGGCAGCGGATCCGATGCAAGGACGGTGAGTTCAACATCATGTAAGCCCATCATGCGGTTGCCGTGGCTGTTGGAGCCTGGTCCCAATGGCCAATACTCGCCAGCCCCTCTGCTCGGACAGCACAACGACGTGGTGTTTCGAGAAGTTCTTGGCCTGTCCAATGGCGAGATCGGTGAGCTGCGGGCGAACGGCACGATTCTGTAAGGGCATGTCGCCCGGAGTGCGGCCCCTTTTCGAGTAGACAGTCGTCGTGCCCCAACCGATTGACTGGCTATTCATTCTGCTGACGTCACGCTGACGGTTTTGTCTCGGCATGCCGGGATATTTACTGTAGAGATGTCGCGGGAAAGTGGTGTCTCGTAACGAGGCGATTTATGACCCATGACCAGGAGGAGGCGCTGGCGCTCGCCGATCGCATCGCGGTGATGCGGGACGGACGGATCGAGCAGATCGCCGAGCCGACTCGGCTCTACGAAGCCCCGGCCACGCGCTTCGTCGCGGACTTCATCGGGCGCTCGAACCTGCTGCCAGCGCGTGTGGTCGAGCGACGGCACGAGGTCTACGTCTGCCGCGTCGGCGCCGAGGAGACGGTCACGGTGCTGGCCACGATTCCCGCCGACGTCGGCGGCGCGCTGCTGGTGGCCGCGCGCCCGGAGACGCTGCGGATCCTGGACGAGGACAAGGAAGCACCAGGCGCCAACGTCCTTCGCAGAATCGTCGAGCACGTGACATACCTCGGCGTGCTGACGCAGGTCCGGGTGCAACTCGACAGCGGGGAACTGGTCTACGTGGTCGAGCAGAACGCGCGCTGGCATCGCGAGCGGCCGCGCCTTGACAAGCAGACTGCCACTGCTACGCTCGCGGGACGTATGAGGCGATCGCTACTGTCACTCGCCGTCGCGGTTGCTGTCGCCGTACTCGCCGTGCCCACTCGCCGCCGAGGCGCAGCAACCGGGGAAGATGCCGCGTATCGGGATCTTGGCCGCTGGCTTCGCGAGTGACGCGCCCAACGCCGCCTTCTTCGGCAAGATGCGGGAGCTCGGCTATGTGGAGGGGCGGAGCGTCGTTTTCGAGCGTCGTTTCGCCGAGGGGAAAATCGACTGCCGGCCGGCCTTGGCGCGCAGCTCGTTACCACCAAATCGGATGTTATCTTCGCCCCGGTCACCAACGCCGCCCTCGCAGCCCACAACGCGACAGCCATCATTCCGATCGTATTCGCGGTCGTCACTGACCCGGCGGACGCCGGATTGGTGGCGTCGTTGCGAGCGCCCGGCGGCACGCCACCGGACTTACGAGCATGAATGCTGAGCTCGTCGGGAAGCGCATTGAACTGCTGAAGAACGTCGCGCCGCGATGCCGCGCGCGTGGCGATTTTCGTCAACCCTGAAAATGTGCCCGACCGGCAACAGTACACTGCACTTGGCGACGTAGCGGCGAAGCTCGGGATTGTCGTCATTCCGATCCCCATCCGCACGGTCGACGACTATGTTCCCGGGTTCGCCAAGATCAGAATCGAGAGGACCGATGCGGTGATCATCATGGCCAACCTATTGAACCTCGCGTTCCATCGGAGGATCGTTGACTTCGCCGTTCGCTATCGGTTACCGACGATGGATGGTGAGGAAAGCGGCGCCCGCGACGGCCCTCGGCCTGACGATCCCGCAGTCGCTGCTGCTGCGGGCGGATCAGGTGATCGAGTGATGGACCGACGGGCGTTCCTTGCTGGCACTGGTGCGGTTCTCCTTGCCTTGCCGCTCGTCGCCGAGGCGCAGCAGGCAGGGAAGGTCCCCCGGATCGGTTTCCTGTTTTTCGGCTCTCCCGGACCCTCGCGAGAACTCGACGCCTTCCGGCAAGGGTTGCGTGAGCTCGGTTACACCGAGGGGCAGAACATTGTCATCGAGGTCCGATTCGCAAGCGGGCGGGTAGAGCGACTGCCCGAGCTTGCGACCGAGCTGGCCCGTCTCAAGCCGGATGTTCTCGTCACCCCAGGTACGCCAGCGTCTCTGGTCGCCAAGCAGGCGACCAGCACGATTCCCATCGTCTTCGCGGGCGTTGCCGATGCCGTTGGTGCCGGGCTCGTCGCCAACCTCGCGCGACCGGGTGGGAACATCACGGGGTTGACAAGCATGAGCGCCGAGTTAGGCGGGAAGCGGTTGGAGCTCCTCAAGCAAGTTGCCCCCAAGGCTTCCCGCGTGGCGGTCCTCTATAATCCGGCCGACCGAGCCAATGTGCTGGTATTGAAGGAGCTGCAGAAGTCGGCCCCGGCACTGGGTCTTACACTGCAACCGCTCGAGGTGCGAGGACCTGGCGAGTTCGAGGGCGCCTTTGTCGCGATGACCCGGCAGCGCGCCCACGCGCTTTTCGGGGCCGCGGGTGTTCTGACCACTGAGCATCGAAAAGCCCTCGTGGACCGCGCTGCCAAGCGCCGGATACCGGCGATGTGGGGGGAGCGGCAATTTGTTGAGGCTGGTGGCCTCATGTCCTATGCGGTGGACTTTTACGACCAGGTTCGAGGCGCCGCCATCTACGTGGACAAGATCCTCAAGGGCGCCAAGCCGGCCGACCTGCCCATCGAGCAGCCAACCAAGTTCGAGTTCATCATCAACCTCAAGACCGCCAAGGCCCTCGGGCTGACGATTCCGCAATCCCTGCTGCTGCGGGCGGATGAGGTGATCCGGTGAGAACGATCAGGCTTACCGTCGCACTTTCCCTTGGAGCCTTGGTGGCTCCAAGGGTAGGCGACGCGGAGGTCGCAGGTTCGATCCCTGCCAGGCGCACCAGCTCAACCCCGTCGATTCGAGCGCGGCGCGCGACGGAACTCGGGTGTCGGTGTCTTGAGGCGCTTGATCTGTTTCATCTCGTCCTCGAGCCTCTTGAGCGCGCGCGCCCTGACCCGCTCGAACCGCTCGTGCACGGCCTCTGGGTCTTTCGGCCTGAAGGGACTCTTTGCCATCGGCATCTCCCGCGTTCAACTCGGGCAAATCCGATGCCACCTCGAAGGTGGCCGTGAGCCGCTGTAAGGTCGCCGTCGCGGGTCGGTCTGTTCAGGTGATCGTCAGAACGATGTGGCGATTGCGGGGAGGGGCGGATGGTCAGGACAGCCTCATTGAACGTGGCGACGATGGCGACGGGAACCGACCGGTGGCAGTCCCTGGTCGTCGGCATGGGCATCGTGATGGTGATACTCGGGCTGCGCAAAGGCATCATCGTGCAGGCTCTCCGGTACGCGGATGACCTTCAGCCCGTCGCGCGCGCGCTGCCGATCGAATCGCCGTGGGAGCCGCACCTGCGCGCGATCGACGACGCGCTCGCCCGGAAGGACCTCACCCAGGCGCTTCACGCCTGGCGCGCCGCGCATGCCGCCGCGCTCGTGAGTCGGCGGTGGAACGGCCTGCTGGCGGTCGGCGATGCCTATCTGAAGATTGGCGAGGCCGCGAAGTTCCGTGGCGGAGCCGAATCGACGGCGCGCCGGAGTTACGTCTCGGCGCTCCTCCTGGCGAGCCGCGACCAATCGGTCGAAGGAGTCCTTGCATCGGCGGCGGCATTCCGGGCGCTCGGGGATCGGGATTCAGCCGAGCAGGCGCTACGCCTTGCGATGTCGCTGGCGCCGGAGCTCCGCGAGAGTGGCGGGAGGCATCGAATTCACGAGAGCGCCGAGCGGACCGATCGGGCGCGTTCAGCGCAAGCTGTGGCGACTCTGCCGTAGCGGGCTAGGAACGTGTCGGGAGGCGGGCGTCGGGTCGCCCGGCGCCCAGCGAGCGTATGGGGGATCGAGGCGGGCGCCGGGTTGCCCGGCGCCCGGCGAGCGTATGGGGGATCGAGACGGGCGCCGGGTTGCCCGGCGCCCGGCGAGCGTATGGGGGATCGAGACGGGCGTCGGGTTGCCCGGCGCCCGGCGAGCGTATGGGG
>JBGPTW010000101.1:0-22936 GCA_041490825.1 Methylomirabilia bacterium | reverse complement strand
GTTTTCCGGGGTGTTTTGGGCCAACGCGCCTAACGGGGGGTTTTGGGGGTGGGGGTTGTGGGTTTCCTGTTTTTTATCTACCCAACGTTTTTCCGGGCGCTACCCCCCCCCCGACACTCGGCCTCGGCGGCCGCCGTGCTCGATGCTCCGGGGCGTCGGCGCGCTCGCGATGACGGCGCGCCTACGAAGACGGAAGCGCGCCACGGGAGACCGCGAGCGGGGGGCCGGGGGGCGCTCCGGAATTCCGTTGGCTTCGATCATCGACTGGACACCCACGCCTCCGACCGTGTTCCCCAGCGTTTCGGCGCTTGCGCCATCAGCTCGCGGAATTCCGGGGCGATCCCCAGCCCGGCGCTCGGTTTCGGCGGCTCGCGCGCGATCGTTCGTGAATAATCCGCGTTAGGTCACGGGGCGCAGAGGTATAGCGAGAGGTGAGCCGGAAGTGACCAGCGCGAACTTGGTCGGCTGCTCGACGGGACGATCGCCCGGCTTCGCGCGTTTGAGTATCTTGTCGACATAGGTCGCAGCCCGCCGGCACCGCCGCGGGATGGCTGAGCACGGCGGCAATCTCCCGCGAATTTAGCGTAACGGAGCTGGCAGGTCCGACTTGCCCATCAGATAGAGATCAACGCCCCGCGCAGCGGAACGGCCCTCGGCGATCGCCCAGACGATCAGCGACTGTCCTCGCTGCATGTCGCCACACGTGAAGACTCCGGGCACGCTCGTCATCCAGTTCTGATCGCGCCGGACGTTGTCGCGCTCGGTCACCTTGAGCCCGAGATCCTCGACCGGTCCCTTACGTTCGGGGCCGAGGAAGCCCATGGCGAGCAACACCAGATCGACGTCGAGCGTGAACTCCGATCCGGAGACTGGCTTGAAGCCCAGGTGACCACCGTCTCGCACCATCTCGACCTCGACGGCTTCGAGCGCGCGCACGCGGCCGCGCTCATCGCCCAGGAATCGCTGGGTCGAGACCGCGTAGACGCGCTCGCCGCCTTCCTCGTGGGCGCCCGAGACGCGGAAGATGTTCGGCCACTGGGGCCAGGGGTTGTCGGCTGCGCGCGTGTCGGGTGGACGAGGCAGCAGCTCGAACTGGTGAACGGAGACTGCACCCTGACGATGGACGGTCCCAAGGCAGTCGGCGCCCGTGTCGCCACCGCCGATGATGACGACACGCTTGCCCTTCGCGCTGATGAACTGCTCGTCGGGGATCACGTCGCCTTCGCAGCGCTTGTTCTGGAGCGTCAGATACTCCATCGCGAAGTGAATGCCCGCGAGCTCCCGCCCGGGGACCGACAGATCGCGCGGCCAGGTAGCGCCACAGGCCAGCACGATCGCGTCGAAGTCCCGCTGGAGCTCGGCGACCGGGGTGCCGCCGCCGACGTCGGCGTTCACGCGGAAGACGATGCCTTCCTTTTCCAGGCTCTGAAGACGCCGCTCCACGAAGCGCTTTTCCATCTTGAACTCGGGGATGCCGTAGCGCAGCAGACCGCCGATCCGGTCGGACCGCTCGAACACCGTCACCAGATGGCCGGCGCGGTTCAGCTGGTCAGCGGCGGCGAGTCCTGCCGGGCCTGAACCGACGACGGCGACGCGCTTGCCGGTGCGGACCGTGGGCGGTTGCGGTACGACCCAGCCTTCGTCCCATGCGCGCTCGATGATCGTGTTCTCGACGGCCTTGATCGTCACGGCGTCGTCGTTGATCCCGAGCACGCACGATCCTTCACACGGCGCCGGGCAGAGCCGCCCCGTCCACTCCGGGAAGTTGTTCGTGGCGTGGAGGCGTTGGATGGCGTCCTGCCAGTGATCGCGATAGACGAGATCGTTCCAGTCGGGGATCAGGTTGCCGAGCGGACAGCCCTGGTGGCAGAACGGAATGCCACAGTCCATGCATCGCGCTGCCTGCTTTTTCAGATCGGCGTCCGGCGAGGGGAGATAGACCTCCTTCCAGTCCCGGAGCCGTTCCTCGACTGGACGCACCGGCGGCTTCTTGCGCTTGATCTCGAGGAAGCCGGTCACCTTGCCCACGCGAGTTATCCGCTCGTGGCTCCGACCAGCTCGGCGAACGTGGGTTCACGTCCCTCGGCACGGGCCTGCGCTTCGGCTTGCAGCACGCGCTTGTAGTCGCGCGGCATGATCTTGACGAACCGCGGTTGCATGTCGACCCAGCGCTCCAGGATCTTCGCCGCGTACGTCGACCCGGTGTGGGCGATGTGCCGTCCGATCAAGTCGCGGACCAGATTGATGTCCTCGGGCTTGTCGAAGGGCTCGAGCTCGATCATGCCGGGATTGCATCTCCGCTTGAAGTTGCCGTCGAGGTCGAGCACGTAGCCGACGCCGCCCGACATGCCGGCGCCGAAGTTCCGGCCCGTCCGTCCCAGGACGACGACACGACCACCGGTCATGTATTCACACGCATGGTCGCCCACGCCCTCCACGACGGCATAGGCCCCACTGTTCCGCACGCAGAACCGCTCGCCGGCGACGCCGCGAACGTAGGCTTCGCCACTGGTCGCACCGTAGAGCGCCACGTTGCCGATGACGATGTTGTCCTCGGGCACGAAGGTCGATCGCCTCGGCGGATAGACGCTGAGCTTGCCGCCCGAGAGGCCCTTGCCCCAGTAGTCGTTGGCATCACCTTCGAGCGTGAAGGTGATGCCCCGAGGGACGAAGGCCGCGAAGCTCTGACCGGCCGAGCCGTTGAAGTGAATCCGGATCGTGTCGTCGGGCAGACCCTCACCACCCCATCGCGTCGTAACCTCGTACCCGAGCGTGGTCCCGACCGTCCGGTTGACGTTCCGGATCGGCAGGCTGAACTCCACGGGTGTTCGCTCCTCGAGCGCCTCGCGGCAGCGGGGGATGATCGTCGTGGCGTCGAGCGACTTCTCGAGGCCGTGGTCTTGCGGTCGGACGCAGCGCCGCGCGACGTCAGCCGGCATGTCGGGCTGATAGAGGATCGACGACAGATCGAGGCCCCGGGCTTTCCAGTGGTCCAGCGCCGGCTTGAAGTCGAGCCGGTCGACGCGGCCGATCATGTCCTCCATCGTCCGGAAGCCGAGCTGCGCCATGTGCTCGCGGACTTCGCGCGCCAGGAACCGGAAGAAGTTGACGACGTGGTCCACATTCCCGGCGAAGCGCTTTCTGAGCTCGGGATCCTGGGTCGCAATGCCCACCGGGCACGTGTTGAGATGGCAGACGCGCATCATGATGCAGCCCATCACCACCAGCGGCGCCGTCGAGAACCCGTACTCCTCGGCGCCGAGCAGCGCTGCGATGACGACGTCGCGGCCGGTCTTCATCTGGCCGTCGACCTGCACCACGATCCGGTCGCGGAGCTTGTTCATGACCAGCACCTGCTGGGTCTCGGCGAGCCCGAGCTCCCACGGGGCGCCGCCGTGCTTGATCGACGTGAGCGGCGACGCGCCGGTTCCACCGTCGTGCCCCGAGATCAGCACCACGTCGGAGAAGGCCTTGGCCACGCCGGCCGCGACGGTGCCCACGCCGATCTCGGCGACGAGCTTCACGTGGACGCGGGCCAGCGGGTTGGCGTTCTTCAGATCGTGGATGAGCTGCTTGATGTCCTCGATCGAATAGATGTCGTGGTGCGGCGGCGGCGAGATGAGTCCGACGCCGGGCGTCGCGAAGCGGACGCGCGCGATCCAGGGATACACTTTGTGGCCGGGGAGCTGTCCGCCCTCGCCGGGCTTGGCGCCCTGGGCCATCTTGATCTGGAGGTCGGTCGCGTTCACGAGGTACTCGCTGGTCACGCCGAAGCGGCCGGACGCCACCTGCTTCACGGCGCTCCGGCGCCAGTCGCCATTCGGATCGCGTCGGTAGCGGGCGGGGTCCTCGCCACCCTCGCCGGTATTGGATCTGGCGCCGATGCGGTTCATGGCGATGGCGAGAGTCTCGTGCGCTTCCTGGCTGATGGAGCCGTACGACATCGCGCCCGTGGCGAAGTGTTTCACGATGGCCTCGACCGGCTCGACCTCGTCGATCGGAAGCGGTTCCCGTGCGGTCTTGAGCCCGATGAGCCCGCGGAGCGTCGCGTGCGTGCGGCTCTGGTCATCGCAGAGCCGCGTGTACTCCTTGAAGACCGGGTAGCTGTCGGCTCGGGCCGCGTGCTGAAGCTTCGCGATCATGTCGGGATTGACCATGTGGTGCTCGCCGTCGCGCCGCCACTGGTACTCACCGCCCCAGTCGAGCTCGGCGGCACCGACCGGCCGCTCGGGGAATGCCCGCTCGTGCCGCCGCCGGACTTCCTCCTGGATCACGTCGATGCCGATGCCGGACACACGCGACGCGGTGCCGGCAAAGTACCGGTCGACCACGCTCCGGTTCAGGCCAATGGCCTCGAAGATCTGGGCGCCGCAATAGCTCTGCAGCGTCGAGATTCCCATCTTCGCCATGACCTTCAAGATGCCCTTGTTGAGCGCCTTGATGTAGTTCTTCACCGCGCGCTTGTGGTCCGTGTCGGGCAGGAGGCCCTCGGAGATCATGTCGTCGAGCGTCTCGAACGCGACCCACGGGTTCACGGCGCCCGCCCCGTAGCCGATCAACAGACACATGTGGTGGACTTCGCGCGCGTCGCCCGTCTCGATGATGAGGCCGCACCGGGTGCGTGTGCCTTCCCGGACGAGATGGTGATGGACCGCCGCGGTCGCCAGAAGACTCGGGATGGCCGCGCGTGCACGGCTGATGCCGCGGTCGGAGAGGATGATGATGTTGTGGCCGGATGCGATCGCTTCGCTGGCCCGGCGCTCCAGATCCTCGAGCGCGCGCTCGAGACCCGCGGCGCCGTCGGCCACCGAGTACAGCATCGGCAGCGTCATCGAGGTGAACCCGTGCACCGAGACGTGCGTCAGCTTGGCCAGGTCCTCGTTCGAGAGGACAGGATCCGGGAGCGCGATCTGGCGGCAGGACTCGGGCTCCGGCCGGAGGAGGTTGCGCTCCGGTCCGACCGTCGACTCCATCGAGGTCACGAGCTCCTCGCGAATCTGATCGAGCGGCGGATTCGTGACCTGCGCGAAGAGCTGTTTGAAGTAATCGAAGAGCGGCCGCGGCCGGTCGGAGAGAACCGCCAGCGCCGTGTCCGTGCCCATTGACCCGATCGGTTCCTCGCCCTTCGTGGCCATCGGCCCGAGCAGGATCCGCAGATCCTCGTGCGTGTAACCAAACGCGATCTGGCGGGTCCGCACGGTCTCGTGATCGGCTTCGGGCACCGGGTGCTCGGGCACGTCGCCGAGCTGGACCAGGTTCTGCTTCAGCCAGTCACCGTATGGATGTTCGGCAGCGAGCTGCGCCTTGATCTCGTCGTCGGCGATGATCCGGCCCTCAACTGTGTCCACGAGGAAGATCCGACCGGGATGCAGGCGTTCCTTGACGAGCACGTTCTCCGGCGGGATGTCGAGCACGCCCACTTCGGACGCCATGATCACGAGGTCGTCCTTGGTGACGTAGTACCGCGAGGGCCGGAGCCCGTTCCGATCGAGCACCGCGCCGATGACCGATCCATCCGTGAAGGCGATCGATGCCGGACCGTCCCACGGCTCCATCAGCGACGAGTGGTATTCGTAGAAGGCGCGCCGCTCCGGGCTCATGCTCTCGTGGTTCTGCCACGGCTCGGGGATCATCATGAGGATCGCGTGAGGCAGCGAGCGGCCGTTCATGACCAGGAACTCGAGCACGTTGTCGAACGTCGCGGAGTCCGACAGCCCCTCACGCGTCGCGGGCAAGACTTTTTTCAGATCGTCGCCGAGGACATCGGATTGGCAGAGCGCTTCCCGCGCGCGCATCCAGTTGATGTTGCCACGCAACGTGTTGATCTCGCCGTTGTGCGCGATGTAGCGGTAGGGGTGCGCCAGCGGCCACGACGGAAACGTGTTCGTGCTGAAGCGCTGGTGAACGAGCGCCAGCGCCGACTCCATGTCCGGATCGGCCAGATCGGGGAACATACTCTCGATCTGATCGGCGCTCAACATGCCCTTGTAGATCAGCGTTCGCGACGACAGGCTCGGGAGATAGACGAACTGCTTCCCGTCGAAGTCCATCTGCGCGACGGCGTTTTCGATGCGCTTCCTGATCACGTAGAGCTTCCGCTCCAGGTGGGCCTGATCGGCGATGCCGTCCCCCTGACCGATGAACAGCTGCTTGATGTGGGGCGCGACCGAGCGGGCTGTGGCGCCGAGCAGATGGTCGTCCGTCGGCACGTCGCGCCACCCGAGGCATCGTTGTCCTTCCTCGGCGATGATCGCCTGGACGAGCGCCTGGATCTTCTCGCGCTGAACGGAAGGGCGTGGAAGGAAGACGAGGCCGGCGCCGTATCGACCGGCCGGCGGCAGACCGATGCCGATTGCCGCGCACTCGCGCCGCAAGAACTTGTCCGGCATCTGCAGCAAGATGCCGGCGCCGTCGCCGGTGTTGACTTCGCAGCCGCAGGCGCCGCGATGCAGGAGGTTGATGAGAACGAGCAGCCCCTGGCGGACGATCTCGTGCGACTTCTTGCCCTTGACGTTGACGACGAATCCCACGCCGCAGGCGTCGTGCTCGTGGCTGGGGTCGTAGAGCCCTTGGCGCGCGGGCTGTCCGGCGAAGAGATTTCCATCGTTCATGACTGACCTCGCGGCATCCTGCACGATCCTCTCATGCTCACTTTGTGAAGAGTTGCACGATAGTACTCGCGCGACGAGTATTAGTCATCCCCAAAAAGTTAGATGATGGGTATAAGCATTACTAATGATGTAGACTGCCCCTGTGCACCTCGAAACACTGCGGCTCTACTGCGACGTGGTCCGGCTCCGGAGCTTCTCGCGCGGCGCGGAGCAGAACGTCGTGTCGCAGTCCGCGGCCAGCCAGGCTCTTCAGCAGCTCGAGGATCATCTGGGTGTCGCCTTGATCGACCGCACCAGGCGTCCGTTCGTGGTGACGCCCGAGGGCGCGGCGTTCTACGACGCGTGCCGGGAGATCCTGGCCGGCTGGGAGAGGGCGAAAGCCGAGGCCGGGGCGGTGAAGGCGCGCGTCGACGGGACCGTGCGCGTCGCCGCGATCTACTCCGTGGGTCTCCACGACGTGAGCCGCCACATGCAGCGGTTCAGGTCGCTCTATCCCAGCGCGCTGGTGCAGCTCGAATGCCTGCACCCGCACAAGGTCGTCGACGCCGTCATGAACGGCGAAGCCGACGTGGGCATCATGTCGTATCCACCCGCGAACCGCTCGCTCTCGATCGTACCGCTCCGTGATGAGCCGATGGCCTTCGTCTGCCATCCCAGCCACCGCCTGGCCCGGCGCAAGGTCGTGCGGCCGGCCGACCTGAACGGGGAAGCCTTCGTGGCGTTCGACCCGGAGCTGACGATCCGCAGAGCGATCGACCGCGCCCTCCGGCAGCACAACGTCAAGGTCAACACGGTCATGGCATTCGACAACATCGAGACCATCAAGCAGGCGGTCATCATCGCGGCCGGCGTGACGATCCTGCCGCGCCACACGGTGCAGAACGAGGCCGGCGTCCGAACGCTGGCAGTGGTGCCGTTCGATCTCCCCGGCCTGGTGCGGCCGGTGGGGATCATTCACAGGCGCCAGAAGCCGCTCAGTCCGACGGTCGTCCGCTTCATCGAGCTCCTGAAGGAGGCAAGCAAGGAACCAATGATCGGGAGAGCGTATGATCACGCCATGGGGGGGAGTCATGAGTGATGCCGAGGACGAGTATTCCGAGACCATCGACACTGATCTCAGAGCGATCCGCGGCGCCCTCTTCGACGATACGCTGGCGGTGCTCTCACCGCCCGATCCGGTGTGCGTCCCCGAGAGCGTGACGGTCAAGGTGGCGGTCGACGCCATGCTGGCGCGGCGGCAGGCCGGTGTGCTGGTCGTCGACGGCAGCGGCAAGCTGGCCGGGATTTTCACGGAGCGTGACGTGTTGATGCGGGTGGTCGGGCGCAATCAGGATCCGAGCCGGACGCCGATCGGCGCCGTCATGACGCGGAATCCCGAGGCGCTCAGGATGAGGGATCGGGTCGCGCAGGCGCTCCACTGCATGAGCGTGTCGGGCTATCGCACGGTCCCGATCGTCGACGACGCTGGGCGGCCGGTCGGTGTCATCACGGCGACCGATGCGATGCGGTGGCTCGCGGATCTGTTTCCGGAGGCGGTGCTCAACCTGCCGCCAGGAGACAGGACGAAGAACCCGCACGTCATCGACGCCGGGTGAGGAGGATCCTTTGGGCCCCGGCAAGGTGGTCCACCCACGAGGAAAGCCTTGCTGCTTCGCACCGGCACCGTTAAAATAATTGGGGTCCGCCGAGCACGTTGTACGCCCGACTGCGGGAGCAACGCCTGCGGTATCCCAGATCTTCACGCGCGTGGGCTGGAGTGTGTAATGCGCGATCCGGCAACGGACCGGACGCGTGAACTCAACACGAGGAGAGGCTTCGATGGCTAACACGACCGCTCCCGTCACGGGAGTGGGAAAGCCGCGCCGAGAACTCGACCGTGCGGTGATTCGGTTCGCTGGTGACTCGGGTGACGGGATGCAACTCACCGGAGAGCAATTCACGACCGAATCCGCGTGGGCGGGGAACGACGTCGCGACGCTCCCGAACTTCCCCGCCGAGATCCGGGCCCCCGCGGGAACGCTCTTCGGTGTCTCCTCCTTCCAGCTACAGTTCGGCAGCCAGCGTGTGTACACCCCTGGGGATCGCCTCGATTGCCTCGTCGCGATGAATCCGGCCGCGCTCAAGGTGCACCTTCGCGACCTGAAGACCGGGGGGCTGCTCATCGTCAACACGTCGGCGTTCGACAAGCGCAACCTCGACAAGGCGGGGTACGCGTCGAACCCGCTCGACGATTCGACGGTGGCCGAACGATACCGGCTGCACAAGGTCGACATGACCGCCCTCACGCACGAGGCGATCAAGGACCTCGAGCTGAATACCAAGGAGAAGGACCGGACCAAGAACTTCTTCGCGCTCGGTCTCGTCTCCTGGATCTACACGCGGCCGCTGGAGCCCACGCTCGACTGGATCACGAAGAAGTTCTCGAAGAATGTCGCAATCTCCGAGGCGAACACCCGCGTGCTGAAGGCGGGTCATGCCTTCGGCGAGACCGCGGAGATCTTTTCCGAGCACTACGCGGTGGAGCCGGCCGAGATGGCGCCGGGACTCTACCGGGCGATGACCGGTAACCGCGCGCTCGCCTGGGGTCTCCTGGCTGCGGCGCAGCGCTCGAAGGTGCCGATCGTCTACGGCGCGTATCCGATCACTCCGGCCAGCGGCATCCTCGAAGAGCTGGCCATGCACAAGCGGTTCCGCGTCCGGACCATCCAGGCCGAGGACGAGATCGCGGCGGTGACCGCGGCGATCGGCGCGTCGTTCGGTGGCGCCATCGGCGTCACCGCGTCGAGCGGGCCGGGCATCGCGCTCAAGGGCGAAGGCATCGGTCTGGCCGTCACGGCTGAGCTCCCGCTCGTGATCCTCGACATCCAGCGTGGTGGGCCGTCGACGGGATTGCCGACCAAGACCGAGCAGGCCGATCTCATGCAGGCGCTCTACGGCCGCAACAGCGAATCGCCGGTGGTGGTGATCGCGCCGGCCACGCCGGGCGACTGCTTCTACATCGCCTACGAAGCGGTCCGGATTGCCGTGAAGTACATGGTGCCGGTGATGGTGCTGAGCGACGGTTTCCTCGCCAACGGCTCCGAGCCGTGGCTCATCCCTGATCCGAGCACGCTGCCGCCGATCGACATCGAGTTCCGGACAGAGCGCGAAGGATTCTTCCCATACCTCCGTGACCCGGCCACGCTGGCGCGGCCGTGGGTGCGACCCGGCACGCCGGGGCTGGAGCACCGTATCGGCGGTCTCGAGAAGCAGGACGTCACCGGCAACATCTCCTACGATCCCGAAAATCACGACCACATGGTCCGGACCCGCGCCGAGAAAGTGCGGCGCGTGGCCCAGGAAATTCCGCCGACGTCCATCAATGGGCCGGCCACCGGCGATCTGCTCGTGGTGGGGTGGGGTGGCACGTACGGCGCCATCACCGCCGCTGTCGAGCGCGCGCAAGCCGACGGCAAGTCGGTCGCGTCCATTCACCTCCGTCACCTGAACCCGCTGCCACCGGATCTCGGGCACATCCTCCGTGAGTACAGGAAGGTGCTCGTGCCGGAGATCAACCTCGGGCAGCTCGTCCGCGTCATCCGCGCCGAGTACCTCGTCGATGCAGTCGGGTTCAACCGGGTCCGGGGTCTGCCACTGGCAAGTGACGAAATTTACGAGGCGATCAATCAGCTCGCCGGGGAAGTGAAATGAGCTCTACCACCGGGGCTGCGACTCCGAAGTACACGAAGAAGGACTTCGAATCCGATCAGGACGTCCGCTGGTGCCCGGGGTGCGGCGACTACGCGATTCTTTCCGCCGTGCAGAAGTCGATGCCCGACCTCGGCGTGCCGAGAGAGGACATCGTCTTCATCTCGGGGATCGGCTGCTCGAGCCGGTTCCCGTACTACATGAACACGTACGGCTTCCACACGATCCACGGTCGCGCGCCAGCCCTCGCGACGGGCCTGAAGCTCGCGCGACCGGAGCTGAAGATCTTCGTCGTCACGGGCGACGGCGACGGCCTCTCGATCGGTGGCAACCACATGCTGCACGTGCTGCGTAGGAACGTGGGCGTCACGATCTTGCTGTTCAACAACCGGATCTACGGTCTCACCAAGGGGCAGTACTCGCCCACGAGCGAGCTCGGCAAGGTGACCAAGTCCACGCCGATGGGCTCGGCCGACCGGCCGGTGAACCCGCTGGCGTTCGCGCTCGGCTGCGGCGCGACGTTCGTGGCGCGGACGGTCGACCGCAACATCCCGCATCTGGAGGCGATGCTGAAGCGGGCCGCGGCGCACAAGGGGACGGCGTTCCTCGAGATCCTCCAGAACTGCAACGTGTACAACGATCTTGCGTGGAACGTGCTCTACGAAAAGCAATCGAAGCTCCAGCACGAGCTGCGGCTGGAGCACGGCAAGCCATTGCTCTTCGGCCCGCCCGACGACCGCAAGGCGTTGATCATGGACGGCGTGATTCCGAAGGTCGTCTCGGCCAAGGACGTGCGCGAGAGCGCGCTGTGGGTGCACGACGAGACGAACGTGAACGCGGCCAAGCTCCTGGCCGACCTCTTCGCCCCGGACTTCCCGGTTCCGATCGGGGTCCTGACCGCGGTGGCGGCACCGGTGTACGAGGACATCCTGCTCGAGCAGGAGCAGCGCGCGATCTCCGAGCGTGGCGCCGGCGACATCGCGAAGCTTCTCGTGGCCGGCGATACCTGGAAGATCGAGTAGTGTGCCCGCCGGGGTGGAGTGGCTGTCCAGAGAACACGCTATCCACCACGGTGGTCCCGCACTCGATGGGGCCACGAATTTAGCCTCAAGCCTCAGTCGACCCGCAGAAGCAACGGTTCTCTGGACAGCCACTCCACCCCGGCGTCCGTTACGCCTTTCACGTTCGCTCCTCTGCTGTAACCTGAGCTCGCCATGGCGCTGACATCCGCGTTCGTCGATGCGTTGCGCGAGATCGTCGGATCGAACGGGCTCGTGCTCACAGACGAGGGACGGCTGGTCTACGAGTGCGACATGCACACCTTCTACAAGGGCATGCCCGATGTCGTCGTGCTCCCGGAGCGGGTGGAGCAGGTCCAGGCTATCGTGCGGTTGTGCCGAACCGAACACGTGCCGATCGTGCCTCGAGGCTCCGGCACGGGACTGATCGGTGGCGCCATGGCGCCGGTGGGCGGCGTGATGGTCGGAATGAATCGGATGAACCGCATTCTCGACCTCGATTTCCGCAACCGCTGCGCGACCGTGGAGCCCGGGTTGATCAATCTGTGGCTCACGAAGGCGGTCAGCGAGGCCGGTTACTTCTTCGCGCCCGATCCATCGAGCCAGATGGTGTCCTCGATCGGCGGGAACGTCTCGACGAACGCCGGCGGACCCCACTGCTTGAAATACGGGATCACGACGAACCACGTCATCGGTCTCGAGATGGTCACCGGCAAGGGCGAGCTCGTCAAAACAGGCGGAAAGGTCTGGGACCGGCCGGGGTACGATCTCACCGGCGTGGCGGTTGGCTCGGAGGGCACGTTCGGGCTCGTGACGGCTGTCACCGTGCGTCTTCTGCACGCGCCGGAAGCGGTGAAAACGGCGCTCGCGTCGTTCGCGTCGATGCAGGCGGCGGCCGAGGCGGTCTCGGCCATCATCGCGGCGGGCATCGTCCCTGCCGCTCTCGAGATGCTCGACGAGCGAATGATCGGCGCCATCAACGCGGGAGTCGGAGCCGGCTTCCCGGCCGGCGCGGCTGCCGTGTTGTTGATCGAGCTCGACGGGCCGAGGGCCGAGATCGAGATCGAGACCGAGCGCGCCGTCGCGTTGTGTCGGGAGCGCGGCGCGTTCGAGGTCCGGGTGGCGCGTGACGAGGCCGAGCGTGCGCTCCTGTGGAAGGGACGAAAGGAAGCCGCCGGCGCGGTTGGCCGGCTGGCGCCGAGCTATCTCTTGCAGGACGCGGTCGTTCCACGCTCGAAGCTTCCGGCCATCATGCGGGAAATGGAGGCGATCGCGGCCCGCCACGGGGTGCTCATCGCGAACGTCTTCCACGCGGGGGATGGGAATCTTCATCCGCTGATCTGCTACGACGATCGCGATCCCGTCCAGCTCGAGCGCGCGAAGACTGCGAACGAGGAGCTGCTCAACGCCTGCATTGCGATGGGCGGCAGCGTCACCGGGGAGCACGGCGTCGGGATCGACAAGGCCAAGAACCTCTTGCTGCAGTATGGCGAGGCCGACCTCAACTTCATGTACCGGCTGCGACGCGTGTTCGATCCCGATGGCGTCATGAACCCCGGCAAGCTGTTGCCCTCGCATCCGGCGTGCGGAGAAGGCTTTCGGCCGGTACGGCCAATCCTGCCTGAAGGCGCCTGGATCTAGCGCATGAGCGTGTCGACCCGTTCCGTGCCCGGCGGTCTGGCGGCGATCGTCGGACGCGAGCGTCTGAGCGAAGACCCTGCAGCGTTGGCCGGTGCGGCCATCGATGGCCGTGCGCCCCGGTGGCTCGTGCGCCCGGCATCGGTCGACGAGCTCAGCCGTCTCGTCGCGCTCGCTCATGACGCGGGTCTCGCGGTCACACCGCGCGGTAGCGGCAGCTCGCTTGCGATGGGCCGTCCACCAGCACGCCTCGACATGGTCGTGGACCTCCAGGGTCTTGCGCGGATCGTCGAGTACAGTCCGGACGACCTCACGGTCACCGTCGAGGCCGGGGTGACGGCCGGTCAGCTGGCGTCGTTGCTGGGCGCCCACCGGCAATTCCTTCCGGTCGATCCTCCAGGCGCCGCCGGTCGCACGCTCGGCGGTCTCGTCGCCACCAACGCGACCGGGCCGCTGCGGTGCCGGTATGGCGGGCTCCGCGACCTTCTTCTCGGCGTCCGGTTCGTCCAGGCGGATGGCGTCGTGACGTGGGGTGGCGCCAAGGTCGTGAAGTCGGTCGCGGGTTACGACGTGCCGAAGCTGATGGTCGGATCATTCGGGACGCTCGGCATCCTGGCCGAGTTGACGCTCAGGCTCCACGCGCGGCCCGAGTGTGAGCGGACGTGGCTGGTGACGTTCTCCAGCGCCAGCGCGGCCGATCAGCTCGTCGCGGCCGTCCTGGACTCCAGCATCCAGCCCATGCGCCTCCAGTGGCTCAACGCGCGTGCGCTCGGCGAAGCCGGTGGGCCCGCTGCACCGGTCGCCGTCGCCGTTGCGCTGGGGAGCGTGGAGGCGGCCGTCGTCGAGCAGGGAGAGCGGCTCCGCGACCTGGCAAAGCGCAGCGGCGGCGAACTGCATGGAGTCACGGAGCGCTGGTGGAGCGCCTGGGATCGCATTCTCTACTCGGGTCAGGTGATGCTCCGTGTCGCCGTTCCTGCCTCCGGCCTCGCGGCGACGGCCAGCGCCATCGAAGAGGCACTGCGCGAAGACCCGGCTCACGTCGTGGCGGCCTGCGCAGCCACGGGCGTCTTCACGATCATCGCCTCGGACGCTGTGATCGGAACGTTGCCTCGCGCCGTCGAGACGCTGCGATCGTTCGTGTCCGAGCACGGCGGGCACGTCATGGTGGCTCGCGCCCCGCAGTCCATGCGAGGCATCATCGATCCCTGGGGCGGCGTCGACCCGTCTGCCTTCCAGCTGATGCGGAGGCTGAAGCAGACGTTCGACCCCGCCGGCACACTCAATCCCGGGCGCTTTGTGGGAGGGCTGTGATCGCGGCGTCGTTCTCGGGATCCGAGGCGCCGTCGCTCGAGGAAATCCGCAAGTGCGTGCACTGCGGCATCTGCCTGCCACAGTGTCCGACCTATCGGGTGCTCGGCGAGGAGATGGATTCGCCGCGCGGCCGGCTCTATCTCATGCGCGCGGCACTCGAGGGTCGTCAGGAGCTGACGGAGACGTTCGCGCGACACTTCGATCTCTGTCTTGGCTGCCGCGCGTGCGAGACCGCGTGTCCGTCGGGCGTGCGGTTCGGATCTCTCCTCGAGGCTACTCGTGCACAGCTCGATCAACGAGATCGGCCGCTGGGCCGCCGGCTCTTCACCTCGCTCGTCTTCGGGGTGTTTCCACATCCAGCGCGTGTCGGATTCGCTCTCGCCGCGTTGCGGCTCTACCAGCGCCTTGGTATGCAACGCGTGCTCCGCGCAAGCGGGATCCTGAGCCGCTTTCCCGGGCTCGCGGCCATGGAGTCGCTCGTGTCGAGCGTGCCGCGCGCGGCCGCGCTTCCCGAGGTGATTCCGGCGCGAGGCACAGCACGTGGGCGCGTCGGCCTCCTGACTGGCTGCGTGCAGCGGCATCTCTACCCGGGAGTGAATCAGGACACCGCGTGGTTGCTCTCGCTCGCGGGGTACGACGTCGTGGTGCCGCGCTGTCAGGGCTGCTGCGGCGCGCTCGAGCTTCACGGGGGACGCGTCGCTGACTTCCGCAAGCGCGCTCGCGAGCTGGCACAGGCGTTTCCCGAGGACGTCGACTGGATCGTCACCAATGCCGCCGGCTGCGGCTCCGCGATGAAAGAGTACGGCCACTGGGTGACGGGATCCGTCGACGTCCAGCGACTTGCGAACCGGACCCGGGACGTGTCGCAGATTCTCGCCGATGCGGATCTTCCGCTCGGCCGGCTCGACCTCGTCGTCACGTACCATGACGCCTGTCACCTGGCGCACGGCCAGCGCGTGCGAGTCGAGCCACGCGCACTGCTTCGGCGGATCCCGGGTCTCAAGCTCGTGGAGCTTCCCGACAGCGATCTCTGCTGCGGCAGTGCGGGGGTCTACAATCTCTTCGAGCCCGACGTCGCCGAGCGATTGCTCGAGCAGAAGATCGAACGCATCCGGGAGACCGGCGCCCGGGTCGTCGCGACGGGCAATCCCGGTTGTCTCCTGCAGATCGCCAAGGGCGCGCGCGTGCGTGGGCTCGAGATCGAGGTCCTGCATCCGGTGGAGCTGCTGGCCCGGGCCGTCGCGGCAGGAGGAGAGGTTCGACGATGAAGATCACGGTGAAGGACCACGTCAAGATTCAGCCCGAGAAGATGGCGAAGGTGGCGCTGTCGACCACGTCGCGCGCCCAGCTCGATCTCTACTGTCTCGCTCCGGGACAGCAGCAGAAGCCGCACGTCCATGACGACCAGGACAAGATCTGCTACGTCCTCGAAGGTCGTGGACGCTTCAGCCTCGACGGTGTCGACGAGACACTGGAGGCCGGCGAAGCGATCGTCGCCCGCGCCGGCGCGGCCCACGGCATCGCCAATGCGGCAGACACGCCGCTGCTCGTGCTGGTCGTCGTCACCCCGCCCCCCGCGCACGGATGACCGCGAGCGTTCGCGCGTCACTGATGATCACGTGCCTCGGCGACATGTTCTTCCCCGAGGTCGGCGTCGCGATCGTCCGGTTGCTGCGACGGCTCGGGGTCGCCGTCGATTTCCCCCCCGGCCAGACGTGTTGCGGACTGCCGCTCTTCAACAGCGGCTATCACGACGAAGCGGCCGCGGTCGCCCGCCGCATGATCCCGTTGTTCCGCAACTCCGAGCACGTCGTCGTGCCCTCGGGATCGTGCGCCTGGATGGTGAAGCACGAATACCCCGGGCTCATGAAGGATGCGGGCCTGCGGCGCGAGGCCGACGAGCTCGCCCGTCGGACGTGGGAGCTCTCGCAGTTCCTCGTGCGGGTGGTGCGGAAAACGCGCTTCACGAGTGCCGTGAAGGGACGCATCACGTACCACGATTCCTGCCACCTCTTGCGCGGCCTGCACGAGGCCGAGACGCCGCGGACGATCCTGAAGGACTTGCAGGGCGCGGAGTTCGTCGAGCTGCCCGCGAGCGACGAATGCTGCGGCTTTGGCGGTTCCTTCGCCGTGCGCTTGCCCGAGGTCTCGACGGCGATCCTGGACCGGAAGCTCGCGAACGTCGAAGCGACCGGCGCCGAATGTCTGGTCGCGTGCGATGCCGGCTGCCTCATGCAGATGCGGGGCGGCCTGAGCCGGCGAGGCTCGAAGGTACGGGCCGTTCATCTCGCGGAGCTGCTGACCGATGAGTGAACCCGAGCTCGCGACGCCTCTGCGGCAGCGCGCCGCGCGCGCCCTCGGCGATCGATTTCTCAAGCAGGCGCTCGACATCGCGACGACGAAGTTCATCGACCTGCGGCGCGACGCCTTCGGCGACTTTCCCGAGGGCGAAGCGTTGCGCGATCGAGCCCGGGCCATCAAGGAGGCCACGCTCCAGTCGCTCGACCGGTACGTCGACCAGCTCGTCGACAACATCGAGCGGCTCGGCGGCCACGTCCATTACGCGGCGACCGCGGATGAGGCGCGCGCCATCGTGCTCGACATCGCCCGCGCGAGCGGGGCCCGCATGGCCGTGAAGTCGAAGTCGATGGCGACGGAGGAGATACATCTGAACGAGGCGCTCGAGGCCATCGGCGTCACGCCGGTGGAGACCGACCTCGGCGAGTACATCATCCAGCTCGCTCACGAGCGCCCGTCGCATATCATCGCGCCCGCGATCCACAAGACGAAGGGGCAGGTCGCGGAGCTCTTTGCCAAGGAGCTCAAGCGTGAGGTGCCGGCCGATCCCGAAGTCCTCACGCGCATCGCGCGCGAGGAGCTCCGGCAGAAGTTCCTCCAGGCGGATCTCGGGATCACCGGCGCCAACTTCGCCGTGGCCGACACCGGCACCGTCGTGCTCGTCACCAACGAGGGCAACGGCCGCATGGTGACGTCGCTCCCTCGGGTGCACGTCGCGGTGATGGGCGTCGAGAAGCTCGTGCCCTCGATGACCGATCTGATGGTGTTCCTGGCCATCCTGGCGAAGAGTGCGACCGGTCAGAAACTCTCGGTCTACACGACCCTCGTGCGAGGCCCGCGCCGGGCCGGGGAGCTCGAAGGCCCCGAGGACTTCCACCTGGTTCTGATCGACAACGGGCGCATCGCGCAGCTCGCCGGCCCGCTCCGTGAGGCGCTCTACTGCCTGCGTTGCGGCGCGTGCTTGAACGTGTGTCCGGTCTACCGGCAGATCGGCGGCCACGCCTACGGCTATACCTATCCCGGGCCGATCGGGATCTTGCTGACGGCGATGCTGAACGGCCCACGGTCGGTGAAGGACCTGGCTCACGCGTCGTCACTTTGCGGGGCGTGCGTCGATGCGTGCCCGGTGCGCATCGACATCCCACGCATGCTGATCGAGCTCCGGAAGGAAGTGGCCGAGAAGGGCATCGCCCCGTGGTCCGAGCGCGTCCTATTCAAGATGCTGGCTCATGTGCTCGGCTCTCCGCCGCTCTATCGTCTCGCCGGGCCGATCGGGCGGCTGCTGCAGCGGCCGTTCACGCGCGGCGGCGTGATCCCACGCCTGCCGCTCTTCCTGGGCGAATGGACTCGTACACGAGACTTGCCGGCCGTCGCGCCACGGACGTTCAGCGAGCGCTGGTCGGCGCTGGCTCTCGAGGCCGATCACGCTCACACGGAATCTGCACGGTGAGCTCGCGAACGGAGTTCGTCGGGCGAATTCGCGCCGAGATGGCCAAGACGCGAGGGCTGTTCCCTGCGACGCCCGCCGCCCGCCCGCCACGACCGACCGACCTGGCCGACGCCATTCGCCGCGAGCTGGCCGAGCGATGGCCACAAGCGCTGGACCGGTTCCGCGCGGAGTTCGAGCGGGTTGGTGGCGTGTTTCATCGGGTCCGAACCTCCGGAGACGTCGCGCAGATCGTCGGTGACATTGCGCGCGAGCGCAACGCTCACCGCTTGATCACCTGGCCTGCCGACGTGCTCGGGCTGGATGTCGCTGCCGATCTCCGTCGTCACGGCGTCGAGACGACGATCATGCCGCACCAGGAGGTCGTCGATGCCGAGCGCCAGCGGCTGCGCGAGGTCATCGCGGATGCGGATCTCGGACTCACCGGTGTCGACCTCGCGGTCGCGGAGACAGGATCGCTCGTCCTGCGATCAGGGCCGGGCCGGCCGCGCTCGACCTCGCTCCTGCCGCCGTACCACGTCGCCGTGTTCGATCGGACCGCGCTGGTCGAGTCGCTCGAGCAGGTCGGAGTGTTTCTCGAAGCGTGGCACGCG
Source organism: Methylomirabilia bacterium (assembly GCA_041490825.1). GTDB lineage: Bacteria > Methylomirabilota > Methylomirabilia > Rokubacteriales > CSP1-6 > JBGPTW01. The sequence continues at coordinate 4,332 of JBGPTW010000101.1, read as the reverse complement.
AGTCCGGACGCCAGCGCTGCGGGTGCCGTGATCACCTTCATCACGGGACCGAGCCGGACCGCCGACATCGAGCTGACGCTGACCCGCGGCGTGCACGGGCCCAAGGAAGTGCACGCGATCTTCGTCGAGGCGCCGATCCGTGGCTGAGCGGTACTGGAGCCGCGAGGAGGTCGAAGCGCTCATCCCGATATTGACCGAGATCATGAACGGTGTGAAGAGCGCGCACGCGGAAGCGACCACGGTGCGGGAGCGGATGCACGCGGAGAAGCAGCGCATTGCGCTGAGCGGTGGCGCCATGACCGATGTCGGCGTCTGGCGCGACGATCGCACGAAGCTTGAGAGGCTCACCGACGGAGTGCGGACCGGGCTCAACCGGATCGTCGAGCTCGGTGGAGTGCCGAAAGACCTCGCGCTGGGGCTGGTCGATTTCATCCATCTCCGGGACGGGCACGAAGTGAATCTGTGCTGGAAGCACGGCGAGACGGCGATTCAGTACTGGCACGCTCTCGACGAAGGCTATACCGCACGGAAACCGCTGTGAGCGGCGCGCGATGACCGTCAAGGCCGTGCTCTTCGACCTCTTCGACACGCTCGTGATCTTCGACCGCGATCGGCTTCCGGTGCTCGAGGTGAACGGCCGTCAGGTTCGATCCACCGTCGGCCACCTGCACGCGATCCTTCGCGATCACGCGCCCGACGTTACGCTCGGCGCCTGCTATGACGCGCTGATCTGGAGCTGGCACGAGGCCGAGCGGGAGCGCGCGATCGATCACCGGGAAGTGTCGGCGCCCCAGCGCTTCGGCCACTGGCTCGCGAGGCTCCAGATCGATCCGGCGGCATGTCCGGCGGATCTCGTCTCGACGCTGCTGGAAGCGCATCGACGCGAGCTCTCGAAGGCGGCGGAGTTCCCGGCGCATCACGCGACCGTGCTCCGGCGGCTCGCCCGGCGCTTCCGCCTCGCCGTCGTGTCGAACTTCGACTACACACCCACGGCACTCGGCATTCTCGAGACCGCGGGTGTGGCTGACGTGTTCGACATCGTGGTGGTCTCCGATGCGGTCGGGTGGCGAAAGCCGAAGGCCGAGATCTTCGACGTCGCGCTTCGCCGGCTTCAGGTGTTGCCCGGCGAGGCGCTCTTCGTCGGGGATCGCGCGGACATCGACGTGGTGGGGGCGCAGGCCGTCGGGATGCCGGTCGCGTGGATCAACCGGGAACGCCAGGCGCTGCCCGAAGGCATGACAGCACCCGACTTCGAGATCACCGATCTCGCGGAGCTGCTGCCGATTCTCGGCGTGTGATTAATTAAGCTGGGGGCCACGAAATGGCCCCCAGACCCCCAACGCTCGGCGTGCGCCGGGAAACCCGGCGCGCTCCTCGACCCCCAACGCTCGGAAACCCGGGGCGCTCCTCGATTCTCCAACATCCTGCGCTGGCGCCGGTGTCGATGTCCTGTCGGCATCGATCGGCCTCGAGCATGCATCTAACAGGACAGTCAGGAGGCATGCATGGCGACGCCGCGCAACGTTCTGATCATCGGCTCCGGGCCCGCTGGCTACACCGCGGCGATCTACGCCGCGCGGGCGAACCTCTCACCGCTGATCCTCGCCGGTTACCAGTCGGGCGGCCAGCTCATACTGACCACGGTTGTCGAGAACTATCCCGGTTTCATCGATGGGCTGACGGGGCCAGAGTTGATGGAGGCCATGCGCAAGCAGGCCGAGCGCTTCGGTACCGAGATGGTCGCCGAGGACGCGACCGCAGTCGATTTCTCGCGCCGTCCGTTCGAGGTGCGAGCGGGAAACAGCGTCTGGCACGCGCACACCGTCATCGTGTCCACTGGAGCTTCCGCCAAGCTTCTCGGCCTGCCGTCCGAGACGGCGCTGCTGGGACGCGGCGTGTCGACCTGCGCCACCTGCGACGGGTTCTTCTTCAAGGATCAGAAGATCATGGTGGTGGGCGGCGGCGATGCGGCGCTGGAAGAAGCGCTCTATCTTGCGCGTCTCGGACGCCACGTCGAGGTCGTGCATCGCCGCGATCGTCTGCGGGCCTCCAAGATCATGCAGGATCGCGCGCTCGCGAATCCGAAGATCAGCTTCGTCTGGAACAGCGTGGTGGACGAGATCTTCGACGTGACTGCACGGAAGGTCACCGGCGTGCGGCTACGGAATATCGAGACGGACGAGCTCTCCGACCGGCCAGTCGATGGGCTCTTCGTCGCGATCGGCCACCAGCCGAACACGGAACTGTTCCGAGGGCAGCTCGAGCTGTTGCCGAACGGCTACATCAAGGTGGTGCCGGGAACGACCCAGACGTCGGTTCCTGGCATTTTCGCCGCCGGCGATGTGCAGGACTCGGTGTGGCGTCAAGCCGTGACTGCTGCCGGCACGGGTTGCATGGCTGCGCTCGAAGCCGAACGGTACCTGGAGGCGACGCCAGTCGGCTAGCGTGATTCGAGGAGCGTCCCGGGTTCCCCGGGGCGCTCCGAGCGTATGGGGGCTTTGCCTCAGAATCCGGATCGCCTTCGATGCGTTCATCGTCAAACGGCTCTTCGACAACACGCCCCGCCCGATCTTGCCGGTGCTGCAGAACACCTGTTCGGCGGCCCGCCCGCCGTATCGGAATTCGGACATTGCCCGACCCCGGCTCGTCGTCTACCCTGTTCGCTCACAGAGGGTGAGCCGTGGCATGATCAGCGTTCAGAGGGAGCTTCCGCTCTCGTACGCGGTGCTGTCGGAGGGCCGCCGGAGCTCGCATGCGCGCCGATGCTCTCCACATCGCACTGGCGACTGTCGCGAGAGTCGATGTACTCGTCAGCTGGAACTTCAAGCACATCGTCAACCTGACGCGTATCCACGCCTACAACGCCGTCAATCTGAAGCGGGGATATCCACTCCTGGAGATCCGTACCCCGCGGGAGATCATTGAAGATGAGTAATCCGAAGTCCCGCCCGTTCGACTGCGTGCACACCGCGCGCGAAGCCCGCGACAGGGTCAGCGCGGAGATAGAAAACATGGCTCACGAGCAACTTGTTGCCTGGTTGCGGTCGCACCAGTACTCCGATCCAGTTCTCAGTCGACTGGCGGAGAAGGCTGCCCAACAAGCCGATTCAGCGGCCGGTGCTGCGCACCGCCGCTGATCGCCGGCGTTGCGCGGACTGAAGTCGGTGCATGACGATCGACGGAACAGCAGCCCGCAGGAGTTACCCCCCTCAGCAGAGCCCACTGACGGCGCAGTTTTTGAGGCAGAATCGGCGGTTGCCTCATAAATCGCGCGTTGGTGCGGTGTATAGGGGCAAAGCCGTATGGGGGTGTGGGGGCCATGTCAGGCGCGTCCGCGCGCCTCTCGGGGCCCCCCACGTAAATCAAGTCCCGACCCGCAGCGTCGCGCCGAGATCGCGCAGGAGCGCGATCGTCGACAGGTACGAAAGCTTTCCCGTCCGCGGATTCTCGGTGGGGACGTTCTCGACCTCGATGCGCAGCGACCCGAACTCGCCCTCGACGCTGATCCGGTGCTGGTTGAACCTGAGCCCGGGGGTGGCGAACAGCCGGATGCGGGTGCGCTCGGGACCGATCCCGGCCAGTGAGAGCGCAGCCAGCACGTTGACGTTGGCCGGGAAGGCGCGGCAGGCCTCGGTCGCCGGTCCTTCGAAGATGAGCGTCTCCTCGGTGATCGCATCCAGATCGATCTTCTTCTCGACGATCCACGGCGCTCCCGCAAGACCGCGCGGCGGCTTGCGGCTCTCCATGGTGATCGAGGTGATCGCTCCGAGGCGCGCGCCCTTCACGCCGTCGAGGCCGGCGATCGCGGCGGACGGCACGAGGATACGGCACCGGTTCGCCTCGGCCATCCGGATCCAGTCGTCGCGGCCCAGCAGTGCGCCGCACGAGAGGACGACCAGGTCCTTTCCGGCCCCGAGCGTCTTCGGAGCGATTTCTCGAAGGTGCGCTTGCGTCGAGGCTTCCACGACGATGTCGGATGCAGCGATGAGCTCATCGAGGGAGAGGAACGGCGGTTTGGTGGAGAGCGTTGTCAGAAACGCTTCGGCCTTGTCTCGATCGCGCGCGGTGGCGCCCGCGAGCGCGAGGCCCGGCATCCCGTCGTCGAGCGCCTTCGAGACCTGACGACCGATCGCACCGAGCCCGACGACGCCAACGTTCTTCACGCCGATCACGTGGTGAACCGTAACGCCTGGACAGAAGAGTTGTCAAAGCGAAGCGGTCAGAGCAGTCGGTGTTTTGGGGGGCGGGTTGGGGCGGCCCCCGGGGGCGTTGGGGTTTTGTTCCAACCGGGCGGGCCCCCCCAGCCCCCCCCCCACCCCCAGGAGCCCCACC
>JBGPTW010000100.1:0-23929 GCA_041490825.1 Methylomirabilia bacterium | reverse complement strand
GGGGATCGAGACGGGCGTCGGGTTGCCCGGCCCGGCGAGCGTATGGGGGATCGAGACGGGCGTCGGGTTGCCCGGCGCCCGGCGAGCGTATGGGGGATCGAGACGGGCGTCGGGTTGCCCGGCGCCCGGCGAGCGTATGGGGGTCTGGGGGCCTTCGAGGCCCCCAGCTTATGAATGCAGCGCTTGCACCTGCGCGAGCGCCGCGCGGAGTCGGTCCACGGTGATCGGCTTGGCCAGAACGAAGTCAGCGGTCGCGCGCTCCTCCGGCTTCGTGGCGGGATCCTCGCCCCACCCGGTGATGAGTCCGACGGGGACGGAAGGCCACCGCGACTTCGCGACGCGCGCGACTTCCCAGCCTGTCATTCCCGGCATTCCGAGATCCGTCAGGATGAGGTCGACGGATTCCCGCTGCAGGCAGTCCAGTCCCTCCTGACCGTCCGCCGCCTGGACGACATCGTGGCCCTGGCTCGCCAGCATCTCGGCGACGACATGACGAACGGCGACCTCGTCGTCGATCAACAGGATTCTCAGCGGAGCAATGGATGAGGTGGACGGTGCGGTGGGTGTCGCCACTGGCGTCATCATGGTGGGCAGCCGGAAGGTGATCCGGGTACCACGGCCCTCCGCGGCGTCGATCGAGAGGTCGCCGCCATGACGGCGGATGATGCCGTAGTTCACGCTGAGACCCAGGCCCGTGCTCTGGTAACCCTTCGTGGTGAAGAAGGGCTCCAGCGCCCGTCGCTGGATCTCGGGGCTCATGCCGGTGCCATCGTCGGCCACCTCGCACCAGACCGCATCGGGCGTGGTCCACGTCCGGACGTCGATGGTGCCGCCTTCGGGGAGCGCGTCGATCGCGTTGAGGATCAGATTCATCAACACTTCCCGCAGCGCCGCCACTTCCCCGGCGACGAGCGGAATCACGCCCGCCTCGAGTCGCGCGTTGATCGGGATGCCGCGTATCTGAGCCTCGTCCTGCCAGCGTGGCCGCGTGAACTCGATCACCTCCTCCGCCAGTCGGTTGAGGTCCAGCGGCTCGAGGTTGGGAGAGGGATGCCCCCGGCTGAAGCCGCGCATACGACGCACGACCTCGGCACCGTCGAGCGCAGCCCGCTCGGCCAGATCGATGTGTCGCGCGATCTCGGCCCCGGGATTCTTCGACCGGGCGAGGTGCAATCGTCCCAGGACGACCGCGAGCAGATTGTTCAGGTGGTGCGCGGCCCCAGACGCCAGCTCGCCCATCGCCTTCAGGGTCTCGCCGCGCACGAGCTGCGCCTGCGCTTCGGCCAGCTCCTCGTAGGCGTGTTGAGCGCGCTGGTAGAGTCGCGCGTTCTCGAGGGCCAGGGCGGCCTGGTCAGCGAGCGTCTGGAGCAGACCGATCTCCGCGGCCGTGAAATCACGGACCACGTTATGGGCAATCGACAGCACGCCGATCAGCTCGCCCTTGGCGTGGAGCGGCACCGCGAGCACGGCGCGATTGCCGGAGGCGGCGATGCGCCGGCGCATGTCGTCGGGCAGGACGACATCGGGATCGACCTGAACGTCACGTGACCAGACGGCGGCGCCCACGGCGACCACGCGTCCCATCACGCCGACGCCCGGAGCGAACACCTGATTCGCGACGAATCCCTCGCGGGCGGTCCCGCCCCACGCGACCGCGCGAAGTGACCGGTCGGACTCGAGCAAGTGAAGGCCCGAGGAGCGTGCCTGGAACAGCGGTAACACGCTCTGGACGATCCGCTCGCCGACGTTGGCGACGTCGAGGCTTTCGGTCAGGCTGCGCGCCACCCGCGCCAGCTCCTCGGCCTCGCGCTGGCGGCGGGTGGCCTCGTCGTAGAGTCGCGAGTTTTCCAGCGCCAACACCGCTTCGTCGGCGAAGGCCTGGGCCAGACGGATGTCCTCCGTCGTGAATACGCGGCCGACACGGTCGCCGGTTCCGAGGAGGCCGATGACTCGATCCTTCACGAGCAGCGGGACGGCGAGCACTGCGTTGTAGCCGGCGGATTCGATCCGTGCACGCACCTCCGGCGTGAGCGTGATCTGCGGGTCGGTCAGGATGTCGGCGGTGACCGCCGGTTGCCGCGACGCCACGGCGAGACCACCCACGCCGGTGCCCTTGGGAAAGACGAGGCCGCGGCCAAGCGCCGGAGCCGCCGGACCGGACACTGCGAGCGCCACGAGATCGCCGGATTCCGGATCGAGCTGGAAGAGCGCTGCGGATTGCGTGCCGAGCAGCGCGCAGAGATGCTCGACGATGCGCCGGCCGACCATTTCCGGCTCGAGTGCTTCGGCCAGATCGCGCCCGACTTCTGCGAGCGCCTCTGCCGTCCGCCGCCGGCCTTCGCTCTCCCCGAAGATGCGCGCGTTGCCGATCGCGACGGCCGCCTGCCCGGCGAAGAGCTCGATCGCTTCGCGCTCGTCGGCCGTTGGAGGAGCGCCGGCTGGAAAGTGCGCGTTGAGCACGCCGAACACGGTGTCACCCGCCTCGATGGGCACACCGTAGTACAGCGTGAGTCCTGCGGCCAGGCGCGCAGTCGTCAAGCCGCGGGGGTCGGCCGACACATCGTCGACCAGCAACGTTTCCCGGGTGCGGGCCACGACGCTCGTGAGGCCTTCGCCGAACGTCACGACCGGCAGCAGATTGAGGCCTTCGACGCCGCCGCTGGCCGCGAGGCGATAGCCGCCGGCCTCCGCGTCGGCCAGACGGATCACGCAGAGGATGTCGTGGCGCACGGCCAGCACCGCCGCGATGACCTGGCGCAGCACCGCGCTCAGATCGAGTGCCCCGGAGACCGCCCGAGCGAGCTCGGCCACTCGGCGCAGCCGGTCGCCCCGGCGCGTCATCTCCCCGAAGGTCGTGGCGTTGCGGATCGCAACCGCCGCGAGCGCGGCGAGCGTTTCGGCCAAGGCGACCTCGTTCCGCGACCATTCGCGTCGGGCGCGGCTCATGCACGCCAGCACCCCCATCGGCACGTCGCCGACCTTCAGGGGCACGCCGATATACGACCGCAATCCCTCCGCCCTGACCCAGTCCACGTTCACCAGTCGCGGATCGTTGAGCGTGTCCTCGATGACTGTGGGACGGCCCGCCTCGATCACCGTGGCGATGATGCCGGTCCGCGGCGCCAGCCGCAGCGACTGACCGACGTCGAGCCGGCGCACGCCCGCTTGCGAGTGCAACGAGACGTATCCCGTGCTCTCGTCGCGAAGCCAGATGCGGACGACGTCGATTCCCGGCAACGAGCGCGCGATCTCGCTGAGCCGATCGAGGACTTCGCGCAAGTCGAGTGTCGAGGCCAGCAGGCGACCCGCCCCAACGAGGGTGTCCTGCTCGGCGATCAGGTTGTCGATGCGCGCTTCCATCCCGCGCACGACTTTCACGGGGTAGAAGTAGACGAGCAGGCCGAGCCCCAGCCCCACCGACGTCGACAGGAGCAGCAGGCCGATCGTGACCCCGACCAATCCGCTCTGGGAGAGGCGGATGTGGACCGTCCGGATCGCGCCGTTCAGGACGAACGTGGCCGAGGCGACTGGCGGATACGTGTTCCACCACGCGCGATCGTTGGACGCGACGTACTCGTATTCCGGAAGCAGCCGCCCGGCTTCGTCGAGCACCCTGATCTCGCTGATGCTCTTTCCGAGGAGGAACTCGCCGAGGATCGTGTGATAGGTGCCGCCCGGCAGCCGCCCCGCAAGCTCGGCGGCGTACAGGCGTGCATCGCGCGCGAGGCCGTTGTACTCGAGGACGTAGTAGGAGGTCGGGAGACCCAGACTGATGAGGACTGCGATGGCCAGCGCCAATGGCCGCAGCCGCCGGCCCAAGCCGAGACCGAGCCCGATTGCATCGCGCGTCATGGAAGTTGCCGGGTCGACCGCCGCGGGCGGCGACGACCGAGCGCCCCATTCTACTGCGATGGCGGCTCAGGTGTCGGAGAGAACCAGCTGCATGAGCACGACGTCCACCCACTGTCCGCGGACCCGCGCGATCTCGCGCTCGCCCCCGACGATCTCGAAGCCGTGCCTGGCGTGCAGCGCGAGCGAGGCGGTGTTGGTGGATCGGATGCGCCCGTCGTTGTTTTCTGTCAAGGCGGAGGTGCGTGCTCGGAAGCTCGCCGCGATCCCGCTCGATCCTCCGCTCTACCGGGACATCGGTCTCGTGCGGCGCAAGGACAAGCCGATGACGCCGTCGCTCGAGGCATTTCTCGGCGTGGTCGCCGACCTCAGGCGGTCGCTTTCATCGGATCGGCGGCAAGCGCCGCCCGGGCATGGGCGATCCGGCGTCCGACGGCGGGATGCGAGTAGAGGACGACCTCCTCGAGTCGGCTCGGGTTCATCCGCGCCAGATTGAGCGACGCCAGGCGTTCCATGGCACCGATGAACGCGCCGAGATCACCGGTGATCGCGAGCGCGAAATCGTCGGCCTGTCGCTCCACCCGGCGCGACAGGAAGTTTGCCACCGGGACCGCGACGACCCCCAGCGCGCCGAGGACGGTGACGAGCCACGGAATCCCCGCGGGGTCGCTCGGCACGATGGGCCCGACCGTTCCCGCGGTGGCTCGCAAGATCACGTCGGCGAGCCAGAACGTGAGCAGCGACAGAATCCCCTGAGCGGCGAGGCCGCGCGCCACGTCGCGGTGAGCGTGGTGGCCGAGCTCGTGGGCGAGCACCGATTCGATCTCGTCCGCTCGGAACTCCGACACGAGCGTATCGAACAGGAGGATCCGGCGCGTCCGTCCAAGCCCGGCGAGCGCGGCGTTGGCCGTGCGGCTCTTGCGCGACTGGTCGACGACGAAGACGCCGACGGCGTCGACGCCCGCTCGCGCGGCGAGCCCGAGGAGCCGGTCGCGCAATGCCGGGTCGGCAAGTGGCGTGAGCCGGTAGAACAGCGGGAGGATCCACACCGGAAAGATCGTCGCCGTCGCGGCCGACAGCATCACGACGAACAGCGCGGACACCAGCCACCACAGCGACGTCGCCGCCAGCAGCGCTTCGATCGCTTCCATTACCACGAGCGCGAAGAGCCCGCCGAGGACGGCGCCCTTCAATCGATCGCCGATCCAGGCCATGAAGGGTTGATGGAGGAGACCGAAGCGACGAGGCACGACGAAGCCGCGAACCCACCGGAGCGGGAAAAGCAACACGGCGTGCGCGATGCCGAGGGCGGCAGCGATGAATGCCACCTGCCACCAGGCATGCGTCGACAGCCGAAGAGCCACGCGGGCGAGCGCGGGGCCCGCCCCGCTGGTCATCGCGACAATGAGGAACGCGGCGCTGAGCGCGAGCCCGCCGGCATCGAGCGCCAGCCGGATCCGGTGATAGCGCGTGGCCGCTCGATCGTCGTCCATGCTGGATTGTACCGTCTGGCCTGCGCGGACGGGCCTCTGCGGGAAAACACTTCGGCGCGAATCGCCGCGAGCGACCGTGGGTTACAATGAGCCGTTGTCCACTACGGCCGCCGTCAGCGCGGAAGAGGGAGCCTTCATGCTCGATTCGGTAGATGACGTCCTGCAGCGATTCCGGGACGCGAAGTACATCGCGAACCGCCGGATCGCGACGGTGGTGTACCTGGCCGCGCGCATGGGCCGACCGGTTCTGATCGAAGGCCCGGCCGGAGTGGGCAAGACGGAGCTGGCGAAGACGCTGGCCGAAGTCACGGGCCGGCCGCTGATCCGGTTGCAGTGCTATGAGGGGCTCGACGAAGGCAAGGCCCTCTACGAGTGGAAGTACGCGAAGCAGCTGCTCTACACGCAGCTCCTGCGCGACCGCATCGGGGAGCTCGTCGCCAATGCTCACTCGCTCCCGGAGGCGGTCGACAAGATCGCCGGGCAGGACGACGCGTTCTTCTCGTTCCGATTCCTCTCGCCGCGGCCGTTGCTCTCAGCGATCCTCGCCGAGAAGCCGGTCGTCCTGCTGATCGACGAGATCGACAAGGCCGACCCGGAATTCGAGGCGTTCCTCCTCGAGGTGCTGTCGGATTTCCAGGTGTCGGTCCCCGAGCTCGGCACGATCCACGCCAAGCACATCCCCCTGGTGGTGCTGACCTCGAACAACGCCCGTGAGCTGTCCGATGGCCTCAAGCGGCGCTGCCTGCATCTCTTCATCGATTTCCCGGCGCCGCCGGACGAGCTGGCAATCATCCGTCTGAAGGTGCCCGAGATTCCCGAGCGCCTGGCCGAGGCCGTCGTGGCCGCGGTGCAGCGCATCCGCGGCCTCGATCTCCGCAAGCCGCCGTCGGTGTCGGAGTCGCTCGACTGGGCACGCTCGCTGGTGATCCTCAACGCCGAGCAGCTCGATGCCGCGCTGGTGGAGTCGACCCTGACGATGCTGGTCAAGTACGAGAAGGACCTGGAGCGCGTGAAGGGCGCTCTCGACAAGGTTTTAGCGGAGACGCCCCGCTAGGCAATGCGCAAGCGGACGACCGACAAGACCGTCGAGCGCCGGAGCCCTTCGAACATGACCGAGTGGATCATCTGCCCGACCGTCGAGCGCCGGAGCCCTGCGAAGGCGCTCCGACGGCAAATCTAATGGACCAGCGCATCCTCGAGTTCATCGGCGATCTCCGGCGGGCCGAGATTCGCATCTCTCCCTCGGAAGCGCTCGATGCGCTCGCCGCGAGCGCCGAGATCGGCCTCGATACTCGCGAGGCGTTCAGGACGGCCCTCGGGACGACGCTGATCAAGGAAGCGCGCGATCAGGACACGTTCGACCGGCTGTTCAACCTCTACTTCCTCGACCTCCAGTCGCTCGGCAAAGGGCTGAAGAAAGCGCTCGGTCCGGAAGACCCGCGCATGCAGGACCTGCTCGACCGTCTGCTGGCCGAGGAGGGCCTGGAGCTCGACGAGATGACCGAGCTCATGCTGCGCGGGCAGGGCAGCGAGATGGAGATGGCCATCCGCTCCTCGGGCCAGCAAGCGGGACTCGAGCGGCTGATGTACTTCCTCCAGGTCGGCTACTTCTCGCGGCGTATCTCGGACCGGTTCGACTGGTCGGCGATCGAGCAGGATCTCGCGCGGATCTTGAAAGCCCTCGAAGAGCGTGGTCTCGACCCCGGTCAGCTCGCGCGCATCCGGAACTACCTCGATCTCCGGCTCGAAGCGTTCCGCCGGATGATCCGGCAGCACGTCGAGCGCGAGCTCGAGCGCCGCGCGTGGCGCCAGGGCGAAAAGCTCACGCGTGAGGTGCTCGCCGACAAGCCGCTCTTCGCGCTGACGCCGGAAGAAGTCGCGCAGATGAAGACGGTCGTGGCGCGCCTCGCCCGCAAGATCAAGGACGCGCTCGCCCTGCGCCAGCGCCAGGAAGAGAAGGGCCGGATCGACACGCGCCGGACGATCCGCAAGAGCCTCGCGTACGGCGGCATCCCGATGGAGATCATGCTGCGCCGCCGCCACCGCGAGAAGCCGAAGCTCGTGACGATCTGCGATGTGTCCGACTCGGTACGGAACGCCTCCCGCTTCATGCTCCAGCTCGTGTGGAGCCTCCAGGAGTGCTTCAGCCGCGTTCGCTCGTACGTGTTCGTCTCCGAGATCACGGAAGTCACGCAGGGCTTCAACACCCAGCCGGTGGAGCGCGCGATCGAGTGGGCGCTCAAGGGCGCGCCCGTGGACTATCACTGCCGCTCGGACTTCGGCTATGCGTTCAGCCGCTTCGTGCGCACCGAGCTCGAGACGCTCGACCGGAAGACGACGATTCTCCTGCTCGGCGATGCCCGGAACAATTACAACGATCCGCAAGCGTGGGCGCTCCGGCTGATCCGTGAGCGCGTGAAGGGCATCATCTGGCTCAACCCCGAAGGTCAGTGGGGGTGGGGGATCGGCGACAGCGTGATGCCGCTCTACGCGCCCGCGTGCGACGTCGTGCGCGAATGCCGGACGATCGGCCAGCTCGGTGAGGTCGTCGACAACCTTGTGCACCGCTGGTGGCGGCGCGGACGCTGAGGCCGGGAACGCGGACGCTCCCGTGGAGAACGCGGACGCTCCCGTGGTCCCGGACTTGCCCCCACGAGTGGTATGAGCTTGCTACGGCGCCGTGCGTGGCTGCAGCTCCTCGCGGTCGTTGCCATCGTCCTTGGTGTCCGAACGTGGCGCAGCGCCGCCGGCGGCGATTGCCTGGTCGTGGACGACTTCGCCAAGGCGAAGGTCGGGGAGCAGCCGCCAGGCTGGAAGCTCCGCAAGGATAGCGGCAAGGGCGTCTACACGATCCGGGAAGAGAATGGTCGGCGCTTCCTCCACGCCGCCTCCAGCGGTCTCGGCATCCAGCTCGCCAAGCAATATGACTGGGACCTCGAGGTATATCCGGTGCTGGCGTGGTCCTGGCGCGCGGTCGAGTTCCCGACGGGCTCCGATGAGCGAGAGTCGAAGACGAATGACAGCGCCGTGTCGGTCTACATGCTGGTCCCGTACTCCCGAGTCCGCGGCCCGAAGGCCGTGAAGTACATCTGGAGCGAGCGCGTTCCTGCCGGGACCCATCTCACCTCCAACGGAGGTCTGACCCGGGTCAACGTGCTCGAGACCGGGTCCGAGAAAAAGGGCGAATGGATCGACGAACGCGTGAACGTCCGTGACGACTTCATGAAGTTCTTCGGCGACAAGGACGTGCCGAAGCCCGCCGGCATCGCCGTGCTGACCGATTCCGACGATACGACGTCCAGTGCTCAGGGGGATTACGCGAACTTCCGAGTTTGCCGGAACTGAACGTCACGTCACGGTCGGCACGTCAGTGTCGAGATAGGGCCACACCCGTGGCGCTGCGAGGGTCGATCGAAACCTGGCTGTGCTAGCCTCGGGGCATGTGGCGTCTTCCGGAACGAGCGAGAAGCTGATGCTGGTCGGCGCGTTCGCCTGCGCTCACACTCCCCAGCTCCTGATCCGGCCGGAGACCGAGGACCGAGAGCTCGTCCTCCGGGTGCACGCTGCGCTCGGCCGCGTGAAGCAGCGCTTGACGGCGTTGCGACCGGACGTTATCGCCATCGTGGCCGGAGATCACGTCGAGGGGTTCTTTCTCGATGCGGTTCCGGCGCTCGGCGTGTACGTGGGCGCCGATTGCGCCGGCACGTTCGGTCCATACCGGTATCGCTTTCCGATCCACGAGCCGGTGGCGCGGGCCGTCGTGGAGCAAGGCATCGAACGCGGGTTCGATCTGCTCTACACGCAGGAGCGAGCCCTGGACTACGCGTTCTTTGTCCCGCTCCACTTCACGATGCCGGCGCCGCCCGTGCCGATCGTGCCACTTCACGTGAACGTCTATCTGCCCCCTCAGCCGACTCCGGCTCGCTGCTACCAGTGGGGCCAAGCGCTTGGCGAGATTCTCGGCGCCCGTCCCGAGCGCGTGGTGCTGATGGCGTCAGGCGGCATGTCTCATTTTCCGGGGACGGACCGCTACGCGTCGCCCGACTTCGAGTTCGATCGCCGGATGCTCGAAACCCTCGCCCAGGGAGAGGGCCGGGAGCTGGCAAAGATCACCGGCGATGAGCTCGACAAGACAGGGAACGTCGAGTTGCGCACCTGGATCACCGTGCTCGGCGCGGCCGGTCCGGCCCGTGCAAACCTGTATTGCTATGAGCCGTCATGGCACCACGGCAACGCAGTGGTGGAGTGGCTCTTGTGACGCAGCTCCATTACCGGTTTCCGCCGGCGAGCGCCTATGCGCTCAACCGCTGGCTCTTCCGCCTGAAGTCCGACGCTGCGGCCCGCGATCAGTATCTGCGTGATCCCGATGTGGCGATGCAAGAGGCGGGACTCTCGAACGACGAGCAGAAGGCCCTCCGGGCCGGCGATCGGGACGCGCTCGTTGGTCTCGGCGCACATCCCTATCTCGTCTTCATGGTAGAGCTTCGGCTCAGGATGGAACGCGGCACGGCGTCATTCGAGTATTTTTGATTGATTCATTAACTTGTCAATTTGGGGGCCACGACATGGCCCCCAAACCCCCACACGCTCGGAGCGCCCCGGGGAACCCGGGGCGCTCCTCGACCCTCCAGACGCTCGGAGCGCCCCGGCTAAGCCGTGACGCTCCTCGACCCAAGTCCCCACACGCCCGACATGGCCCCCGAAACCTCCAGACGCTCGGAGCGCCTCCCGGAACCCGGGGCGCTCCTCGACATCGGCGTGAGTGCTCCGTCCTGGGGTGTGTGGCCGCGCTCTTCGCCGACGTATACTCTCGCTGTGCGCGGCGGGCCGAATTCCGGCAACGAGGAGACGACATGAAGAGCGTCGTGATGTTGAGCGTTGTTGCAGCATTGCTCTCCGGCTGCACGAGCTGGGACCTGGGGTACAGATGGACGAAGGCCGGTGTCGCCCCGCAGCAGCTCACACTGGATGACGTTCAGTGTCGGCGAGTGGCGGAGACGGCCGGTAAAACGCCGGACCTGGTCGTCGGCGGCGTCGTCGACCTCGCCCGGGTCAACGTCGAGCAGGTGCAGCGTGTCACCGCGTACGATCAGTGCATGACAGCGCGCGGATACGCCCGCGCCCGCAGCACGAACGGCTGATCAGCCGCGTGGAGTTGAACCCGCGACGCTCTGAGGGTTGAAGGCGCGCGTTCGCGACCGCGCGATTGCGGCGCCCGCGGGGATCGCGCTCGCGACGTTCGCGGCGTTCCTGCCGGCGCTGTCGAATGGCTTCGTCGACTGGGACGACAACCTCAATTTCCTGAGCAATCCCCATTACCGTGGTCTCGGCTGGGACCACGTTCGCTGGATGCTGACGAGCACGCTGCTCGGGCACTGGATGCCCGTCACCTGGTTCACGCTGGCGCTCGATTACCTGGTCTGGGGCATGAGGCCGTTCGGATACCACCTCACGAGCCTGCTGTTCCACGCTGCCAATGCTGCGCTGTTCTACGAGCTCGCGCGTCGACTGCTGGCGCGAGCGTCGCCGGACACCGGCGGCCCGGCCCATCGCCTCGCCGCCGCGATTGCGGCGCTGTTCTTCGCGCTACATCCGCTTCGCGCGGAATCGGTCGCGTGGGTGACGGAGCGCCGCGACGTCGTCTCCGGATTCTTCGGGTTGCTCACGGTGCTCGCCTATCTCCGCATGGTGGAAGCACCGGCCGCGCGCCGGCGGGGCTGGCTCGCAGCATCCCTGGTCTGCTTCGCGCTCGGCCTCGCCGCCAAGGCGAGCGTGATGACGCTGCCCCTGGTGCTCTTGCTCCTGGACGTGTACCCGCTGGGCCGTCTCGGGGCGGCGTTGCGAAGGTTCACGGCGCGCGCGACCCGGCAGGTATGGCTGGAGAAAACGCCGTACGTCCTTCTCGGCATCGCGAGCGGCGCCACGGCCTTCTGGGCGCAGCGCCGAACCGGTTTGCTGACGTCGCTCCAGTTGCATCCGCCGTTCGCCCGTCTCGCCATGGGCGCCTACAGCCTCATCTTTTATCTCTGGAAGACGCTGGTGCCGGTGGACCTCATGCCCGAATACGAGTTGCCGCCGGCGGTGCGTCTGGCGGATCCGTCGTTCCTCGCCTGTGCCGTGATCGCCATCGGGATCACCGTCGCGCTCGCGTTCCTGTACCGGCGCTGGCCGACGGGTCTCGTCGTGTGGCTCGCGTACGGCGTGCTCCTCGCGCCCGTGAGCGGCATCGTCCACACGGGCCACCACCTGGTGGCCGATCGCTACAGCTATGTCGCGTCCGCGCCGCTCGCGATGCTCGGCGGCGCTCTAGTGCTGGGGGCAATCCACGCGATCCGCGCGGGGGTCCTCGCGCCGCGTCTCGCCCGGGTTGTCTCGATCACGGGACTCCTCTGGCTGCTCGGCCTTGCGGCGATCAGCTGGAACCAGGCGCAGATTTGGAAGGACACGGAGACGCTCTGGCGCTACGCCGTGGACGTCGATCCCGACTGCGCGCTCTGCCATAGCCAGCTCGGCGCCGAGCTCGGCAACCGCGGGCTCGCCGCGCCGGCGCTCGAAGAATTTTCGCGGAGCGTCGCGTTGCGTCCCGACGATCCGGGCCTGCGCGGCAATCTGGGGCTGGCGTTGCTCCGGATGAATCGGACGGACGAAGCGCTGGCCCAGTTCCGGACAGCCCTGGCGCGGCGCCCACACGACGCCGGACTCCGAAATCGTCTGGGCGCTGCGTTGCTGAAGCAGGGAACGTTTGCGGAGGCCTCGGCGGAGCTGCACGAGGCCGTTCGCCTCGATCCCGATCACGCCGAAGCGTGGGCGAACCTCGCGCTTGCCACCCACGCGCTCGGACGACCGGACGAGGCGAGCCGATATCTCCGGCGTGCGCTGGCGCTCAAGCCGGACGTGGCCAGCCGGTTCGATCCCCGCCTGGTCGCGGCGCTGCTGGCTCCGGCGTCCGGCAGCGCCGCGCCCGCTCCGGTCAGCGCGCCGGCCGCGCGCTGACGCGCTCCCTACTTCGCCTTCGCTGCCCAGTCCGGGTGGTACTCGATTCCGAGCGACTTCATCTCGGCGAGCTTCTCGCCCCACGCCGCCCTCTGCTTCTCGAGGCCGCGCCGCTCGGTGATCTTGTCCCACTCCTTCGCCGCGATGTCGAGCGCGTCCTTGGCCGACTTGCGCTTGGCCAGCGCCTCGGTGATCTCGAACGAGAGCTTGCGCTGGTATTCGTCGGCGGCGGGGATGACCGGGTCTGGCACGAGGTAGGGGAAGGACGCCTCGATGGCGTCCAGGTACTTGTCGGCGTCGGGGAACGCCTTGCGGAAGATCGGCGAGCGCAGGTGCGACACGCGCCACGGATCCATGATCGTCTTCGCGTCCATCACGATCTTCAGGCTCTGGTCCGGGAGGGAGATGAACTCGAGGACCTTCATCGTCGCTTCTTTCTTCTTCGAGTACTTCGACACGGCCATCCCGCGGCCGGGCGTGATCGCGGGCCGGTGGACGACCTTGCCGTCGATCTCGGCGCCGGGCACGAGCCCGAAGCCTGCCTTGCCGACGATCACCGACTCCGCCGGGTTGCCCACGCGCTTGCCGGCCGACGTCCACGTGTAGAGCAGCGGGATGTCGCCCTTGACCAGCAGGGTCTTCGGCTCCTCGGACTCGAAGAGCAGCACGCCGGGCGGGTAGTACGGCATCGTCCGCACCATCTCGTCGAGCGCGCGCACGGCGGCGGCGGTGTTGATGAGCGGCTTCATGTCCTTGTCGAAGTACTGGCCGCCGTACGAGAAGAACCGCGAGCGCCACCAATGATACGAGTAGCCACTGCCGGACGGCTTGTACGAGGCGCCCGCGCCGAAGAGCTTGCGGTCGGATCCGTCCCAGCCCCACCCGTGGAAGAACTCGGCGGCGTCGTCCCACTGCTTCCAGGTCTTCGGCGGCTGGAGATCGTAGGCGTACTTCGCCTTGAACTTCTTCTTGTTGTCCGCCCGTTCGAACGCGACCTTGTTCCAGTACATTATGTGGATGTCGCCATCGTAGGGCATGCTGACCAGCTTGCCCTGGTAGCGAAGCATGACCTTGGCGAAGACGGGAACGATGTCGTCAACACCGAAGTCCAGCTTCAGCTTGGCGATCCACGGCTCGAGCGGCTCGAAGTGCCGCCCGTAGTCCGGCATGTTCGAGGGACCGAACATGACGAGGTCCCACGGACTCGACCCCGAATTGAACTCGAGGAGCGTCTTGGCCACGAAGGCGTCGGCCGGGATCACCTCGGTCTCGATCTTGATGCCGAGCTTGTCGTACACGTCCTTCTCGACGAGCGAGAGCGAGTACTTCACGTACTCGGCGTTCACCACCGCCCGGATGGTCTCGCCTTCGTACGGCCGGGCCGCACCGGCGGGCCGCGGGGCGAACGTCGCGAGGACTGCGAGGCCGACGACCACGACCGCGATCGACGCGAGGAGCGCGAACCGTTTCATGCCAACCCTCCTTGGGCTAACCTTTCGTACCGCCGAGCGCCAGGCCCTTCACGAGGTAACGCTGCAGCATGAAGGCGACGGCAAATGCGGGCAGGACCCCGAGCACGACGGACGCCGACGCCTCGCCGTAGAACATGTCCGTGCCGCCGGTGGTGAATGACGTGACCAGCACCATCATCGTTTTCGTCTCGATGCCGGTCAGCACGATCGCGAAGAGGAACTCGTTCCAGGTGGCGATGAACGCGAAGAGGGCGACGACGGCCATGCCGGGCGCGATGATGGGGACCACCACCTGGACCAGGGCGCGCAGGCGCGAGCAGCCGTCGATCATCGCCGCCTCTTCGATCTCCACGGGGAAGTCACGCAGGAACCCGACGAGGAGCCAGACCGCGAACGGGATGTAGAGCACCGTGTAGATGATGACGAGACCCAGGTAGCTATTCGTCAGTCCCAGCATCTTGTACATGATGTAGATCGGAATGATGAGCGCGATGGCCGGGAGCATCCGAAGCACCAGGAGCAGGGTCGAGAGGAAGCCGCCACCGAACCTCCATCGGGCGATCGAGTAGGCCGTCGGCAGGCTCACCACGAGCGCCGCCACCATGCTGAGCGAAGAGATCACGAGGCTGTTCGTGAAGTAGCGCGCCCCGCTCGAGCGCGTGAAGAGCGCGACGTAGTGCGCCAGCGACGGCTCGGCCGGGATCCACACCGGCGGGAACGCGAAGAAGTCCTCGTTGCCCTTGAGTGACGTCGTGACGATCCAGAAGAACGGTCCGAGGAAGAAGACCAGCGCGGCGAACAGCCCGAGGTAGGTGAGCACGTGGCCGAGCGCGCGGTGGACGCGGTACCGCTTCACGCGCCGCGCGGCGATGCGGGGGCGCTCGATGGCAATGGCCATCAGGCGGCCGTCCTCGTCTCCCGGATGCGCTGGATCCAGAGAAAGACGAGCGTCAGCACGAGCACGCCGCCGACGATGACGTACGAGAGCGCCGCGGCGTAGCTCATGCGGAAGTCCTTGAAGCCCACGAGGTACGTGTTGAACGCGACCGTCTCCGTGCTGCTGCCGGGACCGCCGTAGGTCAAGATGAAGATCAGCCCGAACAGCTTGGTGAGGTCGATGAGCCGGATCATGACGCCCACCACCATCGTGAACTGGAGGAGCGGCAGCGTGATGGACCAGAAGCTGCGCCAGGGCGTGGCCCCGTCGGCCTTGGCCGCGTCGTAGAGCTCCTGGGGAATCGACTGGATACCCGCGAGGAGCACCAGCATCATGAACGGCGTGTTGTGCCACACATCCACCAGCACGACCGTCATGATCGCGAGAAGCGGCGAGCCGAACCAGTCGAAGTAGACGTCGAGAATCCCGAGCTGGCGCCCCAGGTTGTTGATCGCGCCGAACTTGATGCCGAACATCATCCGCCACGCCATGGCCGCCATGACGGGAGAGACCATCGCGGGAATCGCGAGCAGCGCCGTGATGACCGGGCGCCCGCGCGAAGCACGCGACAGCAGGAGGGCGATCCCGAGGCCGAGCAGAAGCTCGACGGCGAGCGACGGCGCGATGATCATCGCGGTGTTCCAGATCGAGCCGAGGAAGCGTTCATCCTTGAAGAGCGCTTCCACGTAGTTCTTCCCGCCGACGTAGTTGTACTCCGAGCCGACCGAGAGATCGAAGTTCTGGAACGAGAGATAGAACGAGTACGCGAGGGGGAACACGATGACGAGCCCGATCAGGAAGACCGACGGCGAGGCGAACGCAAACGGCTCCCACTGCTTTCGCTTCATAACTATCGCGCCGATTCGCATCCAGGCCTCCCTCGGAGAGGCGCGGCTTCGCCAACTGGGAGCTTCGTGGTGCCCGGGATAGGATCATATGGTCGCCACGGTGTCAAGCGACGGCACGGCCCACGCGCGTTGAACTTGTTACGTCGCGCGGTCACGGTCGGCCGGCGGGAAGGTGTTTGCTGGCGCAAGGCGCATGGCTGTTCAACCTGAGCGTCCCGGCACGAGCCTCGTCGATGTGCTCGACCGCATCCTCGACAAGGGGATCGTCATTGACGCCTCGATCCGATTAATCTTCGAGTCTCCACACCCGTCCGGTGGCGGGCTCGTCGTTCAGCATGAATTGCGGCAGCGACAGGTGGTCGGCGAGGTCGGTGAAGACCACGCGAACGCGCTTGCCGATGGCCACATTGCTCTCCGCTTCGGGGCTGCCGTCCGGCTTCACGAGATTGGCGACCATCCGCAGCGCCTCGTCGGAGGTCGGCTGGCCGCGTTGCTCGTCGAGCTCCACGAGGACGACGGCGTACGGCGTGAGCTCCTTGAAGCCGGGCTGGATCGCGTGGACCACCGTCTCGTAGGAATAGATGGTTCCGCGGCCGCTCACCTCCTGCCAGGTCCAGCCGAGGTCCATGCACCAGGGACAGCCGTGCGTCGGCGGATACCGCATCAACCCGCACGCGGTGCACTTCCGCATGACGAGGCGATGCTGCCGGGCGTGGGCGAAGTACTCCTTCCACTCCGAGTCGTTGTCGGGGACGAGCAGGGTCATGCCGCGATACTGGACCGGCTGTGGCATCGGAATCATCTCCTCATGATCAGCGCGCTGCCCGTTGCCGGGATCGCCCAGCCGAGGTTCATCGAGGTCTCCGCGTCCTTGATCTGCCGGCAGCGGCCGGGCGCATAGTCGTAGGTGTGAACGCCGTCGGCGGCGCGCGGACAGTAATCGTCGACGGTGCCGCGCAGCTGCCGCACGTTCTCGATCACCATCGACATGCCGTGGGTGTAGCCCTCGCACAGGTGGCCACCGGACGTGTTGTTCGGCCGCTTGCCGCCCAGTTCGATGATCCCGCTGGAGACGTAATGGCCCCCTTCGCCCTTCTTGCAGAACCCGTACTCCTCGAGCTGAAGCATCGTCGTGAACGTGAACGCGTCGTAGGAGCCGGTGACGTCGACGTCCTCGGGGCTGATGCCCGCCTGCCCAAAGACGATGTCTTTGGCGTAGTAACCGGCCACGCGGGTGATGGGGCCGTGCGCCCAGTGGAAATCGGTGCGGGGCTTGTTCACGCGGCCGGCAACCCCCAGCACGCGGATCGGCCGCTGGCGGAGATCCCGCGCGCGCTCGGCCGACGTCACGATGACGCAGGTCGCGTTGTCCGTCTCGACACAGCAGTCGAGGAGGTGCAGTGGCTTCACGATCCACCGGGACTTGAGCACGTCGTCGACCGTCACGCGGTCTTTCAGCAGCGCCTTCGGGTTCTGCGAGGCGTGCTTGCTGTGGGCGGCCTTCACGTGGGCGACCTGCTCCGACGTGGTGCCGTACTCGTACATGTGCCGCATGAACGTCAGCGCGAAATTCTGCCCCGCGCTGGTCATGCCGAACGGCCGCTGCGCCAGATCCTGGCCGCGGACGGGTGAAGCAGCGCGCACACCGGTGCCCCCGATGCGGAACTCGGTATATCCGTTCATCGAGCGAAAGACCGCGATGGTCTGGCACATTCCCGCTTCGATCGCCCCCATCGCGAGGCCGATCAGCGCCTCCGTCGATGACCCGCCACCCAGCACGTCCATGTAGAAGTTGAGGCGGATGCCGAGATCTGCGGCCACCCAGTTTGCGGGCGTCGAGTCGTTATTCTGATAGCTCATCATGCCGTCGACGTCACGACCACGGAGGCCGGCGTCGAGCATGGCCTTGCGGATGGCCTCGACCGCCATGGCCCGTGTCGTCCGGCCGGAGTTGCGTGAATACTCCGTCTCGCCGACGCCGACGACGCAGTACTTGTCGCGAAGGTTACGGGTGTGTGCTGGCATCTCGCTGACTGCTTTCTCGGGCGTTAGCCTTCTCGGGCGTTAGCCTTCTCGGGCGCGAGCCTTCTCGGGCGTTAGCCTTCTCGGGCGCGAGCCCTCTAGGGTGTTAGTGAAGGCCCCCCGACCCCCATACGCTCGCCGGTCGCCGGGAAACCCGGTGCCCGCCTCGATCCGACGCTAGCCTGCTGGAGTTGTCTCTTCATTCCGAAGCCGACCGTCACGGTCGGCCGAGCGATGCTACCACTTTGCCGGAGCGTCCCAAATGGCCTGCACAACAACCACCATGCGCATCCCCGGGCGCCCAGGTTCAGCGTACGGCGGTGGGAATTCGACCCGTCGGGGCCACTGATCCGGATTTGCGCCCGCTTGAGACTACTTCAGGTGGTCGGGGAGCCCGTGACGCTGCGGTAACGCGACAGCGCGGAGTCGATCAGTCGTCGTTGCTGCTGCCGCGGTAGCGGCTGAGCGCCCGCCGGCGCTTCTTGCGAGCCAGCGCTTGCTTGCGCTTGCGCTTCACCGATGGCTTCTCGTAGTAGGCGCGTCGCTTCATCTCCTGGAAGACGCCGTCCTTCTGCATCCTCCGCTTCAGCGCCTTGAGCGCCTGGTCGATCTGATTCTCGACGACTTCGATTCTCATCGGGCGGTGCCGCCGCGCGCGACTCGTGACCGGAATCGCGATGTGGACCATCCGGTGGGCCGGCTGACCGACCGGTCCAGGATGTTCAGCTGGGTAAGCCGCTGCGTCCCGCTGGCGACGGCGGTGGCAATGGTGCGGAACGTCTCTCGCGATTCCTCGATGACGTCGCCCGCGTAGTTCACGATACGCCATCGCCATTCGGGAGAGCTCGGCGTTGAGAAAGCCGTCACCTGCATCTCTCGGTCCTCCACTTCCGTCACCTGCGTGAAGACGATGGTCAGCAGATGATGAACCTTCGTCACCGCTGACGATGCCGCGTTGGCACAGACAGACCCGCCCCAGAGGGGCGATCGGTCGGGATGGGGGCCGCAGTATACCAGCACCCGGACCAGACCCGTCCAGCATGACACACCCGGCGCCGTCGGTGCGGTCTAATTTCGCCCAGGCACACTCGTAACCGACGTGGGGGCCCCGACATGGCCGCACCCCAAACGCTCGGAGCGTTCCGGGGAACCCGGGACGCTCCTCGATTCCTCCGACAGGCTCCTTCAGCTACGACCGGGCTTGCCGTTGACCTTGGGCAGGAGCTCTGCGAGGAACTTTCCGGTGTAGGAGCCGGGGGTCTGGGCGATCAGCTCGGGCGGGCCCTCCGCGATGACATCGCCGCCCTCCTCGCCGCCTTCGGGGCCGAGGTCGACGATCCAGTCGGCCGACTTGATCACGTCGAGATGGTGCTCGACGACGAGCACCGTGTTGCCCGCGTCGACCAGACGACCGAGAACGCCGAGGAGCTTCTTGACGTCGTCCAGATGCAGGCCCGTGGTGGGCTCGTCGAGGATGTACAGCATGTCGGTGGTTGCCCGCATCCCGAGCTCCGCGGCGATTTTCAGACGCTGGGCCTCGCCGCCTGACAGCGTGGGTGCGGGCTGCCCGAGCCGGAGGTAGCCGAGTCCGACGTCCTGCAACACACGAAGCCGGCGGGCGAGCGTGTCGTGCGCGGCGAAGAAGTCGACCGCCTCGTCGACCGTCATCTGCAGCACGTCGCTGATCGTCCGCCCGCGATACTTCACGCTGAGAACCTCGGGACGGTAGCGCCGGCCCTCGCACTCCTGGCACGTGACGTACACGTCCTCCAAGAAGTACATCTCGAGCTTCTGGAAGCCGTCGCCCTCGCAGGTCTCGCAGCGGCCGCCGGCGACGTTGAACGAGAACGCGCCGGCGGCGAGTCCCAGCGCCTTTGCTCTCGGCAGCGCGGCGAAGAGTTTCCGGATCTCGTCGAACGCCTTGGCATAGGTCACGGGATTGGACCGCGGTGTCCGCCCGATCGGCTCCTGGTCGATCAGCCGCACGCCCTTCAGGTACTCGAGCCCGATCAGCGCGTCGTACGCGCCAGGGAGGGCAAACTCCGTCTTGAATCCGCGAGCCACCGCGCGATAGAGCGTGTCGTGGACGAGCGTCGATTTGCCTGAGCCCGACACTCCTGTCACCACCGTGAGCGTCTGGAGGGGCAGATCCAGCGTGACCGCTTTGAGGTTGTGCTCTCGCGCGCCCGATAGTACCAGCCGTCGCCGGCCTGTCCGGCGAACAGCCGGAATGGGAATCGACTCGCGGCCCGACACGTATCGAGCGGTCAGCGAGTGGGTCGCCTTGCGGAACTCGTCCTGCGAGCCACTGAAGACGATCTCGCCGCCGCGCTCGCCCGAGCCGGGACCGAGCTCGACCACATGATCGGCCGCTTCGATGAAGCCGCGGTCGTGTTCCACCACGACGACCGTGTTCCCGGCCCGAGCCAGCTCGTGGCAGATGTCAGCCAGGCGCATGGTGTCACGCGCGTGCAGACCGATCGAGGGCTCGTCGAGGACGTACAGCGTGCCGACGAGCTGCGAGCCGAGCTGGTTTGCCAGGTTGATGCGCTGAGCCTCGCCACCCGACAGGCTTCGCGTCTGGCGCGAGAGCGTTAGGTAGCCGAGGCCGACGCGCAGCAAGAACGTGAGCTTCGCCTGAAGGTGCTTGACGATCTCCCGCGCGATCAACGCTTCGCGGGTGGTCAGCTTCAGATCACCGACGATCCGGGCCGCGCTCTCGATCGTCAGCGCGGCGAACTCCGAGATCGTGAGCCCGGCCACTCGCACCGCGAGCGCAAGCGGTTTCAGCCGCGCGCCCTGGCAGACCGGGCAGCGTGATTGGCTTCGGTACCTCGAGAGGAAGACACGAACGTGAAGCTTGTAGCGATACGATTCGACTTCCTCGAAGAATCCCTGGATGCCGGGGAAGCGCCCATCGCCGTCGTACACCCAGCGGCGCTCATCGTCGGTCAACGTCGCCCACGGCTTGTCGGTGTCGAAGCGCTGCCGCTTGGCCGCCTTCATCAGCTCGCGCTGGTACCGACGGCCCGAGGGATACGTCCACGGCTCCACCGCGCCGTCGGCGAGGCTGCGCGTGCGATCGGGCACGACGAGCGCCTCGTCGTATTTCAGGATGTTGCCGAAGCCTTTGCACTCGGGACACGCGCCGAGCGGATGGTTGAAGGAGAAGAGCAGGGGCTGCGGCCGCTCGAGCGCGGTGCCACACCCGCTGCAGCGGAACGACTCCGAAAACGTCCGCACAGGGCCGCCCACGATCTCGATCTCGACGTGTCCATCGCCCTCGCGAAGGGCCGCTGCCACCGATTCCACGAGGCGGGCGCGGTGCGCCGCCTCGATGACGACCCGGTCGAGCACCACCGCGATGTCCGTCGCCGTACCGAGATCGGCGGGTGGGGCGCTCGCCAGATCGACCAGCGCGGTGCCCAGCCGCACGCGCGCGAAGCCGCGGCGCACGAGCGTCGCCCAGAGCTCGCCAGCAGGCACGCCGCGCGGCACGGGCAGGCGGAACGCGATCAGCGCGCGCGCGCCGGCATCGCCGGCGAGCAGCGCATCGACGATCGACTCGGCCGAATGCGCGGCAGCCGGCGCCCCGCACGCCGGGCAATGGACTCGGCCGATCTTGGCGTAGAGCAATCGCAGATAGTCGTAGACCTCGGTGGCCGTGCCGACGGTCGAGCGCGCCGTCCGGACCGGGTTCTTCTGCTCGAGCGCGACGCCGGGCCGTACGTGATCGATGCGATCGACGTCGGGACGATCGACCCGGTCCAGAAACATCCGGGCGTACGTAGAGAGCGATTCGACGTAGCGCCACTGGGCCTCGGCGAAGAGCGTGTCGAACGCCAGCGATGACTTCCCGGAGCCCGACACGCCAGTGACGACGGTGAGACGATCGTGCGGAATCTCGAGCGAGATGTTCTTGAGGTTGTTCTGCCGGGCTCCTTCGATCGTGAGCCCGTACGGCCGGGCCATTCGGCGTCCTCCTGAAAAGTCGATGTTACTGGATTTGCTATGATGACGCCACATGCACGACCGCAATCGCGTCCTCGTCGTCGACGACGACGCCGACGTGCGCAGCCTTCTCGGCGCCGTGCTCGCGCGGAACCACCTCACCGTCGTGGAAGCGGCGTCCGGCGCCGACGCCATGACGCTTCTCGGGCGCGACGAGTTCGACGTGGTCCTCGTCGACGTCGTGCTGCCCGACCACTCCGGCCTCGACATCGTGCGGTGGGCGCGCGGCGCCGAGATCGACACCGAGTTCGTCGCTCGACGCCGGTCCCGTCTTCCTCGGCGGCAGCGCCGAGCTCTTTGAGCGACCGCGGGCGCGTCGCACCGAACCCGCGCGGGTGATCGACTTCGAGTCGGCCCGGCGGCGGCTCCAGGCTGCGCGCGTCTGATTGTTTTTCGACCGCCCGCGGCGCCTCTGATCTCGGCGCCGCGGGCGGCTTCTGCTCTCGCCAGCGTCCCCGCTTCGCATCATTACCACGCGTCGGCGGCTCGGATCGGACCGCCGGGTGGCCGCGTTGACTCCGCCCTTGCGTGCCGGTAGAATCCGATTGCGCTAAACGAGAATCATTACTAATTGAGTAGTCGACCGATCGGGTCCGAGGACGAACCGATCACGCCATCGATGCCGAGCTTGCTTCGCTCTTCGGGACGCTCCGAGTCCAGTGCGGCAGCGCAATCGCTCCGAGCGCGCGGTCTCAGACTGACCCGGCCGCGACGGCTCATCCTCGACGCGGTCCAGGCCAGCACGGCGCACCCCTCGGCATCCGCGGTGTATCGCCAGGTGCGCCGCCGTCTGCCGCGAGTCAGTCTCGCGACCGTGTACCGGAACTTGCGGTTCCTGGCCGCCGAGGGCTTGCTGCGCGAGCGCGCGGGCGCTTCCGGGCTCCGTTTCGATGGCAACACGAGGCCGCACGATCATTTCACGTGCGTCCGGTGCGGGCGCATCTACGACGTGCCGGGCGGCGGCGCCGGCGGCGGTGTCCGCGCCCGCCTGGCAGCGACCACAGGATTCGAGGTGCTCGATCACCGGATCGAGTTCTTCGGCCGTTGCGGCGAATGCCGCCGGCGGGCGCGCCGTTCACTCACCACACGACAAAGGAGGAGTCATGGCAGGGCGAAACCTCAAGGGCAGTAAGAGCTGGGAGAACTTGAAGGACGCGTTTTCCGGCGAGTCGCAGGCCAACCGCCGGTACCTCTACTTCGCGCGTATCGCGGACATCGAGGGGTTTCCGGACATCGCCGGACTCTACAAAGACACCGCCGATGCGGAGACCGGACACGCATTCGGCCATCTCGACTTTCTGAAGCAGGTCGGTGATCCGGCCACCGGCGAGCCGATCGGCAAGACCGAGGCAAATCTCAAGGCCTCGATCGCGGGCGAAACCTACGAGTACACGCAGATGTACCCGGGCATGGCCAAGACCGCTCGAGAAGAAGGCTTTGCCGAGCTGGCGGAGTGGTTCGAGACGCTCGCCAAGGCCGAGAAGTCGCACGCGGGCCGGTTCAACAAAGGGTTGCAGCAGATCGCCGGCAAGGATCCTGCCGAGGCGATCTGAGCGTTTCACCGGCGGGCCGGGAGCGGGGAGGGTGCAGGGCTGCGTCGCTCGAATACCCCACTCGCACGCAGCCCTGCACCCTCCCCATTCCCGGCCCGCCTGATAATCACTCGCATCGCCGCACGCGCGTTTCCGGCGATCAGGTTCACTGACCTCGCCGTCGGCGCAGCCTGAAAGCGAGCAAGGACCGACATGGGCACACTCGATCTGAATTCTGCCGAGTTCTGGGATCTCGGTAAGGTCGATACCGAGCTCCGGCGCATCTACGACATCTGCAGCGGATGCCGGCGCTGCCTGCCACTGTGCCCCTCGTTCAAGGTCCTCTTCGACCGGCTCGACGTCGACGCCGTCGACGGGGACGTCGACAAGCTGCCGGCGCCGGACGTCCGGGAAGTCGTCGATCTGTGCTACCAGTGCAAGCTCTGCTTCAACCATTGTCCCTACACGCCGCCGCATCGGTGGGCGGTCGACTTTCCGCGTTTGATGCTCCGGGCGCGCGCGGCGCGGGCCCGGAAGGATGGCGTCTCGCTTCAAGACCGCGTCCTCGGCAACACCGACCTGGTAGGGCGGCTCGGAAGCTTGGCCGCGCCGCTGTCGAACTGGATGAACAAGCTCGGCCTGCATCGGGCGTTCGTCCAGGCCGCGCTCGGTATTCATCGGCGGCGCAACCTCCCGACGTTCCATCGGCAGACGTTTTCCTCTTGGTTTCGGTCGCGCGCGATGTCGGGCGACGGCGGCGGGCCCGGGGGCG
>JBGPTW010000099.1:0-23993 GCA_041490825.1 Methylomirabilia bacterium | reverse complement strand
TCTCCTTGCCCGCGAGCTCGTGGATCGTGTCGAAGCCGGCCAGCATCTCGGGCAGGCTCGTGATGATCTGCGTCGGCTGCCCGGTCTCCACGTTGCGATAGAAGTGCGAGGCGTCGGACGTGAGCACGACCGTGCCGCTCTGCGTCTTCACGCTCACGATCTGCAGGCCGGCGGTGTGGCCGCCCACGCGGTGCACCGTGATGCCGGGGAGCACCTCGCGGACGCCGTCGACGATCTTCAGCTTCGTGCCGTGGCGTTGCACTTCGCGCGGGGCCCGATCGACAAGCGCATGCGCTCGATCGCGGTCCTGAACCGCACGTTCACCATTCCACCCGGCGAGCGTCGCCACGAAGTGCGTGGGTCGTGGACGGTACCACTCGGCCGGGATCTGCACGCCAGCGGGATCTCTCCGCACATGCACCTGCTCGGTCGCGAGATGAAAGTCGTCGCGACGTATCCTGACGGCACGGTGCGCCCCTCATCCACATCGGCGACCGGGATTTCAACTGGCAAGGCAGCTACACGTTCGCGAAGCCGGTGCCGTTGCCGGGCGGAACTCGGATCGACATGGTCGCGGTGTTCGACAACTCGACCGAGAACCTGCGCCAGCCGAACCGGCCGCCGCGCCCGGTGACCTGGGGCGAGGGGACCAGGAGGGTTGCTTGGCCAACAAGATATGGCCATAATGGCGTATATGGCCATACCAAGCGTCAAGTCCACCTACGTCATGGACGTCGGAACGGCACAGGCGCTCGACCGAATCGCCCGGCGATGGAAAGTCTCGAAGTCAGAAGCTCTCCGGCGGGCGATCCGCGCCGCCGCAGAGCAGCCGCAACCCGAATCGGTCGACGCACTCCGGGCGCTCGACGAGCTGCAGCGCTCGTTGAAGCTCACTCCGGGCTCGGCGCGAGCGTGGGCGCGCGCCGCCCGGCGTGAGCGTACCGCGGCGTCGCCACGGAGTGAAGCGCGCGGCAGGTGATCCACCTCGATACCGGCTTCTTGATCAGCGCCTTGCGCCGGGGATCGATCGAGGACCGACAGCTGCGCGAGTGGCTGACTCAGGGGGAGCCGGTCGGCATCAGCGCGGCGAGCTGGATCGAGTTCCTCTGCGGTCCTGTCGACGCGGCTGACGTGGAGTTGGCTTCGAGAATTGTCGAGGAGCCGGTCGCGCTGCTGCCAGGCGATGCTGGTCTCGCGGCGAGATTGTTCAACCTTGCCGGTCGTCGACGCGGGTCACTCAACGATTGCATGATCGCGGCGATCGCACTGCGCCTCGGCGCAACGGTCGCCACGACTGACCTCGCCGATTTTCGCCGCTTCGAGCCGGCCGGTCTTCAGGTGGTGACCGCTCGCGCGCTCGGCGGGCGCTGATCCCTCGGGGTGCTGCAGCAGATAGAGCGTAGGAAACATAAACGCCCATTCTCGGAACGCCCCACTCACCCCCAGGGGGTGTCGGCACCCGCCAGCAGCTGGCTCTCGCCGCCCGCCCCCCCAGGTACAGAACGAGCTCTAGCCTGGCGCGCGCATGGTGTCGCTGATCCGGCCGAGATGGTCCGAGGCCATGAAGGCCGCCGTCGTGCGGCTCAATAGCCGCGCGCCGTCGAGTCGACCGCCGTTGAGCAGCATCTGGGCGAAGCGGATGTAGTCGTCCGTCGTCGAGACGCCGCCCCCACCCCCCGATTCGTACTTGGGCGGCGCCGTCACGTCGATGAGCGAGATCTTCTCGCCCGTCGCCGGATCGGTGGCGAACGGCTGGGCGAGACGGCCGAGCTGGTCCTTGGGCACGACGAAGCCGGACTCCCTCATCGCGAGCGGGGCGAAGATCCGCTCCTCGAAGAAGCGGCCGAGCGGCATGCCGGCGATGACCTCGACGAGGCGCCCCAGCACGCCGATCGGGTAGTCGCTCCGCGCGCCTGAGCCTTCAGATCCTCCTGGTCGGCACCCGGCTCAACGCGGTGGCGTCGGATACGCTGGGATCGCCGCCGAGGCGGAGTCGACGTGCCGTCGCGTGATCGGCCATCAGGCGTGGCCGCCCGATGCCTCGCCGTCCGCTCTGGCGCCGGGGTGAAACCCGAGCCGTCGCGTCACCGCGTCGCCAGCCGCCTTCACCCACTTCGCAAGGCGCTTCTTCTGTGCCAGGAGCCGCGGCGTGGGCCCGACGACCGTGCACGCCGCCACCGCCCGCCCGTGCCGGTCGAAGATCGGCGCGGCGATCGCGCTCGCCCCCGCGATGAAGCCGTCGATGCTGATCGACACCCCCGTCTTGCGCACCTCGTCGAGACAGGCACGAAGCGCGTCGCGATCGGTGATCGTGCTGTCGGTGAGCCGGGGGAGGCTCATGGTCGCGAGCAATCGCTCCCGCTCCGCGGTCGGCATGAAGGCGAAGACGGCGAGGCCCGGAGCGGTGCAGTGCAGGCGGCGCCGCTCTCCGAGGCTCGCGCTGTAGCGGATCTGCTGACGGCTCTCGACCTTGTCGATGTAGACGACCTCGGGGCCGTCGTGCGCGAGGCTGGCGAGGAACACGGACTCGCCGCTCTTCTCCATCAAGTCGAGGAGCACCGGCGCGGCGAGCGCCGGCAACTCCCGCTGCGATGGGGAGCGGATGCCGATCTCGATCGCCTTCGGGCCGAGCCGGTAGACACCGTTCGGTTGATGCTCGAGATAGCCGTGACCGGCGAAGGTCCGGAGCAGCGCGAGCAGGCTGCTCTTCGGAACGCGGAGGCGCCGCGTCAGCTCGGCGAGGGTAAAGCCGTCGGCGTTCTGCGCGAGGAATTCGAGGATCCGCAGGACGCGGCTCGCGCCCCGATGCCCGACCTCCTTCGTGTGCTTGGCCATTGAGTGTCTTGACAAGTCTAAACCAAGAGTGATATGCGAGTACCATATTTCGAACGGCGTTCGATATTCTGACCGAAGGCCGGGAGACAGACAATGTACAAGTTTGACCTCTACGTTCCGACGACGCTCGAGGAGGCCCACGCACGGCTCGCCGAGCACGACGGCGCCCGCGTCCTCGCGGGCGGGACTGCGCTCATCCTCCTCATCAAGGAGAAGCTGGTGCGGCCGGCCGCCCTCGTGAGCCTCGCGCGCGTGCGTGGCCTCGCCGAGGTGGGAGAGCGCAACGGCCACATCGTGCTGGGAGGGACGGCGAGCATCCGTGACGTCTCCCGCTCGTCCCTGATCGCAGCCCGCTTCCCGTTCCTCGCCGAAGCCCTCGGGATGGTCGGCAACCTGCGCGTGCGGTCCATGGCCACGATCGGCGGGAGCCTCTGCGAGGCGGACTACCAGTCCGACCTCTCGCCGGTTCTCCTGGCGCTCGGCGCGACGGTCGTGCTGGCGAAGGTCGGCGGCGTGCGTCGCCGCCTCCCCGTCGCGGACTTCCTCACCGGCCTCTACGAGACGGCACTCGAGCCGGGAGAGATCGTGGTGGAAGTCGAGATCCCGCGCCTGCCCGCCGCCGCGGGGACCGCGTATTGCAAGTTCGTCACCGGGCCGATCACGGATCGCCCGTGCGTCGGCATCGCGGCGGTGGTGACCAAGGACGCGAAGGATCGATGCGCCGACGTGCGGGTCGCGGTCGGCGGAGGCCTCGGCATGACGAGCCGGCCCCTGCTCGTCGAGAATCTCGACAGGGTCACCGTCGGGCAGTCGCTCACCGAGAGGCTCATCGACGCCGTCGCCGAGGAGGCGTACCGGCAGGCGGATCCGATGTCCGATCTCCGGGCGTCGAGCTGGTATCGCAAGGAGATGGTGAGGGTCTTCACCAAGCGAGCCCTGACCGAAGCCGAACAACGACGAGAGCGAGGAGAACGGGCATGACGGCCGTCGGCGAGTCGGTCCGACGCATTGATGGCTTGGCGAAGGTCACGGGGACGATCGAGTACACGATCAACCTCGAGCTCCCAGGGATGCTGCACGCGAAGGTGCTCCGCTCCACCCATCCCCACGCGCGGGTCGTCTCCGTCGACGCTTCGAAGGCCGAGCGTCTGCGGGGCGTGCGCGCTGTCCTGACCCGTGACGACCTCAAGCGCTGGGACATCGACCCGTACTACGGTCCGGTCGTGCGCGATCAGCCGATCGTGGCCATCGACCGCGTGCGCTACATCGGCGACACGGTGGCGGCGGTGGCGGCGGTGGACGCCGAGATTGCGGAGGAGGCGCTTGAGCTGATCGAGGTCGAGTACGAGGACCTGCCCGCGGTCTTCGACGTCAAGCAGGCGTTCAATCCCGAGGCTCCGCGCATCCACGAGCAGATGCGGCCGGCGGAGGTCAGCTTCGCGGACACTCATGCGCTGAACTTCGCGGAGGGCGGCCCGAACGTCGTCACGCACTTCATGCTCCGGCGCGGCAACCTCGAGCAGGGCTTCCGGGACGCCGACGAGATCTTCGAGGACGAGTTCGTCGTCCCCGCGATCCAGCACCTCGCCATGGAGCCCCACGCGGCCCTCGCCGCCGTGCACGGGGACGGGCGGATCGAGGTGTGGTCATCCACCCAGAACCCGTCGGTCGTGCGCGAGCAGCTGGCCGAGGTGTTCCACGCCGACCTCTCGAAGATCCGGGTGGTGGCCCCGTTCGTCGGCGGCGGCTACGGCGGCAAGACGTATCCGAAGCTCGAGCCCCTCGTCGTCGCGCTGGCCATGAAGGCCAACCACCCCGTCCGGCTGATCCTGACGCGCGAGGAGGTCTTCTACACGATCACGCGCCACGCGGTGGTGACGCGCATCAAGACGGGCGTGAAGCGGGACGGGCGCCTCGTGGCGCGCAAGTGCGAGATGCTCTTCGACACCGGGGCCTACGCGGACATCGGCCCGCGAACCAGCAAGAACGGCGGGTACGCCTCCGGCGGCCCGTACCGGATCCCGAACGTCGAGTTCGACTCGTACTGCGTCTACACGAACAAGCCGCCGGCCGGCGCGTTCCGGGGCTTCGGCGTCCCGCAGGTGTGCTGGGCATACGAGCAGCAGATGGACATGATCGCCGAGCGGCTCAAGATGGATCCGGTCGAGATCCGCCTCAAGAACATGTACGAAGAGGGCGACCCGTTCTTCACGGGCGAGATCCTCCACGCCATCCCGCTCAAGACGCTGACCCGGAAGGTGACGGAGGCGGTGGACTGGAAGACGCCGTCCCGTCCGTCCTCGCCGACAAAGCGCCGCGCGAAGGGCGTCGCGGCGATGATCAAGTCGACGATGACGCCGAGCCTCAGCGCCGCCTCTATGAAGATGGAAGAGGACGGGAGCGTCTCCGTGCTGACGGGGACGGTCGAGATCGGTCAGGGCTCCGACACGATGCTCGCCCAGGTCACGGCCGACATCCTCGCACTGCCGGTCTCGCGGATCCGGGTGGTGCACTCGGACACCAACGTCACGCCATACGACCAGTCGACGAGCTCGAGCCGCTCGACCTTCAGCATGGGGAACGCGGTCCGCTCCGCCGCGGTCGAGGTCCGCGAGCAGCTCATGCAGATGGCCGCCGCCCAGCTCGAGATCAGCCCCAACGACCTCGAGTGCCGGGAGGGCAAGGTCGTTCCGAAGGGCAGCCCCGAGCGCGGCCTCGGCTATGCCGAGGTGATCCGGCGCCATTTCGGGATGGGCGTCGGCTCCGTGATGGGCCGCGGGACGTTCAAGACCACCGGACACCTCGACCCGCGCACCGGCCAGGGGAAGGCGTCCGCGTTCTGGTTCACGAGCGCCGTCGCCTGCGAGGTGGAGGTCGACACGGAGACCGGCGACTTCGAGATCCTGTCGCTGGTCGCCGGCGTCAACGCGGGGAAGACGCTCAACCCGAGGTTGTCGGAGGGGCAGGTGGAGGGCTCCGTGCTGTTCGGCATCGGCGCGACCGCCTACGAGGAGATGGTCTACGACGGCGGTCAGCTCCTCAACCCGAACCTCCTCGACTATCGCGTTCCGACGATCGCCGACCTGCCGCGCGACCTCCGCACGATCCTCGTCGAGGACCCGCACCGCGAAGGGCCGATGGGCGCCATCGGCATCGGCGAGCCGGCGGTCGCGCCGGTGGCCCCGGCGATCGCCAACGCTATCGCGCGGGCGGTCGGCGTTCGTGTCAAAGTGCTTCCGATCACGGCGGAGAAGATCTTCCGCGCGCTGAAGGGACAGGCGGACCAGGCATGAAACACGACATCACGATCCGCATCAACGGCCGCGACGAGGAACTCCAGGTCGGCTCCAACGAGACGCTCCTCGACGCGTTGAGGAACCGGTTGAAGCTCTTCGGGGCGCGCGAAGGCTGCGGCGTCAGCGTCTGTGGCGCGTGCACCATGCTCCTGGACGGCCGCCCCGTGTCGAGCTGCGTGACGCTCGCCGCGCTGGCCGACGGCAAGGAGGTCCTCACCATCGAGGGTCTCTCGGCCAACGGCATCCTGCACCCGCTGCAGGACGAGCTGTGGGCCCGGGCCGCCACCCAGTGCGGTTACTGCACGCCGGGGATCATCCTCGCCGCGAAGTTCGTGCTGGACGAGAACCCGAGGGCGAGCCGGGACGAGATCGTCGAGCAGCTCGCCGGCAACATCTGTCGGTGCACCGGGTATCTGAAGATCGTCGAAGCCATCCTCGCCGCTCGAGATCGCCTCCTCGAGCAGACGGAGAAGGGGGCAGGAGCATGCCAGTCGACCTCAAGGTGATCAACGGCCAGGTCGTGCTCCCCGAGGCGGTCCACCGGATTGGCATCGCCATCGACGGGGGCCGGTTCGTGGCGCTCGGGCGGGAGGAGGCTCTCCCCGAGGCGCGCCAGACGATCGATGCGAGCGGTCTTCACGTGCTCCCCGGGCTCATCGACGGGCACGTGCACTTCCGCGACCCCGGCTACACCTACAAGGAGGATTTCGGGACCGGCTCGCTGGCGGCGATCTGCGGCGGCGTGACGACCGTCATCGACATGCCGAACACGAACCCGCCGACCCAGGACGAGGCGACGGTCAAGCAGAAAATCGAGATCGCGTCGTCCAAGTCCTACTGCGACTTCGGCCTCGTCGGCGTCATCATGGGCACCAACGTCGACAAGGTGTTCGAGATGTCGAAGGCGGGGATCGTCGGGTACAAGTGCTTCCTCGGCGAGACGGTCGGCAATCTTCCGAGCCCCGACGACGGGCAGTTCGTGGACGCGCTCGAGCAGATCAGCCAGACCGGCATGCGGATCGGCATCCACGCCGAGAACCGCCAGATCACGACGCATCTCGTGAACAAGCTCAAGGCGCAAGGACGCACTGATCCGCTCGCCCATCGCGACTCGCGCCCGTCCTACTCCGAGAACGAGGCGATCGCTCGCTGCATCGTCTATGCGAAGGCGACCGGCGCGAAGGTCCACATCTACCACATGGCGACAGGCGAGGGCGTCGAGCTGATCCGGAAGGGGCGGGAGATGGGTGTCGACATCACCGCCGAGACCGCCCCTCACTATCTCCTCATCGACAGCACCGAGTGGATGCCCAAGCTGGGCAGCCTCTTGAAGATGAATCCGCCCGTGCGGGACCGCCGTCACGCGGAGCTCCTGTGGGACGGCCTCCTCCACGGCGGCGTCGACTGCATCGCCACCGATCACTCGCCGCATCCGCCGCACGAGAAGCTGAAGGACAACATCTGGGACGCCATCGCCGGCTGGCCGGGTGTGGAGACGGCGCCGGCGCTCATGCTCACCCAGGTCAACCGGGGCCGGCTCTCGCTCAACAAGCTCGTCCAGCTCTACTGCGAGAACCCGGCGCGCGTGTGGAACATGTGGCCGACGAAGGGGACGATCCGGAT
The DNA here is from genome assembly GCA_041490825.1 of Methylomirabilia bacterium. Classification (GTDB taxonomy): domain Bacteria; phylum Methylomirabilota; class Methylomirabilia; order Rokubacteriales; family CSP1-6; genus JBGPTW01. The sequence goes on along the minus strand of JBGPTW010000099.1, from coordinate 16,239 downwards.
CGGCTCGGACGCCGATCTCACGATGGTCGATATGGCGCGGAAGGACATGATCCGGGCCGAGAAGCTTCATAGCAAGTCGAAGATCACGCCCTTCGAGGGCTGGGAGACGACGGGCAAAGCCGTGTACGCGATCGTGCGGGGATCGGTCCAGATGCAGGACGGCGAGCTCGTCGGGAAGGTCATGGGGCAACCGGTCAAGCCGGTGTTGTGATCCTGGGAGGAGGCGTCGCGTGCCGGTCTTTGAGCAGGTGTTCAGGGTCAACGCGCCGATCGACAAGGTGTGGAACTTGCTCCTCGACGTCGAGCGGCTGGCGCCGTGCATCCCGGGCTGCGAGAAGGTCGAGCGCATCGACGACGAGAGCTTCTTCATCTCGGTCGTGGTTCGGGTGGGGATCGTCCAGGCCCGGTTCAAGATGCGCGTGGCGATGACCGAGAAGCGGCCGCCCCATCATCTCTCCTCCGTCGCGAAGGGGGAGGACCCGATGCTGGGCAGCACCGTCGACATGAAGAATCGCCTGGACCTCGTGGCCATCGGCCCCAGCGAGACCGAGGTGCGCTACGGGTCGGAGGTGTCGGTTCTCGGGCGCCTGGGGTCCATCGGCTTCTCCATCATGAAGGAGAAGGTCAGGCGGCAGGGCGAGGAGTTCGCGGCCAACGTGAGACGTCAACTCGCATAGGCAGTAGCCGGTAGGCCCGAAAGGAGAGCGGGGACATGCGAACGAATCGACTTCTTTCGCTTCACGTACTCGGATCGGGGACCCTCGCGGCCACCCTCTGGGTCGGGTGCGTGGCGCTCTCGGTCGCGCCGGCCCTCGCGGCCGATCCCGTCCTCATCGGCGCGACGATCTCCCAGTCCGGGCCGCTGGCGCGGGCGTCCAAGCCGCAGCTCACGGCGTACCAGCTGGCCGAGGAAATCACGAACCAGGAAGGCGGCCTCCTCGGACGGCCCGTCAAGCTCGTCCTCTACGACGACCAGTCGAACGCCTCGAACGGCGTCACGCTGTACCGGCGGCTGATTTTCCAGGACAAGGTGGACCTCCTGCTCGGGCCCTTCTCGAGCGGCGTCACCTTCGCGGTCGCCCCGATCATCGAGCAGGCGCGCATCCCCGTCTTGGCACCGCAGGCGGCGGATCCGAAGATCTGGGAGGGTGGCCGCCGCTACCTGTTCCAGGTGCTGCCCCACGGCTACAGCTACCTGTCGGGAGCGGTCGACCTCGCCGCGAAGCACGGCTTGAAGAAGGTGGCGATCGTCCATCTGGAGAACGCGATGGCGATCGCCTCCGCAGAGGGCGTCCGTCGTCGGGCGAAGGAGGTCGGGCTCACCGTCGTGATGGACGAGAGCTATGCCACCGACACCAGCGACTTCACCGCGATCATGTCCAAGGCCAAGCGCCTCGGCGCCGAGGTCATCGTCGGCGGTGGGTTCATCAACGACGAGATCGCGCTCACCAAGGCCGCTAAGTCGGTGAGCTACAGCCCGCGCCTCATGATGTGGCAGATCGGCGCCTCGGATCCGAACTTCCGGCGCGAGCTCGGCGAGGACGGCGACTACGTCGGTGGCAACACGAACTGGGAGACGTTCTTCAAGACACCGGGCAACGACGAGTTCGTGAAGCGCTACACCGCGAAGTTCAACGAGGCGCCGTACTACGACACCGCGGCGAGTTACGCGGCGTTCCGGCTCCTGGTTGAGGCGGTCCGGAAGGTCGGCCTGGACCGGGAGGCGATCCGCGACTGGCTGTCGAAGACGAAGACGATGACGGTGTTCGGTGAGTACGAGGTCAACGAGGGCGGCGCCCAGGTGGGGAAGAAGTCGGCGATGTTCCAGTGGCAGAAGGGCACCAAGGTCATCGTCTGGCCCGAGAGCTTGAAGACGGCCGACCCGATCTTCCCGGACGACTTCTGGAAGAAGAAGTAGGAGGGGTTCGGACACAGGCCGATGACGCCCGACCTGGTGCTGGAGCCCGTCCTGCGCGGGCTCTCCATCGACGCGCTCTATGCCGTCGTCGCCATGGGGCTCAGCCTCATCTTCGGGATCATGCGCGTGATCAACGTCGCCCACGGTGAGTTCGTCATGCTTGGCGGCTACGGCGTCTATTTCATGTGGACGGTCCTCAAGCTCGACCCGCTGGTCGGGCTATTCCTGCTGTTCCCGACGGCGATGCTCTTCGGCATCCTCATCGAGCGCACGCTCGTCGAGCACGTCGTCGGCAAGCCGGAGATCTCCTCGCTGATGCTGACGTTCGGGCTCTCCGTCGTGATCTGGGGCCTCGTCCAGATCCTCTTCGGCGCCGACTTCCGTTCCATTCAGTACCTCTCCGCGGCCGTCAGCATCCTCGGCGTCCACCTCGCCGCCAACTCGATCGTGATCTTCGTCGTGAGTCTCGCCGTGGCCGGCGGCGTCTTCGCCTTCCTGCGCCTGACGAACCTGGGGCAGGCGATCAGGGCCACGAGTCAGAACGCGGCGCTGGCGCAGGCCTGCGGCATCAACTCCCGGATGATGCGGTCCCTCGGCTTCGGCCTCGGCACCGCGCTGGCCGCCACCGGCGGCGGCATGGTCGCGTTCTCCTTCGTCCTGTATCCGCAAGTCGGTCTCACGTACATCGGCAAGTCGTTCGCGGTCGCGGTGCTCGGTGGCATGGGGAGCGTGCCGGGAGCGATCGTCGGCGGCTTCGTCCTCGGTCTCGCGGAGAGCTTCGCCGCACAGCACCTCACGTCCCAGGCGGCCCAGCTCATCTCGTACGCGCTGATCTTCTTCGTCATCATGGTCCGTCCGGCGGGTCTGTTCGGAAGGCCGGAGTGACGACGGTCGGCGCCCCGCGAAGCGGAGCGCGGGCAGTCTGGCTCGTCGCCGCGGCGGCGGTCGCGGTGCTCACGGTCGTGGCCCCGCCCCGCGTGCTCTCGGTCTACGGCCTCTCCGTCGCCTTCCTGGTCGTCTTCTATGTCACGCTCGCCGAGGCCTGGAACCTCTTCTCCGGCTACACCGGCTACGTGAACTTCGGCTACGCGGGGTCGATCGGCCTCGGCTCCTACACGACCGCGGTCGCCATGTGGAAGTTCGGGGTGTCCTGGCCGCTCGCGGTCGCCCTCGGCGGCCTCGTCCCGGGGGTGCTGTCCGCGATCATCGCTCCCGCGCTCCGCGCGCGCGGCGCCTACTTCGCGATCGCGATGCTCGGCTTCGCCGAGTCCACGCGGCTCCTCGTCGGCAGCAAGTACCTCGCGCCGCTCACGAACGCCGGGGTCGGCATCCCGCTGCCGCCGACGATTCCCCTCGAGACGCAGTTCCATCTCATGGCCGCGCTCATGTTGGTCACGGTCCTCGTCACCTACCTCGTGGCCGGGAGCGAGTTCGGGCTCCGGCTGCTCGCGATCCGCGAGGACGAGCTGGCCTGTCGCGTCCTCAACATCAACGTGACGCTCGAGAAGACGCTCGCGCTCGTCATGTCGACCTTCCTGGCGGGCCTCGCGGGTGGCATTCACGGTATCTATCTCTCGTACATCGAACCCGACGCCGTCTTCTCGGCGAACTTCACGGTTCAGACGATGGTGATGGCCGCCTTCGGGGGCCTCGGCACCGTGAGCGGTCCCGTGCTCGGCGGGATCCTCTTTACCCTTGTCGACCAGTTCGTGACCGCCTACCTCCTCACCTGGCACTTCGTCATCTTCGGCCTGGCCCTCGTCGTGGTCGTTCTGCTGCTTCCTGACGGCATCATCCCGCGTCTCCAGCGCAGCACGCCCCGCCTGCGCCGCCGGACCGTATGACGGCCACGGCGGCCGGCGCGCTGCTCACGCTGGACGGCGTCTCCAAATCCTTCGGCGGGCTGGTGGCAGTCGAGGGCCTTTCCTTCGGCGTGGCGCCGCGGTCCATCACGGCGCTCATCGGCCCGAACGGCGCGGGCAAGACGACCGTCTTCAACCTGATCTCCGGGCTGCTCAGGTGCGACCGGGGTCGGATCGTCTTCCGCGGCCAGGACATCAGCCGGCTCCGGCCGCAGGCGATCACCCGCGCCGGGCTGGTCAGGACCTTCCAGATCCCCCGCGTCTATGCTCGCATGACCGTGATCGAGAACCTTCTCGTGGTCGGCTCGCGGACGAGACGCAGTGCGGCGCTCGACCTCCTCGCCCGGAGCGGGCTCGCCGACGTCGCCGAGGAGTACGCGGGGGACCTGTCATACGGGCAGCAGAAGATTCTCGACGTCGCGCGCGCGCTGATCCTCGAGCCCCAGCTCATCCTACTCGACGAGCCCACGGCCGGCGCAAGCCGTCTCGAGCAGACGCGACTGTTCGAGCTCCTCCACACCCTCCGCGACGCGGGGACCGCCTTTCTCGTCATCGAACACCAGATGGAGGTCGTGCGGGAGCACTCCGACAACGTCGTCGTCGTGAACTTCGGCAAGAAGATCGCCGAGGGGCCATACGGCGTCATCCGCAGGGACGAGCTTGTCCTCGACGCCTACTTCGGACGGTAGCCCGATCCTCGACATCGCGGGCGTGAGCGGCGGGTACGGCCGCCGCCTCGTGCTCGACCAGGTCTCCCTGGTTGTCGGGGGCGGCGAGGCGGTCGCCCTCATCGGGCTCAACGGCGCGGGCAAGTCGACCCTGCTCCGCACGATCATGGGCTACCTCCGCCCCGTCGCCGGGAAGATCCTCCTCGCCGGCCAGGACATCTTCGGCCTTGAGCCGTTCGAGATCACGCGGCGCGGGATCGCCTATGTCCCCCAGGACCAGCCGATCTTCCCCGACCTCTCGGTGGCCGAGCACCTGAACCTGGGCGCGTGGACCGTCTCTCGCGCGGCGCGAGGGTCGGCCGAGCAGCGCGTCTTCCAGCTCTTCCCGAGACTCAGGCAGCGTCTCGGACAGCGCGCGAGCACGCTCTCCGGCGGCGAGCGCCAGATGCTCGCGGTGAGCCGCGCGCTCATGACGAACCCGCTCCTGCTGCTGCTCGACGAGCCGTCGCTCGGTCTCGCTCCGATGGTCGTCACCGAAATGTTCACGACGCTGGAGGCGATCAGCCGGGCGGGGACCGCGATCCTCGTCGTCGAGCAGAACGCGTCGAAGGCGCTCGCCCACTCGTCCCGCGCCTATGTCCTCGAGTCCGGCCGTATCACGCTCGAGGGCCCGAGCCCCGCCCTCGCGAGTCGTCGCGACATCCGATCGGCGTACCTCGGCGGCGAAGCGTGACGCGACGGCGCCAGGACGCGGAGGAACCATTCGGTCGGACAGCACTGGGTGTCCCATCCCACGGTGTGGCCGCAGCCGTTTCCGATCCTCGCTCTGGCGCCGGAGACCGGTCGCATGCGCCTCAAGACCTCCGTGCTCCTGCTCCCGAACGTGAACGCCGTCGAGGCCGCCGAGAACGTCGCCACGCTCGACCACATCACGCATGGCCGGCTCGACGTCGGCGTCGCGATCGGCTACCGCGAGCAGGAGTTAGAAGGGGCCGTTCTGGAGGGCGGCGGCGAGCTTGCGCAGGATGGAGCGGCCGGCTGGCCCTTGAGCTGGCCGTTCTCGACGACGACGCGACCGCGCAGGAGGCCTGTCGACGGCCTTCGCGAACCGCTCCGGCCCGCCCCTACTCGATGGGTCCGTACTGGCGGGCAAAGCGGCCGATCAGGTAGCGGAAGAACCGGTCGGTGATCAGGCCCAGCGCCCCGAGGCAGACGATGCCGATGAAGATCCTGTCAGTGGCCATCCAGAGGCGCGAGTTAAAGATCAGGTAGCCCAGGCCGGCGTCCGCCGCGATCATCTCGGCCGCGACCACGGTGGCGAAGGAGTTGCCCATGGCCAGGCGCATCCCGGTCAGGATGAACGGCACCGTGGCCGGCAAGGCCACGTGGAAGAAGGCCTGCACCGGCGTCGCCCCCAGGCACGCAGCGGCTCGAAGCTTGTTCGGTGCGATGTTCGAGACGCCGACCATGGTGTTGATCAGCACGATGAACGTCGTCGTGTAGATGATGATGAGGACCTTGGAGACCTCCCCGATGCCGAACCAGAGGACGACCGGCGTGAGCCACGCGATGGACGGCACGAACCGGAAGAACTGGGTGTACGGGTCGAAGACCACCCGCACCTTCCGGATGGAGCCCATCAGGAGCCCCATGGGGGCGGCGATGGCACTCCCCACGAAGAACCCGGCCAGGATCCGCTGCATGCTGATGCCGATGTGCTCGAACAGCTCCCGGCTCGCCACCATCTCCATCCCCGTGTTGAGCACCACCACGGGGCTTGGGAAGAACTGGGGCTTGAAGAAGGTGGTCGAGACGATATGCCACAGCACGATCATCCCGGCGATCGAGGCGACGTACAGCAGGTGCTCGCCCTTGACCTTTCCCAGGAGTCCCGTGGGCCCCGGACGGGCCGTCGCCGCCGGTCCCGGCGGGGAGAGCGTCGGGACGACCCGTCCCCGCCCGCCGACGGCGCTCATCGCTCGCCCTCCTCCGCCCCTTCGGCCTCGATCAGGGTGTTGATGCGCTCCCACATCTCGCCGAACCCGGCGCTCCCGCGACGCCGGGGTCGTGGGAGGTCGACCGGGATGATCTCCCCGATGTGCGCCCCTGGACCCCTGGTCATCACGCCGAGCCGATCGGCCAGGAGGATCGCCTCCGCGATGTCATGGGTGATGAAGAGGATGGTCTTCCGCGTCTTGCCCCAGATCTCCACCAGCTCATCTTGAAGTCGGGTGCGGGTCTGCGCGTCCAGGGCGCCGAACGGCTCGTCCATCAATAGAATTTTCGGATCGTTGGCAAGGACCCGCGCGATCTGGACGCGCTGCTTCATCCCACCCGAGAGCTCGCCGGGGTACTTCTCCTCCTGGCCCTCCAGGTGGACGAGTCGCAGGTGCTCCCGGGCGATGGCGTATCGACGCTCCCGGGACAGGCCACTCATGCGGGGACCGAACGCGACGTTGTCCACCGACCGGAGCCAGGTGAAGAGCGAGTCGTCGCTCTGAAAGACCACTGCGCGATCCACCCCCGACCCCGTGATGGGTCGCCCGTCGAGGGTGAGCGTCCCACCCGTGGGTCGGAGGAAGCCGGCCATCAGGTTCAGGACCGTGGTCTTGCCGCAGCCACTCGGGCCCAGCAGGCAGAAGAACTCCGCCTCGGTGATGGCCAGGTCGAACTGGGACAGGACCGGTGGCGAGACGGTCCGCCCCTTCGCCTCGTAGCCGAAGCTCACGTCACGCGCGACAAGAAATCCCACCGCCACGCCGACCCCCGCGCGATCCCGGCCTCGGATCCCCGGCGACCCTACCAGCCCGTGGCCCGATCGGGCGCCACCTCCTTCATGAACTGGGGGCGGAGGAAGTCGTTCCAGTCGGGGATCTTCTTGATGATCGCCTGCTCGTGGGCGAACTCCGCCGCCTCCTGGAAGTTCGTCTGGACCACGTGCTTGTGCATCTCCATCCGGTAGTTGAAGCGGCTCATGTAGAGCTTCATGTCCGCCTCGGGGAGCCGGAAGGCCTTGGCCGCCGCCTTGGCGGCGTCCTCCTGATGCGTCATGCAATAGTCGGTGGCCTCGATGAGGGCGCGGGTCGCCGCGATGGCCCGGGGCGGATCGTTGACCAGCCCCTCCGAGTAGTAGTTGTAGTTCGTCAGGAGGTAGACGTTGTCGTCTCCCGACCGCGCGAGGACGTGGACGCCCTTGACGAGCTGGACCGCCTTGGTGTGCCAGGGCTCCCAGAGGAAGAAGGCGTCAATGTCCCGCCGCTCGAGGGCCGCCACCATCTCCGGCGCCTGCAGGGTCTTGACCTTGATCTTGTCCATGGGGAGCTTGTACTTCTTCACGTAGCGGCCGAAGTAGTAGTGGCCTGCCGAGGCGCGCGGGAAGCCGACGGTCTTGCCGATGAGGTCTTCCGGTTTCTTGATCTCCTCGCGCGCCGTGATCCCGAGCTGCTTCTGGCTGGTGTCGAGAACCGAGGTGACGTAGAGCTTACCCCCCTTGTCCCAGCGCGCCAGACCGCCCAGCTCGCTCGTCGAGCCAATGTCCGAACTGCCGGTGAGGATGGCATCCAGGGCCACGTTGCCGTCGTCGAACGGCTTGTAGCTCGTCTCGAGCCCGTACTTCTCGAAGATCTTCCGGTCCGTCGCCACGACGAAGGGGGCGAAGACCGCGTCGATCCCCGTGGAGGTCGGCACCTTCTTGAGGGGGGCCGCGCCGCCAGAGCTCGGAATGGCCAGAATGGTCATCCCCGCCCCCAGCGACAGGCAGAACCCTCGCCGCGTCAGCGCCAGATCCAACCCGGGCTCGCTGCTGCTCATCACCGTGCCTCCTCTCTTGTCTGTGTGGCTGACCGCCACTCACGAAAACCGTTCGGCCGTTCGGCTGCTCACGGGAAGGGAACACGCCCAGCCATGCGCGGTTCCGAACAAGCAATGAGTTGGCCAAACCAGCGCCCACGGCTGGCGGGCCGTGCAGAGTGAGAAATGTGCCCGCATTCCCGGCGGCTTGCCGGTCCCCGAGTGTTTTAGTTGGCTTCGCCAGCCTTGAGATTCGACCGCTGGTTTGGTGGGGCACGACTGCCCCCAGTGGGACTGTCCCAGTGCGGATCGGGGACGTTGCGGGGTCCCGCGTGGTCCGGGGCAGCGATTGGCCCTTCGTCCGTTGGGACCTCTCCCCGCCGGGCTGGGTAGTGACTCCGTACTTGATCGTGCTGGCCCCGTTGACCATCTCGCGTGCGCGAGGCCGGCGGAGCCGACTATCTGGTCAGCGGCGACGACGATCCTCTGGTTCTCCGAGAAGTAGCAGCGAGTCCCGATCATCGACGTCCCCACGTTCTGACAAAAGCTCGTCGAACAACACGCTCGCCGATGAAAAGCGGATAGCGATAGTCCATTCACACGCCCTGTTTGCGCCTCGAAAATGCTCTCACGAGCCGCGGACGATCGCCTTCGACGATGATCCGCCACAGGACACGGCTCTGACTTCGGTCGTAGTCGCCATGCGCCCGGTGCATCGTCGCGCGGTCGTCGATGACCAGCACGTCACCCTTGCGCCAGGCATGGTGATAGACGATCTCCGGCCGAATCATCCGGTCGATCAGATCGCCCATGTAGGCCTTGCTGGCCTCGGGCGTCATGCCGCCGATGTGAGTGGCTTTGGAGATGTGGAAATACACCGCTCTCGACCCATGCATGGGATGGGTGCGCACCATCGGATGCTCGATCGGCTTACCGTATTTCTCCAGATCTTCCTGGCGCGTGTCGTTGTGATCGCTGTCCAGGCTGTTGAAGGTCTTCAGCGAGTCGAGGCGCCGGCGTTCGTCTTCCGGAAGGGCGAGATACGCCGCGCGCATATTCGCCACGCTGGTCCCGCCGCCGGCCGACGGAATCTCGACCCCGTACAGGATGGTCGCGGCCGGCGGGCGTTCACGGTTGGTATGGTCGGTGTGCCACCGTTCGGCCGGGTGCTGGCCGTTTCGGTGCCAGATCAGCCCGATCAGAGGGAAGCCCGGCATGTGGTGCTGTGAATAGTGCTGCTCCATCGGCGGGCCGAACACCGACGTCGCGGCAAGATACTGCGCCGGCGTCAAGGATTGGTCGTGAAACACGAGCGCCAGATGGTCAGCCAGCGCGCGCGACAGCGCCTGCCGGGTCGGCTCCTCGATTGGCCTGCTGAGGTCGACGCCCGCGACCTCGGCGCCGAGCGAGGGATGCAGCGGGGTGATCTGTAATGTCGCCATGGCGATCTCAGCGGGCCAGACCGGGACTTCCGGCCGGCACGGCATAGAAGTTCATCGTGAGCGAGACGGCCGTGTAGTACCCCATCAGGACGATCACGTCGCTGATCCTCTCGTGCCCGAGCACCTTGACCGCGCGGTCATGCAGGCCCTGAGAGACGAGTCGGCCGCCGGCGAGCGTCATCGCCATCTCGTAGACCACCTGTTCCCGCGCGTCCGGGAACGAGACCGGAAGGCCGGCGATGATCGCTTCCACCGTGGCGGCGGGCAGCCCGACCTCCTTGCCGCGTTTCTCGTGCGCGGCATTGGGGTAGGCCGAATGCCATTTGCTGGTAATGACGACGACCGCGATTTCGCGCTCGCGCTCCGACAGCGAGGACTGGCTTGGTGTGAAGTGTTGGCCGAGCGGTGCGGCGGCGTGCACCAGTTTTGGATTGTGCACCCAGATCTTGTAGGGCCCGGGAAGCCGGCCGCGCGGGCCGTCAACAAGGAAGCGGTATCCTTCCCGCTGTTCCGGCGTCATCTCGTCCACGGGAATCTCGGCGTAGCGTCCGAACGTCGGCTTGTCGGCCATCCTGAGTTCTCCTGTCCTCGGAGAGCCGCGCGGCCTCCGACCCTTCCCCCTGCCGCGAGCCAAGATCCGGCCATCCGGCGGTCATGTCAAGAGCCCCGGTCTCCTCGTGTAGTCGAAATATGTGCCGCCGCCGACGTTCCGACGACGGCGGGCCCGGCATGGACATCGATGCGTGTCGCGCCGATCGAGACGTCTTCAGCCGCCAGCGTTCCCTGATTCCTTGGCGAAGCGATCGAGATCATCTCGAAGTGGGCACTCGCCTGAGCGGCCGCTGCGGGGCCGCTCACTCCGCCGTGAGCCGTCGGTGCCAGGCCATGAGTCGGGCGTCGACGAGCGGGAAGCACCGGGCGGATAGTCAACATAAAGGCCGTTCGTGGGAGTTCCGCGCGGGCCATCTCCTGACGGACCAATGGAACTGGATTTAGCGCGGGATCTGTGGCAGGTGGTCGAAGTGCGCGTCGCGAGCGAAGAGAGAGAGATGGTGCTGGACGACGAGGGCGGCGATCCAGAGGTCGTTCGTGGGGATCGGGGTGCCTTGTCGGCGCAGCTGATGGAAGAGCCGAGCGTAGTGATGTGTGGTCTCTTCATCGGCGAACAATACGTCGACGCGGGGGCTGTCGAGGAAGCGGACGAGGTTCGCTTCGTTCTCTCCGGTCCGAGCGCTCCCGACAAACCCCGCCCGAAGCTCACCGAGGACCACGAACGGCACGAGGATCTCGTCGGCGCGCCGGAGGCGATCCACGACCTCTGGGAGGCCCTTCGCGAAGTCGACGTACCGGTTCGTGTCGATCGCGATTCTCACCGCCAGAGCGACTCGTCGACCCGGTCCTGGGCCTGGATCGCTTCATCGAAGCCGGAGACGTCGATCCACGTGCCGGCCAGGGCGTCCAGGTCCGTGTAAACGCGCGCGGACGGCCCTGCTCCTTCGGCATCCCGCATCAGGGCATCGCGAAGAACCTCGTTGAGGCTCTTCCGTCCTTCGCGCGCCTTGCGCCTGAGCGCCTTGTCCACGTGCGCGGGGATGTTTCTGACGGTGTACTGGACCGTCGCGGGGGAGGCGGCGACTCCCTGACTTCGCCGCCCGGGACGCTTGAACGCAGCCGACCGTTTTGCCTGCTTGTTCATGCAGGCACTATATCGACCGAATGCCTGCATTACAAGCTCCGTGGCGCTGGCCTCGCCTACGCTCCGGCGCCATCTTCCTCCACAATGGAGGAAGATAGGAGGAACAGCATGGCGACCCTGAACATCAAGAACCTGCCTGACCCGCTCTACAACAAGCTTCGCGCTCGCGCGCGGCGCCAGCGGAGGTCACTCGCCCAGGAAGTGATTCATCTGCTGAGTCAGGCCGTCGACGAGCCTGGCTCGCTCTCGATCCTCGAGCTCAGGGGTCTGGGAAAGCAGCACTGGCGTGGAGTCGACCCGGCGCGCCACGTGGCGAAAGAGCGCCGCGCTTGGGACTGACCGCCGACCTGAGGGCGGGCCCGGTCGCGCTCGATACTGCGGCGTTCATTTATTACATCGAGGAGCACGCTGTGTATTTTCCGATCGTGGCGCCGCTCTTTGCCGACATCGATCGAGGAAAGCGTGCGGCCGTGACCTCCGCGCTCACGTTGCTGGAAACTCTGGTCGTGCCGTACCGGGCCGGTGATCGGGCGTTGGCGGAACGCTACGAAGCGCTGTTGACTCGAAGTCGCGGGTTGCGGCTCGTCGAGCTCGATCGACCGTTGCTGCTCGGGGCGGCTCATCTACGAGCCGCCACGGCCGTCAAGACCCCCGACGCGTTCCAGCTGGCGGCGGCTCTGATGTCGCGTTGCACCGCGTACGTGATGAATGACCGGTCGCTGCCCGACATCCCCGGCTTGCGCGTCGTTCAGCTTCGCGACTACGTCGCCGGCCCGAAGGCGCGACGCTGACGACCGCCACCGCACCGTCGACCGTTTGCGCGCGCCGCCACTTGGCCATACACTCCCGAAACATTCCGTAGACATAATCTCTTTTTTGCGATAGTGATATTTCATGCCGTGGACGGTCGAGACCCTCAATGCGTCGGTCGACGTGGAAGTCGCGGCGCTGCCGGCGGATATGCGTGCGCGTCTTGTACGCCTGACCGAACTCATCGAGCAGATCGGCTTTGAGGCACTGCCGAGGGATAGCGTCAAGCATCTCGAAGCCGGGCTGTGGGAGTTGCGCATGACCGGGCGGGATGGAATCGCCCGTGCCATTTATGTCACGGCGACTGGAAGGCGCGTGGTGATCCTCCGGGTCTTTATCAAGAAGACCCAGAAGACGCCGCCGCGTGAACTCGAAGTCGCCCGCCGGCGGGCCAAGGAGATGAGATGACCAGGATCAAGGACCTGCACAAGAAGTGGTTGAAGGACCCCGAGTATCGCAGGGAATACGATGCGCTGGAGGAGGAATTCGCGCTCGCCGCCGAAGTTGCCAAGGCGCGCAGCCGCGCGGGCCTGAGCCAGGCCGAGCTGGCGCGGCGTATGAAGACCACGCAGAGCACCATCGCGCGTCTCGAAAGCGGCCGCGGCAAGCCCTCCACGCGCACGCTCGACCGCTTCGCCAAGGCGACGGGGCATCGGGTGAAGATCAGCTTTGAGCCGGTGAGGGGGACCGGTAGGGCACGGTAGCATAGAGAGGAAGCGCCGCCGCACCGCCGACCGTTTGCGCGCGCCGCCACTTCGCCATACACTCCCCGCACATTCCGCGACACGGAGACCACCATCATGCAGATCGGATTCATCGGGCTCGGAAACATGGGCGGACCGATGGCGCTCAATCTCATGAAAGCCGGCCATACCCTCGTCGTGCACGACGTCAGGGCGGAGGCCGCCAAGCCGCATCTGGACAAAGGCGCCAAGTGGGCCGCGAGCCCGTGCGAGACCGCGCAGGGCGCCGAGCTGATTCTCACGTCGCTGCCCGCGCCGCCCGACGTCGATCGTGTCGCCCGCGGCCCCGACGGCATCGTCCACGGCGCCGCGAAGGGCACGATCTACGCCGATCTCTCGACCAGCTCACCGACGCTCATCCGGAACATTCACGCCGACTTCAAGGCGAAGGGCATTCACGTGCTGGACGCGCCCGTGAGCGGAGGCGTCACCGGCGCCCAGCGCGGGACGGTGCAAGTCATGGTCGGCGGCGATCGGGCGATCTACGAGCGCGTGAAGGACGTGCTCGCCGCTATCGGCAAGCCCGGCTACATGGGCGAGATCGGCTGCGGCACGATCGCCAAGCTCGTCCACAACATGATCAGCCTATGCGCCCGCGCCGTCGTCGCCGAAGCGTTCACGCTCGGGGTCAAGGCCGGCGTCAAGCCCGAGGCGCTGCTGGAAGCTGTGAGCGGCGGATCGTTCGGGCAAGGCAACTTGCTGAAGCAGGTCATGCCGGACGTGGTCTTCAAGGGCGACTTCGACACCGTCCGGTTCGCGCTGAAGTTGGCGCGCAAGGACCTCGGGCTCGCGACCGAGCTGGCGCGCGAGTACAACGTGCCCATGGCGATCGCGGCGCTGGTCGAGCAGGACATGATCACCGCGATCGGTCGGGGCTGGGGCGGCAAGGATTCGCCCTCGCCGTTCATGCTGCAAGAGGAGCGAGCCGGCGTGAAGGTGCGCACGACGTGATTCCGGGCTGTCTCGACGGCGTGCGCGTGCTCGAGCTCGCCCGCTTCCAGGCGGGCCCGCGCGGCGGCATGCTGCTGTCCGATCTCGGCGCCGAGGTCGTTAAGATCGAGCAGATCGGTGGCGAGGAGACGCGCAAGCATCCGCCGATGGTGCGCGGCCAGAGCGTCTACTTCACGGTCTACAACCGCGGCAAGAAGAGCGTGTGCATCGACATGCGGAGCCCGCGCGGCAAGGAGGTGTTCGCCGCGCTCGTGCCGAAGGCCGACATCGTGCTCGAGAACTTTCGTCCCGGTGTCATGAAGACGATGGGCTTCGATTACGAGCGGCTCCGTGAGCTGAACGCCGGTATCATCCTCGTGTCCGTCTCGGGCTTTGGCCAGTACGGCCCATACAAGGAGCGACCCGCGTTCGATCCGCTCGGCCAGGCGATGAGCGGTCTCATGACGCTGACCGGCCAGCCGATCGGCAGGCCGCTCGGCACCGCCTCGTCGGTGGTCGATCGCTACACGGCGCTCCACGCGACGATCGGCGCGCTCGCTGCGCTCCGTCATCGCGACCGCACGGGCGAGGGACAGGTCGTCGACGTGTGCTTGCTCGACTCGGCGCTCACGATGGTCGAGATCCCGACGTCGTACTACCTGGCCACCGGCACCGAGGGCGGCGAAGGGGGCCGACCGCCGTATCAGGCAAAGGACGGCTGGGTCGTGATCAGCGCGGCCGGTCGGGACATGGCGGCCCGGCTGATGCGAATCGTCGGCGGCGAAGAGGACGCGACGCCGATGGCGGGTAGCACGGGTCCCGATCCCCGCCGCGCGCTCGTTGGTCAGTGGTGTCACGAGCGAACGGTCGAGGAGATCTGCGCGACGCTCAGCGATGCTGGCATTCCGGCGGGGCCGGTGAGGACGATTCCCGAGGTGGCCAAGGATCCGCATCTCTGGGAGCGCGAGATGCTGGTCAAGATGGACGATCCGGTCGCGGGCGAAATGTACGTTCCCGGTGCCACGATCAAGATGTCGAAGACGCCGGGCCGCATCGGCCCGGTGCCCACGCCCGGTCAGCACACGACCGAAGTGCTCGGGGCGTGGCTTGGCTACGATACGTCCGCGATCGATGCGCTGCGCGCGGCAGGAGCCGTCGCGTGATGCGGAGCCACGCGCATCTGGGTACGGCCCACCCGCGATTGTCCCGGGCACGCGGTCCCCGTTACAAGCGGAGCCACGCGCATCTGGGTACGGCCCACCCGCGATTGTCCCGGGCACGCGGTCCCCGTTACAAATGGAGGCGGCGATGAAGTTCGGCGTGGTGATGTTCCCGACCGAGTACGCGATCCAGCCGCAAGACCTCGCCCGCGCCCTCGAGGAGCGGAAGTTCGAGTCGCTCTGGGTGCCCGAGCACACGCACATTCCCGCGAGCCGCCGAAGCCCATGGCCCGGCGGTCCGAACCTGCCGAAGGAATACTGGTACTCGTACGACCCATTCGTGGCCCTGACGGCCGCGGCGGCGGTGACGACACGGCTGCGTCTCGGCACGGGGATCTGTCTCGTGATCGAGCGCGATCCGATCACCACGGCCAAGGAAGTGGCCACGCTCGATCGGATTTCGAACGGCCGGGTGATCTTCGGCATCGGCGGCGGCTGGAACGCCGAGGAGATGCAGAACCACGGCACGGACTTCAAGCAGCGGTGGCGGGTGCTCCGCGAACGCGTGCTCGCGATGACGGAGATCTGGACGAAGGAAGAAGCGCAGTTCCACGGTGAGTACGTGAACTTCGATCCCATCTGGGCGCACCCGAAGCCCGTGCAGAAGCCGCATCCACCGATCTTGATGGGCGGCGATGGCCCGACGACATTCGATCGCGTGGTCGAGTTCTGTGACGGCTGGATGCCGCTCCACCGAGGCAAGGACAATCCCGCTGACAAGATTGGCCAGCTTCGCCAGCGCGCCGAGAAGGCGGGCCGCGATCCGAAGTCGATCACGGTGACGATCTTCTTCGCCAGGCCGGAGAAGGCGGCGATCGACAAGCTCGAGGCGGCCGGAGTCGAACGGGCGATCTTCGGCGTGCCGTCGGAGACTCGGGACACGGTGCTGCCGTTGCTGGACGCGTACGCAAAGGTGATGTGAGGCGAAGCCACGCGCATCTGGATACAGCCCACCTGCGGTGGTTCCGGGCACGCGGCCCCCGCTACAAGGCGGAGCCACGCGCATCTGGATACAGCCCACCTGCGGTGGTTCCGGGCACGCGGCCCCCGCTACGAGGCGGAGCCACGCGCATCTGGATACAGCCCACCTGCGGTGGTTCCGGGCACGCGGCCCCCGCTACAAGGCGGAGCCACGCGCATCTGGATACAGCCCACCTGCGG
>JBGPTW010000098.1:0-24034 GCA_041490825.1 Methylomirabilia bacterium | reverse complement strand
GCGCATGATTCATGAACGTCTGGACCAGGGTCGGCCGGTGACCCGGCGGGAGATGGGCCGCCGGGGTCCTGGTGATCCATTCCCGTCACGCGAGGGGACGACACAGCCGTGACGAGTGGGAACGGCTCGGCGATGATCGGGGCGACGGCACCTGTGGTCAGAGGACCCCGGCTGCCCGTCTCCCGCCGGGTCACCGGCCGGCGCGCGCGGCGTTCGTTCATGAATAATCCAGCCTACACTTCCTCGAGCCCGAGCAGGAACTCCCGCCGTCCTCCACGCGGCACCACCACGAGGCCGGATGGGTCGACGTGGTAGCGGCGGCGGTCGGTCTCGGGCTCGAATCCGATCTCACTATCGGCGGCAATGATGTTGAAGCGGTCGACGATCGTCCGGCGTAGCCGGGCGCCCTTGCCGACACTCGTGTGGTCCATGATGATCGAATCCTCGATCACCGCGCCCTCGTTCACCCACACGCTGCGGCCCAGGATCGAATTGCGGAGCGTGGCGCGCTTCACGAGCGACGCCTCGGCCACCTGCGTGTTGTCGATGTCGCTGCCGATGAAGCGGGCCGGGGGTCCCGGGTACGCGCCGGTGCGGATGGGCCAGTAGCGGTTGTCGAGGTCGAAGCGAGGCGATTCGCCCAGCAGGTCCATGTGCGCGTCCCAGTACGATTCGATCGTGCCGACGTCCCGCCAGTACGCGGCCTCCTCGTACGGCTTCACGCCCGGGACGTCATTGGTCTGGAAGTCGTAGGCGACGACCCGGCCGTTCGGCACGAGCTCGGGAATGATGGAGCGGCCGAAGTCGTGATCGGTGGAGCGCCGCGCGTCCGCCAGGAGCGCGTCCACGAGGACCCGGCGAGTGAACATGTAGTTGCCCATCGAGACCAGCGCGCTGCCAGGATCTTCAGGCGTCGCGGTCGGCTTCGCCGGCTTCTCCTCGAAGTGCACGACCTTCGAGCTCCGGTCGACCGTCAGCACGCCGAACTGCGGGGCGTCGCGGATCGGGACGCGGCGCGCGGCGACCGTGACGTCGGCGCCGGAGTCCCGATGGCAGCCGAGCATCTGGTTCACGTCCATCCGGTAGATGTGATCGGCGCCGAAGATCGCGATCACGTCGGGATTGAAGTCGTCGACCAGGTTGAGGTTCTGCAGCACCGCGTCGGCGGTGCCGCGATACCACGCGGTGCCGAACCGCATCTGCGGCGGAACCACCGTGACGAAGTAGTCGGGAATCATTCCCGAGGTTCGCCAGGAGAGCCGGAGGTGCTCGATCAGCGACTGGGACTTGTACTGCACGAGGACGTAGAGCGACATCAGCTCCGAGTTGACGAAATTGGAGAGGACGA
The DNA here is from genome assembly GCA_041490825.1 of Methylomirabilia bacterium. Classification (GTDB taxonomy): domain Bacteria; phylum Methylomirabilota; class Methylomirabilia; order Rokubacteriales; family CSP1-6; genus JBGPTW01. Next base: position 22,686 of record JBGPTW010000098.1, on the reverse strand, counting down.
AGTCGATGATGCGATGGCGTCCGGCGAAGGGCACTGCCGGCTTCGAGCGCTCCCGCGTCAGCGGGTGCAGCCGCTCGCCCTTGCCGCCGGCCATGATCATGGCCAGCACGCGGGGTCGCCGGTTCATCGGGCTCAAGGGGTGCCGAGTGCCCAGGCCGGGTCGAGATCAGGGAAGCAGAAGTCCTCGCGCTCGAGCCGGCGCAGCAGGTCGGCGGCCTCGACGCTCATGGGCTCACCTTGTTGCAGGCGCCGGGCCATCTCGGCGAGACGCTTGAACTGGGCATAGTGCTCCGCGACCCGCCGCTCGGCGTAGTCCCGCGCCGCTCCTGTCGTGATGAGGAACTGCCAGTCGGAGGACTCGAGCAGCAACAGCTCGCGGGTGGCCTGGGTCACGACGCGCCGGAGGTCGCGTGGCTCGGCATCGAGCTTCTGGATCAAGCCGATCCATTCGGCCTCGGCGCTGTAGATGCGGTCCCACGTCCACTCGGTGTCGGGGTTCAGCCAGACCCGGTGATCGCCGCCCTCGCCCCAGGACCCTTCCGGCAACGAGAGCGTAGAGCGCGGCGGCGACGCGACCAGCGCTTCGCCGAGCGTCATCGCCGCGATCCCGTTGCGGGCCATCTCACGGGCGACCTGCTCGAGCCAGGCGGGTCCTTCGAACCACCAGTGACCGAAGAGCTCGGCGTCGTACGGCGAGCAGAGCACCGCCGGTCCGTCGACCTTCGTCTCCGCCAGCGTGTCGTGCACGAGCTGCATGAAGTGCCGCGCCTGGAGGCCGATCTTTTCCTGCGCCACATCCGGCTCGTAGACCTGCTTGGTCCCGAGATCCCCGGAGGTATCCGTGATCCGCCAGAATCGCAGGCCGCCCGGGTAGTGCTTCTTGTGGAATTCCAGATAGTAAAACTCACCCGGGTAACCGTGGTCGCGGCTCCACACCTGCAGCGTCGTCTTCGGATCCCGGAAGAAGGCCACGGCATCGCCGGTTCCACCGCGCGAGGCCACGCGATACGGAACGTACGGCGAGCGCGCGGTCGTCGCGGGAACTTCTGCGGAAGCCTCGGTCCTGGACGTCCGCGACGGCAGATAGTCGCGGTAGAGCGACACCGGCTCGCCGGCGGCGATCAGATGCGAGTCGGCGACGAAGTACTCGAGCCCGTGCGCCGCCAGCATCTCCTCGATGCCCGGCCGCATGCGCCGATCGCGGCCGCTCTCGCGTCCCGTTGGCGGCGTCCATTCGTAGCGTGGCCGGTACGCGCACTCGGGGAGCCAGATGCCTCGCGGCGCCTGGCCGAAGTGCCGGCGGTGGGTCTCCACCGCGGTCCGGAGCTGCAGGTGGATGGATTCGTCGCGGGACAGCAGCGGCAAGTATCCGTGCGTGGCCGCGCACGTGATGAGCTCGAGATGGCCCGCGCGTTGCAAATCGCCCAGCGTTCCTGGGATGTCACCACCGATGCGCCGATGAAGCTCCCACATCCGCTCGTAAAATTCTTCCCAGAAGTGCGTCAGCCGGACCACATCCTCGCGCCCTGCTTTCTTGAACTCTTCCCGGCTGTCGATGCAGGCGCGCCGGACGTTGTCATAGTAGAAGGACAGCTCTTTCTGGAATTCGGGCGAGGCAAGCTGCTCGGCGAGGATCGGCGACACGTTGATCGTCCACTTCGGCGAGATCCCGGCGGCCACCAGATGGTGCGCGGTCTCGAGCAGCGGCAGATAGCACTCGAACGCGGCCTCGTTGAGCCAGTCGCTGCCGTGCGGCCAGCGGCCGTGATTGACCACCATCGGAAGATGAGTATGGAGGACCAGTGAGAACGCAGAGCCCATCAGCGGATACCTTTCCTGACCCGGGCCGGGGATACGGCTCTTCGCCTGTGTCGACCGTGAAGCGCGTGACGCTGAAGCGCGTGGCGCTCAGTCGACTCAATTGGACCGTATGAACGCGCTCGGCGCAAGCCTTCATGCAGGGGGTGCCACGTTCAGGGTCTGGGCGCCCCGCTGCCGATCGGTCGAAATCGTGGTCGGTGGCCGGCCAGCCCAGCCGCTTCGCGGCCGCGACGACGGCGTGTTCGAGATCGACCTGCCCGAGATGGAGGCCGGCGCCCGATATCAGTATCGTCTGGACCGCGAGCGATATCGGCCTGACCCGGTGTCGCGGTACCAGCCCGAAGGCGTTCACGGGCCTTCGACGATCGTCGACCCGACCCGGTTTACATGGACCGATCGTGATTTCCGCGGGCACGCGCTCGCCGATCTCGTCTTCTACGAGCTGCACGTCGGGACGTTCACGACGGCGGGCACGTTCGAGGCAGCGATCCCGTACCTCGCGCAGCTCGCCGAGCTCGGCATCACGGCGGTGGAGCTGATGCCGGTGGCGGAGTTTCCGGGATCGCGGAACTGGGGGTACGACGGCGTCCACCTCTACGCGCCTCAGTCGACGTACGGCGGTCCGCGCGGTCTCCGGCGTCTGGTCGACGCCTGCCACGCGCACGGACTGTCGATCATCCTCGACGTGGTCTACAACCACCTCGGCCCCGAGGGGAATTACCTCGCCGAGTTCGGACCGTATTTCACCGACCGGTACAAGACTCCGTGGGGCCGCGCGTTGAACTTCGACGGCCTGGACAGCGGCGGCGTCCGGCGGCACTTCATCGACAACGCCTGCTACTGGGTGCGCGAGTTCCACGTCGACGGCGTTCGTCTCGACGCCATTCACGCCATCTACGACGCGAGCCCCGTGCACATCCTCACCGAGCTCAGCGAGGCGGCCCGCAAGGAGGCGGAGGGCCTGGGCCGGGCGTTCCACGTCATCGCCGAATCCCACGACAACGATCGGAAGCTGGTGCTGCCGCGCGAGCACGGAGGGCTCGGGCTCGACGCGGTGTGGTCCGACGACTTCCATCACGCGCTCCACGTTCAGCTCACGGGCGAGCGAAGCGGCTACTACGCCGACTTCACGGGCGCCGAGCCGTTGACGCGCGCGCTCGTCGAGGGCTTCGCATTCCAGGGCGAGCCGTCGCAATATTTCGGTCGCGCCCGAGGCACTCCGAGCGCCGACCTCGCCGGGGAGCACTTCGTCGTCTCGGTCCAGAACCACGATCAGGTCGGCAACCGCGCGCAGGGCGCCCGGCTGACTGCGCTGGCGACCTTCGAGGCGGCGAAGCTCGCGGCGGGGCTGCTGTTCGCCGCGCCGGCGCTGCCGCTCCTGTTCATGGGCGAGGAGTACGGCGAGACCGCGCCGTTCCAGTTCTTCACCTCGTTCCTCGACCGCGAGCTGGCGCAAGCCGTCCGGCGCGGGCGGGCGGCGGAGTTCAGCCGCTTCGGCTGGCAAGGTCAGGTCCCCGACCCCGAGGATCCGGCGACGTTCGTGCGATCGCGCCTGAACCATCCGCTCGCATCGGCGCCGCGCCATCGCGAGCTGCGCGATTACTACCGCCGGTGGCTGGCACTGCGCCGCCAGCACCCCGCGCTCGGGAGCGGTAACAAGGATCGGGTCACGGCCGAGCTGGACAGCGCGGGCCGTGTCCTGACGCTGCGGCGCTCGGCGCCGGGCGGCGAGCAAGTCTTGCTGGTGGCGAACCTGACGAACGAGCGCCAGCCCCAGCCGCCGACGCCACCCGAGTGGTACCTGATGCTCGACAGCGCCGAGGCGCGATTCGGCGCGCGGGGAACCGTGGAGCGCCTCGCGCCGTTTCAGGTCTTGCTGTACGAAGCGACGCGGTGATAGCCTCGCCGCCGTGCGCGCGGTGGCCTTCGATCCGATCGACCACATTCTTTCCCTCGATCTCGGTAGCCGCGGGATCGCGAAGATCTTCACGCCGGGCGCGGCGTTCGCTGCGGCCGGCGCGCTCGTGCGAGCGCGCCGCGTCCTGATCACCACCGGTTTCAGTCTCGGCCCCGATCTGCCGGAGACCGACGGTCCTCCCGGCGCCGCCGTGCTGGGCCGGGCGCTCCGGCGACTCGGCGCCGAGGTACGCTACGTGACCGACGCGATCACCCTGCCGGTGCTGCAAGCGGCGTTGAAGACGCTGGAGGAGCCGGCGGACGTCGGCGTGTATCCCGGCGGCGAGCACGCGGCGCTCACGGTGCTCGCCGCGCATCGGCCAACGCACCTGATCGCGATCGAGCGGCCGGGACGGTCGCGATCGGGAGATTATCTGAGCGCGCGTGGAGAATCGGTCAGAGCCTGGAACGCGCCGCTGGACGAGTTGTTTGTCCGAGTGAACGCGATGAAAAAAGCGAAAGCCTTGTCCGGGCTCGCCTCGGCGCGCCGTGCCTTGAGACAGCCCACCCTCGGCGGTTCCTGCCTCGCGGTCCCCGCTACAACAGGCATCGGCGACGGCGGCAACGAGATCGGTATGGGCAACGTCCGTGCGCGCCTCGCGCGCCAGGGCTCGCTCGTGGCCCGCATCGCGTCCGTCGTCCGCGTAGACCATCTCGTCGTTGCGGGTACGTCGAACTGGGGCGCGTACGGCGTCGTCGCGGCGCTCGAGCGGCTCACCGAACGCTCGTTGCTTCATACGCCGGCGCTCGAGCGCCGTCTCGTCGAGGCGTGTGTCGCCGCAGGTGCCGCCGACGGCATCACGCGTCGCCGCGAACCGACCGTCGATGGACTGCCGGTGGACGCGCATGCATCGGTCGTGGGGCTGCTCGCCCTCGCCGCGAGCGCGGGTCGTCGCGGTATCATGGGGCGAATCGATCGACGAGAGCGAGGACACCGATGACCATCCACGAAACGTTCCGCGCCAAGCATCCGAAGTCGGCCGCGCTCGCCGAGCGCGCGCGCAAGGCGATTCCCGGCGGGATCACGCACGACATCCGGCGCCTGTTGCCATTCCCGATCTACGTGGACCACGCCGCGGGCGTCCGCAAGTGGGACGTCGACGGTCACGAGTACATCGATTACTGGATGGGGCACGGCGCGCTGTTCCTCGGTCACTGCCACCCCGCCGTGGTGAAGGCGGTGCAGGAGCAGATGGCGCGCGGCACGCATCTCGGCGCGAGTCACGAGCTGGAAGTGCGCTGGGCGGAGCTGGTGAATCAGCTCGTGCCGTGCGCCGAGCTGACGCGCTTCACGATGTCGGGGACCGAGGCGACGCATCTCGCCTTGCGCGTGGCGCGCGCCTACACGGGACGGTCAAAAGTCGTGAAGCTCTCGGGGCACTTTCATGGCTGGCATGACGGCGTCGTCGCGGGCGTGAATCCGCCGTACGAAGTTCCGCTGTCGGCTGGCGTGCCGGGCTCGACGCTCGACCAGGTGATCGTGTGCCCGCCGAATGACGTCAAGACCGTCGAGATCGCGCTGGACCGTGGCGACATCGCGGCGGTGATCCTGGAGCCTGCCGGCGGCCAGGCGGGGACGACGCCCACGATCCCGGGTTATCTGAACGTGCTACGCAACGTGACACGCGCGCGCGGTGTCGTGCTGATCTTCGACGAGGTCATCACGGGCTTCCGGTACGCGCCGGGCGGCGCGCAGGCGTACTTCGGCGTCACGCCGGATCTGACGACGCTGGCCAAGATCGTGGCCGGCGGCTTGCCGGGCGGCGCGGTCTGCGGCGCGCGCGACATCATGGCGATGATCGCGCATCGCGGCGATCCCGTCTGGGACCGCAGCCAGCGCGTCGCGCACGCCGGTACCTTCAACGCCAATCCGCTGTCGGCCGCTGCCGCGATCGCGACGCTGGAGCTCTGCGCCGACGCGTCGCTGCAGGCGCGCGCCAACAAGGCCGGGGACGTCCTGCGGCGAGGGCTGAACGACGCGCTCAAGCGCGCGGGCGCGCCGGGCGTCGTCTACGGGGAGGCGTCGATCTATCACGTCTCGTTCGAGGGGATGCCGGGGCTCGCCGGTCACGAACGTCCCCGGCGCGGCGATCTCTATCACCTGCTGCGCTGCGCGCTGCTCAACAACGGCGTCGACTGCTCGATGAACCACGGCTGGATCTCCACCGTCCATTCGGACGAAGACCTGGAGCGTAGCGTCGAGGCGTACGAGCGCGCATTCCGCGCGATGGTCGAGGACAAGGCGTTCGAGCGTCGCTGATCTTTGGCGCGTCTCGCGGTGGCGTCGTCGCCGCACGGTGGCATCCCGTCAGACCGTTTGTTAAGCTAGCGCGTCTGGTGGGCAGGTAGCTCAGTTGGTAGAGCACAGGACTGAAAATCCTGGTGTCGGCGGTTCAATCCCGTCCCTGCCCACCATTTCTTTCCTCAATTTTCCGATGAGTTGCGGGCCGCGGAGTTTCAGCGACGAGTCGTCGGACCCCGCTGACTTGGTCAGAACTTGGTCAAAACTCTTGAGCGGCCCTTCAAAGTAGACCTTCCGGAGCGCCTCCCGCTGCGCCGCGTGGAGCGCGCTCAGCTTCGCCGCGGCCTCCCGCAGCATGCTCTCGTCGGCGATCGCGTAGCGGCGGTAGATCGCCTCCGTCTTGTGGCCGACGAGCTTCATGGCCACCGAGCGCGGGACGTTCGCGCGTTCGAGATTCCGGACTGCTGTGCGTCTGAAATCATGCGGCAGCCGGCCGGGCAGGCCCGCACGCTTGCAGGCGGTCAACCAGGGGCGACGGAAGTACCGGATCGGCTCACCCTCGCGATGAAAGATCCACGGCACGATCCGGCCGGTGGCGCGCTGGAGCGCCTCCGTCCGTGCGCGCTGGCGTTCGAGCACCTCGCGCAGTTCGGGGGTGAGCGGGAACATCCGTCCCTCGCGGTTCTTCGTCTCGCCGGGTTCGAGGCGCAGCCAGCCCGCCTGGAAGTCGACGTGCTGCCACTGGCGCGTGAGGATTTCTGATCTGACGCGCCAGCCCGTGACGTAGGCGACTTCGAAGACCGGCTGGAGATCGACGGGCAGGTGGTGAAGCACCGCCTGGAACTGGTCGTGCTCGAAGAAGCCTGTGCGGATGTTGTTCTCGGCGAGCATCGCGATGTACGGGCGGCGATCGACCTTCTCGGCCTTCTCGGCGAGCCGGAACATCCGCTTGAGAGCGGCCAGCTCGCGATTGATCGTCGCGTTCGCCGCCTCCTCGCGCTGGCGGAAGGCGACGTACGCGGTGACGCGATCAGGCGTGATGTCGACCGCGCGCGCGTCGCGGAAGAACGACGTGAGGTGGTTGCTCGCGTCCTCCATGCGATCGAGCGAGCGGCGGCCGTTCACGCGGTAATCGTTCAGGAGCATCGCGATGAGGTCGGCGAGGCTCGTGCGCTCGACGGTGGGGCCGACGAGACGCCCGCGGCCCATCTCTTCCAGGCGCCGGCGGAGCAGCTTCACGGCATCGGCGCGATGGACCGAGCCCGACGACTCGCGGTGGACGCGGCCGCGGAAGCTGTACTGGATCCACCACACCGCCGACCGTCGTAGCTCACCGGTCTTCCTGTCGGTGTATGAGGACTGATACACGGAGCCGAGTCCCCGCGTCCTCACGTGCGCCGTCGCCTTGCCCTTCGGAGTCTCGTCGTTCATGGCGGGTTGAGGCAAGACTCTAGATCGGTCGGCAGCTCGTGTCATGTCTTTTTTGCGGCGAGCCAGTGGCGCAGCCCGACCTCCGAGACGCGGAGCGCCTTTCGAGAAAGCTTCCGCACGAACGGCAGGCGCTGGTGGCGGTAGAGCCAGCGCGGCGTGACCCCGAGGATCGACGCCGCTTCGTCAGCGGTCAGCAGCCGATCGCTCTCGGAACGCTCGGAGGAGTTGGTCCTGGCCGGCGCCATGAGCTTCGCCGCGAGCGCGCTCTGGATGGCGCTGAGCTGGCAGAGGAGCGCCGGGATCGCATCTGCCGGGACTTCGTGGACACGCGCTGGATCGACTAAGAGCGCGAAGAGTTCCGGGCCGCGAGGATGAATCGCGGACGACGGCACGGATCAAGTACCGGCAAGTGCGATGCCAACCGATTGAAGAGTTCAGCAAACCGCGGATGGTGACCGAAACGCATTGAGTTTCCGACGATGGTGTTCCATGCCCCGGTCCCGTTGGCGACAACACGAGGGCGTCAAGGGCGTGGGTCGCGTGCGTTGCGGTTTAGCTTGCGGATTCTCCTGAGCGTTCCGAGAGCGTGACGTCGATGGGAGTCGGCGAAACGACGGCGCTGCTACTCAGATTCGCCGCGGCCCGCGCGCGAATTATTCCACTCGCGAATCCGCAGATAATCCGCAACTAAACCGGCATCCCGCGCGTCGATGATCTCTGCTTCGTGGTGCACCCTCGCCACCGCGAGTTCTACGAGGCGCTCTTCCCCTTCCATTGGTTTCCCGGGACGCGACCGTATCGCCGGATCAACTACGGCTCTGCGATGGGGCTCCGCACGGATCTGCGGCTCGTGCGCGCGCTGATCCGCATCGAGCGTGCCGGCTTCTCCGCGGGACCGCTGAGCGCGTTCCTCTGCGGCCGGCAGCCGGTGACCGACATCACGGCCGCCTTGCGCCGCGATCTCCCGAGGTCCTCGCTCACTCCGCTCGAATGGGCCGCGCTCTTCGGGAGCCCGAGCATCCATGCCGAGCTCGCAACGTTTCTTGTGGGCACGCCTCTCGACGTAGTGCACCCCGAGCCCGGAGGAGATCGATGACCGTGGTGCGTGATCGCGACAGTGCCGACAGCGTCTGCAAGCTCGACGCCAAACCGAACGCACGGCGACGACCGTCGCCACCAGCGCACTGGACCGTGCTGGCCTTCCTCGCCGGCGACAACAATCTGGAGAACGCGCTCCTCGACGACTTCAACGAGATGGAGCGCGTGGGCTCGCGCCCGGGCTCGGTCGAGATCCTCGCGCAGATGGACCGGCCCGGGGGCGCGCGCCGCTACTACGTCACGCGCGACACCAACCCGCAGCGCATCGGCTCCAAGCTCCTGGCCGACATGGGCCCGACGAACACCGGCGATCCGCGGGTGCTGGAGGACTTCATCGGCTTCGGCGCTCGGAGCTTCCCGTCGCGTGCGACCATGCTTGTTCTGTCCAACCACGGCTCCGGGTGCTACGTGCCGGCGTCGATGCTCCATCGCCACGGCGCGCCGTCGCGGCGCGAGCTACTCACGCGCGCCACGCCGCGACTGAGACGAGCGCTGTTTCACACAACGCGAGCGCGGCTGCTCCAGCTCGAGCCGGCCTCGCGAGGCATCGCCTACGACGACGGGTCTGCGGACTGCCTCGACAACCGGGAGCTGAAGGAGGTGCTGCGTCACGCGCACGCAACGCTCGGTCGAAAGGTCGACGTCGTGGGGATGGACGCATGCCTGATGACGATGCTCGAGGTCGCGTACCAGATCCGCGACCACGCGCAGATCCTCGTCGGTTCCGAGGAGGTGGAGCCAGGGAATGGGTGGCCGCACGACGCCATCCTGCGCGATCTGACGGCGCGCCCCGCGATGGGCTCCGTCGACCTGGCCTCCACGATCGTCCGACGGTACGTCGAGTCCTATCAGGGCACCGGCGCGGAAGCGACGCAGTCGGCAATCGACCTCTCGCGGCTCGACGACATCGTTACCACGGTCGACACGCTCGCGGCCCGGTTGCTCGCGAGCCTCCGAAGCCGAGACCTGCAGGCCGCAGTGCACGACGCATGGCGGCGGACGCTCCGGTTCTTCGACAACTTCTACGTCGACGTCCACGACTTCGCGGGCAACCTCGCGGCCGCGACGACCGCGCGCGATGTGAGGGCGGCGTGCGCCGACGTGCAGCACGCGATCGAGGGCACGACGAGCCCGATCATCGCCCAGGCGCACGCGGGCGCGCGCTTGCGGGCGGCCGCCGGGCTGTCGATCTACTTCCCGCCGTTCCGGAACCCGTCGGCGTTCTATACGGACCTCGAGTTCGCGCGGCGGACGCGGTGGGTGGAGTTTCTTGACGCCTACGTCGGGACGGCCAAGTGATGGCGGCGCCGACGTAGGGCGAGGTCATCGCCGCTCTCGAGCGCGAGCTGCTCATGCAGGCGTTGCGGGACGCCGGCGGGAACCGCCCGCGCGCGGCGTGCGCGCTCGGCTCCAGCGAACGTACTTCCTGCGATCATCCAGGATCTGAACATCAAGAATGCCCGCCGCCAGAATTCCGCCGTCCGCACCTCGAACGGCGAGGGAGAGAAACGTCTGATGGCCGGGGCATCGAGTGCCCTGAGGACGACGCCCCGCTGGATGCAGGTGCAGGAGGCCGAGATGTTCCCGAGGCCGAAGTGGTGCGGCGCCTATATCGCTACCCGCGCTATTACGCGGTCTCAGGCGCTCCTTCGGAAAAGGTTCAGGGCAGACAGATGTCTGCTACTATGCATAGCCATGGCTAGCATTGGTTAATCAGGCCGGGCTGGCATCCGATCAGCCCGTCAGGGCCAGAGTCACGCGGCGGCAGCTTGCCGTCTACCGGTTCCTCGAGCAAAGGGTGCGTACCGTCGGGATTCCCCCCTCGGTGCGCGAGGTCGCAGCACACTTCGGCTTCTCCTCGGTGAGATCAGCGGAGAAGCATCTTCTCGCGCTCCAACTGAAGGGATTGATCCGGAGACGTCGCGGCGCTCGAAACCTCCAACTCGTCGCCCGCGAGGAGCACGCGACCTATGGCCGTGGCGCGATCCCCGTCCTCGGGAAGGTGCCGGCCGGAAGCCCGATCTTGGCCGTCGAGAATTTCGACGGCGTTCTCGGATTTGGGGACGTCTTCGGGGACCCCGAGCACCTCTTCGCCCTCCGCGTGACCGGCGACAGCATGGTGAACGCCGGCATTCTGCCGGGCGACTGGGTCATCGTCCGCATGCAGCCGACCGTATCGAACGGCGAGATCGCGGTCGTCTATGTGGGCGAAGACGCCGAAGCGACGGTGAAGCGCCTCTTCTTCGAAAAGCAGCGTGTCCGGCTACAGCCCGAGAATGATCGGCTTTCCCCCTCCTTCGTTCCGCGCGACGATCCCAGCTTCCGCGTTGCCGGCAAGGTCGTGGGCGTGGTCCGCCGTCTCTAGCCGCCGCTATGACCGCGACTGAAAAACTCTACACCGTGAAGCAGGTCCTTGCGCTCGCGGGCATCAGCCGCAACACGCTCTACAAATGGGAGCGCGAGGAAAGGATTCCCGTCCCTCACCGGAACGTTTCCGGCCACCGCGTCTACATCGAAGCGCAGGCGCTCGAGGTGCAGCGATACGCGAAAAGTCTCTATCCGCCGACGAAGGAGATTCTCCGAGTCCGTCGGCCCAAGCCCGACAAAGGTTAGCCGGTGCCGGACATCTACTCGAGAGCCAAACGCTCGGAGGTCATGAGCCACGTCCGCAGCAAGAACACGCGCCTCGAGCTCCGCGTCCGCAGCGTCCTTCATCGGATGGGTTTCAGATTTCGGATTCATCAGGCTCGTCTTCCCGGACATCCCGACATCGTGCTCGTTCGTCATCGGAAAGTCATTTTCGTTCACGGTTGTTTCTGGCATCAGCACCCCCGCTGCCCGCGATCGAAGCTCCCGGAAACGAACGCCGACTGGTGGGAGAAGAAACTTCTGAGAAACGTGGAGCGCGATCGTGAGGCCCTCTGCGCCCTCAGAGCCCTCGGATGGTCGGGGCACGTTATCTGGGAGTGCCGAATCACACGGCCGGAATCGCTGCTTCGTGAACTGAGGAGGATTATGCGCTGATGAGGAACCGAGCACCGTGGAGAGCGCGGCTTAGGACTGCACTCGCTGACATACTCGAATTACATCATTCTCATCGTTCTCTTCCTCGGATCACGCAATCGGTTGGCTCCCTTCAACGCGGCGTCGGTCCCCGCGCGCAGGCGCACGCGCTCGGGTCCAGGATCGCCTCGAATATCGGTAAGTCTTGGGGCTCACGCGTTCACGCCCGCCCGGGGCCGATCCAGCTCATCGACATGTTCAGCGGCTGCGGCGGCATGTCGGCCGGATTCATGGCGGTGAACGGGGCGTTCCCCGCCTACCGCCTCCTAGGGGCCCTCGATATTGATCCCATCGCAAATGCGACGTACGCCAAGAACGTCGGCCTGGTGCCAGACGAGCTCGACGTGGCGCGCCTTGCGAGGCGCCCCGCGCTCCTGCGGGCGTTTCTCGAAAGAATCGGTTATGATGCGCGCCGGCCGTTGGTTATGATCGGGTGCGCTCCATGCCAGGGCTTCTCGTCTCACCGCAACGAACACGGCGCGGGGGATCCCCGCAATCACCTGTTCGTCGACTTCGCGAACGTCGTAACACGACTTCGCCCTGTTGCCGCCGTCATGGAGAACGTGCCGGAGATCTTGACCACCCGATCCTGGCCTCTCGTCACGCACGTACGCTCGAAGCTCGAGCGCGCCGGTTATGCGGTACGCATCGGGGTCGTCAACATGGCCGAATTCGGCGTACCGCAGGAACGGTTTCGAGCACTCATTCTCGCGCTCAGACATCCGTTTCTCTTACCGAATGGGTTCCTCAAGCGTTCCGAGTTCCGCACGGTGCGGCAAGCGATCGGAGGCTTGCCGAAGATCCTGCCCGGTGAGCGGTGCCCCACCGACTCGATGCATTTCACCGCGGGACATAGTCCGTCGACGGTGGCGACTATCGCAAAGGTGCCGAAGGACGGGGGTAGACGGCCTCCTGGCGTCGGGCCCGAATGCCTGCGGCGGATCGAACGCAAGCAGGGACGCTCGGGGTACGATGACGTGTACGGCCGCTTGTATTGGGACCGCCCGGCCATCACCATCACCGCGTACGCGAGAAATCCGGCGAGCGGGAGGTACGCGCACCCCGAACAGAACCGCGGACTCTCGGTGAGAGAGGCGGCGCTTCTCCAGGGCTTTCCGCCGGAATTTCATTTCGAAGGCACTCTGGACGAAAAGTTCCGGCAGATCGGGAATGCCGTGCCGCCCGCGTTTGCCGGGTTCGTCGCGTCGTATCTTCTTGGCGAACTTGCGGGCCCTTCTCTTACCTCGCGGACCGCGCCGGCTGGGATCACCACCCCGGTCGGCCCGTCGTTCTCGCGCCTCATCCCCGCCATCAAGGCGGGCACGTCGACCGGTCATGCCTGAACCGCGACGAGCGATCGATGCCTTCAGCGGCGCCGGAGGCCTCTCGCTCGGCCTGGCGGGCGCCGGACTCGCCGTCGCCGTCGCCTTCGACAACAACCTCTATGCGGTAGAGACATACAGAACGAACTTCCGCCACCCGATCCTTCATGCGGATGCGCGAAAGTTGAGCGCCGCGGATCTGCTCCGTGCTGGGGGGATCACCCGCGAGGACGTCCTTCTCCTCGCGGGTGGCCCTCCGTGCCAAGGATTCTCCGTGCAGCGGCGGGGCGAGGATAGAGACGACCGAAACGACCTGATCTTCGAATTCCTTCGCCTGATCCTCGAGCTTCGCCCGCCGTTCTTTCTCATGGAGAACGTGCCTGGCCTGAAAAACCGTCGCGGCGAAGCCTATCTTGCTGAGTTCATCGACCGCGTACGCCGAAGCGGGTATGTGGTCCACGAGGCGACCTTGAACGCGGCGGATTACGGCGTACCACAGATCCGCAAACGGCTCTTCGTCGTGGGCGAACTCGCCGAGGCGCTCGGCGCATTTCGCTTCCCGCGCCCGAGCCATTCAGACGAGACATCGGTCACGGTCGGCATGGCTCTTAAGGACCTGCCTTCCCCGCCCGCCGACTATTCGCCGCATCCGGCGATCGCGAATCATCAGAAGAGCCGGATGTCCGAGTTGAATCTCCTTCGGATATGGCATGTCCCGCAGGGCGGCGGTTGGGAGCACATTCCCCAGGAGCTGCGCGTGCCGTGCCACGAGCCCGGAGCGGCCAAGATCGGGCACCGATACGTGTACGGGCGGCTCGACTGGGAGAAGCCCGCCGCGACCATCACCGCGAAGTTCGACAGCTTCACGCGCGGCAAGTTCGCGCATCCGCTTGAGGACCGCTCAGTGACGCTCCGCGAAGGCGCTCGCCTCCAGTCCTTTGCGGACGACTTCGTGTTTCGCGGTCCAAAGGAGGAGATCGCGGCCCAGATCGGGAACGCGGTGCCACCCCTCCTCGCACGAGCGTTAGGAACGGCGATCCTTGAAGCCTACGCGGCACGAAACGGTCGCCGCGTTTTAGAATCGAGCGGCCAGATCGCGCTTTTCTGATCAGGCGGCGGCCGCGATCTCGGGCATGCTGCGGAGGAGCGCTTCCGCGTCTCCCGCCATAGACAGGAGATTGAACCGGACGATCCGAAGGCGTGTGCCCTCGGCCGCCGTACCGACAAGACGGTTCACATACGCGTCGCCAGGGTAGACGAGAACGGCCTCTCCAGTTTCCCAAGCACGCGCGTGGGCGAGGAGTTGGTACACGTCCGCGCTGTCAGGGTCTCCGTCGAGCTCCTTGTATTTCATGTCGAGCACCGCTGTGACGTCGCCTCCTCTGAGAACGACGGCATCCGGCTCAGCCCGGTAAAGCTGCTTAGGCGCCACGAATATATACCGCGCCGCCTTCTTCCAGTCGTACACCCGGAGTTCCCGGCCGATTCGGCCGGCTGCGGCCGCGAGCGACTGCCGGACGGCATCCTCGAAAAGCGTCTCGAGGTTCACAAACCAGGCCACAGGCGCTTCGGCGTCGAGTGCCAGGCCGATCCCGAAGTGCAGCGCGAACATACGTGCGAGTTCGAGGAGCGTCGTGAGCGCGGGCGGCGCGGTGTTCAGCGCGAGCGTGAACACCTCATCGAGTCGCTCATGCGACCATGTCGCCATCTCGGGCCAGCGCACGTCCTCGAAAAGGACGGCGACGGTCCTCACCCGACTGAGAAGGTCTCGGGCCTCGGTCCAAGAGGCGACCGTGCGGTCAAGTGCGCCGAGTCCGAGCCCGAGCAGCTTGTTCTCCAGAACGTCCGGCGAAAGGCGTTCGGCCTCGTATGATAGGAGGTCCGCGCGGCCCGCCGCGCGGAGGCGTATGGTACCCAGCACATCGATCTTCCCCCGAGGCAGCGGACCCACGAACCGGTTTCGCTCGTACCGCTTCAGCCGCCCGCCCACCAGGTGCGCGCCGAGACCGTCCAGATACCGTCGCGCGAGGTGCTCGATGATACGCCCACGCCTCTCGACCACCGTCGGGACCTCGGCGAGCCGAGCGTCGACCGCGGCCGCGGCTTCAAGCAGGGTGGGCAACGCGCCGGGGATCTTCTCCTCGACCCTGAGTAGCCGCCGCCCGATCATGGCCTGGCCGACGAACGCGCCTCCCCGGATGCCGAAGTTTCTCGTCCCCGTGCGTTCCAGCGCCACGACGCCGGCGTTCACCAGACGCCAAAAGTCTTCGTGGCCCTCCAGATATCGGTAGTCGGCGGCGGAAATCGGCACCGACCGGCGTTCGCGCGCGGCGATGACGCCGTCCTGGGCGGGCATTACTCCGTCTCGAACTCGGGATCGCGCCAAGGGTAGTTGTCGGCGATCATCTGCGCGAACGGATGCGGCTGATGCAACGGCCGCCTGAGGAGAGGCTCGATCCGCTGCACCCACAGCCGGTGAAGGTGCGGACGCTCTCCCGATACGCCCGCAAAGATTCCGTGTCCGAACGGCATCAGGGTCTCGTAATCCTGATGCTCGGCGCGGCAGCGATCGAAGAGCTGGGCAAGCCTCGTGATCGCGGTGGCCTTGAGACCCGTGGCGGCGAGCATCTCCCCGAGCTGCCCGGTATCGGGGAGGAACTTGATGACGCGGAGACGACGGATGATCGCCTCGTCGAGATCGAGCGCCGAGCGATCGCGGGGGTTATACGTGGCGAGGATGAAGAGGTTCTTCGCGATCTTCACCGAGCGACGGGTGTACGTCGTTGTGAAGGGGCGGTCCCGGTGCTCGACATACGTGAGCAATTCGCCGAGGACCGAGGGCAGATTCGCGCGGGTGAGCTCCTCGATCAGAATCACATACCTGTTCGACGGGTCGCTCCGGGCGAGCTCGTTCGACTCGAGGAACGCCCCCGGTTGAGGCGCGAAGCCGCCGTGGGGCGTGGGCCGGTATCCTTCGATGAACTCCTCGTAGGAGTATGACGGATGGAACTGAAGGTCCCGGAGCATGACCGGATCCGAAGCCAGCCGCTGGGCGGCAATGTATGCGATGTGTGACTTGCCGGTGCCGGGAACCCCGGCCAGCGCGACAATGCTCGTCGCGCCGTACTGAGTGCATGCCTCCACGACCTCGGAGATCTTGCTCTCGGTCGCCGGACCGTACTCGGGCATCAGCGCACGTCTTTCGGCAGAGAGGCGGCCTCGCCCAAGTACTCAGCGTAGGCCCTGACCGACGAAAATTCTCGGTGGCGCGCCGGTGCGGCGAGGGCGCCCTCAAGAATCGTGATGAATTCGGGCCGGACGTGGTAGTACCCCTCGGCCGGACTCTCACGCTTGTCCATGATGAGCGTCCAGCCGAAGGACGCGAGCGACATCCATGGGATGATGCGGTCGTTCTTTCCTTTGCCTTGGATTGTTTCCGAACCTAGATCGTCGATGCGACCCGATCGGCGCGCTTCATGGATCGCCCGGATCGCTCTCGCCAGTGAGTCATCGTCCGTGACCTTGAAGAGGGCGCGGTTCAGCTCGTCGGAGCTGAGGATGAGACCGAGATCGAGCATCGCCGTCCAGATCGCCCGGAATGGGAACACCCGGACAGAGGGATCGTACTTCGTACCCGCATCCGTCGGGTTCCTGAGCTGGCATGCCGCGAGCGCGAGTGCCGCGTGCCGCGCCACAAGGATCGCGTTCGTCTTCGAAAGACGGGGAAGAAAACGCTTCAAGGCGGCGCCGAGATCCGTGAACCACACGCGGCCCTCGTCCTGGTAGAGGAAGCCCGCGGTTTCGTACAGCTGCTTGGCGTCTCGATACCTTCGAGGATCGGGTGCTGTCTCCGGTGGGCTGGCGCGCTCGGAGTCGTACGGAAGCGCGGCATGGACGTCCTGCCAAGGCGCTCCGTTCTCAGCGGAGAGGAAAGTCCTCAGATGGTCCGAGACCGGCACGAGCCGGTAAGAGAGGTGAAGGCCGCCGGACCATTCCGTGAGAGGAGGCATGGGATCGCTAGGATTATAGGCGCTCAGAGCCGGACCTCGGTGATGCCAGGGTGGACGGAAGCGGAGCAGAGGCAGGAAGTGTTTAATTAGCATGTACTTACAACTCCAGGCGACGGCCGTGTAGCGAAACCGGTAGAGCTAACTCAGCGAACCGGAGAATCCCGGGCGCCGAGAGCTGTCTCGGCGTCACTTGGCGTGAAGCATCGCTCGAAACGCGCACCACAGGAGGAGGCGATCGCAAGGAGTCTTCCTGAGTCGGGGTCGTGTCTCCGACGCGTCTTTCGAAGACCAGTGAGCGGCGATAAACTTTCTCGAGCTCAGTCGTGACTGACATGGGCTGAGTGTACGGTCGCGGGCGGCGATGGAAAATGTCTCGACTTCGATACAGCACCGCAGCCTCTCTCACGGTCCCTCGTAGCCCTACAGCGCGCAGAACGGGTGGAGTTCGGGCACACGAGTCTTCGTGAGCACGTCGAATCGCCCCCGCACGGTTTCGCCGTTCGCGAACGGGCTCAACCCGAACGCGTAGCTCTAGACAGAGAGCTGGAGCGCCGTCTCGACCTAAAGGGTCGGTACTTCCGCGCCGACGTCTTGAGATCGACGACCACCAGACCCTCGCCGTCGCGCTCGAGCAGCGGCGCCCGCGCTGATCCCAACCGTCCGCGCCGCGGCCGGCGCCATGCATACGACAGCATGGCTTGGCCGCCATCCACGCGCGAGATGTTTCCCACCGTCGGGAGGGGGTAAATCGACCGGTCGCCGCCCACGGCGCTCCTGCGGGCAATCGTGACCCTTCCGCAGGTCGTCCAATCCTACCGCCGCTTTCGCCGCCGTCAACCGCTCCGGCTTCGCCTCCGCGGTCCTCCGCTTCGCTCCGGCCCTTCGGGTGACTGCGACGAAACCGGTGGAAGGCGGACTGTTCGGATTCATCTGCGTCGGCGGCGTCGCTTTCGCAGGGGGGGCGGCTCAGGTATAATCCGCCCGTCAGCGGATCGGCGGGCGGATGGTCCACATTTGCGAGGTAAGAAGGGAACGATCGTGCCATGTCAATAATTTTTGGCCAGATGATCGCTGAGGCGAGGAAACGCGCGGGGCTGACCCTGAAGGAGCTGGCTGCAAAGCTCAAGAAGGACGATGGCACGACAATTTCTCCTCAGTATCTGAACGACATCGAGCATGATCGACGCGGGGCGCCCCCCGACATCCTCCTAAAGCAGCTCAGCAAGATCTTGGATCTTGATCTGGATCTGCTTTCGTACCGGGCCGGAAGAATCCCAGAGAATCTGATCGATCACCGCGCCGACCCAAGTCAGGTCGTCGAGGCCTTCAGAGCGTTTCGCCGAACAATCGGTAAGAGGAGTTGAGATGAAGTGGGTCAAGGATCGTAGCGGACGCTTCCCCGAACGACCGCATTACGAGCCAGAGGAGCTCGACGAGACATGCGAGGAGATCATCTCCGACTTGCTGCGACGTCAACACGGACGCGTTCACTTTCCGGTAGCCACGGATGATCTGACGCGTCTGATCGAGGAGTGCGCTGAGGATCTTGACGCGTACGCGGATCTCAACGACGAGGGCCCCGGGATCGAGGGGGTAACGCACTTCTCGCCTGGGCGGCGTCCGCGCGTCCGCATTTCTAAGGAGATCTCTGGACGCCCGGAGTTTGAGAATCGGCTGCGGACCACACTGACGCACGAGTTCGGGCACGTTCGGTTCCACGACTTCATGTTTCAGATGCATACCGGCGATTCATTGTTCTCCGCGACGTCCATGGACGGGAGCGCAAAGTGTAACCGAGCCAGCATCATGGGTGCCTCGAAGCAGGATTGGATGGAGTGGCAAGCCGGCTACGTCTGCGGAGCGATTCTGATGCCACGGCGCCGCATCCAGGAAACGGTGCGAAATTACCGCTCAGCCGGCGGCCACGGATCGGCGGTGCTCGACGTCGGGTCTTCCGAGGGAGAGGCGCTGATTCGAGAGATCGTCGAGCAATTCACGGTGTCTCGGGAGGCCGCAAAGGTGCGCCTTCTAAAGCTGAATTTGCTTGCCGAAGCGGGCCATGCCGGACGGGGCTTGTACGATTGAGGTCAGGGGTTGCTTTTTTCTTGCCTCCGAGATACCCTAATCTGCGGATCGGCGGTATAGAAGAAAGACATGAGGCAGACCGCCAAGGCGGTCACCAGCCGTTGGCTGGGCGTGCAGTGAATGTTCGAGAACGAAGGGAGTCTATCAATGAAGGACGACATGGAGCTCCACGTGGTGGTTCACTATCCAGCCGCGGAAGAGCCGTTCAAGGACCAAGACGCGAAGCGAAGCGAGACCGTCGGTCACCTCAAAGCGCGGGTCCTGAGCGCCTTCGGGCTCACGGAGGGCCAAGGTCCCGACAACACCACCATCAGCTACACCCTCCATCATGGGAAGACGACCCTCGAGAATCTCGACGAGACCCTCGGCAAGGTCGCCGACGATCAGAAGGTCCTCCAGCTCAAGCTGAGCCAGCAGATCACGCAAGGCGCCTAGCAGTGGTCGACGATCTCTCGGCGCTCAACCTTGCAGATGACTTCGAGAAGGCCCTTGCCTGCGAAGACGCCGCCAGATGGGCGCTGACGAAGGCCGATCTGCTCGAGATCTGGGCCTCAATGTCACCCGGGAGCGCGCCGACAGAATTGTTTCAGGCGCGCTTGCTCTGGGGCGCCTACCCGGGACAGGCGCCATCCCTTAAGTTTCGCGACCCCGACGCCGGTCGTCTGGATATGCCGACGGCGTGGCCGTTGGTGCGCGGGTTTCGCCCGCAGAGCCTCGATGCCTGCGTCAACTGGTGTCTCGAGGGCTTGGGGCTCCATCCCGAGTGGAAGACTGACGGTCGGTACGCCTGGGACCCTCGCGGCAACGTGCTCCTGAAGGTGCTCCGCATTCTGCAGGACGAGCTCGATCATCATTTCCAGGGGCGATACCGATGACATTTTTCCCACGGGTTGAGCGCTGGCACATCCCCGAGACTGCTTTCGAGGAGTCTCTTCGCGAGATGGCGTACGACGGTTCACGTGGCAACGAGGGGATCGTGCTGTGGCTCGGGCGACGTCATGATCGTGAGGCGACGGTCAGCCATCTCGTCGCCCTTCGCGGTGCCGGTGTCGTGAAGCGGCCTGATCTGCTGATCATCGAGCCGTGGCTTCTCAGCGAGGTCACGGATGTCACGATCGAGCTTGGGGTGGCGCTCGTAGGCCAGATTCACTCGCATGGCGACTGGCACGGTGTGGATCTTTCGATTACAGATCGAACGTGCGGTATTGCTGTTCCCTACTATCTTTCGGTTGTCGCCCCGAGTTATGCGATGGAACCGAGAACTCGCATGGACGACTGTGGCGTCCACGTGTATGAGCCCGGCACCGGATACCGGCGGCTCTCGGCAATCGAGATTGGTCAGCGACTGCACGTCATGACCGGCCTTCAGGTGCCGCTCATCATCGTAGGTGAGGAATCAGCATGACCGAAGACTCACCGTATAGCCGGCCTGAAGCGACTGCCGCCCGGCTGGGCGATCTCGCCCCTGATCGTCACCGCTTCATCGATAAGCACGTCCTCCTTACAGGAGAACGCGACGTGCTGGCGACGGAGAACGGGCGAGACTGCCTTCTGAGCAGCCTCAGACTCTTGGTGAGGATATGCTCGAATGTCTCGGTCTTCTTACCTGGGGGGTGTGACGAGCTTCAAGCCGAGTGCCACGCGGTGGCAGCGAAGGTCGCGTTTCGCACGCCTGTCGAAATCCTCAGTGATGTTCCGGCTCTTGAGCGCTATGACGCCATCCTGAGCGTCGGCACGCGCGCCCGCCCGGACCTCCCCTGGACCGTGATTAATTCGCACGGCTGGGTGGCCCGGGTCTCGTCGGGCGCCACCCATGTGTCGCCTGAGTGTGGTCAAGGTAACCCGGTCGCCGCCTTGACGGCGGCTGCCCTCGGCGTTGCAGAGATCTTCAAGCGGTTGATTCGCCTGAAAGAGACGCGAGGTCGTTTCGTGGACGGCCTCAGTTTCAGTCTCTACTCATATCGTTGCGGTGAGGACGATCCGGGCCCTTCGCTGCCCGATCAGCTCCTGCTCGATCTCCTGATGGTCGGCGCGGGTGCGATCGGGAACGGCATCGTGTACTTGTTGGGGCGGTTGCCGGTCGCTGGCCGGATTACCATCGTCGACGCCGAGAAATTTGGGCTGGAGAATCTTGGAACGTGCCTGCTGATCGGACCCTCGGACATCGGCACGGAGAAAGCGATATTCGCGCAAAACCTCCTACGGCCCCGATTGAACGCGGAGGGCTTCGCGGCGGATTTCACCGCGTTCAGCAAGCGTCTTGGTCAGCGTTCGTACCGATCCGTCGTCGTCAACGCACTGGATAACATCGACGCCCGGCATGCTGTACAAGCTTTGTGGCCCGACCTGGTCATTGACGGTGCGATCGGGGATTTCGGCTGCCAGGTCAGTCGTCACCCCTGGGAGGAGGACACGGCATGCCTGATGTGTCTCTTTCGGCACCCGGACGGCGAGTCGGCTGACTTGGTGGCCAGTCGAGCGAGCGGCCTCCGGACAGCGCGTGTCATGGGAGACACTGAGGTTGTCACGGAGGAGGATATCCGCCAGGCGCCATTAGACAAACAAGAATGGTTGCGAGCTCGCCTTGGTCGTCCGATCTGCTCGGTGATTCAAGAAGCCATGGCTCAGAAGATTTCAGACGGGGCCCAGAGAGCCGACTTTCAGCCCTCCGTACCATTCGTGGCCTGCCTCAGCGCGAGCATGGTCGTGGCGGAGCTCGTAAAGTTTCTGGCTCGCTGGCCTAGCCCGGTCGAGCCTCGGTTCCAGCTCGATGTCCTCCGAGGACCGGCGTTTGGGCAGTTGCTGCCGCAGGCGCGGCGCCGAGATTGCGTGTGCACGACGCGGGCGAGAAATATTGAAAAGGTCCGGCGAGTGAGGCGAATCGCATCGACTTCGGGCGAGAAAGATCTGTAACGGTCCGCGCCCGCTCGGTTCGCGCTCATTCTTAGCGGCGGCGTCGACAGTCGGCAGGGAACCACAGACAGCGTGGCTCGGGTCACGTTGCCGGCGAGCGGCGGTTGATCTCTCGCTGATTGCCGCGGCCGTGCTGGCGCCGATCCCAACGGTCGCCGCCGCGGCCTTCGCCGTGCATGAGGCCGCACGGCTCGTCCGCGTGAACGCGCGCGGCTGAGCAACGCGCGCGCGGCGATTCCACACTCGGCGCCGCGGCCGGCGGCATGCATACGGCCGCATGCCTTGGCCGCGATCGACGCGCGAGAGGTTCCCCGCCGTAGGGCGGTAGCTTCCACCGTCGGCGCCAACGGCACGCCCGCGGACACTCGTTTCCCTTCCGCAGGCATTCCGAGCCTACCGCCGCTTTCGCCGCCGTCAACCCCTCCGGCTTCGCCTCCGGGGTCCTCCGCTTCGCTCCGGCCCTTCGGGTGACTGCGGCGAAACCGGTGGAAGGCGGACTGATGGGATTGACTGCGTTGTCGTCCTCTCCACGCCGAACGACGTTCCAACCATCCGTCGCGCCCCGCTCGCGCGCGAGCGCCTCAACCGCAATGGAGAGTCCGCCTTCCACCTGCGGCGGTCACTGGGTGGTCAGCTGCGGGGCGGGCAGTCAGCCGTTCCGAACAGCGAATCCACTCAGGAGGTGCCGTATGGCAGCGCATCGGTTCGTGGCGGTGGTGGGGGCGCGGGTGTTGCCGGGGGCGTG
>JBGPTW010000097.1:0-24065 GCA_041490825.1 Methylomirabilia bacterium | reverse complement strand
CGCATCTGGATACAGCCCACCTGCGGTGGTTCCGGGCACGCGGCCCCCGCTACGAGGCGGAGCCACGCGCATCTGGATACAGCCCACCTGCGGTGGTTCCGGGCACGCGGCCCCCGCTACAAAGGAGAACCCTGATGACTGAACGGATGGTGACGCTCTACGATCCGACCGCCGAGCCGAGAAAGATCACGGCTGGCCTGGCGCCACGGCTGTCGGATCTGCGCGGCAAGCGCGCCGGGATTCTCGACAACAGCAAGGCGAACGCGGGCACGCTCATGCTCGAGGTCGTGGACTTGCTGCGGAAGAGCCACGGCGTCGTCGACGTCGTGAAGCGCGAGAAGCAGATTGCCGGCGGACCGTCGGAGGCGATCCTCGCGGATCTTTCGCGCTGCGACTTCGTGCTCGTCGGCAGCGCTGACTGAGGGTCCTGCACGTCGTGGAGTATCCACGGCGGAATCGTGCTGGAGCAGCTCGGCATCCCGACGGTCGTGATCGGATCCGACGAGTTCGAGCCGCTGGCGCATCTCGAGGCGACGAACCGCGGCCTCGCGGCGTTACCGGTGGCGGTGATCCGGCATCCGCTCGGCGGCATCTCCGAGGATGAAGTGAAGAAGAAGGCGGTCGGGCTTGTCGACCAGGTGGTGCGCGCGCTGACGACGACACCCGAGGGGCGCTCGGAAGCGCCCGAGAGGCACTCGGAAGTGCCCGCGGCCCCGGGATCGCGGCGGTGATCGCCACGGGACCGGCGGCACCGACGTTCACGCTCGAGGATTCATACACCGCGATCAATCGCCTCTACCAGGATCGCGGCTGGACGGATGGATTGCCGATCGTCCCGCCGACCGACGAGGCGGTCGCGGAATTTCTGCGATGGACCGACCGCGGTCGTCACGAGGTCATCGCGGTCCTGCCGCCGCGCCAGGGCGAGGCGACCGTCGAGCGCGTCGCGATCAATGCGGTCATGGCGGGATGCCGCCCCGAATACTTACCGATCGTGCTCACCGCGATCGACGCGCTCGCCGATCCGGAGTTCAATCTCGATTCGATCCAGGCGACCACGCATCCGGTGGCGCCACTGCTCATCGTCAATGGCCCGATCGCAAGGGAGATCGGCATCAACTCCGGCTACAACGCCTTTGGCCAGGGGTTTCAGGCGAACGTGACGATCGGCCGCGCCGTGCGTCTGGTGCTGATGAACGTGGGCGGCGGCTTGCCCGGCACCGGGGACCGCGCGACGCAGGGGAGCCCGGCGAAGATCGCGTACTGCGTCGCCGAGAACGAAGGTGAGAATCCGTGGGAGCCGCTGCACGTCGAGGCAGGTCTGCCCGCGGACGTGAGCACGGTCACGGCGATCGCCTGCGAGGGACCCCACAACATCCAGGACCACTACAGCAACACGGCGCTCGGCATCCTCTCGACGGTGGCCGGTGCGATGGGCCAGGCCGGCAGCAACAACCTTCTCGGCCGCGGATTTCCGCTGCTGTCGTTCGGACCTGAGCACGCGGCGACGGTCGCCCGCGAGGGCTACTCGAAGCGGCAGGTGAAGGAGTTCCTGTTCGAGCACGCGCGCTTTCCACTGGGACGACTGGGCGCGGAATATCGGAAGGTCCAGGTCGAGCAGCGCGGGGTCGTCGACGACGACGCCACGATGGTGCCGATCGTCTCGTCGCCCGATGCGATCAGCATCATCGTCGTGGGTGGCGCCGGCAAGCATTCCGCGTGGCAGCCGACATTCGGCAGCCAGACCCGGCCGGTGCGCCGGGTCGTCGCGCGGCGCGACGGGACGCCGCTCCGGCGTATCGCCGAGGCACGGCGGTAAGCGGAGCGACGAGCGCGATGCGGCGGCCGCTGCACTTCGGGATCTTCATCCTGGTCCACCAGGTGATGCCCGCATTCAAGTGACGCGTTCGAACACCCGTTCAACGAAGGAGACCAGCGTGGCCAAGATTCTCTTCGCTCCGAAATATTCCGAGGAAGTCATGCAGATCGCCCGGGCGCTGACGCCGCCGGGCTTCGAGCTCGCCGTCGCCGATCAGGGCACGCCCGAGTTCATCGAGGCCGCGCACGAGGCCGAGTATTTCCTCGGCACTGCCCGCGGCGGGATGGCCGGCGAGTTCTTTCGCTCGGCGCCGAAGCTGAAGCTGGTGCAGTTGACGAGCGCCGGCTACGACCGCGTCGACGTCGAGGCTGCGCGCAAGGCCAAGGTGCCCGTCGCCAACAACGGTGGGGCCAACGCGATCGCGGTGTCCGAGCACACGATCATGCTGATGCTTGCCGTGTTGAAGCGGCTGGTGTTCCATCACAACAACGTCGCCGCGGGCAAGTGGCGCGTGGGTGACATGGGCGACCGCGTCTTCGAGGCGTCCGGCCGAACGCTCGGTGTCGTCGGCCTCGGCAACATCGGCAAGAAGGTCGCCCGCCGTGCGCAGGCCTTCGACATGAAGGTGCAGTACTACGACATCCTGCGACTCACCGAAGACCAGGAGGACGCGCTCGGCGTGCGGTTCGTGCTCTTCGCCGAGCTGCTGCGAACGTCGGACGTCGTGACTCTCCACGTGCCGCTGACGGACCGCACGCGCAAGGTGATCGGCGCGCGCGAGCTGGAGATGATGAAGCCGAGCGCGGTCCTGATCAACACGTGCCGCGGCCCCGTCGTGGACGAGGACGCGCTGTACAAGGCGCTCACGACGGGTCAGATCGCCGGCGCGGGGCTCGACGTGATGGTGGAGGAGCCGCCGTCGCCGAAGCATCAGGTCCTCACACTGCCGAACGTCACGCTGACGCCCCACACGGCGGGCCCGACGTGGGAGAACTGGACGAGCCGCTTCCGCAACGCGTTCGACAACATCCAGCGAGTCGAGAATGGCGGCAAGCCGCGCTGGACCGTGTTCGAGATGGATCAGCCAGGTGCGTAGCGCGCCGTGAAGACGATCGTCACGGAGCTCTACGATTATGGGTGCTGGGCGAACGATCGTATTCTCGCGGTTGCGTCGAAGCTCGACGCCGAGCAACTCGGCCGGAAGCTGACGAAGGGCGCGGATCCGATTCTCCAGACGTTCGGGCACCTGGTGAGTGCCGACGTCCGGTGGTTGGCTCGATGGCGGGGTGAAATGGCGCCGGCGCTGTCAGCCGCCGACTATCCGTCGCTCGATGCCGTGCGCCAGGGATGGAAGGAGCACTACCTGGTTCGCCGGGCCTACATCGCGTCGATGGACGAGGCCACGCTGCTCGAGGACATGCTGTGGGTCCGCGACCAGGGATCGGTAAAGCTTCCACGCTGGCAAGCGATGGTCCATTGCGCGAATCATGGAACACAGCATCGAAGCGAGATCGCCGCGATGCTGACCGATCTCGGTCACTCGCCGGGCAACATGGACATGGTCATCTATTACCTCGACATGGCGCGAAGAAGCTGACGTGACGTCGAGACGGAAGACCGCGAGACGAGCCGCGCGCATCGCCATCGGCCTCCTCATGGCGGTGGTGGCGGTCGTGCCGCAGACGGGGGCACAAGTGTCACGAGAGCGGACGCTCGAGGAGCTGAAGGCGGAAACCCAGGCGCGCGCCGATCGCAACGCCTATCCACTCATCGGTCTGAAACCGGACGAGGTGCGCGAGGCGCTCGCACGGCTCACGAGCCTCGACCGCGACGAGTGGGCGGCGTCGTGGAGCGTGATCGGCGACCGCTACATGGCGAAGGCGGAGCGTGAGCTGTCGTCGTCACCGGGGCAGGCGGACAAGGATTATCTGCAGGCCTGGCACTATTATTCGTTTGCGCGCTGGCCCGTGCCGAATTCGCCCGGCAAGCAGAACGCGTACGAGAAGGCGCTCACCGCGTATCTCGCGCATGCGAAGCTGCTCGATCCGCCGCTCGAGGTCGTCCGCATCCCGTACGAGGGCAAGGAGGTCGTCGGGTACGTGCGGATGCCGAAGACGACGACGCCCGTGCCGATGGTCGTTGCGATCTCCGGGCTCGATAGCCGCAAGGAGGAGATGGTCGAGCGCTTCGCGCCGCTGCTCCAGCATGGCGTCGGGGTTTTCGCGCTCGACTCGCCGGGCACCGGGCAGTCGGCGGTCAAGGCGGGGCCCGGCGCCGAGCGCACGGTCAGCCGCGCGCTCGATCACGTGATGCAGCGCCCGGATGTCGACCCGCGCCGTGTCGGCCTCTATGGCGGGAGCTTCGGCGCCTACTGGGCGACCATCCTGGCCGTCACCGAGAAGACCCGGCTGCGCGGGGTCGTCGCGCAATCGCCGCCCGTCCACGAGAGCTTCACGCGCGCGCGGACGCTGGCGCTGCCGAACAACCGGGAATACCTCTTCGACTACGTCCCGGCACAGCTCGCGACGTACGAAGGCGCGGCGACGCTGGAGAAGCTCGCCGACGTCCGGGAGCGGATGTCGCTCCAGGCGCAGGGATTCCTCGGCAAGCCGACGGCGCCGATGCTGGTGATCGCCGGCGCGCTGGACACGCAAGTGCCGATCGCCGACGTCGATCTCTTGATTCGAAGCGGCGACAGTCCTAAAGATTTGTGGGTTCACCCGCGTGGCGGCCACATGGGACGTGATGCGAAGGACTGGCCCGATCCCGTGGTTTTCACGCGCGTGACGATGCCGTGGCTGCTGCGGGCGCTGGAGACGAAGACGGAGTAGCTCTGCGTCATGGTCGACCGGCTGTGCGTCCGGCGGTTCAACGTGGCGGAATATCACGAGATGAAGAGGCTCGGTATCTTGCCTCCGCAGGCTCGGGTCGAGCTGCTCGACGGCATGGTGACCGACATGCACCGGCCGACGCAGCGGGAGCTCGAGGTGATTGCCCAGGTGGCGGAGGTTCTGGCCGAAAAACTCGGTGATCGCACGACCATTCACGCCGGGCCGCCCGCTCATCCTGAGGCGTACGCCACATTTGACCCGACCCTGATGGTGCATGACTGGGCAGTGTTCCCGCTCACCGCGCCTCTTCCGCTCCACCGGTTTAGCATCGCGGAATACCGCCGACTGATCGAGGTCGGGATCGTGCCCTCGAAGCAGACCGAGCTGATCGACGGTGTCGTATTCGAAATGGCGTTGCGCAGCGACCGCGTTCGCGGCATCGCCGCGCACCTGCAGTCGTTGCTCCCCGCTCCCCGGAGCGCCCATGCCATGTGGTGGCTAGGAAAGCCGGTGCAGCTTGGACCGTATTCCGAGGTGTGGTCCGATCTTGCTCTCGTCCAACCTCGCGAGGATGGTTACGCGCAGGGACCACCGACGGGCGCGGACGTATCACTGCTCATCGATATCCGTGATGCAGGCAGCGACGAGCGACAGGCCGTCGAGTGGCCCGTGTACGCTCGCTGGGGAGTGAAGGCTGCATGGCTCATCGATGTGCACGAGCGCCGGATTCTCGCCGGACGCGACCCGATGGGCGACGCCTACACCGTTGTCATGATTTGCGAAGAACCGGAGACGATCGACATTCCCGTCGATGGGATACAGCCGGACGTCCTCGTCTCAGCGGCGAGGGTCTTCACGGCGGCAACATACCCCGAAGCGCGCAGGGCTCCGGAGTGATCCCGCTAACCTTTCACCTCGTCCGAACGGTCCGCGATGCCATTTTCACCGACCACCCGGCACCAAGAACGCGCATGGGCTGAGTCCGCGTCGAGATGCTACACTCCCGGCCGGATCACGGCGCCGCGCGCATCGCGACAGAGCCCTGCCGGGCACGCGGCCCCGCCACAAAGGAGAGCTTCGATGGAACTCGATCGCCCGCTGCCCCAACCCATGACCCCGGAAGCGAAGCCGTACTGGGACGGCCTGAAGGAAGGCAAGCTCATGCTTCCGAAGTGTGGTGACTGCGGCCACACGTTCTTCTACCCGCGCGTCGTGTGTCCGCACTGCTCATCGCGCGCGATCACGTGGATGCAGGCGAGCGGCAAGGGCAAGCTGCACGCGTTCGGCATCGCGCACCAGTCGTTCAACCGCGCGTTCAAAGTGCCGGCGCCGTTCGTGCTGGCCATGATCGAGCTCGACGAGGGGCCTCGCATGCTGTCGAACCTGGTAAACGTCCAGCCGGATCCGAACGTCGTGAAGTGCGACATGCCAGTCGAGATCCTCTTCAACAAGATGACCGACGACGTGACGCTGCCGCTGTTCCAGCCGGCGCGCGCCGCCGACCGGACGACGGCGGGAGGCGGGCGATGAAAGCGCTGTCGAATTCGGTCTGCATCGTCGGGGTGGACGAAAGCGACGAGCTGGGGACATTGCCGCACAAGAGCCAGCTGACGCTGCACCTGGAAGCGGTCACCAACGCCGTCCGCGACGCCGGGCTTCGCGTTCGCGACGTGGACGGGATCTTCACCGCGGGCCAGCACTCGCCGGCGTTGATCGGTGAAGCGCTTGGCATCACGCCGCGCTACGTCGACGGGACCACGGTCGGCGGCTGCTCGTTCATCATCATGGTCGAGCATGCGGCCGCCGCGCTGCATCACGGTCTCTGTGACGTGGCGGTGATCTCCCACGGCGAGAGCGGACGCTCGCAAGTCGGGGTGTCGCCACGGCGCGACACGAGCATCACCGGCCCCTACGAGATTCCCTTCGGCTTCGGCGCAGCGCCAACGAACTTCTGCATGATCACCACGCGGCACATGCACGAGTACGGGACGACGCTGGAGCAGTGGGCGCAGGTAGCGGTCTCGACGCGCGCGTGGGCGTGTCTCAACCCGAAGGCGCAGCATCGTACGCCGCTCACGATCAAGGAAGTCCTCGAATCACGGCCGGTCGTTTATCCATTCACCGTGCGCAACATCTGCCTCGTGACCGACGCCGGCGGCGCCGTCGTGCTGACTCGTGCCGATCGGGCGCGCGACTGCGCCAAGAAGCCCGTGTACGTGCGGGGGATGGGCGAGGGCACCGAGCACGTCAGCCTCACGCAGATGAAGAAGCTCACGTTCAGCGAGGCGACGCGCATGTCGGGCGCGCGGGCGTTCGCCATGGCCGGCGTCACCCACCGCGACGTCAATCACATCATGCTCTACGACGCGTTCACCTCGGGCCCGCCGCTCATGCTGGAGGCGCTCGGGTTCGGTAAGCCCGGGGAGGGCGTGACGTTTTTCGAGAACGGCCGGTCGACGCCGGGCGGCACCCTGCCGATCAACACGAACGGCGGCGGTCTCTCGTACACGCACTCGGGCATGTACGGGATTTTCCCGATCATCGAGGCGGCGCGGCAACTGCGCGGCGAGTGCGGGACCCGCCAGGTTCCCAACGTGAAGCTGTCGCTCGTCAACGGCATGGGCGGCATGCTGTCGGCGGCGGGCACGCTGGTGCTGTCGAACGAGCGGTAGCGCAATCGGAAGCTGGTGCGACGAGGTGTACGCAGTCCGCCGTAGGACGCTGCACGTTCTGGCGGCGGTGTCGACGGACGCCGCGCGAGGTCCGAGGGTGAGGCCGCTCTCCCCAGAGCCGTATCTTCTGCGGGTTGCCTGAATCGCACGTGACAAATCGTGGCCCCAGTGAGAGCCGTACCAGCCAAGTGGATAGCGGCTCTGGGGAGAGCGGCCTCACCCTCGGACCTCACGTCACGATGGGCGGACATCGCTTCCAGAACCGCGTGGCCTGTTCGAACGCATGCGCGAGCTGGAGCACACCGAAGTCGTCCTGGTGGCGGCCGACGATCTGCACGCCCACCGGCAGGCCGTCGTCGGTGAAGCCGCACGGCACGGAGATAGCGGGAAGACCGGTCACGGTGATGTCCGAGCACGAGCGCATCCAGTCGATGTACGTTGGCAGGCGCTCCCCGTTGATCTCGGTGACGTACGGCCGCGTCACATCGAACGGCGGGACCTGCGTCGCCGGCAGCACGAGGAAGTGGTGGACCTCCATGAATTCGCGCACGCGGTGATAGAGTCGCGTCCGCTTGACCTCCGCCTCGCCCAGCTCGCGGCCGGTCTGGGCCAGTCCCTGCTCGATGTTCCAGATGACCGTGTCCTTCATCTGGTGGCGGTGCTCGGCGAGCAGCGGCCCGTAGCGCAGCGCGAAGTACCACGCTCGCCACGCCTGGAAGATCTCTCGGGCATCGCTGAAGTCCGGTTGACCGTCCTCGACGATGCAGCCAAGCGACTCGAAGGTTTTCCGCTGCGCCCCGATGACTGCCGCCACCCGCCGGTCGATCGGCAGCCCGCCCAGGTCGTGGCTCCACGCGATCCGCACGCCGGTGAAATCCCGCTCGAGCGGCGCGCGAAAGGGCTCGCCCGGCTCGGCGATCGCGATCGGCGCCCGCCGGTCAGGTCCCGCCAGCGCACTGAGCAGCAGCGCCGCGTCCTGAACCGTGCGGCCCATCGGGCCCTGCACGCTGAACGTGTACCAGCCGGCGTCGCGCGGCCATGCCGGCACGCGGCCGGGCGACGTGCGCAGACCGACCACATTGCAAAAGCTGGCCGGGTTTCGCAGCGAGCCGCCCGTGTCGCTGCCATCGGCGATCGGCACCATGCCGCACGCGAGCGCGACCGCGGCGCCGCCGCTCGATCCGCCACACGTCTTGGTCGGATCGTACGGGTTCAACGTCCGGCCGAAGACCTCGTTGAACGTCTGCGAGCCGGCGCCGAATTCCGGCGTGTTGCTCTTGCCGATCGTGATGGCGCCGGCCGCGCGCATGCGTTCCACGATCAGCGCGTCCTGCTGCGGCACGTGGTCGCGATAGATCGGCGAGCCGTACGTGGTCCGGATGCCGCGGGTCGGCACGAGATCCTTGTGGGCGACGGGAAGACCGAAGAGTGGTCCGGCGGCGTCGCCGCGCGCGAGGGCAGCGTCCTTGGCGCGCGCCTCGTCCAGTGCGCGCTCCGCGGTCAGCGTCACGATGGCGTTGACCTTGGGATTCACCCGCTCGATCTGCGCGAGGTGGGCCTGCACCACCTCGGTGATCGAGACTTGACGGGTCCGGATCAGGCTGGCCAGATCGGTCGCGGTCATGAAGCAGAGATCGGAGCTCACGGGGGACCTCCTATGGACGTGCTCAGGGCGCGGCGAGCAGTCTAACGCGAAAGCAGAGCACGGCAACAGAGGCCAGCCCGTCCAGCGACGGCAAGCGCGACTGAGTTAGACTCCGAGCCGGAAGCGAGGAGGGGATCATGGCGCTCGCGGCGTGTCGGGAGTGCGGCCGGCAGGTGTCGACGGAAGCAACGACGTGCCCGCATTGCGGTGTCCCGCGTCCCGCGGAGACCCGAGTGCCGGGCGATCGCGATGCGGCGGGCGGCCGCGACTACGTCAGCCAGAGCCTCACCAGCGGCGAGCGGGTGCTGTATCGCACACGGCTCCACTGGATCATGCTCGTGCCCGGCATCCTGCTCACGCTCGTCGTGCTCGCCGCCGGCATCGCCATGTTCTGGGTCTACGAGCCGGTGGCGATCGCGCTCCTCGTGGTCGCCGTGCTGATCGCGGTCATTCAGTACCTGAAGTACGTCTCGTCCGAGTTCGCCGTGACCGAAGAGCGCGTGCTGATCAAGGTCGGCTGGATCCGGCGACGATCGATCGAGGTGCTGGTCGCGAAGGTCGAGAGCATCGTCGTCGATCAGGGCATCGCGGGCCGGATCCTCGATTACGGGACGGTCGTCATCACCGGAACCGGCGGCACGCGCGAAACCTTCGATGGCATCGCGTCCCCGCTCGAGCTGCGCGAGCGGGTTCAGGCGCAGATCATCGCGGCGAGCGGGCGGGCGTGACACGGGCTCGGGGGCTCATTGCGGGCGAGTCCTGAGCTCGGCTCAGACGAACTTCGGCATGATCAGGCGCGGGACGAACAGGATCGCGTTCGGGAAGAAGATGACGAACGCGAGCATCAGGAGCATCGCGATCAACAAGATTCCGACGTCCCGGATGCAGTCGACGACCTTGATCTGTCCGATGGTGCACGAGATCAGCAGACACAGGCCATAGGGCGGCGTGACGAGCCCGAAGGCGAGCGAGACGACGCCGATGATGGCGAAGTGTACCGGGTGCATGTGCACGCGCTCGGCCAGCGGCAGCATGAGGTTGCCGAAGATGATCATCGCGGGAATGGCGTCGATGAAGCATCCGACGACCAGAAACACGCCGGCGACGATCATCCCCACGGCCGTCACGCTCGTCGCGTAGGGTGCCAGGGCCTTCATGATCGCGGTCGGAATCCGGTAGAACGCGAGCAGCCAGCCGAAAGCGGACGCGGTGCCGATGCAAAAGAGCGAGATCGAAGCCAGGCGCGCCGTCTCGTAGAACACGCCCGGGAGGGCGCGGAGGCCGATCGACCGGTACACCAGCACCCCGACGACCAGCGTGTAGAGCACCGCGAGGACGGAGGCCTCGGTGGGCGTCGCCACGCCGAAGATGACGCCGCCCACGACGATCGCCGGCGCCAGCAGCGCGAACGAGGCGCGGCCGAGGGCCCGGAGGAACTCCATGATCGAGGCGCGCGTGTAGACCGGATAGCCGCGTCGCCGCGCGTACACGTACACGCAGGTCATCAGCGACAGGCCGATCATGATCCCGGGAAGGAAGCCGGCCAGGAACAGCGCGCCGATCGACACGGACATGATGCCGCCCCACACGACCATCAGGATGCTCGGCGGGATGATGACGCCGATGACCGACGAGCATGCGATCAGCGCGACGGTGAAGCTCGAGTCGTAGCCCTGCTTCTTCATCGCCGGGATGAGCAGGGACCCGATGCCGGCCGCCTCCGCGGTGGACGAGCCCGAGATGCCGGCGAAGATCATGCTGACGACGACGCCGACGTGACCCAGCCCTCCGCGGAAGTGCCCGACCATCGCGCGCGAGAGCTCCACCAGGCGCTGCGTGATGCCGGAGGAGTTCATGAGGTTGGCGGCCAGGATGAAGAACGGCACGGCCAGCAGCACGAAGGAGTTGTAGGACTTGTGCATCTCGGTGATCAAGAGGACCGGGGACAGCCGGTCGTCCAGGAAGAACACCGGGACGCACGCCACGCCGAGGGCGAAGGCGACCGGGACACGGACGACGATCAGGACCGCGAAGATCCCGAGCATCAGCCCGGCGATTTCATTCGGCGTCATCGCCGCCTCCGATGATCACGGCGAGAGCGGACAGGCTCCGCTCGGCGATGAAGATCACCCACGTCACCCCGGCCAGGAAGAACGCGACGTGCATGGCCAGCATGTTGATGCCGGTCAGCTCCGACGTCTGGGCGTACCCGAAGGCGGCGTAGCCCCAGCCGTACACGACGAACACGGCCGCGATCACCAGGATGGCCGCGTCGACGATCAACTGGCTGACGGCTTTCGCGCGGGGCGTGCTCGGCCTGGGCAGGACGTCGACATCGAAGTGCGTGCGCTCGCGAACGGCGATGGTCGCCCCGATCATGATGATCCAGATGAAGAGGAATCGCGCCGCTTCCTCGGTCCAGATGTAGCGGGGGATGAGCTCGGTGTAGCGGGCGACGATCTGCAGCGTGACCGGGATCACGAGCAGGCAGATCAGCACGGTCAGGAGGACCCGCAGAAGCCGAACGTACGCCTCGATGAGGCGTCGCACTCCGGCGCTTCCGATACCCGACGGCCTACTTCACCGCGTTGATGGTGGCCAGGACCTTCTCGGCCCCGATTTCCTTGGCGAACGACTCCTTCACGGGCGCCGTCAGCTCCAGGAGCTTCGCCCGATCCGCGAAGGGATGGACCCGGATTTTTCCTTCGGCCTTCAGGCGTTCGAGGATCTTGTCGTCCTCGCGGCGCTCCCACTGCCGGCCCCAGGCGGCGCCGTCGAGACCGGCCTTGATGATGGCGTCCTGCAAATCTTTTGGTAGCTTGCGGAACGTCTTTCCGCTGAAGCAGAGCGGCCGGATGGTGATCGCGTGCTGGGTGAGCGAGATGTCGCCGGCGACTTCGTGCCACTTCATCTGCGACCATCCGGGCGCTTCGTTCTCGCCGGCCTGGATGACGTTGGTCTGGATCGCGTTGTAGACCTCGTCGTAGGCGATGACGGTCGGCGCGGCCGTGATCGCCTGGAACATGCGAGTCTGGATCGGCGCGCCCATCACGCGGATGTTCAGACCCTTCAGCTCGGCCAGGTTGCGGATCGGCTTGTTGGCCACGACGTTTCGCACGCCGCCGCCGGCGTAGCCGATCAACATGACGTCCGCCTTCTTCAGCACGTCCTCGGCGATCGGCTTCAGAGCCTCACCACTCGACAGCACCTTCCCCCAGTGATCGATGTCGCGGAACAGGAACGGCATGTCCATGATCGTGGCCGCCTTCGAGAAGGTGGCCATGTGGGACGGGGCGACGACCGCATAATCGACCGAGAGTCCCTGGCTCATGTAGGAGAAGTAGTCCTTCTCGAGTCCGAGCTCACGGTTGCGATGC
Organism: Methylomirabilia bacterium; assembly: GCA_041490825.1. Taxonomy (GTDB): domain Bacteria; phylum Methylomirabilota; class Methylomirabilia; order Rokubacteriales; family CSP1-6; genus JBGPTW01. The sequence goes on along the minus strand of JBGPTW010000097.1, from coordinate 11,721 downwards.
AGGACGAAGTTGATCGGCTTGCCGTAGTACTTCTGGACCTGCTCGGCGAATTTCAGCATGGTCTGGTTGTAGGAATGGGTGTCGTCGAACTGGCTGGCGCCTCTGAGCGTGATCGTCTGGGCCAGCGCCGGCGACGCGGTCACGACCGCGAGGGCGACGATCATCGCGAAGAGGCGGACACGCGTACAAGCGATCCCGGTCATGTCGGAATACCTCCTGTGATCGATGAGCAGCGTGGCCGCCAGTACCTGTCCCGCGAGACCGATCCCGGTGGGCTGGCCATAATTCCCACACCGCCATCGCTTCGTCAAGAGGCTGGTTCCCCCGGCGCCGCCGCGGGCAGCAGCTTCAGAGCGACAACTCCCAGGTCTCTCCGACGAGATCGTGGCCGAAGCTGTGGTGCCGTTCCCGATCGACCCGGCGAAAGCCAGCCGCTTCGTCGATGCGGTGCGCCGCTGTCAGGATACTGTTGGTCCACAGCGTGATCTTCCGGTAGCCGACCTGCCGGGCGAACCGGACGCATTCGGCGACCAGACCCGCGCCGATACCGAGCCCGCGTGCGTCGGGCTCGACCAGCAGGAGACGGAGCTGCGCGACCGTCTTCGACTGCTTGACGAGAAAGACGGAGCCCGCCGGGTCGCCATCTTTCTCGGCGATCCAGCACCGCTCCTTCGCGGCGTCGTAGCGCTCGATGAACTTGGCGACGATGCTCGCCACCAGCGCCTCGAAGCGCTCGTCCCACCCGTACTCCTTCGCGTACAGGACGCCATGACGATGGACGAGCTCCTGCTTCAGCGGTTCGTCCGCGTCGATGAAGCCAACTTCGAGCTGTTCCTCGACTGGCAGCGGGCCGCCGAGGCCGACGGGCGCGTCCGACAGGGGTCTCGGGACTCGTTCCCTCCATGTGGTAGCGGACCAAGCGTGCGAGGATGGAGCCCAGCCGCAATGTGGCAGCGGGCGCGTGCGGCGTGGTCCCGAGACCCCTGTCGCACGCGCCCGTCGGCCGCTGCACCATCATTTGCATGCGTCCGAGACGATGCGCGCTAATCCTTCACCGCGCCGGCGACCAGCCCGTCGATCAAGTAGCGTTGAAGCCCGATGACGATCAGCACGGTCGGCACGCTGGCCAGCATCGATGCCGCCGCGATGTCGCCCCACGGTATCTCGAAGACTCCGGGGAACAGCGCGAGCGCCACCGGCACCGTGCGGCTCGCCTCGCTGGCCGTGAACGTGTACGCGAAGAGAAACTCGTTCCAGCTGAACAGGAACGCGAGGAGCGCGGCGGACGCGACGCCCGGCGCGACGAGCGGTCCGATCACCCAGCGGAGCGTGGCGAGTGTGCCGGCGCCGTCCACGGCGGCCGATTCCTCAAGCGCGAACGGGATGTCACGGATGAACCCGGCAAGGAGCCAGATCGTCAGCGGCAGCGTGAACGACGTGTGAGCCAGGACCAGCGCCGTCCATGTGTCTCGGAGCCCGAGCGCGCGCACGAGCAGGTAGAGCGGGCTCACGGTCGCGATCTGCGGGAACGCCGTGCTCGCCACGATCCCGAGCAGCAATACGCGGCGGCCGGCGACAGGCAACCGGGCGAGCGCGTATGCCGCGGGAAGCCCCAGCACCAGGGCCAGCGCCGTGGTCATCACGCCGATGCCCAGGCTGTTCAGCAGCGCTCGGGGCAGCGCGCTCTGCTCGAACACGGCGCGGTAGTGCACGACGGTGAGGCGAGTCGGCAGGAGCGGCGGCAGCCTGAGAAGCTCGGCTTCGGGTTTCAGCGACGTCAGGAGCTGCCAGAAGAACGGCACGCCGTAGAGCGCCAGGGCCACGAGTATCAGCGGGTCGCGGAGACCGAGCGCGATGCGTTTCACGCGGTCGCCTCGTCCCGCTGGAGAAGGCGCAGATAGATCCACGCCACCGCCATCACGAGACCGAAGACGATCACGCCGATGGCGGAGCCGAAGCCGAACTGCAGCATCTGGAACATCGCCCGGTAGGCGTGCACGGTGAGTGTCTCCGTCGTGCTGGCGGGCCCGCCACCGGTGAGGACGAACATGATGTCGAACGCTCTCAACGCGTCGAGCGTGCGGAAGAGAATGGCGATCGTCAAGATTTGGCGCAACAGCGGGAGCGTCACGCGCGTGAACGTCGCCACGGGGCCGGCGCCGTCGACGCGCGCGGCTTCGTACAGCTCGGGCGGGATCCCGAGCAGGCGCGCGAAGGCCAGGATGGCGACGAAGGGCGTGGTGCGCCACACGTCGGCGAGGATGATGGCCGGCAGCGCCAGGTACGGGTCGCCGAGCCAGTTGATCACGGCGCCACCGAGCACGTAGTTCACGAGCCCGCCGATCGGATGGTAGAGCCACTCGAAGATCTTCGCGGTCACCACGGCCGGCATCGCCCACCCGAGCAGCAAGAGCGAGATCGCCAGGCGACGGCCGCGCCGCTGTCCCGCGAGCGCAAGCGCCATCAGCACGCCGAGGACCAACTCCAGCGTCACGGACACGATCGTGAAGATCGCCGTGGTGCCGAGCGCGCGCAGGAACAGGGTGTCGGTCGCGAGAAACACGTAGTGCCCGAGACCGATGAACCGAGAGACGTCGAAGATCGGAACGTGATCGCCGAGCGACAGCCAGAGGACCCAGATTCCCGGATACACGGTCAGGACGGCGAGCACCGTGAGCGCGGGCGCCATCATCAGCCAGGCCTGCCGGCGGCGAGCGCGTTCTCGGGCCGTCATCGGCGAGCTGTGGTCGGCGCCCGAGCCGCCGTCGGCGCGAGACCGTCATCGGCGCACCGCGGCGTCATCGGCGCGCCGCCAGGAAGTAGTCGAGCCGGCGCCGGGCTTCGGCCATCGCGCGAGCCGGCGGCTTCAGCCCGACGAGCACCGCGGAGAACTCGGGCTGCAAGGTAGTCGAGAGCAACAGATAGTTTGGCGTTACCGGCCGCGGGCGTCCGGCGAGCATGAGCGCGTGGATGCGTGGCAGTGATGGGTACTGGCGCACCAGGTCGGGATCGCGGTAGAGATTCATCCGCGTCGGGTAGAGCGTGCCGGCCAGCAACGCGCGCTGGGCGCGCTCGCTCGTCATGAAGCGCGCCAGCGCTATCGCCGTCTCGGGATGCGCCGTGCGCCTCGACACGCCGAGATGGGAGCCGCCGGTCGCGCCGGCGCCGCTCGTTGCGGTGGTGCGGCCGGGCAGCGGCGCGATGCCCACGCGCCCTCGCACGGGCGAGTCGGCGCTCTCGAGCAGATCGAGCACGTACGGCCAGTTCCGGAGGAAGATCGCATGGCCGTCACCGAACGCTCGCCGCGTGAGCTCCTCGTCGGCCGCGGTCACCCAGCGCGGGCTCGCTCCGGTTTCGATGAGGCGACGGAGGTAGGCGAGAGCCTCGGCTGCGCGCGGAAGATCTGGTAGCACGCGTTCGTCGGGGCCGACCGCCTCGGTGCCGTTGGCCCAGAGCGCTTCCAGCACGTTGCACACCATTCCTTCGTACTGCTTGCCCTGCCAGAGGTAACCCTCCAGCCGCGGATTTCGTTCGCCCTGCTGGACGCGCCGGACGTCGGCCACGAGCTCCTCCCACGTGAGCGGTGGAGCCAGCCCGTACCGGGCGAGGAGATCCGTGCGGTAGTAGAGCAGCCCGACGTTCATGTTCCAGGGCAGCGCCCACACGCCGCCGTTCCACGTTGCGACGGTCGCGGCAGAAGGAAAGAACGCGGCCAGCTCGTCGCGCCCGACGCTGGGCGCGAGATCCAGCAACCATCCCGCGCGAGCGAATTCCGGCACCCAGATCACGTCGAGCATCATCACGTCGAAGCCGGGGCTCCGGCCTTCGAGGTTGATGACGTAGAGCTGATGCGCCTCATCGGAGGTGGCCGGCAGCACCTCGGCGCGGACGCGGGTGCCGGGATGCGCGGCTTCGAACTCACGGAGGAGGGCGGGAATCGGGTCGACGGCGCCGAAGATCCGCGAGTGCTTGAAGACGAGCGTGACCGGACCATCGGCGCGCGGCCGCTCGCTGCAGGCTCCGAGCAGCAGCAGCAAGGGCAGGAAGATCAGCGCGGCGCGCTGGCTGCCTCGGCGAACCGGCGCGCTCACCCGGCCCAGGCGTAGCGCTTGGCGGCCGCCTCGTTGAGCTCGGTGCCCCAGCCCGGCTTGGTGGGGATCGTCATGTGCCCGTCGTGGATTTCGGGCAGCGCGGTGAAGAGCTCGTCGCGGTAGGGCGTCTGCTCGGGGTCGCTCTCCATGATCTTCACGTTGGAGATCGACGCGCAGAGATTCAGGCTCTGGAACGTGCTGAGGTGGCCGTTGTAGTTGTGCGGCGCCACGTTCAGCTCGTACGTCTCGGCAAGATCGGCCACCTTCTTCGCCGCCGAGAACCCCTGCCACTGGACGTCGACCATCACCACGTCCATCGCGTGCCGCTCGAGAAACGGCCGGTACTGGCGGACGGTGAGCAGCTGCTCGCCCGAGCAGATCGGCGTGCGGATCGCCGACCGGAGCCGGGACAGCGCGTGCGCGTCCTGATTGTCGATCTCGAGCCAGAAGAGCTTGTACGGTTCGAGCTCGCGACCGAGGCGGATCGCCTCGCTCGGCTTGAAATTGAAGTTGATGTCGAGACAGATGTCGATCTCGGATCCGACGGCGTCGCGCATCGCCGCGATCTGCGCGACGGCTTGCTGGATGATCTCGCGGGTCGCGAGCTGATCGTGCGGTCCGGTGCGGCCTTGCGTGATGTTTCGCGCCGGATCGCCGGGCCAGATGATGTTCGTCTTGAACGCGGTGTAGCCGCGCGCCGGCGCTTCGCGGGCCGCGTCCGCCAGATCCTGGATCGTGCGCAGTGGTTTGGCGCCGAGGAGCTTCCAGTTGTTCGCGCGGTACGTCGCGAGATGCGACCAGTACACGCGCTGCGTCTGCCGGTGTGGTCCGCCCATGAGCCGCCAGACCGGCACCCCGAGCGCCTTGCCGGCGATGTCCCAGAGCGCCAGCTCGATGCCGGCGATCGCCATCTGCGTCGCGCCATACGGCGCGTTCCGGACGGCGCGGTAGAGATCGACGCAGTGCTTCTCGACCGCGGTTGGGTCTTTGCCGATCAGCCGCTCACCGAGATCGTGCACCAGCCCGACCAGGCCATGCGGGATGCCGTCCGATCCGAACTCGCTGTAGCCGGTCAGGCCCTCGTCGGTGCGGATCGCGCAGAAGAGCCACGCGCGCGGCGGCGTGAAGCCGTTGCTCACGACGAACGTGTCGACCCTGGTGATCTTCATCGGGCTCCTCCGGTGGGCACCGGTGAAGCTTACCCCAAACCGACTCCCGCTCGACAACCGCCGGTTGCCTGTGCTCATCCAATTGAGTAAAATTACTCACTGTATTGAGTAAATCGAGAGGGACTTATCGACGCCCGCACGCCGCCGTTCTGGCGCGGCGCCTCGCCGAGCCGCGACGCTTCATTCAGGTCGTGGCGGGCCCACGGCAGGTCGGCAAGACCACGCTGGTACAGCAGGTGACCGCGACCACCAGGCTGCCAGTGCACTTCGCGAGCGCCGACGAACCGACCTTGCGCGGGCCGGAATGGATCACCCAACAGTGGGACGCCGCCCGCCTCGCAGTGGGCCGCCGCGGAGCCGTCCTCGTCATCGACGAGGTCCAGAAGGCTCATGGTTGGTCGGAATCGGTCAAGCGACTCTGGGACGAAGACACGCGGACGAAGCGCCGGCTGAAGGTGGTTTTGCTGGGGTCGGCGCCTCTGCTCATCCAGCGCGGATTGTCGGAGAGCCTCGCAGGGCGCTTCGAGATCCTGCACTTGCCGCACTGGTCGGCGGCAGAGATGCGTGACGCATTTGGCTGGGGGATTGAGCGCTTTCTGTATTACGGCGGTTACCCCGGAGCGGCTCCGCTCGTCGACGATCACGCCCGCTGGGTGCGCTACGTCCGCGACGCCCTGATCGAGACCACCATCGCGCGCGACGTGCTGCTGCTGACGCGCGTCGACAAGCCGGCGCTCCTGCGACGTCTGTTCGAGCTCGGCTGTCGCTACTCGGGTCAGGTGCTGTCCTATACGAAGATGCTCGGCCAGCTCCAGGACGCCGGCAATACGACCACGCTCGCCCACTATCTGGAGCTCCTCGCCGCAGCCGGGATGCTGGTCGGGCTTCCGAAGTACGCGGGCCAGGCGGTGCGCCAGCGCGGCGCGAGCCCCAAGCTCCAGGTCCTGGATACCGCTCTGCTCTCGGCGCTGTCGGGATACACCGACGGCGAGGCGCGCGCCGATCGAGAGTTCTGGGGACGGCTTACCGAATCGGCAGTCGGCGCGCACCTCGCGAACGCCGCGGCGGCCGGTGTATGCGAAGTGTTCTATTGGCGGGATCGGAACCGAGAGGTGGATTTCATCGTGCGAGCCGGCCGCCAGTTGACGGCGATCGAGGTCAAGAGCGGGCGGGCGCGCGATGCATTCCCAGGCATGGAGGCGTTCGCGGCGGCATTTCGCCCAAAACGCATGCTGCTCGTTGGCGGCGATGGGATCGGGATCGAAGATTTCTTGACCCAGCCCGTCGAGCACTGGGTGCGCTGAGGAACCTCATGGACTGAAGTGCTGTGCCAACGTACCGATCACCGGTGTCACGAACTCGATACACACGAATTAGCTTGCCCGTGGTTTATCCTGCTCGCCGAGGCGAAACATGAGCGATCAGAGCGGAATCGAGTGGACCGACGCGACGTGGAATCCCGTGACCGGCTGCACCAAGGTCAGCCCTGGCTGCAAGAATTGTTACGCAGAGCGGCTGGCTTTCAGACTTCACGCCATGGGCAATCCGCGATATCAGAATGGCTTCGACGTGACGCTTCACCCCGAACAGCTGACGCTGCCGCTGCGGTGGCATCGGCCCAAGCGCGTATTCGTGAACAGCATGAGCGATCTCTTTCACGCGAACGTGCCCGACGACTACATTCGACGGGTGTTCGACGTCATGGAGCGAGCCGAGCACCATACGTTTCAGATCCTGACCAAGCGAAGTGATCGCCTCGCCTCCCTCGCGCCAGTTCTGCCGTGGCCACGGAACGTCTGGCAAGGCGTGTCCGTCGAGAATGCGCACTACACGTGGCGCATCGAGGAATTGATCACGGTACCCGCCGCCGTGCGGTTCCTGTCGATCGAGCCTCTGTTGGGGCCGATCCCGACGCTTCCTCTAACTGGGATTCACTGGGTCATCGTCGGCGGAGAAAGCGGCGGTGGTCGTCGACCGATGGAAGCGGTGTGGGCGCGGACGATTCGCGATCAATGTGTGGACGCAAGCGTTCCGTTCTTCTTCAAGCAATGGGGAGGACGAACGCCAAAGGCCGGCGGCCGTTTGCTCGATGGTTGTCTTTGGGATGAGATGCCGATCTGTGCCGCTCGAGCGCCCGAGCAGACAGCCGTGGGGTGATCCGGCGAGCGAAGGATGGCCTTCCGGCTCGGGTCAGTGGTCCATGGACCCAGGAAAAGCTCAGCTACGTCCAGAAATACGCCACGGCCTTGATGCGGGCGATGGTGCCGAAGCGAAACTTGGGCCGGTGGTCGGAACTGGTCTACCTCGATTTTCTCGCCGGTTCCGCATCTCGGCTGACGATCGCCCACGGGTCAGAGTTCGTCGCGGTGATTGTCACGAAGTGGCTCATCAAGTCGTCGCCGGTCTATCGCAGCGGGCGCTGGGGCTCGCTTTCGTAGATCCCGAAGGTTTCGAGGTAAAGTTTCGGCTCTTCGAGACACTGGCCACGCGTCGAATCGACGTGCTGTATCTCTTCCCGGGCGGCATCGGTGTCGCCCGAAACGCCGGCGCCTGGGGCGAGGCAGGCGAAGGCGCCGCTCGATGACCTGATCCCTGGCTGGCGAGATCTGAGGCGAGCGCGAGTCGCGGCAGGGCAACGGTTGACGCCAGCAGAAATGGCTGGCCACGATCAACCGTTCGTGACGGCGTCCAGGAATCGGATGAGCGAGCTGGGATTTCAATACTCGGGGCAGGGAGAGCCGTACTTCACGAATCAGAAGAACGTGAAGATGTATCACCTCCTCTTCTTTCTTTTCGAAACACCGCGCTGGGCTGGACCTGTGGCAAGGCGTCACGAAGATCGAGGCCAGCGGCCAGCGTCGCTTGCTCTGACCGGCCGCACTGCTCGAGCGGGCCGAACTCAAGATCATCCCTGGATTGTCTTCGTTTACACGCTATCCATAAAGACACTATGATCAACGCCGCGCATGATTTCGACATCTCGGCATCCAACGCATCCCGGCGAAGTTCTCAAGATCGAATTCCTCAGGCCACTCCGCCAGACGCAGGCGAAGCTCGCCGAGCATATCGGCGTGCCCGTGCAGCGAATCAACGAGATCATCCGCGGGAAACGCGGCATCACGCCCGAGACGGCGTGGCTCTTTGCACAGGCCTTCGGTACGATGCCGCAGTTCTGGATCAATCTCCAGGCGAGCTACGACCTGGCGCGAGCGCGACCCAACCGCAAGGTTGCCAAGCTCAGCAAGGCCGGCTGAAATGAAGGAGTCGCATGCTCACCGGTGAGCTGAGGAACCAGATCGACCGCATCTGGGACGCCTTCTGGTCGGGCGGCATCTCGAACCCGCTCGAGGTCATCGAGCAGATCACCTACCTCTTGTTCCTGCGCCGGCTCGACGACCTGCACACGCTGGAGGAGAACAAGGCCGGCCGGCTCAAGAGGCCCATCGAGCGCCGCGTCTTTCCTGCCGGCAAGGACCCGAAGAAGCGGCCATACGATGATCTGCGCTGGTCCCGCTTCAAGAACTTCGCGCCCGCCGAAATGTTCACCGTAGTGGATCAGCACGTCTTTCCGTTCCTCCGTAGTCTCGGCGGCAACGGCTCCACCTACGCGCACCACATGAAGGACGCGCGCTTCACCATCCCGACGCCCGCGCTGCTCGCCAGGGTAGTGGACCTGATCGACCAGGTGCCGATGGAGGATCGCGACACCAAGGGCGACCTCTACGAGTACATGCTGGGCAAGATCGCCACCGCGGGCACCAACGGGCAGTTCCGCACGCCGCGCCACATCATTCGCCTGATGGTCGAGATGACGGCGCCAGGACCGAAGGACGTCATCTGCGATCCCGCGTGCGGCACCGCCGGCTTTCTCGTCGCCGCCGGCGAATACCTGCGCGAGCGCCACCCGGAAATCCTGCGCGACGCGAAGCAGAAGGCGCACTTCCACCAGCACGCGTTTCATGGCTTCGACTTCGACAACACCATGCTGCGCATCGGCAGCATGAACATGCTCCTGCACGGCGTGGAGAACCCCGACATCCGCTACCGCGACTCGCTCGCGCAGGACCACGCCGGCGAGGAGGAGCGCTACACCCTGGTGCTGGCCAACCCGCCCTTCGCCGGGTCGCTCGACTACGAGAACACCGCCAAGGACCTCCAGCAGATCGTCAAGACCAAGAAGACCGAGCTGCTCTTCCTCGCGCTCTTCCTGCGGCTCTTGAGGCCCGGCGGGCGCGCCGCTGTCATCGTGCCCGACGGCGTGCTCTTTGGATCGAGCAAGGCGCACAAGGAGCTGCGCCGGATGCTCATCGAGGAACAGAAGCTCGACGCCGTGGTCTCGCTGCCCGGCGGCGTGTTCAAGCCCTACGCCGGCGTCTCCACCGCCATCCTGCTCTTCACCAAGACCAACTCCGGCGGCACCGACGAGGTGTGGTTCTACGACTGCGATGCCGACGGCTGGTCACTCGACGACAAGCGCACCGCGCTGCTCTCCGACGACAAGCTCGGCGCCGTGCCGACCACCGCGCTCAGCGCCGACGAGCATCTCAAGAACAACCTGCCCGACATCCTCGCCCGGTGGCGAGAGCGCGACGGCAGGGAGCGCGAGCGTCCGCGCACCGCGCAGAGCTTCTGCGTGCCCAAGGCCGACCTCGTGGAGCAGGGCTACGATCTCAGTCTCAACCGGTACAAGGAAGTGGTGCATGAGGAAGTGGCGCACCGCCCGCCGCAGGAGATTCTCGCTGACCTCGCCACGTTGGAAGCGGAGATCCAGCAGGGGATGAAGGAGTTGGGGGGGATGCTGGATTGAGTTGGCAAACACTCCACCTTTCTGATGTGCTTGCAGATGCGAAATCCGGATTCGCCTGCGGCGAAGATCCGCAGGACGGTGTATTCCAGTTCCCGATGAACAACGTCACGATCGAAGGCACGCTCGATCTATCCAAAAAGAGACGCGTTCCCAAAGCAACGCGCAATCTCGATGCCTTCTTAGTCGAACCCGGTGATGTTCTGTTCAACGCTACAAATAGCCCAGAGCTCGTCGGCAAGTCAGCGTTCTTCCCAGGACACCGAGAGCCAGCGGTCTTCAGCAATCACTTTTTGCGACTGCGGCCACATGCGGGACAACTCGACGGCCGTTTTCTCGCTCGCTGGCTCACCCTTCAATTTCAGCGCAGGACCTTCGAAGGGATGTGCCGTCAATGGGTGAACCAGGCCACGGTGGGGCGCGACTCGCTCTTGGCGCTCGAAATCCCCCTCCCTCCCTTGGCGGAGCAGCGGCGGATTGCGGAGGTGCTGGACCGGGCGGAAGCGTTGCGGGCCAAGCGCCGCGCCGCCCTCGCCCAGCTCGACCCCCTCACCCAAGCCCTCTTCCTCGACCTCTTCGGCGACCCCGCCACGAACACGAAGGGAGTTCCGATAGAATCGCTCGGGAACCACTTGCTTTTCATCACGAGCGGCGGCCGGGGGTGGGCGGAGTTCTACGCCCCGACCGGCAGCAGGTTCATTCGGTCTCTCGATGTGCGGATCAACTACATCGGGAACGACGACATCGCCTTCGTGGTTCCGCCGGATAACGCTGAAGCCCGCCGAACACGAACGATCGCCGGTGATGTCCTACTTACTATTACCGGCTCACGAATCGGTCGGGTCGCTCCCGTTCCTGTGGAACTGGAGGGTGCCTATGTCAGTCAGCATGTTGCGATTCTGCGCGCGAATCATCAACGTATTGGCCCGGAGTTTTTGTCGTTCTTCCTGAGCTTCGACACAGGTGGGCAGCGCCAAATTGCGAAGGCTCAATACGGCCAAACGAAACCGGGACTGAACTTCGAACAGATACGACGTTTTCAGATTCCCGTCCCACCCCTCCCATTGCAGCTCGACTTTGCCCGCCGTATCGCCGCCGTGCAGAAACTGAAAACCGCGCACCGCGCCTCGCTGGCCGAGCTGGACGCGCTCTTCGCCGCCCTCCAGCACCGCGCCTTCCGAGGGGAACTCTGAGATGAACGCCCTCCCCTCCCGCTTCACCATCTCCAACGCCATCACCGCCGGACTGACGGCGATCGAACGGGCGCGGGGGTTTCTGGAGGCGGCGACGCTGTCCGATGACTGGGTGCGGCGCATGAGCCAGCGGGCGTTGCTGCTGGAGGCGCACCACACCACCCAATCGAGGGCACCCTCCTCGCCTTGGCCCCGATGTCGATGCACCGGCATCTGCGCCGTATCGCGAAAGGGCACGAGACGCAATGAGTGCCGAGGGCAGGATGCACGTCTGGCTGCGGATTTTGGCGAAGGCTTCGACGGCTTACTCGCCGACCGCCAGGGGCTGGAGGGCCCGCGGGTGCAGGACGTCGATCGCCCAGCCCACGTCGAGCGGCGCTCCCAGCCAGCCCGGGCACGTCGTCCGCGCGTGCAGGTGAAGCCCCGCCGCCTCGTTCTGCGCTCGGAGCGCCCGGGCGGGATCG
>JBGPTW010000096.1:0-24397 GCA_041490825.1 Methylomirabilia bacterium | reverse complement strand
TGGACGAGGTGGAGGCCAAGGCGTACGAGATGGCGATCCGCAAGCGCCGCACGGTTCGCCACAATCGGGGGACGGACGTGATCGAGGCGGGCAACATCCGGTTCGGCCTGGAGAAGCGTGTCGCCGGTCAGGACGGCGGCCTCGCCATTCACGTCCTCGGCGACATCAACGGCCAGGAGGTCGAGCTGCTCGCCTTCGACTGCTTCCGCATCTACCCGCACTACCACTACGGGCCCATGTACAAGAACGAGCGGATCTACTGGGACAAGACGCTGGTGCTGGATCCCTTCAAGTGGACGCTCGATCAGTTCAAGACCGGGAAGCTTCCGGCCATGCTGACGCGAGCCGGGTATCCGACCGTGGCGGCCGCTCTCGACGAAGAGCTCATCGGCGGCAAACTCCCCGAGGTGGAGGCGAGGGCGCAGGCCATGCTCCAAGCGTGAGGTGCCGCACCGGTGGTCCTCTCTCCCCGTTTGCTGCCCCTTGATACAGGGAAGCGGGCTCCGCCCCCTCACCCCGGCTGACGCTGCGCGGCGCTACGCCTTCAACTGACGCGCGATGAACGCCCACGACCCTGGCACCGAGTTGCCTCGCACCGGCGCGAGGTTCCGTGAAACCCGCTCGAGGGCGGCTTGGCGCCTTGCATTAGCGCGTCTGATCTTGTCGGCGGCCTAGAATCAGCTGCGCGGGCCGAAAGCTCAGGAGAATAGCGCTGCTCAGATTTCACCAACCCGAGGCCGAGGGCTTGGGGCAAGCCCCGGGGCGACCCTGTGCTGTAGCATCCCGCTTACCCACTCGGAAAGGAGAAGGGCCCATTCCCCCTTGACAGCTGCCGTCGGACGTTGTACCGCCCTTATCAGGGGCGCGTCCGGGACCCAGCCGATCCGGGGGGTGTCCGCCTTCTCTCTTGGCGGGAGAGGGAGGAGTTCCGAGGACGGGCGCGCCAGTCGCGGCAAAATTCGTGGAAACGGGGGAGGAACGGTAATGGCTTATCTCACAAGGCGTTCGATGCTCCGAGGATCCTTGGCCCTTGCCGCGACTCACACCTTCGCGGGACCCCACATCGCCAAGGCCGCGGCGACGACCGCGAGCGCGTGGTTCGCGCAGGGGTTCGTCCAGGACGAGGACGTGGCGTTGCGCAAGGCCGTCGCCGATTACGAGAAGGCGAGCGGCAACAAGATCGAGCTGACGATCATCCCGTTTGCGCCGCATCGGCAGAAGGTCATCTCGGCGATCACCAGCGGGGTCGTTCCCGACGTGACGCAGGGCAATCCGAACGAGATCCTGGCGCTGTACGCCTGGCAAGACAGGTGGGTCGACGTCAGCGACGTCGTGGAGACACAGAAGGCCGAATTCAGCGAAACCGCGCTGCAGGCCGCTCAGGCCTACAACAGCGTCACCAAGAAGCGCGCCGTTTACGGCGTGCCTCTCAGGGCCGCGGTCGTCCCCTGCCACATCTGGCGACCACTGGTCGAGAAGGCCGGCTTCAAGATCGAGGACATCCCGAAGACCTGGGATGCCTATTTCGACTTCTTCAAGAAGGTGCAGGACAGTCTGCGCAAGCAGGGCGAGCGCAAGGTGTATGGCCTGGGCTTCCAGGTGACAGCCAATGGGGTCGACCCCGCCAACCTCTTCAACGCCTTCCTGATTGCCCATGGCGGCCAGGACATCGTCACCAAGGACGGCAAGCTGCATCTCGACGACCCGAAGGTGAAAGCGGCGGCCATCAAGGCAGTCGCCTATCTGGGCGGCGCGTACAGGGATGGCTACGTGCCGCCGAGCGCGATCAACTGGAACGACGCCGACGACAACAACGCGTTCCACGCGAAGCTCATGGTGATGGATGTCGACGGGACGTTGTCGACCGAGGTCGCGGTCAAGGAAAAACACCCCGAGTGGTATTTCAAAGATATCGTGACCCACGGCATCGGCTATCCGAACGACAATGCGGGCAAGCCGGTGCCAAGCATCGTCGGCGTCACCCAAGGTTTGATCCCGAAAGGGGCCAAGAACGTCACGGTGGCGAAGGAATTCCTCAAGTACTTCATCCAGCCGAAGGTCATCGGCGAGTTCATCGAGCTGGGTCTGGGTCGCTGGCTGCCGGTCATGCCGTCGCTCGCCAAGAGCGCGTTCTGGCAGAACCCGAAGGACCCGCATCTGCGGGGCTACGTCCAGCAGGGCCTGCTCGGCCCGACCAGGCCAGACTACTACGTGTTCAACCCGGCGATGTCCGAAGTCTACTCCCAGCACGTCTGGAGCACGGCGATGATCGATGTCGCGAAGGAGGGAATGAAACCGGAAGCGGCGATCGACAAGGCGTTCAAGCGGATCGACGAGATCTTCGCGAAGTACCAGATGGCCTGAGAGCGGAGAGGCGAGACATGGACAGCGCGTCGGTAGTCGAGATCGGCCGCCCGGCAATCCAGCGGCAAACGCTGTGGCGCTATTTCCGCGGCAACCTCAAGGCCACCGAGTACACGTGGGCGCTCGCCTTTGTCGTGCCCTACGTCGCGGTGTTCCTGACCTTCGTCGCCTATCCGGTCGTCTACGGGCTGTGGATGGGCAGCGAGGCGCGTCTGTACCGGGAGCTGTTCGCCGACCCGATCTATCAGAGCTCGGTGGTGAACACGGTGCTCTATCTCGCCCTCGGCGTGAACGTGAAGATGTTTCTCGCTCTCCTGCTGTCCGGCTTCTTCATGCGCCCGGGCCGGTGGATGAAGGTGTTACTCCTCATTTTCGTCCTGCCGTGGGCGGTGCCGCAGATCTCGACCTTCATCTCGATCCACTGGATGCTGAACGGGGAGTGGGGGTTCCTCAACAACGCGCTCTATACGCTCTTCCACATCGAAGGGCCGTCCTGGCTCAATGACCGCTGGATGGCCCTGGGAGCGGTCATCGTCTCTCACATCTGGAAATGGACGCCGTTCTGGACGCTCATCCTGCTCGCGGGCAGGATGGCGATCCCGCTCGAAATCCGCGACTCCGCCAGGGTCGACGGCGCGACCGGGCTGCGAGGTTTCGTCCACATCACCTTTCCGCTGCTCGCCAATCTTTATCTGATCAGCACGCTGCTCTCGACGATTTTCCTGCTCGGCGACTTCAACGCCGTCACTTTCGTCTCCGGCGGGGGACCGGCGAACTCGACGCACGTGCTGGCGACGCTCGGCATCCGCAACGCCTTCGAGATCGCTCACCCGCGCCTCGGCGTGGCGGCGGTGATGTCGGCGCTGCCGCTAGTGATCCCGCTGGTGATCATTCTGATGCGCAAGCTCCGAACCACGGAGGTGCAGCTATGAGCACGATCACGGCGGACGCGAGGCTGGCGTCATCCCGTGCGTTGTCGCAGGCGCACCTTGCCGTGCGGCTCCGCCGGTACCTGAGCACCGCGGGGACGGCGGTGCTGTCCGTGGTGCTCATCGTGTGGACGATCGTGCCCATCTACAACATGGTGCTGATCGCGCTCGAGCCCGATGGCGACGTGTTCACCGACCATCTGTGGCCGAAGGTCCCGTCGGTCGAGAGCTTCTGGGGCGTCCTGACCCAGGGCCACTGGTATCTGGAGCACTTCTGGCGCCAGTTCGCCAACAGCCTCTACATCGGCGCGATGGTGACGTTCTTCGCGTTGCTGTTCGGCTCGCTGACCAGCTTTGCGATCGGCCGGATGCGCATCCGCCACGGCTGGCTGGTGAGCAATGCCGCGTTGTTGACCTACGTGATCCCGGCGTCGTTCCTCGCGATCCCGTTCTACCGGATCATGCAGAACTATGGCTTGTCGAACAACGTGTGGTCGGTGATCGCGGCCTTGGTGGCGTTCGCGACGCCGTACGCGATCTTCGTCTTCCAGGAATACGGTCGGAGCATCCCGATCGAGGTCGACGAGTCGGCGCGCATCGACGGCGCCTCGCCGCTCCAGATCTATCTGCGGATCTACCTGCCGCTGATGGCGCCGGCGCTGGTCGCGGTCGGCACGTACGCGCTGCTGCTCGCCTGGAACGAATACCTCTATCAGTTCCTCCTCCTGTCCTCGAAGTCGAGCATGACGGTGCCGGTGGCGCTCGCGCAGTTCCTCAGCAGCGATCAATCGCCATGGAACTACATGATGGCGACCGCGATCGTCTATGCGCTGCCGCCGGTCGCGATCTATTACGCGTTCCGCCGCCGCATGACCGCCGGTCTAACGATGGGCGGGGTGAAGGGCTGAGCCGCGCGACGACACGCGGACGACCGGAGGCCGCGAGCTCGTCCGCCACGGTTCGCAAGCGTTGTGCGCCGCACGCGCTTGCCCCCGTGCTCGCTGCGGCTCTCCTGGCTGCCACCGTCTCGGCCGCCGTGGCCGGCCCCCCGACCGATCAGCTCCGCGCCAGGATCGAGCGCGTCCTGAAGGTCGTCGGCGATCCCGAGCTCAAGAAAGACTCGAAGACGGCGGACCGTCGGGCGATGCTCCGCGGAGTCGCCAACGAGATTTTCGACTTCACCGAGATCTCGCAACGGAGTCTCGGGCGACACTGGCAGGCCCGCACGCCGGCCGACCGAGAGGAGTTCGTCGTGCTGTTCGGCGACCTCCTCGAGCGCACGTACATCTCGAAGATCGAGAGCTACGCCGGCGAACGCATCGTCTACGCCGGCGAGATGGTGGACGGCGACCAGGCCACCGTCCGCACTCGACTCGTCACCAAGCAGGAGGTCGAGATACCGGTGGACTATCGAATGTTCCAGCGTGACAGCCGCTGGCGGGTTTTCGATGTCAGCATCGAGGGCGTGAGCCTCGTCGGCAACTATCGGTCGCAGTTCAACACGATCATCGCGCGCGCGTCCTACAGGGAGCTGGTCACCAGGCTCAAGACCAAGCAGGACGAACACCCGCGGCCGAGGGAGGCGGGGCGCCCCGGCACACAGTCGCCATGAGCGTTTTCCGCCGCGGTTATCGCGCGCCGGTGACGTGCTCGGCCTTCGGTGCTACCGGCCGGCTGCAGAGATCGAGCGCCGTCGCCGCGTAGATCCGCGCAGCGCGGTACAGGTCCTCCGCCAGCATCGAGTAGTTGCCGCCGCCGGCACTCGCGGCCGGCCCGTACGTCACGGCCGGAATCTTCAGCTCGTTGAAGACGTTCACATCGCGCCACATGCTGCAGTGTGGCGGTGCCGGTCGGCCGACCTTCGTGCCGAACTCCGCCTCGTGCGCCACGCCGATCGCGTCGACGAGCGGCTCGATGCCCCGGTCTTCGATGCCCTGGCGGTACGCGAACAACTCGACTGACCCGTTCACTCCCGGCCGCGACGACGTCTTCCAGCTCGCGCTTCACGTCGAGCGGATGCTGCACGGGCGTGATCCGCACGTCGAGGTAGATCACGCACTGCTGCGGGCAGCGGATGATCTTCGTCGGAATGCCGCCGCGGATCGCGACGATGTTCACCTTCGGGATGACGGTGCCCGCGGGGCACTCCTACCGGTGGCGCACCTCGTACGTCTTCGGTTCGCGTTGAAGAACGAGACGGCACGCTTCTTGTTGGTTTCCGATCAAATGGGCGGTACGGCGGTCGAACGGTTCCGGCGTTTGATCAGCGCGTTGAGCGCGGCGATCTGACTCGCGTCCCGTCCGATGCACATGGGGCCGAGCAGCGTATCGATGGCGGCGCGCGTCGCGGGAAAGATCCGGTGGCCGAACGCTTCGCTCCACCCGGTAATCCCGCCGTCGGTGTCCACACGGACGAGGAGCATGTCGATGCTCGTCCGCGCCCGGCCGCCGAGCATCGGCGTGGCTCCGTCGATCACCATCGGCAGGTTGAGGACGATGGTTTCGATTCGCGTGATCTTCATGCCCACGTGTCGCGGCTGATGGCTCCCGAGAACGACGCGATGAATCGCTGCATGTCTTCGAGCGTGCCGATGGTGAGCCGAAAGCTTCCGTCGATCACCGGTTTCTTCGCCATGCTTCGGACGAGAATCCCCTGCGCCCGAAGCGCCTGCACGACACGCTCGCAATGGGCCGGGGGCCACACGAGCATGTAATTGCCGCCCTCCGCGAAGTAGCGCACGTCCAGGTGCTCGAGCTGTTCGCTCGTCCACGCCTTGGCGGCAAGCACCTGCGCGACGTACCGCCGGACGTGATCGGGGTCGGCCAGCGCGGCCTTGCCGGCGACGACCGCGAACATGTTGATGTCGTATGGACCCGTGACCCGGCGGAGGCGCTCGACGATGGTCGAGTGGCCGATGGCGAAACCCAGACGCAAGGCCGCGATCCCGGCGGCTTTCGCCAGCGACTGCAGCGCCACGACATTCTCGAGCGCGAGCGCGGTCGGGACCACCGACTGCCCCGTGAACGCGACGTAGAGCTCGTCGACGACGACGAGGGTCTGCGGCGCCGATCGCGCGAGCGCCACGATGGTGTCCGGCGCGAGAAGCGTCCCGGTTGGATTGTTCGGATTGCAGACGAAGAAGAGGCGGGGACCGCCCTCGAGCTTCTTCGTGATGGCCGCCAGCGGGTAGCGCAGGTCATCGGAATACGGGACCGCCTCGATCACCATTCCCTGCTGCTGCGCGCAGGGCTCGTAGTAGCCGAACGTCGGGACGGTGGTGAGGAACGTGGAGCCCTTCTCGCCGTACGCGTCGAAGATCGCGCGGATCGCGGCATCCACGCCGTTGAAGGCTTCCACATGTTTCGCGTGCACGCCGAGCGCCGCCGCGAACGCGTCGTTCAGTCCGGCATACTCCGGATACGTCGCGTACGCCTCCGGCGCCAGGCTGCGGATCGCGTCCAGCACCTTGGGACTCGGTCCGATGGCGCTCTCGTTGAAATCGAGACGCAGGAGTGCCCGGCGCCCCTCGAGAGGGGCGACGTACGGCGTGAGCGCTTCGACTTCCGGCTTCGCCTTGATCACGCTGATGCGCCTCACTTCGTCTTCAGGCGAACGTCCTCGTAAGGCGCCGAGTAGAAGTAGTCGGCGATCAGCCCGAGACCCGATTCGGCAAGCCGAGGTCCGTACCCGTTCATGAAAACACGAGGCGAGCGCATCTCATCGTGGGCTCCTTCGTGAGCGAGTGTCGACGCGGATCATCGGCGGCGCGGTCGTGGCTGTCAAGGGCGCGGCTGACCCTGAAGAATCAGGCGCCCAGAACCGCGCGATAACTCTCAGCGCGGGATGACGGGCAACAGGATATGCGACGGATAGCGCTCGTCGTGAAACACCATCTGCCGAGCCGTCTGCCATCGCGTGCCGGTCGCCTGATCCTCGCCGGTGTTCAGGTTGCGATCGAAACGCGGGAAGTTGCTGGACGAGATCTCGACCCGGAGGCGATGACCAGGCAAGAACACGTGACTGGTCGCCCAGAGATGTCCTGCATGATCACGACGTAGCCCCGGTCGACGAAGACATCGATGTCGCCCGGCCGCCGGCGCAGGTTCTTGTCGTAGGGGAGTCGCGAGAGCAGCACCGGGAAGCGGCCCGGCGCATCGGGCCGATAGACGTCCGCGCGCAACGTGACGCCGTCGCGCGTCGTCATCGGGACGTCCTTGTCGATCAGCACGCGAGAGGCCATGCGCTACATGATACGGTGATGGCCATGCCGCTGCTTTCCGGCCTTCGCGTCATCGATGCCGCGAGTTTCATCGCCGGGCCGGTGGCCACGACGATTCTGGCCGACCTCGGCGCCGACGTCATCAAGGTCGAGCCGCCCGACGGCGACCCGTATCGCCACCGGACGGGCGGGCCCGGAGTCCCCGAGAGTCCGTACAACTATCGCTGGATCGTGGACAACCGCACCAAGCGGGGGCTCGCGCTGGACCTGCGCCGGCCCGAAGGACGCGTGGTGCTCCACCGCCTCGTCGAGCGCGCCGACGTGTTCGTGACCAACACTCCGCTCGATTCACGGCAACGACTCGGGATCCGCTGGGCGGACCTCGCTCCACTCAACGCTCGGCTCATCTACGCGTCTCTCACCGCCTACGGCGAGCATGGCGACGAGGCGCCACGCAGCGGGTTCGACGCGACGGCGCTCTGGGCGCGGACCGGCCTGATGGACCTCGTGCGCCCTTCGCCTGATTCGGCGCCGGCACGCTCGCTCCCTGGGATGGGCGATCATCCGGCGGGAGTCTCGCTCTTCGCGGCGATCATGACCGCGCTCTACCAGCGCGAGAAAACCGGCCACGGCACGATGGTCTCGACGTCGCTCATCGCCAACGGCCTCTGGTGGAATGCCATCCAGGTGCAGGCCGCACTGTCCGGTGCGCGCGTCGAGCCTCGGCCGCCGCGCGAAGCGCCGGCGACGGCCCTCGCGAATCTCTATCGCTGCGCCGACGGACGCTGGTTCCTGCTGAACGTGGTGAACGACGACCGCGATTGGCCACCGTTCCTGCGCGCGATCGAGCGCCCCGACCTCGGCACCGACTCGCGCTTCGCCACGACGCCGGTCCGGCGCGCCAATGCCCGCGCGCTCGTCCAGATCCTCGACACGGTGTTCGCCACGCGTCCGTGGGCGGAGTGGCAAGCGATCCTCGACCACCATGGCCTGACGTTCGGCGTGGTCGCCGCGATCGACGACGTGCGCACGGATCGCCAGATGGTGGCGAGTGGCGCGCTGGTGCCGATCGACGACCCTCGTGCCGGCGCTTCCCTCACGGTCGCGAGCCCGCTCTGGCTGGAGGGCGTCGAGAAAGTCCCGCCGCGGTTTCCGCCGGATCTTGGCGAGCACTCGATCGAGATCCTCCGCGAGGCAGGCTACGACGATGCGGAGATCGCGAAGCTCGTGGCATCGGGCGTGGTGGTTCAGGCAAGGTAGTGGCAGCGCCACCAACCACCATCGACGCGATCGGTGCGTTGCTGCCGCCACTGCTCACCACGCTCGAGCGGATCGGGTGGGTGCAGCGACATCTCTACCCTCCAGTCGCCGACCGCCTCGCTGATGCGCTTGCTCCGAGCAGCGACGCCGTGGCCGGGCCCTTGGGCGCGATGGAAGCTCTCGCGTGGCCCGAGGAGCTTCAGTTCATGCGGGACCGGCTCGTCGACGTGGCGCGGCAAACCCTCGAGCTCGTCACGGCCTTCGTCGGTGCCGCGCGGTCGTCCGCCGAACCGATCGATCTCTACCGCGCGTTACGCCGCTTCGCCCGGATACAGGAGACGCTCTATCCCCTCGCGCCGGCGTTCGAACCCGTGAGTCGCTGGTTCCTCGAGCCGGCGCGACGCAACGACGATGCGCTGGTCGCGCGGCTACGCGACGGGGCGCTGCGCGACGACGACGTTCGCGTCGGCGTGCTGCACGCCTCGAACGAGCGCGGCGACCGGGGTGGATTCTCGCTCTACGTTCCGGAGCAGTGGGACGGGCAGGCACCGATGCCACTCGTGGTCGCCCTTCACGGTGGCCAGGGTCACGGCCGCGACTTCCTGTGGACCTGGCTCCGGGACGCGCGCTCGCGTGGCGTGCTCGTGATCGCGCCCACGTCGCGCGACCGCACGTGGTCGATCATGGGCGGCGAGGACGTGGATGCGAGCGGCCTCCGCGAGATGGTGGCATCCGTGGCAGCGCGTTACCCGGTCGACCACGCGCGCGTGCTGCTGACCGGAATGTCGGACGGCGCCACCTACTCGCTGCTCTGCGGTCTCCGCGATGGCATGCCCTTCACGCACCTGGCGCCGCTGTGCGGCGTGCTCCATCCGTTCCTGCTCGCCGGTGATGGGCTCACGCGCGCACATGATCGACCGATCTACCTGACGCACGGTGCGCTCGATTGGATGTTCCCGATCGCGATCGCACGGTTGACGCGCGGGGCGCTGGAAACCGCGGGCGCCCGCCTCGTCTATCGCGAGATCGAGGATCTGTCCCACACCTACCCGAGGGACGAGAACCCGAAAATTCTCGACTGGCTGATCGCTACGGCTTGAGGCTCCCCCGCGTGGCGACTCTGCCCGTCCCGGGAGCCTGTCGGAGTATCGAGGAGCGCCACGGCTTTGCTGGGGCGCGCCGAGCGTATGGGGGTCTGGGGGCCTTCGAGGCCCCCAGCCTCACTGGCCGCCCTTACGGCAATAGATCGGCGACGGTCACCGCCGTGCCGGCCGCCCCGAGCGGCGTAACCAGGTCGCCGCGACGGAACACTCGGGTGTCGGCGTAGGTCCATCGGAACCGCGACAGCCGCGAGAACGAGGGCCGCCGGTAAACCTCCAGGACGTCGTCGATCAAGTTCACGATCCAATACTCGGGTACGTGCGCGCGGGCGTAGAGCCCGCCTTTCCGACGGTCGGCAGTCACAGTTGAGTCCGCGACCTCGACCACGAGCACTGCTCGAGACGGGTGCGCTGCGCGGTAGTCTCGATACGAGCCAGGAACGACCGCGACGTCGGGCTCGGGTTCCGAGTCGTCGTCGAGAGCTACTGGTAGCTGCGGGCGAACGTCATACCCTGAACCGAAGGCATGGCGGAGCGCCTCCTGAACTGCCCGCACCGCGGTGGCGTGTGGAGCGTTCTGAGGCTCACGGACGACGAGGAGGCCGTCGAGCAATTCCAGGCGTTCTCCGGGATTGAATACACCGAGGTCGACGAGCCGCTCGTACTCCAGGCGACTCCACCGGCGGGTGCGGACGATCGGCGTCGCCATGCTTGAAAACGTACACGCGCGTTCGGCGGCCCGTCAATGTCCGCCACGAGAAACAGGCCGCCGCGCAACGACCAGTGTCACGTCTCCGAAATCATGGTGACGGTCGCGCCGACGGGCGCGTGCGACAGGGGTCGCGGGACTCGTTCCCGCCATGCGGCAGCGGACCGAGCGCGCCTGGATGGAGCCCAGCCGCAACGGGGCAGCGGACGCGTGCGGCGTGGTCCCGCGACCCCTGTCGCACGCGCCCGTCGGCGCACAGGCGCGCTACGGCTTGAGGATCACCCGCGTCGCCGCCGTGCCCGTGCTCTTGCCCTGCCACTCGGCGAACTCGAACGCCTTGTTGATGTCCGCGAGCGGGAAGCTGTGCGACACGACCGTGGACAGTGGATACTTGTCTTTCGTCCGCACCAGGAAATCGAGCGCGCTCGGCATGATCCAGGGGTTGTAGTGCATCAGCCCGCGCCACTGGATCTGCTGCGTGATGACCTTCGTCGCCGGGAAGCTCACCGCTTCCGGAATGATGTTGCCGATGTCGATGAACTTGCCGTTGAACCGGAGCATGTCCAGTCCCTCGACCGTGGCCGCCGCGACGCCGACGACCTCGACGACCACATCGGCGCCGCGTCCATCGCTGAGATCCTTCACGCGCTGCACCCGGGCTTCGGGCGTCGTCATCTCGTTCATGTCGATGACGTCGGTCGCGCCGCACTTGCGCGCGAGCTCGAGGCGGAGCGTCTGGCGATCGATCGAGATGACCTTCGAGGCGCCCTTCTCCGCCGCCACCGCCGCCGCATAGATGCCGAGCCCGCCCGCGCCCTGGATGACCACGACGTCGCCGAACTTCATCTCCGCGTATTCGAGACCGTGGAGCACCTGGCAGAGCGCGCAGTTCACCGGCGGAATCGCTTCGTCGGGCAGGACGTCAGGTACCTTGAAGACGTAGTGACCGGGCTGAAGATAGTAGTAGTCCGCATAGCCGCCGTCGCAGTACGGATACTGGTCGAGGTTGAATTGCATGCTCTTGCGCGCGCGGTGCGGGCACGCGTGGTGCTCGCCGCGGACGCACCAGTAACAGCGATTGCACGGATTGAAGAACGGGAACGCGACGCGATCGCCTTCCTTCAGCGGACGTCGCAGCGAGTCGGTCTCCACGCCGCGGCCAAGGCTGTGGACCACGCCCGTGAACTCGTGACCGGGCAGGCGGCGCAGATCCGGCCCCTTGTAGTTGCCGTCGTTGCGCCAGTAATGAAGGTCGGAGCCGCAGATCGCCGCGGCAGTGTTCTTGATGAGAATGCCGCCGGGCTCGACCTCGGGGGTCGGCAGCGTCTCGAGCTCGAGCGGCTTTCCGGGCTGGTTGAGAACGGCGGTCAATCCTTTCGGCATGGTGAGGCCTCC
The DNA here is from genome assembly GCA_041490825.1 of Methylomirabilia bacterium. Lineage (GTDB taxonomy): Bacteria > Methylomirabilota > Methylomirabilia > Rokubacteriales > CSP1-6 > JBGPTW01. Next base: position 12,420 of record JBGPTW010000096.1, on the reverse strand, counting down.
TTTAGAAACGTGATCGAGCCGCGCCCCGGGTTTCCCGGGGCGCGTGCGAGCGCCGGGGGGTATGGGGGGCGCCCGGAGCCCCCCATTCAGATATTCGGTGATCCGGGATCGAGGCCCAGCAGCAGGCGTCCCGCGAGCTCGTACGTGTCGGGCGCAACCCAGACGTGAGCGGCCGCGGTGTGGATGTCGCGCAGACACCGATCGAGGCGGCTCGTGGCGTAGATCGCGGTCGCGCCGCCCAGGTTGTACATGAGATCCACAGCCTGCACCGCGTTGGCGTTGGCCTGCGCGACCGAGAGCCGGTAGACCGCGCGCTGCTCGGGCGACGGGCGTTCACCGCGGCACACGGTGTCCCAGATGTCGCGCGTGGCTTCGCGGACGTACGCGCGCCCGGAGCCGACGAGCGCCTCGGCCTGAGCGACTTTGGCCTGGATCGTCGTGCGCGTCGCGAGCCGGCCCTCCGACACGTGCCACGTGGCGTGCTTGCCGCCGGCCAGCCCGATGAACTCCTGGATCGCGACGCGGGCGATGCCGAGCCCGAGCGCGGCGTGCCCGATGTGAGTCCAGCCCACGAACTGGTAGAGCGGCTGCGGGCGGCGCGACGGCGCGTCGCCATGAACGCGCTCCTCCGGAATGAAGACGCCGGTGAGCGCGAAGTCATGGCTGCCGGTGCCGCGCATTCCCGTCGTGCGCCAGGTGTCGATCACTTCGACTTGCGACGCGGGCAGCACGCATCGCAGATAGACCGGACGCCCGTCGGGGCCGAGCCGCGGCTCGGCGCCGTCGTAGAGATGGCAGCCAACCAGGACCCAGCGGGCGAGGAGAATATTGCTGCCCTGCATCCAGCGCCCGGTGACCCGGTAGCCGCCGGGTGCGGGAATCGCGCGGCCGCGCGGCGGCCCCGACCCTGCCATGATCGTCTCTCGCGGCGACGTGAACATCGCGGCGAGCGTCTGGTCTGGAAGTCCACGCACCGTGATCGTCATCGCGCCGGTCGAGATGAGCGTGCTCCACGCCGCGACGCTCTCCACTTGCGCCAGCGCCTCGATCACGTCGAAGTACGTCAGCGGCTCGACTTCACCGCCGCCCAGCGAGCGCGCGAGATACATGCGATAGAAGCCGGCGTCCGCCAGCGCCTGCACCAGCGGCTCGGTCAACGAGCGCCGAGCCTCGATCTCGTCGGACGCGGCGCGTAATCGCGGCGCGAGCACGCGGACGGCGGCGAGCAGGTCCTCTCTCGTGTAGCTGCGAACGGTCGCCGCGGGAACCGTGGCGATGAGATCGGTGCCGCTGTCCGACGCCGGCATGCCGTTGACGTCCGATGGCGAGGACGAGTGTGTCGATGAAGGTGTCATGCTGCGCTGATCAGACCACCGCGGTCGGCGTGCCGTCAAGCGTGATGAGACGACGCCGACGCCGGCCTCGCGTTCGCGGGTCGAGGCTGGGGAGGCAGTGTGGGGCAGGCCCAGGGGCGAGTTCGTTTTTCGAGCCATCGGGCCTGCCCCACGCTGCCGCCCCAGCCTCGACCCGCGAACGCGACGAACGATGGAAGCGTCAGTAGATCCCGAGGTGCTGGTGCAGGTCGACGCCGCTCGCCTTCAGCTCCGCAGCCGAACTGTCGACGACGACGCGACCGCTATTGAGCACGACGACGTCGTCGGCCACGTCGAACACGAGCTTGGCATTCTGCTCCACGAGGACGATGGAGAGGCCCTGCTCCTTGAGACGCCGGATGGTCGACATGACCTCCGCCACGATCTGCGGCGCGAGCCCTTCGGACGGCTCGTCCATCAGGAGCACACGCGGGTTCGACATGAGCGCGCGGCCGATCGCGAGCATCTGCTGCTCGCCGCCGGAGAGTGAGCCGGCCATCTGGTTCCGGCGCTCCCGCAGGCGCGGGAAGATCGCCGCCACCGTGTCGAGCGTCCACAGCATCGGCAGGCCGCCGCGAGGCCTGCGCGCGGCCACCTCGAGATTCTCCCGCACGGTGAGGCTGCGAAAGACGCGACGTCCTTGCGGCACGAGCGCGAGGCCTTCGGCCGCGATGGCCTCGGGCGCGCGCCCGGTCACGTTGGTCCCGCAGACCGTGACCCTGCCGTGCCGCGGCGGCAGCAGCCCGACGGCCACGTTCATCGACGTTGATTTACCGGCGCCGTTGCGACCGAGCAAACCGAGCAGGCGGCCTTCGGAGAGGCGCAGCGACACACCGTGCAGCACGTGGCTGTCGCCGTAGAAAGCGTCGATGTCGCTGAGCACGAGGGCGGGCGCCCCCTCGTGCTGTCCCGGCGGGTCATTCGCCAAGGTAGATCTCCCTGGTCCGCGGGTGCGCGACGACTTCGCCGCGCGTGCCTTCGACGATCACCTGGCCGAAGTGCAGGACGGTGATCCGCTCCGCGAAGTCGAGCGCCACGTCCATGTCGTGCTCGATCATGACGATCGTCACGTCGCGCGGGATGCCGGTGATCAGCGCGAGCACGTCGCGCCGCTCGTCGGTCGACAGCCCGGCAAACGGCTCGTCGAGCAGCAACACTCTCGGATTCTGCGCGAGCGCCATCGCTATCTCGACCCGGCGGCGCTCGCCATACGACGTTTCGGCGAGGGGCCGGTCGGCGAGACGGTCGAGCGCCACCCGCGCCAGCACCTCGCGCGCACGGCCGATGATCCCCTCCTGCTGATCGAGCCTGATGAACGGATTCCAGCGCAGCGACGACAGGCCGAGCAGCGACAGCGTGACGTTGCGCAGCAGCGTCTCGCGCGGGAACAGCGTGATGATCTGATACGTGCGCCCGATGCCGAGGTGCGCGCGCCGGCGACCCGGCACACGGGTGACGTCGCGGTCGAAGAACGTGATGGACCCGCCGTCGGGTCGGAGCTCGCCCATGATGAGGTTGAACAGCGTCGTCTTGCCGGCGCCGTTCGGGCCGATGATCAGGCGGCGCTCGCCCGGCTCGACGGCCAGATTCACCGCCGCGGTGACGCGCAGGCCACCGAAGGACTTCTCGAGATCGCGCACGCCGAGCGCGATCATCGCCCGCTCCCCTCGCGCGGCGCGGGCACTGGAGCTGCAGCGCGCGGCCACACCGCCGCCATCCCCCGGCGCGCCAGCCGCGCCACGCCCGGCACCAGTCCTTCGGGCATGAACACGACGATCACGACGAAGATGGCGCCGAGGACAAAGTTCCAGCGCTCGATGTAGGCGCTCGCCACGTTCTTGATGACGACGACCAGCGCGGCGCCGACGATCGGTCCGAGCAGCGTCGCCGTGCCGCCGGAGATGACCATCAGCAATGCCTCGGCCGAGGCATTGAGGGCCACTGCCTGCGGGCTCACGAACTGGTTGTAGTAGAGGTAGAGCAGCCCGGCCACGCCGCTCCAGAAGCCCGAGAAGAGGAACGCGAGGAAGCGGATCATCCAGACGTGGTAGCCGAGCGCGTTCATGCGCCGCGCCTGGTCGCGCGTCCCGCGCACGGTCGCGCCGAACGGGGAGGCGACGAAGGTCGCCATCGACAGGACGGCGACGAGGAAGACGACCACGGTCGCCCAGTAGAAGCTCCTCGGCGAGGCAAGCGACAGCCCGAGCGGGCTCGGCCGCCCGGTGATGCTGATGCCGTTGTCTCCGTTCGTGAGGCTGATCCAGCGATAGGCGACGCCCCAGACGATCTGCCCGAGCGCGACGGTGATCATGACGAAGCCGAGCCCGGTGCCGCGCAACGCCAGCACCGCGAAGGCCGCCGCGGCGACGAGCGTCACCGCGAGGGCCGCCGCATCGACCGCGACATGGCCGTAGCCGTTGTTCATGATCTTCGCCGCGGCGTACGCGGCGATGCCGAAGAGTCCGGCGTGGCCGAGCGACACGAGCCCCGCGTAGCCCGCCAGCACGTTGATGCCGAGCGCGAAGATGGCGGAGATCAGGATCTGGCTCGCGATGTTGACGTAGTAGGTGCCACCGATCCACAGCGGCACCGTCACGAGCATCGCGAGCGCGACCGCGAGCGCGAGCCGGTTCACACGGCCGGCCGGCCGAAGAGGCCCTGAGGTCGCAGCACCAGGACGATCAGCATCGGCAGGAACAGCACGACGTAGGCGAGCTCCGGGAACATGGCCTGGCCGAAGTTGTAGAGGAAGCCGACGACGAAGCTGCCCACGAGCGAGCCGAGGAGGCTGCCGCTGCCGCCGAGGATGACCACGACCAGGGCGAGCGGCAGCATCTCCTGGTCGAGTCCGGGATAAACCGAGAGGATCGGCCCACCGATCACGCCGGCAAAGCCCGCGAGCCACGCGCCCAGACAGAAGACGATCGTGAAGAGCCGCGAGACGCGGATCCCGACGACCCGCGCCATCGCCGGGTCGTCCACGCCCGCGCGGATCATCGCGCCGAGTCGCGTCTGATCGAGCAGCGCCCAGAGGGCGGCCGCGAAGATCACGGCGATGACGCTGATGGCGAGGCGATACGTGGGAAAGCCGAGGCCGAGCATGGACGTCGCCCCGCGGAGCGCGCTCGGCGTGTCGATCCGGATGGGATCGCCGGTCCACACCATGAGGCAGACGTCAGCGATCATGAACGAAAGACCGAGCGTGACCAGCACCTGCGCCAGCTCCGCGCCGGGCAGCCGGCGCAGGATGAGACGCTCGACGAGCCCGCCGAAGAGCGCGACCCCGAGCCCGCTCAGGATCGCGGCGGACCAGAAGTCGAATCCGTGAGCGATCAAGCTCGTCGCAAGGTACGCGCCGAGCATGAAGAAGGAGCCGTGCGTCAGGTTCGGGATCTTCATCAACCCGAAGATCAGCGAGAACCCGGAGGACAGGAGGAAGAGCAGGCCGCCGAGCGTGATGCTGTTGACGGTGAGCAGCAGCGTGAGATTCATGTTTGGACCGTCATTCGATGAGCCGACTCGCCTGGAGCAAGATTGGAGGCGGGATCGTGAGTCCGAGAGCCCTCGCGGTCTTCACGTTGATCATGAGTTCGAACTTCGTAGGCTGCTGGACTGGCAAGTCGGCGGGGCGAGCACCCTTCAGAATCCGGTCGACGTAACTCCCAGCGAGCCGCCAGATCTCGCGAGCGCTGGGACCGTAGCCCATCAGACAACCAGCATCGGCAAATTCGCCCAGCTCGAAGATACTCGGATGACGGAACCGGCCGGCGACGACTGCGATCGTCGATCAGACGATGGACGTGGTCGGCACCAAGCGCTTGCCCGTTGCATCGACGTCGAGCGCGAGTTCCTCGAGCGTGACCGCACCGAGCAGGGCGGGTCCGCCCCGAGGCCCGATGAAGCACACTGAGGGGCACTCACGCTCATCGACGCGAGCGCGAATTTCACCCAGCGGCCAATGCTCTTCACGACCGTCGCCAAGCCGGACACGTCGCGTGTCGACCGGTTCCAATCCCAGCGACTCCGCGACTTCGCCTGGCAGCGTCGTATAGGTCGCGCCCGTGTCGACCAGGAGCGGCAACGTCACACTGCGACGCGGATCGCGGAGATTGCTGACGGTCACCTCGACGCGGAACGTCCCCATGCCGGACCTCCGCGATGATTCTACGGGGCCACGTCCCTCGGGCGCAATCTGTGACGTTTCGGATACGCCTCAGCCCTTCAAGGGCGGATAGTCGCGCGAATACACCGGCTGCGCCAGGAACCATTTCTCGTCGTACGTCCAGAACTGGCTGACGTCCTTGTAGGTCTTGATCGTCGTGTTGACGAGCTTGTCGCCCTTCTTCTCGCAGCGCCGGATGTAGAAGTTCCCGACGACGTTGCCGAAGCGGTCGAAGTGGAACGGGCCACGCGGCGTGTCGGTCAGCGACACGGCGCGCAGCGCTTTGACGAACGCTTCCCTGTCGTCAGTCTTGCCGCCCGTCTTCTCGAGCGCCGCTTCCGCGACCATCCCGTTGATGTAGAGACCGGCGGAGTAGGTGCCCGGGATGTTGCCGTAGTCGCGCACCATCCCGTCGATGAGCCGCTTGTTGCTCGGCGTGTCGAGATCGTTCGTATAGAAGTTGCTCGATATCATCCCGAGCGCCTCGTCGCCGAAGGACTTCAGGAGCGCATCGTCACCGGCCGGCGCGCCGGCGAGGACCGGGAGCTTCAGCCCGGCGTCCCGGTACTGCTTCATGAACTTCAACGGATTCGATCCGGCAAAGCCCTGCATCACCGCGTCAGCACCGCTGATCTGCGCGATGTACGGCGTGTAGTCGGGCGTCACGAGCGGCGGCCACAGCTTTTTCACGATCCGGCCACCCGCGTCTTCGAAGACGCGCTGGAACCCAGCCATCTGCTCGTGACCGAATGCGAAGTCGTCGGCCAGCGTGATGATCCGTTTGAACTTCAACTCCTTCGCAGCGTAGTCGCCGAGGGGGTGCAAGTATTGCGCCGAGGTGCCGGACGCCCGGACGAAATACGGGTTGGGCCGGCGCTGGGTCATGTCCTCCGCAGCCGCGAGAGACAGGATCGGCATCTTCGCCTGCGCGGCGTAGTCGGTGATCGCGAGCAGCTCGAACGCGGCGAGCGGACCGAAGATCATATCGACGTTGTCGCGCTCGACGAGCTCCTGGGTCTTCGTCTTCGTGCCCGCCGGATTGCCGCCGGTGTCGGCGACGACGAGCTCGACCTTGCGGCCGGCGAGCGTGTAGTTCCTGTCCTTGAAGAACCGGATGGTGCCCTGCTCCATCTGGATGCCGCCCGCGGCGAGCGGCCCGGTCTTCACCGTGAGCAGGCCGATCTTCACCGGCTTCTGCTGCGCGAAGGCGGGCGCCGGTACCATCGCCGCTGCTGCCGCGCCGGTCAGGAACGTTCGACGACTGATTCTCACCGCCATGGGGTCCTCTCTTTCCTCGTCCGGGTTCCCTGCCCTCGACAGTGCTGCGACTCTGGCCGACCGGCGCTCACCGCTCGATCTGTCTGGTGCGGGCCACCGCCTTGTGCTCGTCGAACTCGCGCCGCTTCTGGGCGATCGTGGCCGGCGTGAGGTGCTCGACGCTCGAATAGTCGCGCTTCCAGGCATGGTCGTCGCTCCATCGCTGCGGCGACTGCACGGTCGTGCGCGCGGCCGGGGCGCTCTCCAGCACGCGAAGTGCAAGCTCGAGCGTCGCGCGCTGCGACTCGACGTCGAACGGCTTGCCGGCCGAATTCCCGAGAGGAAAATCGCTGAAGACGAGCCGCGGCACACCACAGTGCTCGACGATGTCCCTGGCGCATCCCATGATCACGGTCGGGATGCCGTTCGCCTCGAGGTGGCGTGCGACCAGACTCACGGTCTGGTGGCACACGGGTCAGGTCGGGACGAGCACGGCGACGTCGACACCATCCTCGCGGCAGAGGTCGAGGATCTGCGGCGAATCGGTGTCCATGGTGACGCGCTGGCTGCGGTTCGTCGGCGCGCCGTAGAAGCGCGGCGCGACACGGCCGATGCGTCCGGCCGCCGCCGCGTCGTTCAGCCGCGCCAGGGGGAAATAGCCGTTGACGTCCGCCGCGGTCGTGTGGATGCGATCGTAGCCGACGTGGGAAATCCGGACGTCCGGGATCGTGTCCGTCGGCGCGGAGTAGACGCGGTAGAACTTCGCGGCGGCATTGTAGGGCGCGCCCGGACCCTGCTCGCCGGCCTCGGGCCGGTACGGCGCGGCGGTGCTGATCAACCCGATGCGTGATCCGTCAAGAGGCTTCTCCAACGGCGTGAACGGCACGTCCGCGAAGTGCGCCCAGTGGTAGGGCCTCGTGTAGCCGAGCGCGGCGTAGTAGTCGCGCGTGCGCTGCAGGTACGCGATCGGGACGTCGTCGTCGGGCGCGAAGACCAGGTCCACCGTGGTGCTCATGTCGCCTCCCGTATGATGCCATCGCTCCGGGCCGCGCGGATGGCGCGCCAGACGCGCTCGGGCGTGGCCGGCATCTCGATGTGCTCGACGCCCAGCTCGGCCAGCGCATCCACGATCGCGTTGACCACCGCGCCGAGCGCCGGCGTCGTTCCACCTTCCCCGCCGCCTCTGAGTCCGAGCGGGTTCGACGTCGACGGCACTTCGCTGATCTCGGTGGTGAACGCGGGCAGCATATCAGCACGCGGCATCGCGTAGTCCATGAACGTCGCCGTCTGCATCTGGCCCGTCCCGGCGTCGTAGTGGCAGTGCTCCCACAGCGCCTGGCCGACGCCTTGCGCGATGCCGCCGTGCGTCTGCCCGTGCACGATCATCGGGTTGATCGCGCGCCCGACGTCGTCAACGGACGTGTAGCGCACGATCGTGACCACGCCGGTCTCGGGATCGATCTCGACCTCGCAGACCGCGCATCCGTAGGGAAACGACGGCACCGGCATCGTCTCGTCGGACACGGCGTCGAGCGGCCCTCGCAAAGTTTCCGGCACGTCGTCCCGGACGGCGGCGGCGGCCACGTCGAACAGATCGACCGAGCGGTCCGTGCCCTTCACCACGAAGCGCCGCCGCGAGAAGTCGATGTCCGCGTCCGCGGCTTCCAGCAGCCAGGCGGCAACACGCTTGCCCTTGTCGACGATCTGATCCGACGCCTTGGCCATCACGACGCCGCCGAGGCGCATCGACCGCCCGGAATGCGAGCCTCCACCGACGAGACCGAGATCGGTGTCGCCGGTGATCAATCGCACCCGGTCGATGTCGACGTCGAACCATTCCGCGATGAGCTGCGCAAAGCTCGTCTCGTGGCCCTGGCCCGCCGACAGCGTGCCGAGAACCACCTCGATCCATCCCTCGGGACGCACGGTGACGCGCGCCCGCTCGCGCGGCTGGCCCGTGGCGATCTCGATGTAGTTGGCGATGCCGATACCGCGGTAGCGGCCACGCCGGCGTGCGTCCAGGCGGCGGGTCTCGATGCCGGCCCAGTCGGCCAGCGTCACCGCGCGGTCCTGCACCGTCCCGTAGTCACCGCTGTCATAGACGATGCCGAACGGGTTGCGATACGGCATCGCCGCCGGTGGGACGAGGTTGCGTCGCCGGAGCTCGAGGCGATCGAATCCGTGACGGCGCGCGGCGACGTCGATCAAACGCTCCATGACGAACATCACCTCGGGTCGTCCGGCACTCCGGTACGGCGCGGTGGGTGACGTGTTCGTGAGCACGGCGCGCCCCCGCACGTGAGCCGCCGGAACGTCGTACACCGTGGTCGTGAGCTCTCGCCCCTTGTTGAGAGGAACGAACGACACCGCATGCGCGCCGACGTTGCTGGTGTTGACGCCGCGGAGCGCCAGGAACGTCCCGTCGGCGGCGAGCGCGAGCTCCATCTCGGAGACGAGGTCGCGCGCCTGGTAGTCCGTGAGAAACGCTTCCCGCCGGTCACACGTCCACTTCACCGGACGGCGCACGCGCTTCGCGGCCCAGGCGACGAGCGCGAACTCGGGATACGAGCTGTTGCGGGTTCCGAAGTTGCCGCCAACGTCTTCCGACACCACGCGCACCCGAGCCTCGGGAACGCCGAGCGCGCCCGCGAGATCGGTCTTGATCCGCGTCGCGCCGCCCGAGCCCGCGTAGACCGTGTAGCGGCCAGTCGCATCGTCGTAGACGCCGAGCGCCGCGCGCGGCTCCATCGGGACACCGGTCACGCGATTCACCCAGCTTTCGAGCCGCACCACGTGCGCGGCCTGCGCGAACGCGGCGTCGGTCGCGGCGGCGTCGCCGGCGCCGGAATCGACGCACACGTTGCTACCGTTCTCCGTCCAGACGACCGGCGCATCCGAGCCCGATGCCACGCGGGTCGCGGTCACCGCGGGTAGCGGCTCATAATCCACCACCACGCGCTCGGCGCCGTCTCTGGCGATCGCGCTGCTTTCGGCGATGACCATCGCCACGGCCTCGCCTACGAAGCGCGCCACGTCGGCTGGCAGCGGCGGGTGCGGGGCGACGAAGATCGGCGAGCCATCCCGACCGGCGAGCGGAAATTCGTGCGGATTCGTCGGCACCGGGTTGTGCGGAATCGGTCGAAGACCATCGGCCGCGGCGTCCTCCCCGGTGAGCACCGTGATCACGCCCGGGAGCCGCAATGCGTCGGCGACGTCGATCCGCCGAATGCGCGCATGCGCGTGGGGCGAGCGGACGAAGGACGCATAGGCCTGCCCCGGACGATTGACGTCGTCGCTGAAGCGGCCCCCGCCGATGACGAGACGCGCGTCTTCCTTGCGCCGAACGGGCTTGCCGAAGCCCTGGCGCGCCGACCGGCTGCGTGAATTCAAGAATGACATGGCGCTCCTCGAACAGGCATTCTACTGCGACAAGGAGGAGCGCCCATGCACAGCCTTCGCGCCGAGACTCTCGCAGCGCTCGCCCCCGGCGTCACCGCGAGCCCGGCCTCGGCGCTCGCCGTCGCCCGCCTCGGTCTCTGGGCGCTCTTGGCCGCCCACGTCGTGGCGGCCTGGGGCACCCAGTGGGACATCCAGTGGCACCTGCTGATCGGGCGCGACTCCTTCTGGATCCCGCCGCACGTGATGACCTATAGTGGCGTCACTGCCATCGCGCTCGTCAGCTTCGGCGTCCTCGCCTGGACGACCGCGCGCGCCCTCGCTGGCACCGGGCGCGAACCAGGCATGATTCGCGTCATGGGCTTGACGGGAACACCCGGCTATCACCTGGCGGCCCTGGGCATCGCGCTGACCGTGCTGGCCGCGCCCATCGACGATCTCTGGCACCGGCTGTTCGGCCTCGACGTGACACTGTGGAGCCCGCCGCATCTGCTCGGGCTTCTCGGCGCGGTCGTCAATGCCGCGGCGTGCTGGGTGATCGCCGGTGAGACCTATGCACTGACGAGCCGCGCACGGCTGGCGGCGCTCGTGCTGGCCGGCACGTTCGTCTATGCAGCGCTTGGCGTCAGCGTCCAGCCCGGCATCAGAACCGCCTACTCGCACGGCGGCGTGCTGTTCTTCACGTATCCGGTCCTCGGGGCGCTCCTCGCGCCGCTCGCGCTCGTGATCACGGCGCGGCTGTCGAGGATGCGGGAGGCTCCCGTGCTGGTGGTGGTGATGATGGTCCTGTTCGGGACGGCGGGCGCCGGGATCGCGCGCGCGGGCTTCGCGTGGATCCAGCCGGTGTCGTTCATCGGGGAGGAAATCGCGAAGGATCCGACCTCTCCCATCGCGGTGAACCACGAGATCGCGCGAAAGAACGGGACGACGCCTGGGGCGTTCAACCCGATCCTCATCCCGGTGGCGCTGCTGGCCGCGCTCGCCATGGTCGCCGTCGACGCCCGCCGCCGACCCCGCCTGGCCGGGCTCGCGTACGGCGTGACCCTGTTCATCGCGTTCGGGCTCGTCCTGGCGCGCCTGCCGGCATTCGCAACGTCTCTGCCGTCCATGGTCGAGACGGCGGTGGCCGCCGTCTTGACAGCGCTCGCCGGCCTGGGTGCCGGCGCGATCGCCTGCCGGATGACGCCGGGCGATCCCGCCAAGCCCGGGACCGGCATCTACGGAGCCTGAGGTTCCCAGGAAGCTTGCCGCGTCCCATCCTCTCCCGGTAGAGTACCGAGCAGGTTACGCGGAGACGCGGCGTACCCGGATAGCGCGGCGGCGGCCCGCACGAGCGGTGACCGGCCGTGACCTGCGCGACTCGAGGAGGAGCCATGCCGAAGCTGACGCTGGTCCTGGGCCGTAACCCGCTGAAGGTCTACGATTTGGACCAGCCCGTGATCAAGATCGGCCGGGTCAAAGAGATGGACATCGTGATCGACAATCCGTCCGTGTCCCGGAACCAGGCGGAGCTCGTCCGGCAGACCAACGGCACCTGGATCGTCCGCGACCTCGGCTCCTCGAACGGCACGTTCGTGAACGGTGACAAGCTCAGCGGGGACCGGCCGCTGAAAGTCGGCGACGAGATCTCGATGGGCAAGTTCTCGGTCCTGTTCGAGCGCGCCCTGGACGTCCAGGCGAGCCCGGGACGCGAGCCGAGCAGCCAGGCAGCCGGCTCCGACCACGGGACCATGTTCCTCAAAGCCGACGAGGTCCAGCGGCTGCAGCAAATGGCCGCGCAGAAGCGGCAGGCTCACGTCGAATGGGAGAGCAAGGGCCAGCGAGGAATTCACTACCTTGCCGCCACGGGCGCCGCCCTCGTCGGGAGCGACGACCTGTGCGACCTGCAAGTTCCTGGCGCCCCGAACCACGTGCTGGTCGTGCGAGTGAGCGACGGCTACGAGATCCGGAACCTCTGCACGTTTCGCGGGATGACCGTGAAGGGCGCCAAGACCCGTCGCACGAAGCTTCGTGACGGCGACGTGATCGAGGTCGGTGGCGTCAAGCTGACGTTCAAGGACGAGCTGCGCTGAGTCCCGCGCGCTAGCTCCAATTACGCCCGCCGTCAATCAGCGCGTGGCGTCGCGGGCCGGCCGGGTCGGTGAGGGGCCTCTGACCACGAGCCCCTGTTGACCCATGACCGGCGAGCCGTTCCCACTCGTGGCCTGGGTGCCCTCGATCGCACGCGACGGG
>JBGPTW010000095.1:0-24728 GCA_041490825.1 Methylomirabilia bacterium | reverse complement strand
GTTGCCGCGGGCCGGCCCGGGCCGGGAGGGGCCGGCGGACCCCTTCCCCGAGCGTTCTATCGCGGGCACACCCGTCGGGAGTGGGAACCGCTCCCGGGGCATCGGTCAAAGGGCCTCGTGGTCAGAGGCCCCTCACCGATCCGGCCGGCCCGCGACGCCACGCGCTCGATGACAGTGAGCGTTCATGAATGATCCGGGCTACCCTTGGGCGCAATGGCGTGGAGAGTCGGCGTCGACGTCGGCGGCACGTTCACGGATCTCGCGGCAGTGAACGACGCGGACGGTGCGGTGCGTCTCGAAAAAGTTCCGACGACGCCGGCCGATGAGTCGATCGGCGTGGCCGCGGGGCTGAGCGCATTGTTCGCGCGACAGGGCGTCTCGCCGGCGGCCGTCACGTACCTCGGTCACGGCACCACGGTGTGCATCAATGCCGTCCTCGAGCGGAAAGGCGCCCGCACCGGCCTCGTCACCACGCAGGGAATGCGCGATCTGCTGGAGCTGCGACGCCAGATTCGTGACGATCTCTACGATCTTCAGGCGGACAAGCCGGAACCGCTCGTCCCGCGAGATCTCAGACGAGAGGTGCCGGAACGCACGCGTGCCGACGGGCGGATCGAAACCACGCTCGATCTCGACGCCACCCGCGTAGCGATCGCCGGGCTCGTCGCCGACGGCGTCGACGCGCTCGCCGTCTGCTTCTTGCACTCCTACGTGAACCCCACGCACGAGCGGGCCGTCGCCGAGCTGGTGCGCCGCGAGTTCCCGGAGCTCTACCTCTCGATCTCGTCGGACGTGCTGCCGGAGTTCCGCGAGTTCGAGCGGCTCTCGACGACCGTCATGAACGCGTACGTCGGGCCGGTGATGGCCCGGTACCTGGGGCATTTCGAGGAGCGCGTGACGGCGCTCGGCCTCAGTGCGCGACCGCTGATTCTCCAGTCGAACGGCGGCGTGGCGACAATCGGTCAAGTGCGCGAGCGACCGGTCTACACGATGGCGTCCGGGCCGAGCGCCGGCGTGACCGGCGCCGCGTATCTCGCGGGCCGCGCCGGTCATCCGAGAATCATCACCTTCGACATGGGCGGGACGAGCACCGACGTGTCCGTGGTCGAGCAGGGCACGCCGGTGACCGCAGCGGAGAAGGCGTACCACGGCTACCCGGTGAAGATCGCGATGCTCGACGTCGACTCGATCGGTGCGGGTGGTGGCAGCCTCGCCTGGATCGATCCGGGCGGATTCTTGCGCGTGGGACCGCGGAGCGCGGGCGCGGACCCGGGCCCCGCCGCGTACGGACGTGGCGGCGAGGCGCCCACGGTGACCGACGCGAACCTGTTGCTGGGCCGGCTCGACCCCGACTACTTCCTCGGCGGGGCGATGCGCCTCGAACGGGATCGCGCGGCGCAGGCAGTCGAGCGAGATCTTGCGAGACCGCTCGGACTCTCGGTCACCGACGCGGCGCTCGGCGTCGTCAAGATCGTCGACGCCAGCATGGCCGCCGCCATCCGGCTGGCCACCGTCGAGCGCGGGCGCGATCCGCGCCAGTTCACGCTCGTCGCATTCGGCGGCGCCGGCCCCATGCACGCCGCAGCGGTCGCCCGGCTACTCGGCATCCCGCGCGTGTTGGTGCCGCCGAGCCCCGGCGTGCTGTGCGCGCTCGGCCTGCTCGTCGCCGACGTGCGCACCGAGCTGAGCCGCACCGCGCTGCGGCGAACCGATCACACCACGCCGACCGAGCTGGCCGCGATCTTCGCCGACCTGGAAACCCGCGCGGCCGAATGGGCGCGTCGCGGCGCGCTGCCGATGGATCGGATCACCTTCACCCGCTCGGTCGAGATGCGCTACGCGCGCCAGAACCACGAGTTGCCGGTCGAAGTCGGCCGTCGGTTGACCTCGGCCGATCTCATCAGGCGCTTTCACCGAGCCCACCGGCGGGCGTTCGGTTACTCCTCCCCAGAAGAGCCGACCGAGCTCGTGACGTTCCGGGTCGCCGTCACGCTGCCCGTCGCGCGTCCGGTCATCGCCGTTTCGCCGGAACCCGGCGACCCCGCTCGCGGCTCGCGGCCGGTGTACTTCGAATCGACCAAGGGTTTCGTCGACACGCCCGTGCTCGATCGCGCTCGACTCGGTGCGGGACATTCCGTGATCGGCCCCGCGATGATCGCGCAGATCGATTGCACCACGGTGGTCGAGCCAGGCCAGACGGCCACCGTCGACGGTCACGGCAATCTCGTGATCGCGGTCGGACGGGAGTGAGCGGTATGGATCTGGTCACGGTCGAGGTCCTCCAGAAGCTCCTCCTGGCCACCGCGGAAGAAATGGGGATCACGCTCATCCGCGCCGCCTACTCGCCGAACATCAAGGAGCGGCGCGATGCCTCCTGCGCGGTGTTCGATGCCGAGGGCCGCGTGATCGCCCAGGCGGCGCACATCCCCATGCACCTGAGCTCGATGGTCGACCTGCCGCGCGTGCTCGGCGAGGCGTATCCGCGACGGTCGTGGCGGCCCGGCGACATGTTCGTCGCGAACGATCCGTACACGAGCGCCGGGTCCCACCTGAACGACATCGCGATCATTGCGCCCGTCTTCGCCGGCGGCGAGCTCATCGGGTTCGTCGCGAACACGGCGCATCACGCGGATGTCGGCGGGCGCGTGCCCGGCAGCGAGTCCGGCGACTCCACGAGCATCTTCCAGGACGGCCTGCGGTTGCCGGTCGCGCGGCTCGTCGCGCGTGGGCACATCGAGGATGGTCTCTTTCGTACGATTCTGATGAACTCGCGGACCCCGCACGAGCGGACCGGCGACCTGCGCGCGCAGATCGCCGCCAATCAGGCCGGCAGCGAGCGGCTCCGTGAGATCTGCCGGCAGCACGGTGTCGACGTGCTGCAGCGGAGCATGGCGGAGATCCTCGACGCCACCGAGCGTCGACTCCGCGACGGGATCGCGCGGATGCCCGACGGCTGCTACGAGGCGGAGGGTTTCTGCGACGACGACGGCCGCGAGGCACGCCCCGTTCGCATCCGCGTGGCCGTGCGCGTCACGGGCGAGCGGGTCACGGTCGATTTCACCGGCAGCGAAGCGCAGGTGCCGGGGGCGAAGAACGTTCCGACCGTCTCGCTGCTCGCGACGGTGTACTACGTGCTGAAGGCCGTGATCGATCCCGACATCCCGTCGAACGGTGGCTATTACCGCGCGATCGAGGTCGTGGCACCGCCCGGCACCGTGCTCAACCCGCTGCCGCCGGCGGCGGTGGCTGCGCGCTTCACGACGTGCCAGACGGTGGCCGACGTGGTGCTCAGCGCCTTCGCCGAGGCGGTGCCCGAGCGCGTCGTGGCCCACTGTCACGGAGGAACGCTGGCGATCTACTCCGGCATCGATCCGCGCCGTGACGAGTTCTTCGTCGACTACGAGGTGTACGCCGGGGGCAGCGGCGCTCGCGCCGGCAAGGACGGAATCGACGGCATCGCGAATCACACGACCAACACGTCGAATCTCCCGATCGAGGCCCTCGAGTCCGAGTTCCCGATTCTCGTCGAACGCTACGCGTTCGTTCCCGACTCCGGCGGCGCCGGACGGTTCCGCGGCGGACTCGCGGTCGTCCGCGAAGTGCGCGGGCTTCATGGTGATCTCATGGTCGGTGGCTGGGGATGCAACCACCGCGAGGCGCCACGCGGACTCGGCGGCGGCGGCGATGGGCAGCCCGGCGCATTCGAGATCGTCGATGCCGCCGGCACCGTTCGCGACACGGCGCGCTCGACGGTCCCGGGTCTCCAGCTCAGAGCTGGTGAGACTCTGCGTGTGCGGACGTCCGGCAGCGGCGGATCCGGCGACCCGCTCGACCGCGACCCGATGCTGGTGCGGCGTGACGTGCGGCTCGACAAGGTCTCGCCGGCCCATGCCGAGTCGGCGTATGGTGTCGTGGTGCGTGACGGCGACGTGGACGTCGAGGCCACGCGCCGCCTCCGCGCGGAACGGCGAGGCGTGAGGGAGAGATGATCATGAGCGACAGCAAGAGCGACGAGCTTCTCGCCGAGGCCCGTCAGGTGTTCGTCCGCAGCTTTGCCAGCGACTTCACGTTGCCGGTGATCGCCCGGGCCGAGGGCGCCACCATCACCGACGTCGACGGCCGCGAGTACCTCGATTTCAGTTCCGGGCAGATGTGCGCCACCGTCGGCCACAATCATCCACGCATCGCCGACGCCGTGCGCAGCGCCGCGGATCGCGCGGTCCACATCAACAGCGCGATGCTGAGCCCTGACGTCATCGCGCTCGGCCGGCGCGTCGTCGAGCTCTTGCCGCCACCGCTCGACAAGGTGTTCTTCCTGTCCACTGGCGGGGAATCCAACGAGGCAGCGCTCAAGATCGCGAAGAAGGTGACCGGGCGATACGAGGTCGTGGGCCTCGCGCACTCGTTTCACGGATCGACGTCAGGCGCCGGCGCCTCCACGTTCATCCCGAGCCGCCGGTCCGGCTACGGCCCGACGCTGCCCGGGACCTTCGCGATCCCCGTGCCCGACTGCTACCGCTGTCCGCTCGCGCTCACGTTCCCGTCGTGCGAGTACGCGTGTGCACGTGTCGGCTTCGACCTGGTCGACCGGCAGTCGGTCGGCTC
Source organism: Methylomirabilia bacterium (assembly GCA_041490825.1). GTDB lineage: Bacteria > Methylomirabilota > Methylomirabilia > Rokubacteriales > CSP1-6 > JBGPTW01. Next base: position 20,123 of record JBGPTW010000095.1, on the reverse strand, counting down.
ACTTGCCGCGGTCATCGCCGAGCCGATTCTCGGCACTGCCGGCTGCGTCGAGCCACCGCCCGGCTACTTCGGAGAGCTCCAGCGTCTCGCTCGCCAGCGCGAGATGCTCGTGATCTTCGACGAGGCCCAGACGGGTCTCGGACGTACCGGCGCCATGTGGGGCAGCGATCGGGACGGCGTGGCGCCGGATCTCCTGACGATCTCGAAGACGCTCGGCGGCGGTATCCCGCTGGCGGCGACGGCGACCACGGCCGCGATCGAGGACAAGGCGTATCGCGAAGGCTTCTTCTTCTTCACGTCGCACCTGAACGAGCCGCTGCCCGCCGCCGTCGGCCTCGCCGTGCTCGACGTCATCGCCGAGGAGAAGCTCGTCGACGCCGCGCGCGACAAGGGCGCCTATCTCAAGAAGGGCCTCCTCGCTCTCAAGGACCGTTACGAAATCGTCGGCGACGTGCGCGGGCGCGGGCTCTTGATGGGCGTCGACTTCGTCCTGGACCGCGTGAGCAAGCGGCCCGCGGAGGCGGAAGCCGACGCGATCACGCGTGAATGCCTGCGACGCGGGCTCTTCCTCGCCGCGACTCGCCAGCCGGGCCGCTACTGGGTATGGCGCGTCGCGCCGCCGCTCACCATCGCGCCCGCCGAGATCGACCGGTCGCTCGAGATCATCGAGGCCGCGATTCGCACCGTGGTCGGAGGGTAGAGGAGCATCGGCCATGAAATGGTGCCGGTTTCAATCGGGACGGACGATCTCCTACGGCGTCATCGAGGACAACACCGTGACCGAGGTCACGGGGAGCCCGTTCGAGAGTGACACGCGGACGTCGACGACGTACGGGCTGAGCCGCGTCAAGATGCTCGTGCCGGTGATTCCACCGACGTTCTATGCCGCCGGCGTCAACTACCGCGAGCACGTCACCGAGATGGCGAAGAGGCGCGGCCTCAAGCCGGAGTTCCCTCCGCAGGCGGACGTGGGCTATCGCGCCAACAATGCGCTGCTCGCGATCGACGAGCCCATCGTCATCCCGAAGGATGCGACGGAGCTGGTGCAATACGAAGGCGAGCTCGTCGTGGTGATCGGCAAGCGGTGCAAGCGCGTCTCGGAAGCCGAGGCGCTCGACTACGTCTTCGGCTACACGATCGGCAACGACGTCAGCGAGCGCACCTGGCAGCGCGGTGACCGGACGTTCTGGCGAGGCAAGAACACGGACACGTTCAAGCCGATGGGCCCGTGGATCGTCACCGGCCTCGACCCGGACGATCTCCACGTCACGATCCGCCTCAACGGCAAGGAGATGTTCACCTACGCCGTCAAGGACGCGATCTTCGGCGTCCGCACGTTCATCAGCCGCATGAGCCAGTACCTGACGCTGTACCCGGGCGACGTGCTGTGGATGGGTACCGACGGTGCGACCGAAAACATGAAGGACGGTGACATCGTCGAGATCGAGATCCCGGGCATCGGCGTGCTGCGGAACCCTGTCGTGCGAGAAGGGTTTACGCTGACCACCTGACTACCCTCCCAGGAAGATCCGGCGCACCTCGGTGGAGTGGAGCAGTTCCTCCGAGGCTCCGTCGAGAACCGTGCGGCCGGACTCCAGAACGTAGCCGCGCGACGCGATCGACAAGGCCAGCTCCACGTTCTGCTCGATGAAGAGAATCGTCACGCCGTCCCGGTTGATACGCCGGATCACCGCGGTGAGCTGCTCGACGATGATCGGGGCCAGGCCGAGGAACGGCTCGTCGATCAGCAGGAGCCTGGGCTGCGACATCAGGCCGCGGGCGAGCGCGACCATCTGTTGCTCGCCGCCGGAGAGCGTGTGCGCGAGCTGGTTGGCGCGAGCTCCGATGATGGGGAACAGCTCGATCATCCGCTGGTAGTGCATCTCGCGATCGGGTCGCGCGGCGCGCTGATACGCGCCGAGCCAGACGTTCTGGCGAACGGTCAGGTACGGAAAGAGCCGGCGCCGCTCCAGCACGTGGCTGATCCCGTACGCCACGCGCTCGTGGGCGCGCAGCCTCGTGATCGTGTGTCCGTCGAAGACGACGTCACCGGCGCGCGGACGCAGCAGCCCGGAGATCGAGTTCATCAGGGTCGACTTGCCCGCGCCGTTGGGACCGAGCAGCGCCACGACCTCCCCGGCCGCGACCGCGCAGCGCGCCTCCCAGAGCACCTGGTAGTCGCCGAGCAGCACGTCCAATCCGCTGACGTTCAACATGGGGGCCCCGACATGGCCCCCATACCCCCCGACGCTCGGAGCGCCCCGGGGAACCCGTGGCGCTCCTCGATCACGGTCACCCCCAGACCCCCAACGCTCGGCGGCCCCCAGCGAAGCTGTGGCCCGCCTCGGAAGCCGTGGCGCTCTTCGATCACCGCCGTTGCTCACATCCGCCACGTTTCGCCCAGGTACGCGTCGATGACGCGGCGGTCGCGCACGATCTCGGCGGGCGGCGCGTCGGCGATGACCTCGCCCAGCTGGAGCGCGACGATGCGCTGCGAGATCTCCATGATCACGCGCATGTTGTGCTCGATGACGATCAGCGCGAGGCCGGTGGCGTGGAGATCGCGCACGAGCCGGATGAGTCCCGGCACCGTCGCCTGATCGACGCCGCCCGTCATCTCGTCGAGCAGGAGCAGCCGCGGCTGGGTGGCGAGCGCGCGCGCGAGCTCCAGACGCTTGCGCTGGCCGGTGGACAGGCCGCGCGCGTGGGTCTCGGCTCGCTCGCCGAGGCCGACGGCCTCGAGCACCTGTCGGGCACTGGCCCGCGCCGCCGCCACGTCGGACGTCTTCTGGAACGCGCCCACCATCACGTTCTCGATTACCGTCATGCCCGCGAACGGCCTCAGCTTCTGGAACGTGCGCGCCACGCCGAGGTGGCTGATGCGATCGGGCCGCAATCCGGTGACGTCGCGGCCGTCGATGGTGACACGGCCGGCATCGGGTCGCTGGAAGCCGGTGATTACGTCGAAGAGCGTCGACTTGCCGGCGCCGTTGGGACCGATCACGCCTACGAGCTCGCCGGGCGCGACCTCGAACGAGATCTCGTGATTGGCCACCACGCCGCCGAAGCGCTTGGTGACGCCGGCCAGCGACAGGAAGCTCATCGCGCGCTGCCCGCCGTCCGCGATCGCGCGAAGAGCGCCATGAGGCCGCCGGGCTGGAAGACCGAGATCCCGACGATCAGCGCGCCATAGACCAGGAGGTCGAGCGCCTTGCCCGTCCCTCCGAGCATGACGCGCGTGCCCTCCTGCAGCGGCACCAGCACGACGGCGCCCAGGACGGGGCCCCAGAGCGTGCCCACGCCGCCGAGCACGGCGACGAGGCAGATGAGGATCGACAGCGACAGCGGAAAGACGGACTCGGGGTCGATGAACAGTAGGTACTGCGCGTAGAACGTGCCGCCCATCGCCGTCAGCGCCGCCGAGATCGCGAGAGCCCGGAGCTTCTCGCGGGCCACGTTCACGCCGAGCGCCGCGGCAGCGTCCTGGTCCTCGCGGATGGCGCGGAAGAAATAGCCGCGGCGCGACCGCTCGATCAGCCGCGTCACGGCGAGAGCCAGCAGCAGGAGCGCGAGCGCGATGTAGTAGTAGAACGCCTTCGACTGGTGGAATTGGAAGTTCACGAAGCTGTCCGGTCGCTTGATGGGCACGAACACGCCGCGCGCGCCGCCAATCGCGTCCCAGTTGACGATGAGCGACTGGACGATCTCGCCAACGGCGATCGTCGCGATCGCGAAGTAATGGCCGCGCAGGCGAAACACGGGATAGCCGACGATCTGCGACACGATCACGGCCAGGATCACGCCGACGATCATTCCCGCCCACGGCGTGAGGCCCGTTTCCTTGAAGAGCAGCGACGACGTGTAAGCGCCGACGCCGAAGAACACCGCCTGCCCGAGAGAGATCTGCCCGCAGTAGCCGGCGATGATGTTCCACGCCGTGGCCAGCGTCCCGTAGAGAAAGATCATGATCATGATGTGGCGAGGGAAGGGCAGCGTGAACACGGCCGGGAACGCGAGGGCCCCCAGCAGGAGCGCGCCGAGAACCGCGCGGATCAGAACCGGCCGAACAGTCCCTGCGGGCGCCACAGCACGACTCCGAGGTAGAGGGCGAAGACGGCGGAGTACTTGAGGGCCGGCGTGAGGACGAGCCCACCGAACGCTTCGACCAGCCCGACGAGGACGCCGGCCAGCAGCGTCGCCGGCACGTTGCCGAAGCCGCCGAGCGCGACGGTGACGTAGGCGAGGAGCGCGAAGCTGCCGCCGACGTCAGGGAAGATGTAGAAGAACATCGCCAGCAGCCCGCCGGCCACGCCGACGCACGCGCTGCCGATCGCCCAGCCGAGCGCGAACATGCGCTCGGTGTCGATGCCCATGAGCGAGGCGGCTTGGCGGTCCTGCGCCGTGGCCTGCAGCGCCACGCCCGTCTCCGAGCGGGAGAGGAACAGGTGAAGCCCGACGAAGGCGCCGAGCGCAGTCACGCTGGCGGCGAGCTGCGGGACGCCGATGAAGACCGGTCCAAGCGCCAACCGACCGGAGAGCAGCGGCTCGTTCACCGTGTGGAAGTCGATGCCGAACAGGAACTGCGCCGCGCTTCGGAGCAGAACGGCCAGCCCGAACGTGGCGAAGATCTGGGCCAGCATCGGGCCGTCGAGGACCCATCGGATGATGCCGTGGTACACCGCCCAACCCAGCCCACCGAGCGCGAGCGCGACGAGCGGCAGCGAGACGAGAGGGTCGAGCTTCGCCAGCGTCCACGCGAAGAAGGTCACGTACATGGCGACCATCAAGAACTCGCCGTGGGCGAAGTTGACGATCTCCATGAGGCCGAAGATGAGCGAGAGCCCGGCGGCGATCAGGGCGTAGACGAACCCCATCAGCACGCCGCCGACGACCGCTTGCGCGATGAGCTCGAGCGTCAGGTCAGGCCCGCCGGCCTACTTGCGGTCCTTCCACGCGGGAATCGGGTAGAGCACGTCCTTCGTGGCCGAGTCCCACGGCCACACCGTGTAGAACTTGCCGCCCTGGAGCTGGATCATGATCGCCTTGACGAGCGTGTTCTGTCCGGTCTCGTCGAACTTGATCCCCTCCCAGGTCATGATGAGCTGATCGCCCGGAATGTTCGTGGCGACGAGCGCCTTGCGGATGGCCTCGGGATCGGTCGACCCGGCGCGGTTGATGGCGTCGAGCAGCGTCATGAACCCGGTGAAGGAACGGGCCGGAAAATCGTACAGCTCCTTCCCGTGCCGTTTCACGTAGAGCGCGTTCAGCGCGGTCGCCACTGGACGCTTGGCGATGAGGTCCGTGTTGAACGGCGCCCGTGACATCGTGCCTTCGGCGTCCTTGCCGACCGCCTGCACGAAGTCCGGAGAGATGTGCCCCGAGTCCTGCGCCATGATCATCTTCGGGTTGTAGTCGAGGTCCTTCTGGGTGCGCACGAACAGGATCGCGTCGGTCTGATACGACGTCGGCATCCACACGTCGGGGTTCGCCGCCTTCAGCCGTTGCACCTCGGACGAGAGCGACGTCGACCGCTCCTTGTACTGGAGATCGAGCACGACCTCGACGCCGTGCTTCTTCGCGATCTCCTTCATGACCTTGCCGCTGTCGGCGCCGAACAGGCTGTTGTCGTACGTGAGCCCGACGGTCTTGATCTTCACGCCCTTCTTCTTCTCGAAATCGCGGAAGAACTCGAACATGCCTTGCGTGAAGTGCTCGTCGTGCGGGGAGGTACGGAAGAACCACTTGAGCCCACGGCGCGTGAGGCCGGGCGACGACGACTCGGCATTGACGAACGGAATCCCGTACCGCTCCGCCACCTGGCTCGCGGTCGCCGTGACGCCGGAGTTCCAGCAGCCGAAGAGCGCCTGAACTTTCTCCTGGGTGATCAGCCGCTCGGCCTCGGCCTGGCCCAGCTCGGGCTTGCCCTGATGATCGACGAAGACGAGCCGGATCTTCGCGCCCTTCAGTCCCGGCATGCCCTTCAGCTTCTGGTAGAACGGAAACGGCAGGTCGACGGCGCCGTTGGCGATGTCCGCGCCGATCTCGACCACGGGCTTGTTGTCGATGCCGGGCTGCGCGGTCGGGCCCGACATCGGATAGAGCACGCCGATGACGACCTCCTTCGGCTGCGCGGCCGCAGTGGAAGGCAGAACAGCGAGAATAGCGACGTACACGAAGACGGCGAGCAGCCTGGCGACGATTCCGTTCATGGCGCGGGTCCTCCCGGGACTGGTCCTGTGGGTGCGCCGCATTCTATCACCGGCGCGCTGGCGGTCGTCCCTCGGCGGTGGGTGACCGCCGGACCTGATAAGCGTTCCTGATTTGGCATCTCGCGGGGAGCCGTCACCGTCGCCGTCGAGGCAGCCACGCCCAGCGTGAACGGGTAGCCTCCGAGCCGCGCCTGGGCCCGCCCCGGGCGCACGAGCGGCGGCGCCAGCTGTGTCGCGCCGAGCGCGAGAACGCCGGCGAGGAGCTTGCGGCGACCGGCGTCGTGCTTGCCCCGGCGGAGTCGCGCTGGCTCAGCCACGCGTCGCAGTGGTCGGCGCAGAGATCTTGTAGAGCGTGCCGGAGGAACCGTAGCTCATGACGTAGATCTCGCCGCCGGCGTCCTCGCCGAACGTCGAAATCGAGAAGCTCGTGTCGAGCAGGACACCGGCCACCCAGTTCCCGGTCTGGTCCTGCGTCGCCCCCCAGATCACGCCGGAGCAGTAGTCCGCGAACAGGTATTGACCGTACAGCGCCGGAATCTGAGCGCCGCGATAACGGTATCCCCCGATCACTGCGCACCCCTGCGAGTGATCGTATTCGAGGACGGGAAGCGTCAGGCCGCCGGGATTGCAGTCGGTCGGAGGGTTGTAACAATTGGTGCCCTCCATCAGCCGCCACCCGTAGTTCTCGCCGCCGGCGCTGCTGGCGAGCTGGAAGTCGATCTCCTCCAGCTCGTCCTGGCCGACGTCCGCGATGAAGAGGTCCCCGGCAAGCCGGTCGAAGCTGAAGCGCCACGGGTTGCGAAGACCGTACGCCCAGGTCTCGCCTCGGGCTCCCCCGACGCCCACGAACGGGTTGTCGGGAGGAATGGCGTACGGTGAGCCGCCGTCGACGTCGATTCGCAAGATCTTGCCGAGCAGCGTCCCGAGGCTCTGCCCGTTGTTCTGGGGATCACCCGCGGACCCGCCGTCGCCCAGACCGATGTAGAGATAGCCGTCGGGTCCGAACTGGAGCTGGCCCCCGTTGTGGTTCGCGTACGGCTGGTCGACCGTCAGGACGGTCGTCGCCGACCGCGCGTTCGCTACGTTCGGGCTGAACCGCGAGACCGCATAGCGTGCGACGACGGTGTTGCCCTTGCGGTTGGTGTAGTCGACGTAGAAGTAGCCGTTCCTCGCGTAGTTGGGGTGGAAGGCGAGCCCGAGGAGCCCCTGCTCGCCACAACAGGAGACCCGATTCGAGATGTCCAGGAACGGCCTCGGGAGGACGCGGGTCCCGTCGTAGACGACGATCTGCCCGGTCTGGAGCACGATGAAGAATCGCCCGGAGCCGTCGGCCGGACGGGCGACGGACACTGCGTTGGCAAGGCCCGTGGCGACGGGGACCAGGCTGATCGCGACCGGTGCCGGGCCAACAGCGACCGGCGCCGCCACCACCAGGATCATGACGAGAATCCCGATAAATCTTTTACGCGTCTGCGTACGCGTCGTTGGCACTCCTCCGTGCGGATGGATCGGTTGAGGCTACGATCCTCGCGCCCGCTGCGCAAGTGCGCGCATCGACTCAAAATTTCCCGAGGGCCAGGCCCTAGATCAGAAGTCACGGTTACCAATTCTGCTCAGGAGGAACCCGTGACAGGAGACCGCGGCGATCCAGAGTCCACAACCACAGCCGTGCGTCCGAACACCGTCTGACCGGTTGACAAGGGGCGGCGAGCAGTTTAATCATGGCCGCGACCGGTGGGCCCTCCTCGAGTCGGCCCGGATGAGGAGTGAGCATCGTGGCCGTGCGGCGAGCGTGGCTTGGCGTCCTTATCCTCGTGTGTGGCGTGATCATCACGGCGGGCCGGGCTCCTCAGCCGGCCAGCCAGTCGGCGCCGACGACCGTCCGCCTCATCACTGTCAACCGCAACATCGACCACGTGACACAAGGGTTTATCGCCCACGCCGTGAAGCAAGCCGAGCAAGAGCACGATGCCCTCCTGGTCATCCAGCTCGATACCCCCGGCGGCGCGTACGACGCCACGCGCAAGATCGTCCAGCACCTGCTGGCCGCCGACGTGCCCGTGGCCGTGTACGTGGCACCCAAGGGGGCGCGCGCCGCATCCGCCGGCACGTTCATTTTGGCCGCCGCCAACTTCGCTGTCATGGCGCCTGGCACCAACATTGGCGCGGCGTCACCCGTGTCCGCTACCGGGCAAGATATCGGCGGGACCCTCCAGGAGAAGGTCACCAACGACGCCGCGGCCCTCATGCGCAGCATCGCCCAGGAGCGCGGCCGCAACGGCGACAAGCTGGAGGCGACGGTTCGCAAGGCCGTGTCCTTCAGCGCTTCGGAAGCCGTTGACGCCCATATCGTGGACTTCATCGCCAAGGACACGGAGGACCTACTGGCCCAGCTGAACGGCCGGACCGCCCAGACCGCCGCGGGTCCGGTGATCATGAACGTGTCGTCTGCCTCCAAACGCACCCTGACGATGACCCTGCGCGAGCGGTTCGTTGCGTTCGTCGCTACGCCCGAGCTCGTCTCAATCCTGTACACCGTCGGCATGATCGCCATCTTCATCGAACTCTTCCACCCTGGCTTAGTGGCGCCGGCGGTCGTCGGCGCGCTCTGCCTGGTGCTGGCGTTTTTGGGCTTGGGCTCCCTGCCGTTCAACTGGGCGGGGCTGGTGCTGCTAGGCCTGGCCGCCGCCTTCGTCATCGCGGAGTTGCACACCGGCTCGAGCCTGCTGGGCGTCGGTGCAGTGCTGGCGTTCGTCATCGGCGCACTACTCCTCTTCTCTGTCGACATCCCCAGGCTGCCGGGCGAGCCGGTCCGGCAGGTGAGTCTCTGGCTCATCGGCATCCTGGCCGGCCTCTTTGCTGTGGTCACCGTCGTGGTGGGCGGCGCGGTCATCAAAACGCGGCGGCTCCAGTACCCCAAAGCGGGCGCGCTTTTGATAGGAAAGGCCGGCTTCGCCACATCGGACCTCGCTCCAAAAGGCACGGTGCAGGTCGCTAGCGAGCTGTGGACCGCCACCGCGGACGACGCGACTCCCATTCGTGTGGGCGATCCCGTCTCGGTCGTGGGGTTGGAAGGACTCATGCTCAAGGTGCGCAAAACGCACCCATAGGAAAGGGGGGGGGCCCGGTGCTCATTCCATTCAAGATTATCCGGCAGTACGAGCGGGCGGTGGGGTTCCGACTGGGGAAGTTCATCGGCTTGCGCGGGCCCGGCCTGACCGTCTGGGTGCCTATCGCGGACGACATGCGCCGCGTCGACCTGCGTGAAGCGTTCGTGGAAATCCCTCGACAGAACGCCATCACCAAAGACAACGCGCCCATAGAGATCGATTTCCTCATCTACTACAAAGTCATGGAAGAAGTCGCCGAAAAGAGCGTCCTCCAAGTGCAGGACTTTCGCGGTGCGCTTAGTGGCATCGCCACCACGACCCTGCGCGCTGTCATCGGCGATATCCCGCTCGACGACGTTCTCGCCAAACGCGAGCAGATCAACCAGGTCCTCCGCGTCAAGCTGGACGAGGTCACGGAACGCTGGGGCGTCAAGATCACCGCCGTGGAGATCAAAGAAATCATCCCGCCTGCCGGCGTCCAGCAGGCAATGAACCGGCAGATGACGGCAGAGCGCGAACGGCGGGCGGTAGTGCTTGAGGCGGAAGGAAAGCGCCAGGCCAGCATCACCGTGGCTGAAGGGGAAAAGGCGGCCGCCATTTTAAAGGCCGAAGGTGACAAGCAATCGGCCATTCTTCGGGCCGAAGGGTCTCGCCAGGCAGCAATCTTGAACGCCGAAGGGTTCAGCGCTGCCCTGGATAAAATTAACTCGGTGGCCATAACCGCGGACTTCAAAACCATGAGCCTGCAGTACTTCCAGACTTTGAAAGAGTTGGGTGCAAGTCCTTCCACAAAATACATCTTCCCTATGGAATTCACCTCCCTGCTGGAACCTTTCCTCAGGATGGGAAGCAACCGCCAGCAACAAACGGATGAGGACCGCACCGCTCCAAAAGGGTAAGGGGGTACGTCGGCTCTGGCAGCGCTGGCTCGGTTCAGATCCGGCGACGCAGTAAAGGGGTGAGATGAATGACACGGAGGTGGTCAAGTATTTAGAGGCGTTTCTGAGCGGTAGGCTGCCAGATTGGTCCGAGCAAAGTCAGCAGGTCACGCAGGCCACCTTTGTTACGTGTATGGACGGCAGGCTCAACCCCTTGATACGGCCCTTTCGACACGTCATCCGGACCGCTGGGGCTATGATTGAACCAGTCGAAGGCGGTGTCGGACTCGCGATTGACTCCACAGCCGTGACCTTCCTCGCGACCCACGGGGACTGCCTGGCTTACCGCGCCGCGATTGAATACCTGGCCACCAGCTTTGCGGGCAAGATTGCGGACCCTGACGTCGTGAGGTCCATGAACCAGTCGGACACCAAGACGTTGTTAAGGTACATCAACACGCAGCGGCCTCTCAACGCGCTGCCCGATCCCTCCGATCAACAGGCGCTTGCCGAGTTGGCTATCAACTACACTATCCAGTGGACTTCCAGCAACCGGAACGAGAAACGACGCATAGGGCTGTTCATTGACCTTAAAGCCACATTGTCCACGAGGGTACAAGCCTGGGTGGTTAGCTACGAACAGCTTTCGGGGCAGGATCTGGCTGATTTTCTCTCGATTCATGGAATGACCACGCAGCTCGTGGTCACGCACGTTCTTACCGCACCCCGTACCATAAGAGCGCTCCGCTGACTAAGGGCGCTCCGCTGACTGTCCCTCGCAGCCAATGTCCGGGAATGCGGCGATGAGGTCGTTAGCGAACCTCTTCGCTTCTGCATCACCTAGCCGAATAACCAGGAGCGTCGCATGCGCCGATTGCCGCGCAGGAGCCGCAGGACCAGCTCCGTTTTCCGCTGGACGCTCCAGCGCTCCGGGAGTTCCCGCACCTCCGCATGAGGCGGTCACTGCCCGGAGTCGTGGTCGGCATCCCCGCCTTGTCCTTCATGCTTCCGAGAATGGGCGTTTATGTTTCCTACGCTCTACGGAAGGCTCGACGGCGAGGGCCAGTTCGTCTTCGTGCGGCCGGCGCCGGAGCTGACGATCACCAAGGAGATCGTGCGGGAGGTCGGCTCGGTCGCGATCCGTGGACGACTGGCCGGGATCGAGGTCTGGCTCGGCGACCGGAAGATCGGCGATACGGAGATGGGCACGGCGCTCGTCGTCGGGAATCTCGCCGTCGGGAGCCATCGACTGAAGGCCCGCAAGTCGGGCCACAAGGACTGGGAGCGCGACATACAAGTGGCCCCGAACCAGGCACTCGCAAGGTCGTCCGCGGTGGGAGCTGGCACAACCACAAACTCTTCGTGGAATCAGCGCGCAGGAACAACCAGCCGCCGGACACCCGGCGCGACGACCTCGGGTTCCGCTGCGCAAAGGGAGCCTGATCTCAGAGCCCCAGGCGATCCTTCAGGGCGCGGACCCGGTCCCGCGCCACGACCAGCTCCGTCTGCGGCTGGCCCTTCAACCGGATGACGAGGCGCCCGCCGATGTCGGCATGTAGCTCGCCGATGCACGCGACGTTGACCAGCGCCCCGCGATGGATCCGGAAGAAGCGCGCGGGATCGAGCTTGCGCTCCAGCTCGGCGATGGTGTCGTCCAGCATGTGCGTGCCGGCCGGCGTGACGGCGTAGGTCGCGCGATCCTTCGCGACCACGTGCGTGATCTCCCCGACGTCCAGGAGCTGCACGCGCTCGCCCTGTCGCAGCGGGAGCCGCTCGAGGAACGACGAGGGGCGGAGCGACTCCGCCAGGCGCGTCAACGTCGTCAGCAGCCCGGCGCGGGCTGGGTCGTCGCGCAGCCGCTCCAGTCGGGTTATCGTGCGCTCGAGCCGCCGGCGCTCGACGGGCTTCAGGAGGTAGTCGACGGCGTTCACGTCGAAAGCGCGCACGGCGTACTCGTCGTACGCCGTGACGAAGACGATCATCGGCGCCGCGGTCCCCGGCGGGAGATCGCGGACGAGGTGTTCGACGACCTGGAACCCGTTCAGCTCCGGCATCTGGATGTCGACGAACAGCACGTCGATCGCGAGCGACCCGAGCGCGGCGAGCCCGGCGTCCGGGTCGGTCTCACGACCGACGATCTCGACCCGACCAGTGGCGTCGAGCAGTTGCGCGAGGCGCTCGAGCGCCAGGGGCTCGTCGTCGATGAGAAACGCGCGGAGACGGGCGCTCACGGCGCCGAGACGGCGGCCACCGTACGGGGAAGCGACAGCGTCACGAGCGTGCCTCCGTCGCGTCGGCCGACCTTCAGTGTCGCGGCCGGACCGAACCGCACGGCGAGGCGCCTGCTCAGCGTGTCGAGGCCGTGTCCGGGAGGGAGGGTGTCGAGCGAGAACCCCGGTCCGTCATCCCACACCTCGATGGTGAGCCGGGAGTCCTCGACTCGAGCCGTCACGCCGAGGCGACCCCCTGTGCGGCGCGGCGCGACCGCGTGCTTCACGCTGTTCTCGACGAGCGTCTGGATCGACAGAGGCAAGACGTCGCATCCGGCCACCTCGGGCGCCACGTCGAGCGCGCACGACAGCCGCGGGCCGAATCGCGTCTGCTCGATCTCGAGATAGTCGGCGACGATCTCCATCTCCCGAGCGAGCGGCACGGTGCCGCGTCCCGTGGCGTCGAGCGACGCGCGGAGCAACGCGGCGAGCCGCTCCACCGTTCGCTCCGCACGCTCGGGATCTTGCTGGATCAGTGCCGAAATGGCGTTGAGGGTGTTGAACAGGAAGTGCGGTTGCAACCGGGATTCGAGCGAGGAGAGCTGGGCCTCGAGGGCCAACTTCCGCGTGCGTTCTTGCTCGAGCTCCTGCGCCCGCAGCTCGGCGGTGGTCTTCTCCAGGCGGTGGCGAAGCGTCTCGTACAGGGTCATGCCGATGCCGAGGCCGACGGCGATGAGCGAGACGGTCCGTAAGTTCGCGAGGAAGCGCGCGGTGAACGGCACCTTGCTGCCGAGCCCCAGGACGGTGATGAGGCCGGCGGCAAGCGCCGTCCCGCCGACCGCCATGACCAGCAGGGCGGTCACGACGAGCAGCCACTTCACGGCGAGCGGCTGGGCGGCCAGCCGCGGCACCAGCCACGGCATGACGCCGCCCACCAGCCCCACCGTGCAAAAGGCGTAGATCACCGAGTGTGCGAACGACACGAGGACCGAGCGCATCGAGCCCAGCTCGCCGAACACCACCGTCGCCACGATCGTGATGACGACGCCGATGCCGAGGATCCGGAGCCAGTAACGCGATTCCTCGCCGCAGATGGCCTTCAGCATCCCGCGATCGTACCTCAGGCCTTCCCCGGGCGGGCCTCCGGTCGCTCACCGCGAGACGGGCCGAGCGACCGGCGAAGGGCGCCGGCGACGAGCAGCGCGACACCGACCATGAACACCATCCAGTGACGCGGCACCCCGAAGGTGACGGAGATCGCGATCACCAGGCCGACCAGGGCCACGATCCCCCCGGCGAGCATCAACCCGATTCCCGAGCATCGACGTTCCATGACGTCCTCCTCTCGCGATGGTGTCGTCACCGGACGTGGCAGCCGACGCAGGACAGCGACGCCCGCGACGATGGCGATTCCGCCGCCAGCCAGGATCGCGCGCGAGTCGCGTAGGTGCTCTGCGGCAGCTCGCTCACGATGCGAGTGAGGTAGTGCCGGGCACGGTCGTGCTGGCCGAGCCGGTCCAGGTTCTCGGCGAGCCCGCCGAGCAGCTCGCCGCGGGCGTGCACCGACATCGTGGCGAAGTCCGGGGCCTGGAGCGTCAGCACGGTTCCATAGTGAGCCACCGCCGTCTCCAGCCACTCCCGTTCGCGGTCCGCGAAGACCGGCACGCGCGCCAGACGGGTGAGCACGGCGGCGCGGACGATGAGGACGGCGATGTTGGCGGGAGCGAGCCGCGCCCCGGCGTCCATCTCCGCGAGCCCGCGCGTCGTGAGTGGCCCGGCCTTCTCGACCTCGCCGGCCTGGGCGGCGTGGCCGTCGCGGACGATCAGGCCGGCGCCGTGCCAGACCATGGCCTCGGCGTGCCGGGGATCCGCGGCGAGCGCGTCCTCGCAGACCTTCATCGCCCGGTCGAGCCGGGCGCGGTCACCGGCTATGCCGGCGAAGAAGTCGGCGCGGACAAGATAGTCGAAGCGGTCGGCCGGCGCGGCCCCGGCCGCCGGAGCTCCCGAGAGGAGCAGAGCGGCGACGAGCGTGGTGAGCGCGAGCGATCTTGCCGTGCGAGCGATGCGGCATGTGTTCATGGCGATCCTCCTTGAGTGGAGGATCGCCTCGCCACGCGGCCCTGTCGCGACGGATCTGACGAAGGGTCGGAACCGAGGGATGAATGGCCTCGAGCTCGGGACGAAGGGTGCGCGAGAGTGGACGGCGTCCGAGCGCTACCAGAGTCGCCTCGTGGCGATCGCCGCGCCCTCCGAGAGCGCGCGCAGCTTGGCCCACACCACGCGCTCCGCAATCATCTCCGAGCCCGCGAAGGTCCCGAACCTGTACCTGGGGGCGGGCGGCGAGAGCCACCTGCTGGCGGGTGCCGACACCGCCTGGGGGTGAGCGGGGGTTCCGAGAATGGGCGTCTATGTTTCCTACGCTCCGCCCCTACACCGCCGGGATCTGGGCCGCGGTGGGCGTGCCTCCCGCCCATTCGGAGGGATCAAGATCCTCGATTGCACCCACAGCAGTCGGTGGTGAGCCCGTCAGGGACGCCGTCGCGGCAGCCACTCGACGGCGACAAGGCCGGCGGCGGCGAGCGGTCGGAGCTCAGGGTCTCCGGTCATGAGGACAGGCTCGCGCTGAGGCCGGTCGGGTCGGGGCAGGGCCAGCGCGAAGTAGGCCGCCGTCTGAGCGTCGGCCCTGCCCCGACCCGCCCGGCCTCAGCGCGCCGCGCGCGCAAGATCCGCCATCAGCTCCATCGCCTCGGGTTGCTCGGTGGTGATCGTGAGCCCGGTGATGCCGGAGTCGGCCCAGGCGCGATAGCGCTCGCGGATCCGCGCAGCCGGCCCCACCAGCGACATCTCGTCGCAGAAGTCGTCGGGGACGGCGGCGACGGCCTCGTCCTTGCGCTTGGCGAGGAACAGCTCCTGGATGCGCTGCGCCGCGTCGCCGAAGCCGCGACGGACCATCATCTCCTTGTGGAAGTTCTTGTCGCGGTGTCCCATGCCGCCGACGTAGAGCGCGACGCGCGGCTTCATGCGCGCCAGCGCGCCGCGCACGTCGTCGGTGATCGCCACCTCGGCGCGGGGCTGGATCTCGAAATCGGCGAAGCCCTTGCCGCCGCCCGCGCGACGAAAACCTTCTTCGAGCCACGGCCGTAGCATCGGCATGAGCCGCGGCACGAAGCCGAGCGGCAGCCACCCATCCGCGATCTCCGCCGTCAGCTTGACGTTCGACTCGGTGCCGGTCCCGAGCCAGATCGGCAGCCGCGGATTCATGTGGAGGATCGAGACCAGCGGCTTGCCGACGCCGAGCGCGCCGGGGCCGGTGTAGGGGAGTGAGATCTCCCGTCCCGTGTGAGAGACAGGATCTTTGCGCTCGAACACCTTGCGCATGATGGCGACGTAGTCGCGGATGCGCCAGTACGGTCGTCCCCACGGCTGGCCGTACCAGCCCTCGACGATCTGCGGGCCGGAGACGCCGAGCCCGGCGATGACGCGATGACCGCCCGCGAGCGCGTCCACCGTGCCCGCGGCCATCGCGGCCGAGGCCGGCGGACGCGCGGCGAGCTGCATGATGCCGGTGCCGAGGCGGATCCGCTTCGTGACGGCCGCCAGGTACGCGAGCGGCGTGATCGCATCCGAGCCGTATGCCTCGGCCGTCCACACCGAATCGAACCCGAGACGCTCCGCGTGGAGCACCTTGTCCACCGGCAGGCGCAGCTCCGCACCCGAATAGCCGAGGCTCAAACCGAGCTTCATGATGCGTTCCCCCTGACAGCGCGGCTCATGTGCCGCGGCCCCACAGCGCGTAATAACGCCTCAGGACCATCGGTAACCGTCGCTCGCGAGTGGGAGGATCGCTCGGGCGAGCGGCCAACGTCAAGATTGCTCATGACGGGCTCCTTCGTGTACTGGTGTGCAGGCAGGTCTGGGGCATGGGGCCCGCGACGGCCACGCCAGCCGAAAAGCGCTGATCCGGAGGAAGATGATGCGTCACACGCCATGAACGACGAGCTGACCGCCCAAACCGTGGAGCTCTTGCAGCAGCTGATCCGCAACCAGTGCGTGAACGACGGCACCGTCGGATCCGGCCACGAGGTGCGCACCACCGACGTGTTGCGCGCCTACCTGGAAGGCAGCGGCCTCGACGTCGAAGTGTACGAACCCGAAGGGGCGCCTGGCCGCACGAGCCTCGTCGCGCGTATCGAGGGCACCGATCCCGCCGCGCCCACGCTCTGCCTCATGGGCCACACCGACGTCGTGCCCGTGACCCGCGAGCACTGGACGCGCGATCCGTTCGGGGGCGAGCTCGTGAACGGCGAGGTGTGGGGCCGCGGCGCGGTCGACATGCTGAACCTCACCGTGTCTCAAGCTGTCGCGCTGAAGGCGCTGGCCCGGCGGCCGGGCGGGTGGCGGCCGCGCGGCACGCTGGTCTATCTGGCGTGCGCCGACGAAGAAGCCGGCGGCACGCTCGGCGCCGGGCACGTGTGCAAGCGACACTGGGACGCGCTCGGGGCGGACTACCTGTTGACCGAGAATGGCGGAACGGTCAGCTCGGACGGCAACGAGCTGAACGTCACCGTGCACGTCGGCGAGAAGGGCGTGGCCTGGCGGCGTCTGCGCGTGAAAGGCACGCCGGGACATGGCTCGATGCCGTACAAGGCGGACAACGCGCTCGTCAAGGCCGCTCAGGTCGTGAGTCGTCTGGCGGACTACCGGCCGGCGCCGTACGTGGACGATCTGTGGAGTGCCGTCGTCGGCTCGCTCAGTCTCGATCCGGCCCTGAAGGCCGCGCTGGTCGATCCGTCCCGCCTCGACGAGACCATCGCCAAGCTCTCGCCTGGCATGGCCAAGTTTGCGTGGTCAGCCACGCACACCACGTTCTCGCCGAACCTGTGCCGCGGCGGCGTGAAGACCAACGTCATTCCCGACGTCGTCGACATCGAGGTGGACATCCGCACCATTCCCGGCGACAACGACGACGAGGTGCGTCGACATCTCGACAAGGCCCTCGGCGACCTGTCGGAAGAAGTCGAGGTCGAGAAGCTCTTCTCCAAGCAATCGTCGGTGTCGCCCACGGGGACCCCGTTGTGGGACGTGCTCGGTCGAGTCGTCGATGCGCACTACCCGGGCGCGCGTCTCCTGCCTCGCCTGATCGTCGGTTTCACCGACGCGCCCTATTTCCGCGAGCACGGCGCGGTCGCCTACGGCTTCGGGCTGTTCTCGCGGGCGTTGACGGCGGAGGCGATGGCGGGGCGGTTCCACGGCAACGACGAGCGCATCGACGTGGAGTCGCTGGCGCTCACGACCCAGGCCTGGGTCGACGTGTGCGAGTTGTTCCTCGGATAGGTCGAATGACGGCGTGCTAGACTGCCGCGCATTCCGATGTCCGAGAGGAGGACCCTCCTGATGGGCCGTCACCTCAGCGTATCCGTCTCGATGATCGCCATCGCCCTGCTGTGCGGAGCCGTGATCGGCTTCGCCGCCGACCCGCCGATCCCGATCGGGGTCTCGGTGGCCCAGACCGGCCCTGTCGCGCTCGCGGGTCAGGAGCAGGTGCTCGGCGCGCAGATCGCCGAGGAATATTTCAACAAGCACGGCGGCGTGAACGGCCGGCCGATCAAGCTGGTGTTCCAGGACGGCGGCAGTGACGAGCCGACCGCCATCAACGCCTTCCAGAACTTGATCAACGTGGCGAAGGTCGTCGGGATCATGGGCCCGAGCCTGTCCCAGCAAGCCTTCGCGGCCGATCCATTTGCAGTCCGCGCCAAGATCCCCGTCATCGGCCCCTCGAACACCGCCAAGGGGATCCCGCAGATCGGCGAGTTCATCTCGCGCGTGTCGGCGCCCGTCGCGATCGTCGCTCCCAATGCCGTGAAGGCCGCGATGGACATCAACAAGAATCTGAAGAAGGTCGCGGTGCTGTACGCGCAGAACGACGCGTTCAACAAGTCGGAGACGGAGACGTTCCAGCAGGCGGTGAAAGATCTGAAGCTCGACCTGGCGACCGTGCAGACGTTCCAGACGACCGACACCGACTTCACCGCGCAGGTGACGAACGTGTTGAACGTCAAGCCCGACCTCGTCATCATCTCCGGCTTGCAGGTCGACGGCGCCAATCTCGTGAAGCAGCTTCGCGACCTCGGCTACAAAGGGCTCATCGTCGGCGGCAACGGCGTGAACACCTCCGCCATCTTTCCGATCTGCAGGGCCAAGTGCGACGGCATCCTGATCGCGCAGGCGTACAGCCCGGCCTACAAGAGCAAGGTGAACGACGAGTTCAAGGCCATCTACAAGGACAAGCAGAAGAAGGATCCGCCGCAATTCAGCGCCCAGGCGTTCACCGGCATCCAGGTGTTCGTGGAGGCGCTGCGGGCACTCGACAAGAAGTCGCCGATCGCGAAGATGGACCTCGCCGCGGTGCGCGTCGAGCTGAACAAGCAGCTCATCTCCGGCACGTACGACACCCCGCTGGGGGAGATCTCGTTCTCGACGGGTCAGGGAATGGGCGGGGAGATCGTGCAGAAGCAGTCGTACGTGGCGCAGATCAAGATGGACCCCGACGGCACGAAGGGCACGTTCGTCTTCGTGAAGTAGCCCGCGGCGTCGCGGCCCCGTGAACGGAACGCTGCTGCTGCAGCAGGTATTGAACGGGCTGGCGATCGGCAGCGTGTACGCCATCTTTGCCCTCGGCTACACGCTGATCTTCTCCGTCCTGCGCATCCTCAACTTCACCCACGGCGCGATCTTCACCCTCGGGGCGTACGCGACCTATGCGCTGACGGGGTCGCAGTTCGGCATCAATGGACTGCTGGCCGGCGCGAAGCTGCCGTTCAACCTTCCCTTCGTCCTGGCCCTGCTCGGCGGATCAGCCGTCGCCGCGATCTGCGGCGTGATCGTCGAGCGCCTGGCGTTCCGGCCGCTGCGCCGGCGCGGCGCCGACCCCCTGCTCACCCTCGTCTCCAGCCTCGGAGTGGCCGTGGCGCTCGTGAACGTCACGCAATATCTCTTCGGTGCCGAGCCGTATTCGTATCCCGATCCCCTGGCGCGTCTGCCGAGCGCCGTGAACTTCGGCAGCGCGAGCCAGCCGGTGCTCGTGCGCACGGTCCAGGTCGTCATCTTCGGCGTGTCGATGGTGATGCTGGTGTTGCTGACGTATCTCATGAACGCCACCCGCACCGGCAAGGCCCTGCGGGCGGTGGCCGAGGACATGACGACGTCCAGCTTGCTCGGCATCGACACGGACCGGCTCGTCCTGTTGACGTTCGTGATCAGCGGCTTTCTCGGCGGGATGACGGGAACGCTCATCGGACTCAGCGTCGGCATCGCCGGTCCGTACTTCGGGATCGCCTTCGGGTTGAAGGGCCTCGCCGTGATCGTGCTCGGTGGGCTCGGCGACATCCCGGGCGCGGTCGTCGGGGGCCTGGTGATCGGACTCGCGGAGGCGTTCGTGCCGGCGCACTACATCGCCTACCGCGAGGCGGTGCCGTTTGCGCTGCTCTTCCTCGTGCTGCTCGTCCGGCCTCAGGGTTTGCTCGGCCGAGCTCAAGTCCAGAAAGTCTAGCGTGCACTATTCGCGAGCATCTGATGCGTGGTGGCGGGCCGGGGGCGTCGGGATGGGGAAGGGGTCTCGCGACCACGAGGTATGTGTCCGCGCGTTCGTGGGCGGCTGGGCTCCATCTCGCGGGTTGCGTCCGCATAGTCGTGCGAGGGAAACGGGTCGCGAGACCC
>JBGPTW010000094.1:0-24777 GCA_041490825.1 Methylomirabilia bacterium | reverse complement strand
CCGCACTATGCATGAACGGTCGCGCCCGAGCCGCACGGCGTCGGCGACACGACCGCGAGCGGGGGGCCGGGGGGCGCTCCGGAATTCCGCGAGCTGTCGCCCGCGCGGCGAAACCCAGGGAACGAATCACGAAGGTCCCCGCCCATCCCACGAGCGAAGCCAACGGAATTCCGGAGCGCCCCCCGGCCTGCCGCTCGCGGTCTCCCGGGGTGCGATTCCGTCTTCGTAGGCGCGCTGTCATCGCGATCGCGCCGACGCCCCGGAGCATCCCGCGCGGCGGCCGCCGAGGCCGAGTGTCGGGCTGGGGATCGCTCCGGAATTCCGTTGGCGTCGATCATCGACTGGACACCCACGCCCCTGACCGCGGTCCCCAGCGTTTCGGCGCTGGCGCCATCAGCTCGCGGAATTCCGGGGCGATCCCCAGCCCGGCGCTCGGTTTCGGCGGCTCGCGCGCGATCGTTCATGAGCAATCCGGGCTAAGCTGACGCGGGCTTTGCCGCGGATCTCGAGCTCGAGGTCGCGAGCGGCGCTCTTACCGGTCGAGCCAGACGTCCTGCATGCCGGGCTCGGCGGGCGAAACTATGCCACACTTCTCGCGATGCGGCTGGAGGTCTCGTCCTATCCGGTGAGCCACGCCACGTTCGGGCCGCGAACGGTCTACGAGGACGGCGGGCTCGTCATTGACCGCGACGCCATCCGCGCGCTGGTCCTCCGCGATCCTCGCCTCCGCGACGTCGAGCTCGACCTCGTCCACCCCGGCGACCGCGCGCGCGTGCTGCGCGCGCTCGACGCGATCGAGCCGCTCCACAAGCCGGACGGCGGCCCGACCGCGTTCCCCGGCTTCAACGGCCCCCCGCTGACCGCCGGGGAGGGACGGACGCACCGGCTCGACGGATTCACCGTCGTCCAGGTCACGGAGTTCCCGTTCCCCGCGAGCGGCGTCCAGGCGTTCGAGGAGGGCGTGATCGAGATGGCCGGCCCCGGCGCGGCGTACTCGGGCTGTGCGGATCGCGTGAACCTGCTGCTACTTCTCACGCCGGGCTCGGCCTCGAGCAACGTGGACTACGACGACGCCGTGCGGCGCGCAGCGCTTCGCGTCGCCGACGCGCTCGCCGCCGCGACCGTCGGCGTGGAGCCCCGCCGGGTCGAGCGGTTCGATCGCGCCCCGGTGTCGCCGTCGCTGCCGCGCGTCGTGTGGGTTCATCAGGTGCGCGCGCAGGGCCCGATGGTGCAGACGTTCCTCTACGGTCACGAGATGACCGGTATCGTGCCGACGGTGCTCGATCCCAACGAGCTGCTCGACGGGGCGCTCGTGAGCGGCAACTACAAGACCGGGAGCAAGACGCCGACGTACCGGCACACGCGGCACCCGTCGCTCCTCGCGCTCGCCGCGCGGCACGGACACGACATCGATTTCGCCGGGGTCATCGTCGCGCGCGGGCACCACGAGACCGAGTTCCTCAAGCAGCGCTCGGCGCAGTTCGTGGCGAAGCTGGCCCGCATGCTGCGCGCCGGCGGCGCGCTCTGCACGTACGAGGCGACCGGGAACACGCACATCGACTTCATGCTCACCGTCCAGGCGCTCGAGCGGGCGGGCGTGCCGACCGCGGCCGTGGTCCACGAGTACGGCGGACCCGACGGGACGGACCCGTCGCTCGTCGACTTCGTGCCCGAGGCGGTCGCGCTCGCGTCGAGCGGTGGCATCGACCGTCGCGTGCGCCTGCCGCGGCCGGAACGCGTGATCGGCGGAACACGCCTCGCGCATCGCGGCGAGCCCGCCGGCGACGAGCTCGACCTGCCGATCCAGGAGCTGTACGCCGCGACGATCGAGATGAACGCGCGCGGCGTCACGGCGCAGGCGTACTGACGTGCGCGTCGTCCACTACCTCAATCAGTTCTTTGCGGGCCTCGGCGGAGAAGATCGCGCCGACACCGCCCCGCTTGTGCGCACGGGCCCCGTCGGGCCCGGCGTGGCCCTCCAGCGCGCGCTCGGAGCGGGCGCGGACATCGTCGGCACCGTGATCTGCGGCGACGGACGGTTCGCCGACCGGATGGAGGAGACCGCGGCCGAGGTGCTCGCGCTCATCGGCGAGTTTGCGCCCGACGTCGTCGTCGCCGGGCCGGCGTTCAACGCGGGACGCTACGGTCTCGCGTGCGGGCGTGTCTGCCTCGACGTCGCGCGCGTCCTGTCGCGGCCCTCGGTGACCGGCATGCATCCCGAGAACGCCGCCGTGGAGGTCTACGGGCGCGACGTCCTGATCGTGCCGACCTCGGCGTCCGCGATGGGCATGGGCGATGCCGTGACGGCCCTCGCGCGGCTCGCGACCAAGCTCGGACGCGGCGAGCCGCCCGGGCCTGCCGCCGTCGACGGCTACCTGCCGCGCGGCAGGCGCGTGAACGCGCGCGTCGGGCGCGCGGCGAGCGAGCGCGCGATCGACCTGCTGCTGGCGCGGCTCCGTGGCGACCGATTCACGACCGAGGTGCCCTTGCCGGTGTACGATCGTGTGCCGCCGCCCGCGCCGCTGGGGGACCTCGCGCGATCGCGACTGGCGCTCGTCACCGAGTGCGGGCTGGTGCCGCGCGGCAACCCCGACCGGCTCGAGTGGGTTCGCGCGTCGAAGTGGCTGCGCTACGATCTGCCGGACGGCGACGGCATGCACGCAGGCGCGTTCGAGGTCATCCACGGCGGATACGACTCGGCGTTCGCGCTCGCCGATCCGAACCGGCTCGTGCCCCTCGACGCCGTGCGCGCGCTCGAGCGCGCCGGCGAGATCGGGTCCGTGCTGCCCGCGTACTACGTGACGTGCGGCAACCACGGCATCCTTTCGCAGATGACGCGCTACGCGCAGGAGATCGCGGAGGACCTCCGGCGTCGCGACGTCGACGCGATCCTCCTCGTCGCCACCTGAGGGTCGGGCACTCGTAGCGGCGCTACGATCGCGAGAGAGCTGGAGCGCGCGGGATTCCCGACGGCGACCGTCACGAGCCTCGCCGAGGTCGCGCTCAAGGTCGGTGCCAACCGCGTCGTCCGCGGCGCGCGGTTCAGCCACCCGTGTGGCCGCCCGGACCTCGGCCAGCCCGACGAGCGCGCCTGGCGCCTCGCGCTGGTGCGTCGTGCGCTCGACGCGCTCCGCACGCGCGTCGACGGACCAACGCTCTTCGAGCCGATCGGCACGTAGCTCGCGTCGTCTTCTGTACCGAGCTTAGTTCTTGGTCAGCCTCGCCAACATTCTCGCGTCGGACTGGTATGCCCGATGGCAGAGCCAAGGTACGCGTCAATCCGCGCGGCGCGAACCTCCGGACCCTGGCCGGCCTCGCCAACGCCGCGGTCTACAGCATCGTGGCCCAGGGCAAGTTCAAGACGGCGGCCGACTTGAGAGGCAAAAGGCTGGCGGTCACCAATATCCATGTCGCGCTCGGGATGCTCGTCACGCACACGATGGAGCAACTCGGCCTCAAGTACCCCGCCGACTACACGCTCGTCGAGATCCCGGGAACCCCGGAGATCTGGACGGCGATCCAGAGAGGTGTCGTCGATGGCGGCATCGTCAGCGTCCCGCTCAACTTCGCCGCCGCCGACATGGGCTTCACGATCATCGCGGAGATTCCCGACTACCTGCGCGACTACCAGTTTCAGTCGATCCAGGTGCGGGCCGACTACGGCGCGCAGCATCGCGACGTCGTCGTGCGCTTCCTCAAGGGCTACCTGCGCACGATCCAGTGGTTCTACGAGAAGCGCGACGAGGTCATCCCGATGATCCAGGAGCTCCAGCATCTCGAGCCGAAGCACGCGCGTCAGGCGTGGGAGTACTGGACAGGCCGCAAGGTGCTCCCCCCGGACGGCCGGCTCTCGATGGCGGGCATGAAGGGCGTGTGGGAGCTGCTGCGCAAGCATGTCGACATCGCGGCCGACGTCCCGTCGCCCGAGCAATGGGTGGACGAGAGCTATCTCCAGGAGGCGCAGCGCCTGCTCCGGCGCTGACCACGATGCCCGTGCAGCGGTCGAACGCGGTGCTCGGCATCGTGTCGTTGATCGGCGGCTTCGCGCTGTGGGAGCTGAGCGTGCGCCTCTTCGTGCACGGCGACCTGATCGTCGTCCCGCCGTCCGCGATCTGGACGACGTTCGTGCGGCTCGTGCGAAGCGGCGAGCTCGCCACGCACCTCGCCGTGAGCGGCGCGGAGTTCGCGTACGGCTTCGCGCTCGCGATCGCCGCCGGCATCCCGCTTGGCATGCTGATGGCATCGAGTCGCACCGCTCGCGCCTTGCTCGACCCGTGGGTCGCGGCGTTCAACTCGACGCCGCGCATTGCCCTCGCCCCGCTGCTGATCGTCTGGCTCGGGATTGGCATCGCCTCCAAGGTCGCGCTCGTGTTTTCCTCCGCGGTGTTTCCGATCCTCATCAATACGCTCACGGGCGTGCGCGTCATCGACGCCGAGCTGGTGGAAGCCGCACGCGCCTTCGGCGCGCGGCCGCGCGACGTGTTCGCCAAGGTCCTCATTCCGGCCTCCGTCCCGTTCATCGTGGCCGGGCTGCGTCTCGGCGTGAGCCGCGGCATCATCGGCGTCGTGGTGGGCGAGCTGCTCGGTGCGACGGCCGGGATCGGCTACATGCTCTACACGGCGGGCCAGACGTTCGACACGGCGGCGCTGTTCGTCGGCGTCGTGGTCATTGCGTGCTTCGGCGTGGGCAGCGACGTCGCGCTCCGGTGGCTGGAGACGCGGCTCGCTCCATGGCGGCTGTCGGCCGAGAGCGCGGCGCAGTGACGCTCGTCGTTCGTGGCCTCTCCTGATCCGTCACCGGTGAAGCTCTCCATCCGCGGACTGCACAAGTCGTTCGTCAAGCCGACGACGGGCGAGCGCCTCGACGTCGTGCGCGATCTCGACCTCGACGTGCGCGCCGGGGAGTTCTTCTGCATCGTCGGTCCCTCGGGCTGCGGCAAAACGACGTTCCTCAGGATGGTGGACGGGCTCGTCGCGCCGACGGGTGGCGAGATCCGCGTGGACGGTCGCCAGATCGGTGGGCCCGGACCCGACCGCGGCTTCGTTTTCCAGAACGGCGCGCTGTGGCCGTGGCGCACCGTCCTTCGCAACGTGACCTTCGGCCTCGAGGTGCAGCGGCGTCAGTCGCGCGCGGAGGCGGAAGCGCGGGCGCGGCGGCTGATCGATCTCGTCGGTCTCGTGGGATTCGAGGCGCACTATCCGCACGAGCTGTCGGGCGGCATGCGGCAGCGCGTGAACCTCGCCCGTGCTCTCGCCATCGATCCGGAAATCTTGCTGATGGACGAGCCGTTCGCGGCACTCGACGCGCAGACGCGGGAGCTGATGCAGGCGGAGCTGCTGCGGATCTGGCAGGAGACCGGCAAGACCGTGCTGTTCATCACGCACCAGATCGAGGAGGCGGTCTATCTCGCCGATCGCGTCGGCGTGTTCAGCGCGCGCCCGGCCCGCGTGAAGACCATCCTCGACGTGAAGTTCTCGCGGCCACGAGCGCTCGCGATCAAGCGAACGGCGGAGTTCCTGGCGCCGGTGGATGAGATCTGGCGGTTGATCGAAGCGGATGCGCGGCGATCGTTCGCGAGCTGATTCCGTCCACAGCAGGGACCCAGCCGGATCGATGCGTGCAGTATTTTGCGTAAAACCCGTGGACCGCCGGCAGGGTATTTGGGTGTAGGACCCCCTGCTGCTGGAGAGTCGCGCTGAAGATCGTTGTCCTGAAGTCGCCGCCCAGCATAGAGGATGTCGCGCATCGTGTATCTTAAGTACCTGCTGTTCTTGGTACGGAGGGCTAGTCCTAACTGGTAAGGCAGTGGACTTGAAATCCACCGGGGTGCAAGCCCCTTGGGGGTTCGAATCCCTCGCCCTCCGCCAACTTTCCACCGAGTTACGGGACAGCGCGGGACGCCTACTGACCCGCCGGATTGCCGACTGTGCCCGTGATTGTGCCCGTACTGGTCTCCGCGGCCGCGAGTTTGGCCGCCGCGTCGCGAAGGTCGGCATCGTTCACGATCGCGTAGCGACGGTAGATCGCCTCCGTCTTGTGTCCGACCATCTGCATCGCCACGCTGCGCGCCACGCCCGCGCGCTCGAGGTTCCGCACGGCCGTCCGGCGGAAGTCGTGGAAGATCCGCCCGGGCACGCCGGCCTCTTTGCACGCTGCCCGCCACGCACCGTAGAAGCTCCGGATCGCGATCCCGTTGTCGATTGAGCGACAGCACGGATGACAGTTCGGTCCGCGAACGGATCAAGTCGAAATTAAGGGCCGGCGGATTCAAACCTTGCTGAAACGACCGTCCTTACCGATAAGTCTCACCGGTTCGATGACAACAGATTTCTCCGGATCTGGCACCGTACGCCCGATCTCGTAGCACTCGACGTTGTGCTGCTTGAAGATTTCCTTGGCTCTTGCGGCATGATCACCGCGATGCGAGACGACGAGACAGAAACCGATCCCCATATTGTAGACACGATACATTTCTTCGATGCTCACTTCGAGCTCGCGCTGAATGACATCGAAGATCGGATGCGGCTCAGGCAACGAGTGAATCACGTAGCCAGTATTGGAAGCGACGCGAAGCATATTGAGAAAGCCGTCGCTGGTGATGTGAATCAGCGCTCGAACGTCGACACCACGGGCAAGGACGTCAAGGACCTCTCGGACGTAGATCCGTGTCGGTACCAGTAGCTCCTCACCAAGCGTTCGTCCAAGCTCCTTGACGTGGCTTGTCGGCCGATATTTCTTTAGAAGCCGCCGGGCAAGGGTCACTCCGTTGCTGTGTACACCGGTACTTCGCAGACCGAGAACGACGTCATCGGGCTCGATGTCGCGACCAACACGGATTTTATCGAGCGGAACTGTGCCAACGGCAGTTCCGGCCAGATCGAAACCGTAGCCGGGCCGAAGTCCTCTGATGATGTCTCGGACCTGCGCGATCTCTCCGCCGGGGATCGTGATCCCCGCCGTAATCGCGCCCTTCTTGAGTCCCTTGGCGAGTTCGGAGAGGAGGCGAGGATTGGGTTGCTGGACGGCGATGTAGTCGACCATGGTCAATGGCTCTGCGCCTACGCAGAGGATGTCATTGACGTTCATGGCGACACAGTCAATGCCGACGGTGTCGTACTTGTCCATCAACTGCGCCACGAGAAGCTTTGATCCGACGCCGTCAGTCGAAATCGCCAGACCGGTGCCGCCAACGTCGATAACGTTTGCAAAGAAGCCAAACGGAAGTTCGACATGGCCAAGACCCGCGGGGCGGGTCGCCAGCGTCTCGTGGAGATGCTGGACAAGCATCTTGAGTCCGGACTCTTCTTTGCTGGTATCAACTCCGGCGGTCGCGTAAGAGGCGCGCCGGTGCATCCTCCGCTCGGACGCTCGAGGTGGAGCTGAGCCGCGCTTACGAGTCGGCATTGGTGTTGATCCTCACTCTGAGTTCAGCGGCTTGATAGAGGCCGGCCGCGCTGGCCTGGACACCGAGGATGACTGGCTCGGCGCTGCCGATTCTCGCGTAGAGCGTCCACGCAACGTCGGCGGCCCCTGCTGGCACGCGAACGGTCTTGGTTGGGCTGAGCAGGTCGAACAGTTCTTCGGGAAAGGCGATGGCGCCCTCGGCGGGATCACTGGACTCGATACGCGCGTCAACGCGGCAGATCTGGCCAACCATCACATCTTGCTCGCGAGGGAGAGCGATAAGTCGGAGGCGTCGGCCGGGGCTCATGACAACCGCTCGGACGCATTCTATAGCGCGGGTCCACATACACCTGGAGCTGCGGCGAACTCTACGCGACTGAACGGAGCGTTTCTGGGACAGTCATTGTGCTGGCGTTCACAAACGCACGCCATTCTACGCCGCCCCACCCCCCACGTCTAGGGCTCCTCGGCCCCAGCCTGTCAACCGGTAGTATACAGATCGTCAACTGGAAATCAAGACCAGGTTTCCCCACAAGTCAAGATCGGTCTCCTATACTGGGGAGCATTGGTGCCTGTGCAACGGCCCTCCGTTGACTAGCAGACAATGGCGAAATCCGAGGACGATGATGCGCTGGAGCCGTCGAAACGTCGTGGCCGGGCGATCAGAACGCTGCGGGACGCGAAGGGCTGGAGCCAGCAGCGGCTTATCGATGCAGTGCAGGCCGCGAACGGAGGCAAACGCGTTCTGACGAAGGCCTATCTCAGCAAGATCGAGAATGGCGCCCGGAATGTCGGCTCGGAAATCCTCGACGCAATACTCGCCGCGCTGGAGGTGGCCGACGATGCGTTGTCCTCTAGACGGGCGACCGAGATCGAACGCGACCCGACCGCATTCATGGTTCGCGAGAGTCTCTCGAGCTTCATCCTGAAAGACAAGGTGAGCGACGACGCGGACGCTCTCCGAAGGACGCTTGATTTGCTGCCACGCGGGGACGGGCCAACGACTGTTGCAGAATGGAGAGGCGTGTATCCGATTCTCACCGCGTACCACAGGGCCAGATCGCGACCACGCCGCCACAACTGAACAGCGTGGAACCAGGAACGCAGGCTGGTTCCAGCTTGGTTCCAACTCACCCGAATCGAGGCGGCGCAGCACGAGTTAGGCCATCTCATCAACCCTCGGAATCTCGCGCGCTCACGCCGCGATATGTGTCCGTGCGCAGCTCCCAGGTCTCGCTCTTTAATCAGCGGGTCCCAGGTTCACGTCTAAGATCGACTTGGGCACGGCTCCAGATGGCGCTCGGACGAAAGGTAGCCGTTCGGGAGCAGTTCGTATGTCGCGTGGGACTCGTGGTTCGGCACGACGCCGCGGTTCGGCTTCAAGCGCGATCTCATGCTGAACCGCCACTGGACGCCGCGCGGCGCCACGGACTTCATCGTGGCCGGAGGTGTGGCGCTGCTGCTTGCCGGCACTTGGTGGGTGATGGACATTCGACGATGGGCGTTGCCCTGGCTCGTGGTGCTCGGCCAGACCGCCTTCATGCTCTATTTCGTGCATCAGGTCATCGCGCTCTCGCTGGTGAACCAGGTGCTCGGCCTCCGCTTCAACAACCGGCTCGTCTACTCGGCAGCGAACGTGGTGTTGATCGCGGCGCTCGTCGGGCTCGGGATGGCGTGGCTCGTCATCAAGCGCGCCGCTCACCGGGCCATGCCACGTCCGGTGCCGGTACCCTGATCGCCGCCGCCTGTCCTCCACGACGTCGCGGAGTGACTGCCCCAGTGTCGCAGCGTCTCCACAGCGCGCTTTCGTTGGCGGCGTAAGAAAAGTCCGCCGCATTGCGACGTTCCGCAGCGACCAACGCGAATCACCTCTGGCAGTAAGGTTGCATCGCTTTCTTCCTCCAATGAGAAGGAGGAGGCGGCGACGATGAACACGGTGGAGCGGGTGCTCGCGGACGATGTGACGAGATTGATTGACCGGCTCGCGACGTCGATCCCCGAAGGGGCGGTGGAGGAGATCCGGACCGCGGCCCCCAGGCTCCGCACCCGCCTCGACCAGATGGAGGCGGAGCTCGCCGCGGCGCGCGCGTCACTGGTGGACGGGTATGGTCGATGGCTGCGCGCGCTCGACGACCTCGAGAATCTCTGGGCGCTCGCCGCGTTCCGGTCAGGCGCCGAAGAGCCGGAGCCGAAGGCGCCGCGACGACTCGCCGCCTGACGCCGCTTCACGCGGAGCGTGGCGGAGTATCGAGGCGCGCCACAGCTTTGCTGGGGTGCGCCGAGCGTCTGGGGGTGTGGGGCCATCTCGGGGCCCCCACCTTCACTAGCTCCGCAGCTCAGGCACCACCCACGACGGTTGCCGGCCGGCAGCAACGCGCTGAATGTTGTCGAAGCCGTTACGGAACGCCTTGCCCCAGCTCTCCCACGTCGGCCCGGCCGTGTGTGGACTCAGTGTGATGTTGTCGAGCGTGAACAGCGGATGCTTGGGCTGGGGCGGCTCTTCGAGCATGACGTCGAGCCCCGCCGCGGCGATCTGCTTTTCCTTCAACGCAGCGTAGAGCGCGTTCTCGTCGACCACCGGTCCACGGCAGGTGTTGATCAGGATGGCGCTCGGCTTCATCCGCGCGAGCTCGCGCGTGGAGATCAGGTTCCTCGTGGTCTCGTTGAGCGGGACGTGCAACGACACGACGTCGGAGGTTTCGAGGAGCTCGGAGAACAGCACGAACCGGACGCCGAGCGCGTCTTCGTGGTCCTCGGTGAGGCGCAGGACGTCGTAGTACTGGATGTTCATGTCGAAGGCCGCCGCGCGCCGCGCCACTTTCTTGCCGATGTTGCCGAGCCCGACGATGCCAAGCGTCTTGCCCTCCGCTTCGTGGAGCCGCGTCTCGGCGAAGTCGCCGACCCGCCACTTGCCGCCGACGACGTTGATGTGCTGCCACACCAGCTTCTTCAGGACGGCGAGGATCAGCATGATCGTGTGCTCGGACACGGAGACCGCGTTCGAGCCGCCGCAGTTGGCGACCGGCACGCGAGCCTTCCTGGCCGCTTCGATATCGAGCCGGTCGTACCCGGCAGTCACGAGCTGCACGAGGCGCAGCTTCGAGCCCGCGCGGAAGAACTCGTTACCCATGCCTGCGCGCGGAAAGCCAAGGTAGAACTCCGCGTCGTGCAGGGCCTCGTAGAATTCGGGAGTCCCGTGAGCGACTTCGGTCATCTCGAAGCCGGCCGGGACCATCGACCGGGCAAGCTCCATGATGGCGGGCGGCATCGGCGGCGAGAAGACGATTTTGGTGGCCACGATGGTCTCCTTTGTAGCGGGGTCCGCGAGCCTGGAACAAGCGCAGGTGGGCTGTTCCCAGAGGTGCGGGGCTCCGACTCTTTCTGTAGTCATGGATTCTTTCCGAGAATCATGTACGTTGCGCGTCCGGTCGCCAGCAGCCGGCCGCCGCGGTCGGTGATTGTCGCTTCGCCGAACACGATCGTGCGGCCGCGCTTCAAGATCCGGCCCTCGGCGAAGATCTCGCCCTCCGTGGCACCGGCGAGAAAGCTCACGTTGAGGTCGAGTGTCGTCTGGCCGACCCCGCCCGCCGATCCCTCGTGTAGCGTGCTGAGCGCGCCGCCCACGGCCATGTCGACGAGCGCCGAGTACACGCCGCCATGAACCGGCGAGCCCGCGGCGTTGCACAGAGACTCACGGATCGGCACGCGCAGACGCACCCACCCTTCGTTGGCGGCCTCCACTTCGACGCCGAGATAGCGCCAGAAGAGATTGCTCTCGGTGCGCTCGCGCACGCGCGTCAACGGATCGCTGGTCACGGCGCGCACCATACACGAGGCTGGTTTGACGTCGCAAGCCGCAGATCCCGGTCCCGGGATGCCGCCTGACGCAGATGGGCCAAAGCGCGGTACTCTAACGGCCCGATGCCTGCGATCCTCGTGATCTTGGCCGCGGTCTTCTTCGCCGGGCCCGCGATCGCTGGCGAGGTCCCGATCGGGTCGCCGAAAGTCGTGAACGGTATGAAGCTCGCGCCGGTGTATCTCCACGCCGTGGCGACCGATCCGGAAGGCGGAAGCTGGGGACCGCCGCCCGACAAGGTGGACATTCACCTCGAGGTCGACGTGACGGCGGTTCGTGGCAACCGCCGCGGCTTCAGGGCCGGGTCGTTCCTGCCGGCGCTGACGATCCATTACACGCTGACCTATCTCGCCACGGGCGTGGCCGAGGAAGGGGAGCTGTGGGGAATGGTGGCGAACGACGGCCCGCATTACGGCATGAACATCAAGATGCCCGGCCTCCCGGGGGCTATCGGCTCACGCTGCTCGTCCAGCCGCCGGACCGTGCGGGCTTCGGACGACACACCGATCGGGAGACGGGCGTGCCACCGTGGTGGGAGCCATTCGAGGTACGCTGGGACTTCACGTACCCAGCGCGGCGGTGACGCCGAAATTCAGCCAGGAGCCACATCCATGAGCACGACGCAGAACCGACCGCTCACACGTCGCTGGACCGAACAGCGGTGGCTGCTCGACAACACGATCCGCGCCGTTGGCATGGATTGGGATCAGCCGCGCTCGCTCTACCTCTCCGCGCCCTGCGGTCCCGAGGCGAACGCCGACTTCGCCGCCATCAGGCAGCGCATCACGAAGCTCGCGGATGCGTCGCCGGCGTTCGAGGCGGTCGCGCGCCGTCGCGAGGCAAAGGCGATCGCCGCCGAGCAGGAGCAGCACCTCGTCACCGCGCGTGAGAACTACTTCATGGCCGCCATTCACTGGGGCGCCGCGCAGTGGCCGATCGACGAGAACGACGAGCGGAACCGCGTCTACAACGGCAAGAAGCGCGAGTGTTACGGGAAGTACGCCAAGCTCGCCGATCATCACGTCGAGCCGGCGTGGATTCCGCTCCCGAGCGGCAAGTCGTTGCCGGCCTGGTTCCATCTGCCGCCGGGCTATCGTGGCGGGCGCATTCCGGTTGTCGTGTCGCTTCCCGGCATGGATAGCTTCAAGGAGATGGGCGTTGCCCTCTACGGCGACCGATGGCTGTCCCGAGGCATGGCCGTGCTCGCGCTCGACGGACCCGGCCAGTACGAGAGCCCCGTGCTGGAGATCTACTTCAGCATGGAGGCGTGGATCGACACGGGCAAGGCGGTTATTGACTGGCTCGCCGCGCGGCCGGAGATCGATCCCGGCCGCATCGGCATCAACGGCAGCAGCTTCGGATCGTTCTTCGGCACGATCGCCGCCGCCCATGAGCCTCGGTTCCGCGCCGTCGCGGTGGCCTCGGTGTGTCACGAGCCTGGATTCCACACGATCTTCGAAGAGGCGTCGCCGACGTTCAAGATGCGGTTCATGTACATGTCCGGCATCACCGACGAGGCCAAGTTCGACGAATTCCGCAAGAGCATGACGTGGGAGGGGCACGCCGACAGGATCCGGGTGCCGTATCTCTGCGTCGCGGGCGAGTTCGACGAGCTGTCGCCGCTCGAACACACCGAGCGCCTGATGAAGGCGGTGCAGGGACCGAAGCGTCTCGTCGTCTACCAGGACTCGCGGCACTCGGTCGGCAACGTCCCCGCCAGCAACGTCGGGCCGTTTCCTCCGACGCTCGCCGCCGACTGGATGGTGACCGCGCTGAACGGGGGCTCGTTCCCGAGCGAGAAATGGTACGTGGAAGCGAGCGGACGAATCCTGAAGAGCGCGCTATGAGGTTCGCCAGAAGCCTTCAGATCGTCGCAGTCCTTGCGCTTCTGGACGGCAGGGCGGCTCGCCATTTCGGATCGACCGGGACTCGGGGTCGTGCTCGTCCCGGAGCGCGTTCGCCCCTATCTCTGGGCGGAATGTCCGTGACGGAGTAGCGCTCCGCCGAATCAGCCGCGGGACTGCTCGAGCTGGCGGACGCGCCGGGACAGCGTGGTGAGGATCTTCAGCGTCAGGCCCTGCGCTTCACGCAAGAGCGTCGTGAAGTGCCGGCGCCGGATCACGAGGAGCCGGATCGCGGTGTCCGCCACGACGGTGGCCGAGCGCGGCCCTTCGTCGATCAGGCTCATCTCCCCGAAGAACTCACCGGGGTGGAGCTGCGACTGCTTGCCGCCGGGAAGCTCGACGCGCGCGGAGCCGTCGAGGATCATGAAGAATTCCTCGCCGGCCTCACCCACACGCGTGAGCACCGTGCCAGGCGGCGCTTCGAACACGTGGGCGATGCGCGCGACCTCGCGAAGCTGGCGCGCCGTGCAGTCTTGCAGCAGCGGGACCTGCTGCAAGCGCTCCATCTTGGAGTCCTGCGCCATACGGAATCCCGAGAGCACCGGTCGCGGCGCGTCGCTCACGTCGAAGGCGTCCATCATCCGGCTGACGAACTCCATCGCGACCTCCCTGGCCGACCCGCGGCCATCGCTGGCCGACCGTGGCCATCGCTGGCCGACCGCGGCCATACCGTCGGCTGCGCCTTAGCTTACCTCCGCAAAGCCGCCGGTGATCGGCCTGTTTCAAGGCACCGGTAGCGGGGCCTGCGTGTGTGGAGAAAAATTCCATGATGGGAAGGAACATCTACATATCCCGGTGTGCGCTCTTGAAGTCGTGCGGTTGGCATCGACATTGCGAATCTGAAGGGTCGAGGAGACCGCGTGGACGTCGCGTGCGTGTGGTGCAAGCGGGAAGGTCAGCCCGTCGCCGACGGGCCGGGGGCGATCACCGGAATCTGCGACCAGCACGGCGCTCGGTTCCTCGCCGAAGTCGACGCGGCGCTTGCCAGGTCGGAGACAGCCGGAAGCAGACGGAGATCCCGGTCGCGAGCAGCGGCCGACCCACCGCTGGTCAAGCGGATCGCCGATGCGCTTCGTGTGAACCCCTGCGTCGATCTGTGTGACGGATGCCTTGCCGCGGCAGTGGGTCTGCGTGTGCACGAAGTCGAAAGCGTCGTGACACGGCTCGGCACGTCGCCGGCATTCCTGCGCGACGCCTGGCGGTGCGCGCGCTGCGGCGCCGAGACGCTCGTGACACGCGCGCGGCCGAGTGCGATGGCGCGGGAGACGCCGGGCTCACCGAGAGCCGCCTGACCCGCCCGCTTCACGTCCACGATTCCGTTCTGGTCGGATCGAGTGCTATTGTCCTCCCACCCCGATCGGGCGCGGGGCTGGGAGGGAAGCGATGACCTCGAACGATCTCTGCTACACGCCAGCCACGGAGCTCACGTCGTTGGTCCGCTCGAAGGCCCTGTCGCCCGTGGAGCTCACGCGCGCGGTCCTCGATCGCATCGAGCGCGTGAATCCGACCATTAACGCGTACTGCACGATCACGGCCGAGGCCGCGCTCGACGTGGCGCACGCCGCCGAGCGAGCCGTGATGAACGGGCTTCCGCTCGGGCCGCTCCACGGGATTCCGTTCTCGATCAAGGATCTCCACTTGACCAAGGACGTCCGCACGATGTCGGGCTCGTTCATCTTCGAGCACCGCATTCCCGCCGTCGATGCTCCGTTCGTCAGACGTCTCAAGGCCGCGGGCGGGGTGATGGTCGGCAAGACGACGAGCCCGGAGTTCGGCTGGAAGGGGCTCGGCGACAGCCCGGTGACGGGAATCACGCGCAATCCGTGGAACACGGCGATGACGACGGGCGGCTCCAGCGCGGGTGCGGGTGCGGCCACCGCAGCGGGCCTCGCTCCGCTCGCTCAGGGCTCGGACGGTGCCGGATCGATCCGGATCCCCGCGGGATTCTGCGGCATCTACGGGCTCAAGCCGTCGTACGGTCGCGTTCCCATCTGGCCCGTCAGCAACAACGACAACTCCTCGCACGCGGGTCCGATGACTCGGACGGTCGCCGATGCGGCGCTCATGCTGTCTGCCATGGCCGGACCGGACGACGTCGATCGCACGTCGCTCGACGGTAGCCCCGCCGATTACGTCGGCCAGCTCAACGCAGGCATCAAGGGGCTCCGCGTCGCGTTCAGCTCAGACCTGGGTGGTCTCCCGGTCGACGCTGAAGTCGCGACACTCGTCCGGCGGGCGGCGCTCGCGTTTCAGGAGCTGGGCGCGGTGGTCGAAGACGTCAAGCCCAGGTTCGAGGACTCTCACGAGATGATCCGGTGTCTCTGGAGCGCGCATGAAGCGGGCAACTACGCGCAGTACCTTCCTCGCTGGCGCGATCGCATGGACCCCGGGCTCGTCGCCTGCATCGAAGACGGCCTCCGCTACTCGGTGCGGGACTACATCGAGATGCGCGGCATGAAGATCGCGTACTGGGACACGGTGCGCCCGCTCTTCGACGAGTTCGACCTGCTGCTGACACCGACGCTGTCAGTGGCGGCGTTTCCGGTGGGCCGGCTGAACCCCGAGCACTTCCCCCAGCACGCATGGGACTGGATCGGCTGGGCCTCGTTCAGCTACCCGTTCAACTTCACGGGCCAGCCGGCAGCCACCGTGCCAGCCGGCTTCACGGCGGCGGGACTGCCCGTGGGCCTCCAGATCGTCGGTCGCCGCTTCGCGGATCTGACCGTGCTCCAGGCCTCGGCCGCGTTCGAGCAAGCGCGGCCGTGGGCGCAGCAAATCCCTTCAATCTGAGCGACTTACCGCTCGAGAATTTGCTCCTGGGCCACCGTGACCGGCTTGCCCCACCAGCCTTCGTGGCGGGCCGCCGCGATGTCCGCGCGGGTGACGTTCGGCGCGGACATCTTGCCGTTCCTCAGCGAGAACCCCATGTGTTCGGTCGAGGCGAAATGAGTCGGATGCTCGCGCCACGTGGTCCATTCCTCGTGAGTGGCGCAGCCGACCGCAGCCAGCAACACGCCGCCGACGAGCAAGACACTCCTGACATCGGTCCTCATCGCAAGCTCCTTTGTGTGTGGAGGCGTCCGTGACGAATCTACCGGTCCGGACCCGTTGCAGTCAGCGTGCCCGGGTTTTGTCACTGTCGCAATACCAAAGTTTTGACCACTTTGTGGCGGCTCGCACCAGGTCGAGCGACGCCCGTGTAGCTCTTACGAGTCGCGCGGCTCGCGCGGCATGCGAATTACAAGGCCTGCGCCGATATCGGCTAGGATATGGTCCCCATGCCCGGGAAGCACGCGCGCCTCGGCTACGTCGCACTGGTCGTGACGGATATCGAAGCTGCCGCTTCGGTCCTCGCCGGTGATCTCGGGCTTCGCCGCACCGATTGCGGCGTCGGAGCCGAGCGACGTACTGCGCCGGTGTTCAGCGTCGGCGAATCCGCGCTGGCGCTGTTCGCGCCCGATGATCCCTACGTCGGAGGTGACGCCAAGCCGGGCGTGCATCACATCACGCTCGAGGTGGATGATCTCGATGAAGCGGTCGCGGACGTCGCGCTGCGGGGAGTCGCCGTGGCGCAAGGCGAAGATCGCGGACTTCACGGGCGCCGCCGCCGGTCGCTGTCGCGCGCCGCGACGTGCGGCGTGCGCGCGTATCTCGCCGAGCGGCTCAACCTCGAGCCATCGGTTCCCGGACCGGTCGAGCGGCTGGATCACGTCGGCGTGGCCAGCTCGGACAATCGCGCCGCGCTCGACGTCTTTTGCGCTCGCCTGGGCTTTCCCGTCGAGAGCACGCAGACCGATCTCGAAGTGTCGCTCTCCATCGAGAGCTTCACGTCGGACAAGTACGGCGTCGCGCAGCACGCGCGCAGACCGCAGATAGAGGGCGGCCTTCGCGTTGCGTTCGTGACCACCGGCGACTGCGATCTCGAGTTCCTGCAAGACCTCGATCCCCGGCAAGACGCAACGGGAACCGCTGAGGGCCCGGGAACCACGAAACAAGATCAGGGCGCGATCGCCCGCTACATCGCCTCTCGCGGCGCGGGGCTTCACCATATCGCGCTGAAAGTCCGAGACGTCGATCAGACGCTGAGGGCGCTCGCCCGGGCTGGGCGCGCCGTGATCGATGAAGTCGGTCGCCCCGGATCCCGGCGCGCCCGGATAGGTTTTCTTCACCCGCGCGCGCTCCACGGAGTGCTCGCGCACCTCGTGCAGCGCGAAGATGCGTAGAGGGCGAACCCGGATTGCTCATGAACGAACGACGCGCGCGCCGACCGGTGACTCGACGGGAGACGGGCAGCCGGGGTCCTCTGACCACAGGCGCCGTTGTCCCGATCATCGCCGAGCCGTTCCCACTCGTCACGGCTGCGTCGGCGCCTCGCGTGACGGGAATGGGTCCCCCGGACCCCGGCGGTCCATCTCCCGCCGGGTCACCGGCCGACCCAGGTACAGACGTTCATGAATCATGCGCGCGGATCATCCGATGAACGACCGAGGCCGGGGACAGCGCGTTGCCGCGGGCCGGCCGGGTCGGTGAGGGGCCGGCGGACCCGTTCCCGGAGCGTCCTATCGAGGGCACCCAGGCCAGAGTGGGAACGGCTCGCCGGTCATGGGTCAACAGGGCCTCGTGGTCAGAGGCCCCTCACCGATCCGGTCGGCCCGCGGCGCCACGCGCTCGATTGACGGCGAGCGTTCATGAATAATCCGGGCGAACTACCCCTTCGACAGTAACGCGAAGATGCTGAGGAGCAGCTGCTCGTGCTCCTCGACGTTCTGGTCGTAGATCTTCAGCTCGTGCAGCTCCACGAGATCCACGGTCCTGAACGGAGCGCCCGGTCCGGCGAAGGCGATGGCCTGGAAGCATGAGCGTCCGGGATCGGGACGATCGGTGACGAGCACGAAATACAGGCTCGGCCACGACCGGCGCGCGAGCGCGAAGATCGACGATTCGCGCCGCTGATTCTCGAGCGCAATGAATTGCGCGATCGACGGCCGGTACTTGACCTCGACGAGGAATTCGGACTCCGGAGGTTGCGTGACGCACGCCGCGAAGTTCGGGGAGAACTGCTCGCGTCCCAGGCGGAGCGCGACCGGGCTCGACTCGAACGGCCGCACGTGGTAGCGGGCGCGGCGGAAAATCGACTCTGCAAACGCATCCGCGATACGGCTCTTGGTATCGTAGAGATCCATTCCGACGCTTGATAGCAAGCGTCGGACCAGACCGGGAAGTCGGCGAAAGTCACGAAATCCTGGATAGTTGTGCGCGACTGTCGGAACGGTTCGTGGGCCGTGCCCGCGTCAGGCTGACACTCGGCGTACGAGATTCGACATCTCCTCATCGGATCGCTTGCCCCTCGCAGCCGCTCCGGCGATGATCGTGGACAGCGAAGATCCCCGGAGGGCTCAATGAGCGAGGACTTGCTCGAAGTCGTCAAGGATGGCGTTGCGACTCTGACGATGAACCGCCCGGATCGACTCAACGCGCTCTCGCGCCCGATGCTCGACGCGATGCTCGAGGCGTTCCCGCGGCTCGCCGCAGATCCGGCCGTCGGCTGTGTCGTGCTGACGGGCGCCGGCCGCGCGTTCTGCTCGGGCGGAGACGTCAAGGCGATGGCCGAAGGGTGCGAGGCCGAGGACACGACGCTCGAGGGACGAGCGCAGGCGCTTCGAGCACGCATGGAGACGTCGCGCTGGCTGCACGAGATGCCAAAACCGACGATCGCGATGATCCGCGGCGCCGCTGCCGGCGCAGGACTCTCGCTCGCGCTCGCGTGCGATCTGCGGATCGCCGGTGAGTCGGCTCGCCTGGGCACCGCCTTCGCGCGCGTCGGCTACTCGGGAGATTTCGGCGGCAGCTACTTCCTGACGAAGATCGTGGGCACCGCGAAGGCGCGGGAGCTGTACTACACGGCGGAGCTGCTCGACGCCCAGCAGGCGCTGGCGATCGGCCTGGTGAATCGCGTGGTGCCCGATGCGCGACTCGAGGAGGACACCGTCGCGCTCGCTTCACGCATCGCCGCCGGGCCTCGCATCGCGCTCCGCTACATGAAGCGGAACCTCAATGCCGCGGAGAGCGGGGCGCTGAAGGACTGCCTCGATCTCGAGGCGTGGCACCACTCACGCACTGGCATGACCGACGACCATCGTGAGGCCGCGCGCGCCTTCGTCGAGAAGCGGACGCCGGTCTTCAAGGGACGATGACCACGATCAGCTGCCGAAGATCGGCGTTGACAAATCTTTAGTCGGCCCCTAGAGTCGCGACAATCTGGTTCCTGGGCGTCCGGCCATCGAGGTGACGGTATGCTGTTTGCGGGCGCCGCCCGCCACTCCGTGATCCTTCCGGCGCCAGGTCGACTGAGCGTCGTTCGATCCCGACCGCGTCCCCGACTCGTGTGATCGTCATGAAATGTGTGGCCTGTCAGTCCGAGAGCGTTCCAGGGGCCAGATTCTGCTCGCAGTGTGGAGCGCGACTGGTCACGGAAGACGTCCCGCGCGGCGACGCGCGATTCTGCAGCCACTGCGGCCAGGCGCTCTCGCACATCGTCGCGCCGGTCGCCGTCGCCCCCGGCGCCTACACTCCCAAGCACCTGGCGGAGAAGATCCTCACCTCGCGCGCCGCGCTCGAAGGCGAGCGGAAACAGGTGACCGTGCTCTTCGCCGACGTGGAGAACTTCACGCGGCTCGGCGAGCGGCTGGACCCCGAAGATCTCCATCAGGTGATGGATCGCGTCTTCGCAATCCTGCTCGAGGTGATTCACCGATACGAGGGTACCGTGAACCAGTTCACCGGCGACGGTGTCATGGCGCTCTTCGGAGCGCCGGTCGCGCTCGAGGATCACGCGCTCCGCGCCGTGGAAGCCGCCCTCGAAGTGCAGCGGGCGATGGCGAGCCGCGCGGAAGAGTTCCGGCAGAGCTTCAGCTCGGTGCCCTCGCTCCGTATCGGACTCAACTCGGGGCGTGTCGTGGTCGGGAAGATCGGCGACGACCTCAGGATGGACTACACGGCGCAGGGCGACACCGTGAACCTGGCCGCCCGCCTCCAGGCGATCGCCGACGCCGGGACCGTTGCGGTGAGCGCTTCCACGCAGCGCCTCGTCGGCAGCGCGGTGGAGTGTGTCTCGCTCGGACTCCACCGCGTCAAGGGGAAGGATCAGCCGGTCGAGGTGTTCCGTCCGCTCCGGCTGCTGAGCGGCACTGCGCGAACCGACGAGCACGGTCTGGCGCCGCTCATTGGCCGCGCCGAGGAGTTGGGCGGACTGCGCGGACTGTTCGCGGACGTGCAGCAGGGCCGTCCGCGCGCGGCGTTGATCATCGGCGAGGCCGGCGTCGGAAAGTCGCGGCTGCTCCACGAGTTCCGGCGGCACATCGACAGCGGCACGCGGTGGTTCGTCGGCCACTGCGTCCCCTACGGTCGCGCGACGCCCTATCGGCCGATCATCGAGGTCCTTCGCGCGACCTTTGGCCTGGCCGAGGGCGACTCGGAAGAGACGGCGCTGGCGAAGCTCGACAATCTGCTCACGCGCGTCGGTGACGAGACCCGGACGATCGGTCCGGCGCTGCGCTGGCTGCTCGCGCTCGGCCCGCCGGACCCATCGCTCTCGCTGTTGTCGGCCTCGGACCGCAAGACGGCCATCACGCGCGCGCTCGACGTGTTGACGCGGCGCTCGGCTGCGACCGCCCCGACGGTCTTCGTGTTCGAGGCCTGCCAGTGGCTCGATCCGGCGAGCGAGGAATACCTCACGGGGATCTCAGAACGGATCCAGTCCGGCTCCGTGTTCTTCGTCTTCACGTGCCGCCCGGATGAGGCCGGTCGCGTGCCGCTTGCGCTGACGGGCGAGCGGATGGTCGTCAAGCCGCTCGATCCGGCAGAATCGCGCAGCTTCGTTGCAACGCTGGCGCCCGACGTATCGTCGGATCTCGTGATGCTGGTGGCCGATCGCACCGGCGGCAACCCGCTCTTCCTCGAGGAGGTCACGCGGAGCCTCGTGGAGACCGGCGCCGCTCGGATCCCCCCCACAGTGGAAGACGTGCTGATGGCCCGCGTCGACCGGCTGCCCGCCAGCCTCAAATCGGTGCTGCAGACGACATCGGTCATCGGCCAGGAGTTCTCGAAGGCGGTGCTCGAGCGCGTCGTGGACGACCTCGAAAATCTGTCCGTCTCGCTCGACCGGCTCGTCGACCTGGGCTTCCTTCGCGGCGGCGCCGAAGGTGTCGACGTCTACAGCTGCGCCCAGCCGCTGCTCCACGAGGTGACGTACGAGGGGTTGCTCAATCAGCACCGCAAGGTGCTCCACCGCAAGATCGGCGAGACGCTGGAGGCGCTCTTCCCTCAACGGCTCTCCGAGCACGTCGAGGACCTGGCGCGTCACTTTGCGCGCGCCGAGGAATGGCCGCGCGCGCTCTTCTACCACCGGGAGGCCGGGCGCAAGGCCGCGGCGCTCTGCGCCAACGCCCAGGCCGCGCGCTGGCTGCAACGCGCCCTGGAGCTGCTGGCCCGGCTGCCCGATAACCCGGACCGCACGCGTCAGACGATCGAGATCCAGCTCGATCTCTGCCGGTGCCTGTTCCAGCTGGGTCAGCTCGACGAGGTGCTGCGGCTCGCTCGCGAAGCGGAGTCGCTGGCGCAGGCGCTCGACGATCAGCCGCGTCTCGGGCAGGTGTACGCCTACGTGAGCAACTATCACTACATGAAGGGCGCG
The DNA here is from genome assembly GCA_041490825.1 of Methylomirabilia bacterium. Taxonomy (GTDB): domain Bacteria; phylum Methylomirabilota; class Methylomirabilia; order Rokubacteriales; family CSP1-6; genus JBGPTW01. The sequence goes on along the minus strand of JBGPTW010000094.1, from coordinate 2,920 downwards.
CCGGATCAGGCGATCACGTACGGACGTCGCTGCCTGGCGATCGGCGAACAGGAGCACGCGCCGGGCCTGCAGCGTGCGGCGCGCCAGTACCTCGGTACGAGCTATCACGTGCTGGGCGAGTACGGGATGGCCGAGGAAACGCTCTCCGACCAGATCCGGGCGCTGGAGACCGATCCCGACGCGCAGCGCATGGGACCGATCAATCTCTCGTACGTGTCGTCGTGCGCCTGGCTGGCGTTCACGCTCAGCGAGCTCGGCGACTTCGCGCGCGCGCACGAGGCGGCCGCGCGCGCGGCGCCCGCGGCGGCGGCGGCGGGGCATCCGTACGTCCAGGCGATCGCGACCGCGTTCCAGGGACTCGTCTGGCACATGCAGGGCGAGATCGATCGCGCGATGCCGCTGTTCGATACGAGCTTTCATCTCTGCCGCGATCACCATCTCGACGTGTTCCAGCCGGTGGCCGCCGCCATGCTGGGCCACGCTTCCGTGGTCCGGGGCAAGCTTCAGGAAGGGCTCCAGCTCTTGTGGGAGTCCAGCACGCTCACCGAGAAGCTCGGCGTGCAGGCCTATCGCGCGCTGTGGACCACGTACCTTGCCGAGGGACTTCTCGTCAATGGTCAGACGGCGGCGGCGGTCGAGGCGGCCGAGCGCGCGCTGGCGCTTGCCGTGCAGAACAAGGAGCAAGGCAACCACACGCGGGCGCTGCAGGTCCTCGGCAGCGCCTGCATCCATCTCGGGCCGAGCGGCTTCGAACGGGCGAACGAGCATCTACGCCAGGCGCTGGAGCAGGCGGAACGGCTCCGGATGCGACCGCTCATCGCGGCGTGCTACTTCTGGCTCGCGATCTTGGCTCGCCGTGAAGGCGATGCTCCGCGCGCCGACGGCTTCCACGAAACGGCGCACACGTTGGCGAACGAGATCGGGCTCGTCTTCTGGTGGGAGCGCTTCGCCCTGGTCTGAGCGGAAGCCGACGCTCGCGCGGCAGTGATCGGCGCTCGGGAAATCGACCATCGCGCGGGGTATACTACGAAAACTTGACGCTTGGAGAGGTGGCCGAGTCGGCCGAAGGCAGCCGCCTGCTAAGCGGTTACAGGGCCAAAAGCTCTGTCCAGGGTTCGAATCCCTGCCTCTCCGCCATCCGCAGACGCTCGGAGCGCCCCGGCTTTGTCGGGGCGCTCCTGAGTACGCCGCCGGGCTAAGCCTTCATCCGGACCACGTTGTACGCGCCGACCGGCCGCTTGAAGCCTTTGAGCTCGAAGGTCCCGATCGCTTCGGCCTCGACGAGCTCGTGGACGGCCCAGACGACTCGCTCCGGCACGACGATCTGACCGGCCTGCGCGACCCCGCACAGGCGCGCCGCGAGGTTCACGACGCTGCCGATCGCCGTGTAGTCCCAGCGGTCGTCGAAGCCGATCTTGCGCGGCCAGCGCCTCCTCGCCGGATGCGGCGGCCGCGATCCGGTAACCGAACTCGGTGAGCTGGTCCTCGAGGAACTGCCGCACGTGGACGTTGTCCTCGACGACTAGGACGCCGGGTCGATCCGGTGTTCCCAGCGGCCCGTCGATTGTAACGGCAAACGAGCCGGCGTGTCCTGCCGCTGCTCACGGGCTTCCGTCTCGGTGTAGACTTGTCGGGCATCGAGCAAGTGTCCGTTGCGCCCTTAGCTCAGGTGGATAGAGCGTCGGACTACGAATCCGAAGGTCGGGAGTTCGAATCTCTCAGGGCGCACCATTTTTCGGCATCGCCACTCGTTGTGGCGACGTTTGCCCATCACACGGCAATGTGTGACGACCGTCATGGCGACAACCCGCATCCGCATAAGTGCTTGAAGTGGTAGGCTGTACGGGTTAGGGGTTGCGCGCCGACGCTCGTATGGAGGACAACGAATCCTCTGCGGTGCACCACCGCTCGGTCGACGAGCGGCTGATGCGTGATGCCCTCACCGAGGCGCAGCGAGGGTTGCAGAGCGGCGAGGTCCCGATCGGGGCGGTGATCACGCTCGGCGGCGAGATCGTCGGACGCGCGCACAACGCGCCGATCAGCCTGAAAGATCCGACGGCGCACGCGGAAGTCCTGGCCCTGCGGCAGGCTGCGCAAGCGGCGGGCAACTACCGATTGACAGGCGCGACGCTGTACGTGACTGTCGAGCCGTGCGCGATGTGCTGCGGCGCCGCGCTGCACGCCCGGGTCGCGCGGATCGTCTACGGTGCGGCCGATCCGAAAGCGGGCGCGGTGACGTCGCTGTATCGGTTGCTCGACGATGCGCGCCTGAACCACCGGGTGGTGAGCGACGGCGGGGTGCTCGCGGACGAGAGCGCCGCGCTGCTGAAGGCGTTCTTTGAAAGTCGACGACGATAGTGCGATACGAACGATGGGATGCGCGGAGGGGTGGCCGAGCCCGGTTGAAGGCGTCCGACTCGAAATCGGATAGGGGCCCAAAAGGTCCCTCGGGGGTTCAAATCCTCTCCCCTCCGCCAAGAAATTCTCGCGAGCGCAACATGCCAGGAGGGGTGGCCGAGCGGCCGAAGGTGCGGCACTGGAAATGCCGTGTACGGGTAACTGTACCGTGGGTTCGAATCCCACCCCCTCCGCCAGATGTGGCCGTGCTAGACGGGGAGGTAGCGGTGCCCTGTAGCCCGCAATCCGCTCTAGCGGGGTTGAATCCCCTCCCGAGGGCGTTTCGTGTTGAATGAGCCTCATGGGGCGGCGTTGAAGGTTGGGCCCCACGCAACGAGAATCGTCGAACCCCGCCAGGCCCGGAAGGGAGCAACGGTAAGGCGACCCTCTCGTGTGCCGTGGGAGTACCTGACTGGAGCCGGCTCCGCTTGGAGATCGCGGGACGGGCGGTTCGATGGCGGGTGCACGGTCTTGATTCAGCGATGACGTATCAGGTGTTGGCGCGGAAGTGGCGGCCGCAGGT
>JBGPTW010000093.1:0-24834 GCA_041490825.1 Methylomirabilia bacterium | reverse complement strand
CCGGAGCGTCCTATCGAGGGCATCCAGGCCCGGAGTGGGAACGGCTCGCCGGTCATCGGTCAACAGGGCCTCGTGGTCAGAGGCCCCTCACCGATCCGGCCGGCCCGCGACGCCACGCGTTCGATTGACGGTGAGCGTTCATGAATACTCCGGGTTAAGGTGGGGGCCCCGAACCCGCCCCCACTCCTCCACACGGGGATCGAGGCGGCGCCAGCTGTGCTGGCGCCCGACGAGCGTACGGGGATCGAGGCGGCGCCAGCTTCGCTGGCGACGACGAGCGTACGGGGGGTGTGGGGGGCCATGTCGGGGCCCCCCACCATATGAAGGGAGAGACCGCGATGCCTGAACCGATCACACCGAAGTCACTCGGGACTCCGCTTGGTATGTATTCGCACGGAATGGTCGCGCGGGCGGGAGACATCGTCATCGTCGCGGGCCAGGTCGGCATCGACGCGACAGGCGAAGTCGTGGGCGCCGCAGCCGAGCCGCAGACTAAGCAAGCGCTCGAGAACGTGCGAGCGGTCCTGGAGGCGGCGGGCTGCACCATGCGGGACGTCGTTCGGCTCCAGACGTTCCTCGTTCACGCCGGCCACATCCCGGAATTCATGAAGGCTCGCCAGGAAGTCTTTCCACTGTATTTTCCCGACGGCGCGTACCCGCCGAATACCTTGCTCGTCGTGAACCGCCTCGTGCGGCCGGAGCTCGTGATCGAGATCGAAGCGATGGCCGTCCGTCCGCCTCGCCCCCGCTCCGCGGCGCGACGCCGCCCCTCCGCCGAAGCCTCCAAGCGGCGCCGCGCCGGTGGTCGTCGAGGCCGAACCGCGCGCTGACAGTCGGCTATGCCCGCTTGGGTTCCGTGTCGGGTATCGGCCGATTTTCCGGCGACGCCGGCTCGGGAAGGTCGGTATCGCCTGGCGGTACGGGCTTGTCAGGCTCGGGTGACGGTCGAATCGGGCCTGGCCTGGTCATCGTTGGCGTCTCGAATCGATATCGCGTGTCCTGTCGGGATCCGTCGCCTCTTGACTGCGTGCGATGAGAACGAAGTGTGTTAAAGCAATGGGAATGCCACGGAGACGAGAAAAAGTAAGGTCTACACGAATGCGAGCCCCAGGACGTACAAGGAGACCGCGATGAACGCCTCAGAGCGATTGCCCGCGGAATTCAACGTCGCGACGTACTTCGTCGATCGCCACATTGCCGAAGGCCGGGCCGCCGCGCCGGCATTCCATTACGAGGGGCGAACGCTCACCTACGGAGACGTGCACGACCTGGCGAACCGCGCCGGCAATACGTTCCTCGGTCTCGGCGTGGCGATCGAGGATCGTGTCCTGATGCTGTGTCTCGACACGCCGGAGTTCCTGGCGACGTTCTGGGGCGCGATCAAGATCGGGGCCGTGCCCATTCCGACCAATACGCTGATGCGGTCGGCGGATTATCTCTATTTCTTGAACGACAGCCGCGCGAAGGTGGCCGTCATCTCGGCGCCGCTGCTGGCCGAGATCGGCCCGGTGCTGGGCGAAGCCCGGTATCTCCGCCACGTCCTCGTCGCCGGCGGAAACCCGGGTTCCCATCTCGGATTCGAGGACCAACTCGGAAAGGCGTCGAGCACGCTCCTGCCGGCGCCCACGTCCCGGGATGACGCCGCGTTCTGGCTGTACTCGTCCGGGTCGACCGGATTCCCGAAGGGCACCGTGCACCTGCACCACGACATGGTCGTGTGTCAGGAGACGTACGCGAAGCAGGTACTCGGCATCCGATCGAGCGACCGCGTCTTCTCCGCGGCGAAGCTCTTCTTCGCCTACGGCCTCGGGAACGCCGGATACTTTCCGATGGGCGTCGGCGCCGAGAGCATTCTTTACCCGCACCGGCCGACACCCGAGGGCGTCTTCGAGCTGCTCACGCGGCAGCGGCCCACGATCTTCTTCGGCGTGCCGACGTTGTACGCCGGGATGCTCGCCGTCAAGGAAGCCGAACGTCGCTTCGATCTGTCGTCCCTTCGTCTCTGTGTCTCGGCAGGCGAGGCGCTCCCCGAGGAGATCTACAACCGCTGGCGCGAGCGGTTCGGCGTCGAGATCATCGACGGGATCGGTACGACGGAGATCCTCCACATCTTTTTGTCGAATCGTCCCGGCGCCGCGCGTCCCGGGTCGTCAGGCCTGCCGGTGCCCGGATACGAAGCCATCATCGTCGACGACGCCGGCGCTCCCGTGCCCGGCGGCGAGATCGGAAATTTGCGAGTGAAGGGCGACTCCACGATGGCCTTCTACTGGAACAAGCACGAGAAGACCAAGGAGACCCTCCACGGTCCCTGGATCCAGACCGGCGACAAGTACTACCAGGACAAGGACGGCTACTTCTGGTACGCCGGGCGCGCTGACGACATGCTGAAGGTCGGAGGGATCTGGGTCTCGCCTATCGAGGTCGAGGCGACGTTGATCCGCCATCCCGCCGTGCTCGAGGCGGCGGTCGTGGGCAAGGAAGACAGCGACCGGCTCGTCAAGCCGCAGGCCTTCGTGGTGCTGAAGGAGCCGGCGGCCGCCTCGGCGACGCTGGTCGACGAGCTGAAAGGCTTCGTCAAGGACAAGATCGCGCCGTACAAGTATCCGCGCTGGATCGAGTTCGTCCCGGAGCTGCCGAAGACCGCGACTGGCAAGATCCAGCGCTTCAAGCTGCGCGCGTGAGCATGTTCGATCGCACGCTGGAAACCCTTCCGCGCGATCGCTTGCGCGAGCAGCAATGGCGGCGCTTCACCTCGATGACGGCCGAGCTGTTGACGCCGAACGCCGGGAACGCATTCGTCCGCCGGAAATGGAAGGACGCTGGCCTCATCGCGGCCGGTGATCTCCAGAGCTGGGAGGAGTTCACCCGGCTACCGCTCACCACCAAAGCCGAGCTGATCGAAGACCAGGCGACGCACCCTGTGTTTGGCACGAACCTCACGTACCCGCCGGAGCGCTACGTCCGTGTCCACCAGACCTCGGGCACCACCGGCACGCCGCTGCGATGGCTCGACACGCAGGACTCGTGGGACTGGTGGATTCGCTGCTGGGGGTTCGTCCTTCGTGGCGCGGGCATCACCCCGGCCGACCGCGTGTTCTTTCCGTTCTCGTTCGGGCTCTTCATCGGCTTCTGGGGTGGCTTCGAGGGCGCGCGGGCCCTCGGCGCCCTCGCGATTCCCGGAGGCGGAGTCGACTCCGCGACCCGCCTGGCCTGGATGGAGACGCTCGGCGCCACGGCGCTCGTGTGCACGCCGTCGTACGCGCTGCATCTGGCCGAGCTCGCGCAGCAGCGCGGCGTGGACCTCGGCAAGCTTCACGTGCGCACGACCGTGCATGCCGGCGAGCCCGGTGCCGGGATTCCAGCCGTGCGCGCGCGCATCGAGGAGAGCTGGGGTGCGCGCGCCTTCGACCACGCGGGCATGACGGAGATGGGCGCCTACGGCTACGAGTGCGCGGAGCAGGCGGGCCTGCACGTCAACGAGTCGGAGTTCATCGCCGAGGTGCTCGATCCGATCTCCGGACTGCCGGCCGCGGAAGGCGAGCTGGTGCTGACGAACCTCGGGCGCGTCGGCTCGCCGGTGATCCGCTACCGCACCGGCGATCGCGTCCGTCTCGCCGAGGGCCCCTGCCGCTGCGGCCGGAGCTTCCTGAGACTCGAAGGTGGAATCCTCGGCCGGCTCGACGACATGCTGATCGTCCGCGGCGTGAACGTCTTTCCGTCGGCGATCGAGGGCATCGTGCGCCGATTTCCGTCCATCGACGAGTTCCGCATCGAGGTGTTCCGGTACGAAGAGCTGGACGAAGTGCGCGTGCTCGTCGAGGCCGAGGACGCCGACACGCCGCGCGCGTTGCAGGACGCGTTTCGCATCGGGCTCGGCATCAGGCTCGACGTCGCGCGCGTGGCGCCGGGGACGCTCCCGAGGTTCGAGCTGAAGGCCAGGCGCGTGGTGCGGACGTGAGAGGCGGGTCGGCCCGGCAATCGTCGTGCCCGTTGGCCGCCAGTCCCGTTCGCCGATTAGCGCTGTGGACATGCCCTCCTGACCCGTCAGGCGTGGTGGGTGGCGAGACTTGGAACGTGACGGGCACACTCGCGGGCACGCCCCCGCCCTGTGCCGGGCACGCCTTGACTGTCGCTGTCACCATCGCCTGAGGCAGACGGTTCGCGAGCGTGCCGGTGAGCACCGTATTCGCCGGGAGACTTGGCCGTACCACCGACGGGTCGACGGCGACGGTGAGCGTTCGAGGACATGCCTCGGCGAAGGTCATGGTGAACGCACCTGCCACGGGTCCTCCATGGCTCCTGGGATAATTCACCGCAGCCTCGAAGGCGTAGAAAGCTTGCGTCAGCGTATTGAAGCCTTGAGTCCTCACGAACGGGGGGATCGGGCCGAGAGACAGCGGTAATTCACCTCCGCCGGCGCTGGCCAAGGCCTGCGCCTCCGTCGTGAAGTCCCAGATCGCGAGGCCGTTGCAGCTCGCCAGTGTGCACGAGAACGGGATGAACTGGCTCACGGGCTTCCCGCTCAGGCTCAGAGCCGAGAAATCGCCGGTGCCGCTGACATTGAGCTGCGCATTTCGGCGATCGTGATCACCGAGATCGCCGCGTCGTGATCACGCCGATCGGAGGATCGTGATCGGAGCGAAGCGACGCTGCATCACCGGGCCCTCGGCTGATCCAGAGCGATGAAAAAAAAGATCGCCCCGTCGTTGACAGGTGGATTGGCGGCTCGATAATCAAAGGTGAAGATTCGCGTGGTGGGATCCTGGAACACGCGAGCTGGCATCGTGACCCCTTGGAGGGGAGAGGGCTGACTCCACGGCGAGCTTAATGAAGTCGCGAGACAGCCGAGTGCGAGCAGGACTACTCCGATCTTCGCCACGGAGGGTTGGACAGGCGAGGACTACGGGAGCCGATCGACCAAGAACTGGCCGTTGAAGAACAAGAGCGCATAGGCTTCGCTGGTCAGCGGCTTGTTGCCGGGGCAACTGAAGTCAGGGCAGGAGGCTCCCTGGACTTCGTTGAGGAACGCGCCGAGGACATTCTTCGCGCTCGCGGTGTCGCTCGCTTCGAGCTTCCGTTTGGCCGTCGTGAGCTTCGCCAGGAGGCTCTGCTGGAGGCCGTCGTCCTTGATCCAGCCGAGTTGACGACTGTCGTGGACGAGGGCGATGAGATAGTTCAGGAACTCAAGCGGGACGAAATTCTGCGGTGGGGCTTTCGGACCGACACTCGAAGTTCGAAAGAGAAGACTGTCTCCCAGCGCCCGGCTTTTCTCCAGATTTTCGTAAAATTCGTCCGGCAGATTGTCCCAGTCAATGAGTGGACGGACCTGGACCGCCCGAATCGCCGGCAGCCCATACGATGTCAGGCGATAACCGTCAACGGTCTGCCCCGGTCCCATTGTGGACGCTTTTGAGAGGGCGCCCCAGAACGCCAACCCAGGGGGAGAATCCCCACTCGAGGTGCCGAGAGCAGGAAACCAGCCTTCCGGCGCGTTGATGCCGACCGGAACCATGGGGACTCGCTGGAATGCATCCTCCGACAGGTTGAAGAAGTACCGCGGACCGTTGACCAGGCCCTCACGGCTGAGAACTGCATCGCCGGGCCCTCGGCTGACATCTAGAGCGATGAAAAAAATCGCCCCGTCGTTGACAGGTGGATTAGTCATTCGGTAGTCAAATGTGAAGATTCGCGTGGTTGGGTCCTGGGACAAGCGACCTGCCATCGTGACGCCTTGGAGGGGAGAGGGAATGGGCTGACTCCACGTCGAGCTTAATGAAGTCGCGAGACAGCCGAGCGCGAGCAACGCTACTCTCATCGTTCTCATGGTTTTACTCCCCATTAGAACTCGCAATGGAGCGACCCTTCCATTATCTTGGTGCCTCCACGGCCCGTACAGACAGCCTCGAACACCACTTCATTAAGAGCGAACGTCCCGCATTGGCCGAGCAGACCCGGATCGAGGCACGCCCCACGGTCGACATCGACGCTTCTCCCCGTGCGATGAAGGCTGTGACCTTTCCCCGGGAGAATGGCAATGGGCGTGCCGAGCAAGATCCGCAACCTTCTTTAGATTCTAGGGTCTGGCCATGGAACAGATTCACAGACTTGTGGGAGACGTCACTCACTCATAGATGGCCACTGAATGCACTAAAGCTGTGCATGTGCACTGGAATCAGGCACCCCTGTTGGCGACGAATCGAAGGCTGCAGATTGGGCCTCAGTAGTGAACAGCCAGCCACACCGTTGGCTGGCCCGCTTCCGTCCATTCCACCCGATGGCGTCGATGCGAGGCAATCTGCACGTGATCACCGGGTCGAAGCACACGCGGCTCGGGCTCGTCTTCGAACCGGAGCCCCGCGCTGCCGCGTAACACCACGACCCACTCGTTCGTCGGCTGGTCGTACCATTCACCCGGCGGCGTCGAGTGGCCCCTCGACACGATGCGCTCGACCTTCACGCGATCCGTCTGCACGAGGACGCCGATCAGCTCGGCGGGCAGCGACTGCGGCAACGAAGCGAAGAGATTGTCGGCGTCGGACGGCACGGGCGCGCCCGGAGAGATCAGAACGTCAGCACACGATCGGCCGCGGCGACGTCGTCGAGCAAGAACGCCGTGAGACCGCGCACGGCGTCGATCTCCGGTAGCAGCTCCTCGGGCTTGACGCCGCAGATGGCCATCGACGAGCTGCACGCGTACAGTCGCGTATCCCCGATCTCCTTCACCTGGCGCAGAAGCTCGGGAACGTCAGCCAGTCCCTGTCGCTTCAGCTCGGCGAGCACTTGCGCTTCCTTCCCGCGATAGCCTTCGGAGAACCTCGGCGCGGCGGCGGCACGCGTGATCCCGAAGATTGCCTCGTCGCGGAAGAACACGCGCACGGCCAGACCCGAGCCGACCGCCGCCATCAAAAGCGTCGCCACCTGCACGAGGCTGTTGAGCTCGCCTCGTGACACGATGACGGCGAGGCTCTTCACTCCGAGCGCTTCCGCATGAACGAGACGATGACGCCCTGGTCGTGCTCGTGGCGCAGGAACGCGTGCCCGGTGTTCTTGCACCACGCCGGATAGTCTTCCTCGGCGGCGGGGTCCGTGGACAGCACGCGCACGAGCCGGCCGGGAGGCAAGGGTGCCAGCGCCCGCATGAGCCGGAGGATGCCCTGCGCGCAGAGCATCCCCCGGTTGTCGACCTGGACCGTCTCCTCGCCCGCCACGGCCGGCTGCGGCTCGGAGTCGGGCATCGCTACCAGTTCCAGACCGAGTCGAACTGGTCGACGAACTTTCCGAACTCGTTCCTGCCGAGCAGCTTCACGCCCTTGACCAGCTCGCCTTCGGCGATGCCGCGCTCCGCGAGATCCTCGCGGAGCGCATAGACGGGAATCTTCGAGTCCTGGACCGACTGGATGTCGGTCTCGATGAGGAATCCGGGCTGCACCGTGCCGCCGGCGATCTTGATTCCCGTTCCGTCCTGCCCACGCAGTGCGTAGTTCACCGCATCTTCGGACAGGAGAATCGTCATCTGATTGCCGGTGGCCGGCGCGAAGGCCGACGCGAACAATCCGATGTCACTGTCCTCCAGGTTGCCGTACTCGGTGTGCGAGAGCACCGAAAGAATGTTCTTCGCCATAGGCGTTTCTCCTAGTGTCCTGACACGAGCAGCGTCTTCGCCGCCTGATCCGTGAACTTGTAGATGTCGGCCAGCGAGCCGTGCACGACCGGATCCAGATGGTAGCCTTGTGGAACGCCCCGTTCCACACAGCAGAGCCCTCAGACGTACCAGTTGAGATGCGGCTCGTTCTTGCCTTTCTCCAGCAGTCGCTCCACGAACTCGGCCGTGGTGCTGTGTGCCTTGCCGGCGTCGGTATGGTGTTCGGCCTTGTCCTTCCAGATCGGGTCGTCGTGCTGCTTCTGCGCCTTGGCCGTCAACAGCACGCCGTCCTCGTAGCCGAGGACGTTGACGTTGTAGCCCTTCGCCAGCGCGGTGTCCACGAGACGGAAGACGCTGACCGGCGTCTCGTTCCCGTAGGGCCCGGCCGTGAGTGTGATGTGTAGAGTCTTGCGCTCCGGCATCGTCGCCTCCCAGGAATTCGTTAGTGCCAGATGGCCTTGTCGGACCGCTCCATCAAGAGATCCACGAGCTCATCCATGTCGCTCGCGCGCACGCGCTTGGCGACACGGTCGCCGACCACTCCACGCTCCCGGAGCGACACCGAGTCGGCGAGCACGCTGAGCCCCTGTTTCTCAGCTTCCTGCAGCAGGGCACTGCCGGCGCCAAAGCTGTTGCGCGCGGCGAACACAGCGTCCTGAAGGAGATAGATCGTCACGTCGTGGCGCAGCTCCTTGAGCTGCCTGCCGAGATCGAAGGCGTATCGACCGCCTTCGAGGGGACTTTTGGTTTCGATCAAGAGGTACTTTGCCATATTCCCTCCTTTCCGATCGATAATACAGGCCAGTATACACGTGGCAGGGACATCGGATGCCGGCCAACGGTCAGCCGCGTTTGGAGGAGTGTATGCGTCCGGGCCGGCTTGTCAAACCGTAGAGCCGTCTGATAGGGAACTTGCGTCGTGGCCTCACCGGGAGCCGAGCTCATCCAGCGCATGGCAGACGGCGATCGCGGCGCGTTCGCGCCGTTCTACGATCGCTTCGCTCCGCTCGTCTACCCGCTCGTCCTCCGGATCGTGCGAGACCCTGGCGACGCCGCCGACGTCCTGCAGGAAGTCTTCTGGGAGGCGTGGCAGCTCGCGGGCGCCTACGACACTGCGCGCGGAAGCCCCGAAGCGTGGCTCCTCACGCGGGCGCGCAGCCGGGCAATCGACCGGGTTCGGTCCGTTCGTAGAAGAGGTGAGATCTTCGTTGCGCCGCTCGACGAAGCCCTGGCCGCGACCGATCCGGCTCCGGACGTTGCCGAGCAGGCCGAGGACCGCGGTGTGGTGCGCGGCGCGCTCGCGCGGCTGCCGGCGGAGCAGCGCGAAGTGATCGAGCTGGCGTATTACGGCGGACTGACGCAGACGGAGATCGCTGAGCGACTCGAGCAGCCACTCGGCACGGTGAAGACGCGTATCCGACTCGGGCTCGAGCGATTGCGGGAGGTGGTGCAGCGCAAGCCATGATGCACGAGGAGCTCGAATCCCTCGCAACGATCTATGCGGTCGGCGCGCTCGACGGCGTCGCGCTCGCGGAGTTCGAGGCGCACCTCGCGGCAGGGTGTGCGCGCTGCGAAGCTGCCGTGCGTGATCACGCCGAGACACTGGCGGCGCTCGCCGTGGCCGACGTACGCAGGATCCCGCCGCCCGAGACACGCGCTCTGCTGCTGCGCCGACTCGAGGCGACGGCGCCCCCGCGCGCGGACACGCGGCGGGCGTGGCTCCGCTGGGCCGTTGCGACCGCGGTGGCGATGATCGCTGCCGCGGCGGTGACCGGGATGTACGTGGCCGCGCGCTACGAGGCGGGCGTCGGCCACATGGCGCGCGACACGGCGGCGATGCGCGAGCGGCTACGAGCCAGCGAGGCGATGCTGCACGAGCAAGTCGCGCGCTACGCCGGTATCGCGGAGCTCCTGCGTGATCCCGCAACCCGCGTCGTCGGGCTTCATGGTCTCGGAGCGAGCTCCGGCGCAATCGGTCGCGTCGTGTGGAATCAAGGAACCGGTGGCCTCGTGTTCGTCGGCAATCTTCCGGCGGCGCCACCGGGCAAGACCTACGAGATGTGGACGATCGCAGGCGGCACCCCGCGGCCGGCGGGAACCTTCGACGTCGATGCGACCGGAACGGCCGCACACCGAGTCGCCGCGCCGGCCGGCGGACCGCCGGTCGAGGTCTTCGCCGTCACGCTGGAACCGGCCGGCGGCGTGCCGGCACCGAGCGGCCCGATGGTGCTTGCCTCGAACTAAGGGCCTGGAGAATAGCTGCGCGTCAGCGTCCCCGCCGTCGTGCCGCGTGAAGGATCGCGATGATCGACATCGCGTCCTTGATCTCGTCGTCGAGGACCATCCGCAGCGCCTCGTCGAACGGAAAGGCGCGGACCTCGATGAACTCGGTGTCATCGGCCTCGCGGCTCGCTGGCCGCAGACCCTCGGCGAGATAGATGTTGGCGGTTTCTTCCATGACGCTCTTCGACGTGTGGAACGCGCACAGCTTCTCGAGGCGCGCGGCTTCGTATCCTGCCTCCTCGGCAAGCTCTCGCTGCACCGCGGCCTCCTCCGTTTCGCCCGGCGCGATCGCGCCCGTCGGAATCTCCCAGTAGAAGGCGGCGGCGACGTAGCGGTACTGGCCGACCAGCACGACGGCGTCACCATCGAGGAACGGCAGGACGCCGACGCAGGGCGGACACTGGACCACGCCGTAGAGCGTCGTGCGGCCGTCGGGCATCGTCACATTGTCTTCGCGCACCGTGATCCAGCGATTGGTGTATGCCTGGCGGGTCGAGACCTGCCGCCAGGCGGCGCGGGCCAGGCCGCCTCGGTCGTTCTTCACGTGGGGGACCTCCGTGATTACATGGGCTGACGCCGCCGCGCGCTCGTCGCCGGTGACGTACACGGTATATACTCCGCTCATCACGCAATCCCAAGGAGTCGCGATGCCTCTTCCCAGCGCGGTGACAGCGCTCTGGAACGATCTCGAAGCGGCGCGGGCCGAAGTCCTTGCCGAAGTCGACGGCAGCTCGCAGGGTCAGGCCGACTGGAAGCCGGGCGAGAAGGACTGGTCGCTCGGCGAGATCGTCCATCACTTGACGGTCGCGGAGATCGCCACCGGCAAGCTGACGACGAAGCTGACCCGCGAAGCAGAAGCTGCCAGCACGCTGGCGCCGTTCCCGGCGGATCTGACGACGTTCGCGTCGTTGCCGCCCCATCCCGTGGGTCCCGCAGAGGCGCCGCCGGTCGTCTGGCCGCAGTATGGCAAGCCGATCACGGAGCTGCTCGCGGAGATGCGATCCGTGCGATCTCGTAGCCGGCAGTCGATCGAGAAGCTCGCGAGCGTCGATCCGCGACGACTCGTGTTCAAGCACTTCCGGCTCGGCGATCTCGATCTCGCGCAGTGGTGGATGCTGCAGGCGGATCATGACCGCATTCATCTGGGGCAGCTCCGCGATGTGAAAGCCGCCGCCGGGTTCCCGCGCCGATGAGCCGCGCGGCATCTCGATCCAGCCCACCTACGGAGCTTGCTGGCTCACGGACCTCGCTACAATGAAAGTATTGCTGCGCAATCCTCGGCGCGAAGTCGAGGTGCCGGGAGGGCGGCGCGTGAAGGACATCCTGCGCGAGCTCAACATCTTGCCGGAGACGGTCCTGGTGATTCGCGGCGACACGATGGTGACGGCCGACCAGGTGGTGGCCGACAACGACGTGATCGAGCTCCGGCCGGTGATGTCGGGTGGCGCAGACGATCGACGCGTCGCAGGTTCGTTACAGGCGAGCCGCGCCGCATCTGGATACAGCCCACCCACGGGGGTTGCTGGCTCACGGACCTCGGTACAGGCGAGCCGCGCCGCATCTGGATACAGCCCACCCACGGGGGTTGCTGGCTCACGGACCTCGCTACAATGAAATGCCGCAAGTGCGGCGACGCCGCGGTCCTCGAGCTGCGCCGACACAACACGGCGTTCTGCGCGAATGATTTCGTCGAGTTCTTCCGCAACCAGGTCCGCGAAGCCATCCGGAAGCACCGCATGTTCACGCGGGACGAGGCTGTGCTCGTCGCAGTTTCCGGCGGCAAGGACTCGCTCGCGCTCTGGGATGTGCTGATCGAGGACGGCTATCGCACGACCGGTCTCTACCTCGATCTCGGCATCTTCGACTATTCGGTGGAGTCGAAGAGCAGGTGCGAAGCATTTGCCGCCGCGCGAAGCGTGCCGCTGATCGTCACGCGTGTCGCCGAAGAGGTCGGCGCGCCCGTCCCGGAGATCAAGCGGATCGTCAGACGGCCGGCGTGCTCGGCGTGCGGGCTCTCGAAGCGCTATCTCACGAACCGCGCGGCGCTCGAGCATGGCATGCCGGTCGTCGCCACCGGCCACAATCTCGATGACGAGGCGGCGACGCTGTTCGGCTCCGTCTTGCACTGGCAGACCGACGCGCTCCCGCGCCAGTCGCCGGCGCTCCCGTCGAGCCATCCGAAGCTCGTCCGCCGCGTGAAGCCGCTCTACCGGCTGTCGGAGCGCGAAACCGCCGCGTACGCGTTCATCAGGAAGATCGACTACATCGTCGAGGAGTGCCCGTTCGCGAAGGGCGCCACCTCGATCATGCACAAGGAGATCCTGAGCCGTCTCGAGGAAGAATCGCCTGGGGCGAAGCACAACTTCCTCTTCGGCTTTCTCGACAAGGCGCGCGCCGCATTCGAGCGGGCGGACGGCGTCCCGCTCAACGAATGCGCCCGTTGCGGGCAAGTCACCACCGGCGCCGTCTGTGCGTTTTGCAAGCTCGCTGACCAGGTCAAGCGCGCCGGGTTAACCTCGCTCCGAGGAGAATGACGACATGGCGGGATATCGCTGCGGCAAGTGCGGGAAAGTGTCGATGGCGCAGAGGGTGTGCTGCGGTCGGCCGATGAAGAAGGCCTGAGGGCCTGTGAAGGCCTGAGGGCCCGAGAAGGCCTGACTGCCCGAGAAGGCCAGAGGGCCTGTGAAGGCCTCACGGCCCGTCCTCTGCAGTTCGTTTCCCTCCATTCGCGGTATCCGACTACCTAGATTTCTGGCACCTCGCTCAGCCCGGCGACGCTGACCGCTCCGCGCGCGGGGTCGTCGGGCTTGGCACCCGCTTTGCGCATAGCTCGTGGTGATCGTCTCACGGTGACGCGCCACTGCGGATCTCCGGCGCTACGCCGACCCGGGTATGAACCGCGCAAGACGGATCTGGATCAGCCTGGCGATGATCGCGAGCGGCGCCACGCTTGGCGGCCTCGCCGCGATCGTCGGCGCCACGCCTGCGCATGTCGTCGTCCCGCATCCGCCGCCGCTACTCGCCCCGCTGCGCAACGTGCGCGTGCCCGAGCCGCCAAACCTGGCCGATTACGTCCGCGACCGCGATGCGGCAATCGTCCTGGGCAAGGCGCTGTTCTGGGAGATGCAGGCGGGCAGTGACGGCATCCACGCTTGCGCGAGCTGTCACTTCCACGCGGGCGCCGACAACCGCACGACGAATGATCCTGGAGACTTCCCGTTCCACCGGCTCTCCGACGTCGCGGATCGAAACTCCCGCGTGCTCTTTAGTCGCGACGCGATCGCGTCGTCACAGGGCATGATCCGGGCCGACTTCCGCGCCGTGAGGCAGGGAGAGGCGCGGGACGTCTGCGCTCCGCGTTCCGACGCATCTTCGGGCGGCGCCATGAACACTCGGCGCGTGCTCAGGCGGAATGCTCCGACGGTGATCAACGCCGCGTACAACTTTCGCAATTTCTGGGACGGACGCGCCAGCAACGTCTTCAACGGTGTAAACGCCCTGGGTCGCCGCGACCCCAACGCGCGGATCCTCGAGCTCCAGTCCAACGGCCGCGTGATTTCCGTGGCCGTCACGCTGATCAACGCCAGCGCGGCGTCTCAGGCGGTGGAGCCGCCGGTGGATCCGTCCGAGATGTCCTGCGATGGCCGCACGTTCCCCGATCTCGGGCGTAAGCTGCTCACCCTCCGCCCGCTGGCGTTGCAGAAGGTCGATCGCACCGACAGCGTCCTCGGACCGTGGACCGATTCGAGCGGTCGCGGATTGCGGGTGAGCTATACGACGCTGATCGAGCGCGCATTCCAGCCGAAATACTGGAGCGCTCCTGGATCCGTTGACGGCTACAGGCAGATGGAGGCGAACTTCTCGCTCTTCTGGGGACTCGCGATCCAGCTCTACGAATCCACGCTGGTGTCCGATCGCACGCCGCTCGATGCATTCTTGAGCGGCCGTCGCGAGGCGCTCAGCCGGGAGGAGCAGCTCGGGCTTGCGATCTTTCAGGGTAAGGGTCGGTGCCTGCTCTGTCATGCCGGTCCGGAGCTGACGTCGGCAGGCACGCTCGCGCACGCGCAGAATGCCGCCGGCGCGCTGATCGATCGCATGTTCGCGATCGACATGCAGCCGGTGCTCTACGACCGTGGCTTCTACAACATCGGTGTGGCGCCGACGATCACGGATCTCGGCCTCGGCGGCACCGATCCATTCACTCAGCCCCTGTCATTGTCCCGGCAGGCCAAGCTGAAGGCCGTGGATCGTCGCGTTCCGGACGCGTTCGGGGTGGATCCCGCAACCTTCACGATCAATCCGGCCACGCCCGTGGATCAGAAGGAGCGGGATGCTGTCGACGGCGCCTTCAAGACGCCCACACTTCGCAACGCCGAGCTGACCGGGCCGTACTTCCACACGGGTGGCTACGCGACACTCGAGTCGGTGATCGACTTCTACAATCGCGGTGGCGACCGCCGCGGATCGGAGGACAGCGACAGCAGCGGTCTCGGCACGAACGCCACGAACACGCCCGCAGTCCTCGGGCCGCTCTTCCTGACCGCTCCCGAGCAGGCGGCGCTGCTGTCGTTCCTCAAGGCGCTCACCGACGAGCGCGTTCGCTGGGAGCAAGCGCCCTTCGACCATCCGCAGCTGTTCGTTCCGGATGTCCGGCGTGGTGAGCCGCGCCCGGTGGCCGCGGATCGCCTGACCATCGACGCCTCGCTCGAGATCCCGGCCGTGGGCGCGGCCGGCCGGGCCGCAAAGGGGTTGCCCCCGCTGAAGCCGTTCTTGAAATAGAAGATTCCCGGCATGTGGTTTGCGAAACCCGTCAGCCGAGAACGGTACGAAGCATCTTTCGAATCGTTGGCTGACCGGTGGGTGGCTGGGAGCGGCGACGATCGGAGTCGTCGCCGGGTCGCGCCGCGCGCACCGTCTCGACCTCGCTGGAATGACCGTCCTCATCACGGGCGGCTCACGAGGTCTCGGGCTGGCGCTGGCTCGTGAGTTCGCGTGCCATGGCGCGCGTGTCGCGATCTGCGGGCGCGACGCGGAGACCCTCGATCGTGCCCGTGAAGATCTCGAGGGCCGGGAGGCGTCGGTCGGCGGCAAGGTGAGCATGCCGCACTTGCTGCCCTACTCGGCGAGCAAGTTTGCGCTCGTCGGTTTCTCGGATGGACTCCGGGCCGAGCTCGCGCCGTCCGCTGCTCTGCTACAATGGCCGACCACGCCCGGCACCGAAAGGAGCCCTCACTGCCGTGATCTACTCGCCGCTGACCGCGCCCTTCCTGCTGCTCCTCGTGCTGGCGCTGGCGGCCCTCATCTTCCTGGTCGAGCTCCGGGTTCTCGCCTACGCCTACCGGAAGATCGGTGTCCGGCCGCGGTATGTCTTCATGGTGATGGTCCTGTCCCTCGTGGGCAGTCACATCAACATCCCGCTGTACTCGGTGCCTGTCGTGCAGCTCTCGTCTCCGAAGGAGGTGTGGCTGTTCGGGCAGGCGTACGTCGTCCCTCCGGCGGTCGAGCAAGGCGTCACGATCGTCGGCATCAACGTCGGCGGCGCGCTGATCCCCATCCTGATCTCGATCTACCTCGCCGTCCGCACGAAGCTGTACCGCCGCATGCTCGTTGGTATCGCAATCGTTGCAGTGATCGTGCACGAGCTTGCTGAGATCGTTCCCGGCGTCGGCATTGCAGTGCCCATGCTGGTTCCTCCGCTGATCGCGGCCGGTGTGGGGCTGTTGATCGCGTTCAGGCGCGCGCCGCCGGTGGCGTACGTGGCCGGCTCGATGGGGACGCTCATCGGCGCGGACCTCTTGAACCTCGGCCGCATCGCAGAGCTCGGCGCCCCGGTGGTGTCGATCGGCGGCGCCGGCACGTTCGACGGAGTCTTTCTCACGGGCATCATCGCAGGGCTCCTCGCGTAACGGCGTGCGCGGGACCGTCGGTCGGTGAGCCGCTTCCTGCTGGGTCGCCTGATCCAGGCGGCGGTGACGCTGCTGTTACTCTCCGTCGTGGTCTTTGCGCTGGCCCGGGCTACCGGCGATCCGCTCACGCTCGTCCTGCCGCTCGGGGCCACCGACGAGGACTTCGCGAACGCGCGGCACTATCTTGGCCTGGACCAGCCGGTCGCGGTCCAGTACGCGAAGTTCGTCGGCAATGCGCTGCGCGGAGATTTCGGCACATCGCTCCGGGCGCGCCGGCCGGTGAACGACCTCCTGGCCGAGCGCTTTCCGAACTCGCTGAAGCTCGCGGCCTTCTCGATGGCCGTCACTCTCCTCCTGGCCTTTCCGCTCGGCGTGCTGGCGGCGGCGCGCAAGGACACCGTGTTCGACACGGCCGCCAAGATCGTCGCGACGCTGGGGCAGGCCTTGCCGACGTTCTGGATCGGCATCGTCCTCATCGAGGTCGTCGGCGGACGACTGCAGTGGCTTCCCGCCGGTGGGACCGGCGGTCTGTCGCACTACATCATGCCCGGGCTCACGCTCGGGTGGTTCATTCTGGCCGGCATGATGCGTCTCATACGCTCCTCGTTGCTCGAGGTTCTGGACAGCGACTTCGTGCGGACCGCGCGGGCCAAGGGTGTTGCCGAGCGGTCGGTGATCTGGCGGCACGCCCTCCGCAATGCGTTGATTCCCGTCACCACGTTCGCCGGCGTGTACTTCGCCATCCTCGTCACGACCGCCATCGTCGTCGAGACGGTCTTCGCGTGGCCCGGAATGGGCCGCCTGGCCTACGAGGCGATCACCGCGCGGGATTTCCCGGTCATCCAGGCCGTCGTCCTCGTGACCGCCGTGGTGGTCGTCGTCGTGAACATTTCCGTCGATGTGATCTATGTCTATATCGATCCGCGTATCCACTATCGTTGACGAGCCACCGGCTGAGACGCTTCCGACCGTCACGGCGTTCGCCGGGTCACCCGCGTGAGGCGCATCCCCGTCATTCCTCTGGCGATCATCGCGGGCTTCGTGCTCCTCGCCGTGTTTGCGGGGGTGCTCAGCCCGGCCGATCCATACGAGCAGCGGCTCCGCGCACGACTCACTCCGCCCGCGTGGCAAGCCGGCGGCTCGTGGAACTATCCGCTCGGCACTGACCGCCTCGGCCGGGACCTCCTGTCTCGCATCCTGTACGGCGCGCGTGTGTCCCTTGCGGCCGGTGTGGTGACGGTGGGGCTTTCCGGGCTCGTCGGCGGGGCCGTGGGGCTTCTCGCGGGATACTGGGGCGGCCGGCCTGGTGCGACGCTGATGCGCATCACCGACGCGACGCTCGCGTTTCCCATCATCCTGCTGGCACTCGTCCTGGCGGTCACGGTGGGGCCGAGCTTTGCCAACGTCGTCATCTCCATCGCGGTCATCCTTTGGGCTCGTTACGCGCGGGTGATCTACGGCGAGACAGTGTCGCTGATGCAGCGTGACTTCATCACGCAGGCTCGGGCGATCGGATGCTCGGCGTGGCGGATCATCGCCTTCCACTTGTTTCCGAACGCCGCCAATACGCTGATCGTGCTGCTGAGCCTCCAGGTCGGCTACGTCATCGTCGTCGAGGCGGCGCTGTCGTTTCTCGGCGCCGGCATTCCACCGCCGACACCGGCCTGGGGCGGCATGATCGCCGACGGGCGCGACTTCATCATGAGCGCGTGGTGGATCTCGTTGTTTCCTGGTCTCGCGATCCTGCTCGTCGTGCTCGCGTTCAATCTCGTCGGCGACTGGCTTCGCGACGTGCTCGACCCGAGACTCCGGCAGTCCTGACCCGATGCGGGGGCGCCGGCCTCACTCCTCGCGATCGGGCGGCGGAGAGATGTCCGGACCATCCACCGGGGTGGAGTCGCCGATGCGCTGGCCCCCTTCGGTCGCCAGATCGCGCCGCAGCTTGGTCGGGCTCAGCTCGTCCTCGTGCAAGGCCGCCGGCCGCTCGACTCCACGCGTCTTCCCGGAGCTCTCGAGGGACGGGCTTGGTGTCGGAGATTGATGTGCCATGGACGGACGTCATGGCAACCCGGATGCCAGCGAGACGACGAAGAGGCTGACCTTGACCTCCGGTCACGCGGCCGATACGGTTCCCGAAGTGCATCAGGTGAAGCCGGTCGTCCTTGCCCTGGACTTCGACGGTGTCCTTTGCGATGGGCGCCGAGAATACTTCGAAACGGCGTGGCGCGCGTACGCCCGATGCTGGTCGGCTCCCGCGCTGTCACCCGATCGGCGCGCGGCGCTCGCGAGCGAGTTCTCGTCACTCCGCCCTCTCGTCGAGAGCGGCTGGGAGTTCCCGCTGCTGGTTCACGCGCTCCTGAATGGTATCCAGGTTCCCGCGCCCGACGATCGTGCGGCTTGGCTCGCTGCGACGCAGCGGCTGGCCGCCGAGGCAGGCCTGTCCACCGAGACGCTGAAGCAACAGGTGAACGAGGTGCGCGATGACTGGTTCGCCGCGGATCCGGCGGGTTGGCTGGCTCACCACGACTTCTATCCCGGCGTCGTCGAACGCGTGGAGCGGGCGCTGAGTGACGGGGTCGTTCCCGTCATCGTCACGACCAAGGCCGAGCGCTTCGTGCGCGCGTTGCTTGCCACCCACGGCGAGCGGCTCGCGACGCTTTCCATCATGGGGTGGGAGGCGCAACGGATCGTTCCCAAGGACGGTTGCCTCCGGCGGCTGATCGCAGCGCATGCGCTCGAAGCGGATGGCGCCGGCATCTGGTTCGTCGAGGACATGCTCGAGACGCTGGAGAAGATCGACCGCGCGCGGCCGCCGCTCGGCGGTGTGAAGCGGTTGCTCGCCGAGTGGGGCTACAACACTCCGGCGCAGCGGAGGCGGGCGCGCGACGGTGGCCACATCCACGTGATCGACCTCGCACGGTTCGATGGTGACTTCAGCGGCTGGCTGTAGCGTCCATCCGTTCGTCTATTGGTGGCTCGCTCATCCCCGTGGATGCCCGATCGGAGCAACCGATTTGCACGGCTCGCCGCCACCGATATCCTGGATCCAGGATGACGCCGCGCTCCGACCGCCTCCAACAGCGGTTCGTTGACCTCTGGGCTCGGACCGACCGATTGTTCGCGATCCTCGAGCCCGAGGCGATCCTTGCGCGACCGATCGCGCTACGGCATCCCTTCATCTTCTATCTTGGCCATCTTCCCGCGTTCGCGTGGAATCACATCTGCCGCGGTCTCCTTGGCGCCGAGTCGGTCAATCCGAGATTCGACGACATCTTCGACCGTGGGATCGATCCCGATGTCGATGACCCGGAACATTGCCATGATCATCCCGACGTCCCCGCGCTCTGGCCGGAGCTGAAGGAAGTCGTCGGGTATCGCGACCGGGCGCGAGAGGCGATTCTCGAGTCGTGCAGCGACTCGCGACTGGGGACGTCGACCGACATCATGGCGGAACACGGCCGGGTGTTCTCGATGGCGATCGAGCACGAACTGATGCACCAGGAGACGCTGCTCTACATGATGCAGCAGCTCCCGCGGGCGCTGAAACGCCGTCCGGAGTCCGTGCCTCCGTACGTCATCCAGGAGGGCCGGCGGGCGGAGACGGTCGAAGTCGGTGAGGGCATCGCGACGCTGGGCGCTCCGTTCGACGCTCTCGAGTTCGGCTGGGACAACGAGTTTCCGACCACACGTGTCGGTGTCCCGCGGTTCGCCGTCGACTCCACACCGGTGACGAACGAGCAGTTCATGCGTTTCGTCGCGAGCGGCGGCTACGATTGCGCCGCCTTTTGGAGCGAGCCGGACTGGAAATGGAAACGAGCGATCGGCCTCGCGCACCCGCTCTGCTGGGTGCTGGAGAACGGTGTCTGGTTCCATCGCACGATATTCGACGTCGTTTCGCTGTCCGAGGCACGCGACTGGCCGGTCCACGTCAGCCTCGCCGAGGCTCAAGCATATGCACGGTGGAGTGGCGGCCGGCTCCTGACGGAGGCTGAATTCCACCGCGCCGCATACGGTCAGCCCGACGGCGAGGAACGAGCCTTTCCGTGGGGTGATGAGCCACCGACCGCGCGACATGCCAACGTAAATTTTGTGCGCTGGTTACCGGAACCGATTGGCTCGCATCCTGCCGGCGCCAGCGCATGGGGTGTGCACGATCTCATCGGCGACGGTTGGGAATGGACCGAGACGGTCTTCGGCCCGTTCGCCGGGTTCAGCGCGTACATCGAGCGCTACCCGGGATACTCGGCGGATTTCTTCGACGGCAAGCATTACGTCGTGAAAGGCGGCTCGTGGGCCACCGACGTGACGCTCATTCGGCCGAGCTTTCGCAACTGGTATCAAGCCCGCTACCCGTACGTGTTCGCAAAGTTCCGCTGCGTCAGAAGCATTTGATTGACTGAGCTGGGGGCCTCGAAGGCCCCCAGACCCCCATACGCTCGTCGGTCGCCGGGAAACCCGGCGCCCGCCTCGACACCCCCATACGCTCGCCGGGCGCCGGGAAACCCGGCGCCCGCCTCGACACCCCCCGACGCTCGCCGGGCGCCGGGACACCCGGCGCCCGCCTCGAACCCCCCGACGCTCGCCGGTCGCCGGGACACCCGACGCCCGCCTCGATACTCCGACAGGCTCCAGCGAACGCGGGAGCCTTGTGCCTCACTTTCGCCACGGAGATGATCACCTGCTTGGAGCTGTCGCGGCCGGCACGTTCGTTGACAGCGCTCGGCGACGACGCCTAGACTCTGGCAGCGCCGGAAGTCGCGGCGACGACCTACGTGAGGAGGATGACGATGCCGCCTGCGGTGACCGTCTACAGCAACGTCGGCTGAGGGGGCTGCCACAAAGCGATGGAGTATCTATCGCAAAAAGGCATCCCGTACGTGGAGAAGAACGTGGGCAAGTCCCCTGAGGCGCGGCAGGAGCTCATCGACATGGGCACGATGTCGCTCCCGGTCTTGTTGATCGGCGAGCAGCGTCTGACGGGCTTCAATCCCGGCCAGATCGATGCCGCCCTGAAGGCCGCGGGCTTTTGAGTCTGCTGTGAGCGAGCCCGTCACGCCGTCCCAGGCCAACATCGACAAGATGTGGGCCTACGCCCGGAAGTACGCCGACAAGTCCGGAACGTCGCTCCATCCGGACCGCAACGTCACCCAGACCGTGGTCGAGGGTCTCGCCCGCCACATCGAGATGGTGGGCAAGCCCATGTGTCCGTGCGTCTTCTATCCCGATATAAAGGAAGAGGCCAAGCAGCGTCGCTGGGTGTGCGCCTGTGACGAGATGCAGAAGTACAAGTACTGCCACTGCCTGCTCTTCGTCACGCCGGAAGGCGTGCCGATCACCGAATACCTGCCCGAAGATCACGAGGGGCGCCAGGCGTACGGCGTCGTGCGCGATCCCACACCTGACAAAGGGCGGGCGGTCGCGCGTGTCCTCGAGAAGCAAAAGGGCGCGGCCGAAGGCGAGTAGCTCGAAACCGCAAGGAGAGGCGCGATGCCCAACATCACGATCCAGTGGTACGCCGGGCGCACCGATCAGCAGAGGCGTGAGATCGTGGCCGCGATCACGGACGCCATGGTGAAGATCGGCAAGACGACCGCCGACCAGGTTCACGTCGTGTTCCAGGACGTCGAGAAGCGAAACTGGGGCGTCAACGGCAAGCTCGCGAGCGACTGATCGTCGCTGACGGGAAACGGTCATGACGGCGCTGGCCTCCGAGCGCTGTGTCGCCTGCCGGTCCGATTCGCCCTCGCTTGCGGACGCTGACGTTGCCGTGCTCGCGAGACAACTTCCGGGCTGGCGTGTCGTCGATCGCGATGGAATCCGGCGTCTCGAGCGCATGTTCGAGTTCGCCGACTTTGCAACGGCGCTGGCGTTCACCAACCGCGTCGCCGCGCTCGCGGAATCGGAAGGGCACCACCCCGCGCTGCTCACCGAGTGGGGGCGGGTGACGGTCACATGGTGGACTCATGCGATCCGCGGCCTGCATCGAAACGACTTCATCATGGCGGCGAAGACCGACGCGCTGGCGCAGGAGCGCGGTCCATTGTGAGCCGGGGGCCTCGCAGGCCCCCAGACCCCCATACGCTCGCCGGGCGCCGGGACACCCGGCGCCCGCCTCGACACTCCGACACCCTCCTACTTGTCGCCCAGACCGAAACGACTCACATCGCGAGCGGCAGTTGCTTCGCCTCCGCAGGCGGTTCCAGCGGCCTGGCTCGCCGATCCGCAATGCCGAGTTGAGAGCGCAGCTCGGCCACGCGCTCGCGAATCGGCTCCGAGTCGCACCGGTCGAGATAGGGCCGCGCGTAGAGCCGCCGATAACGTTCGAGCTCTTCCGGCCAGTCTCGTTCGAGGTGCGCCAGGAAGTGCTCGCGGGTGCCGGGTTGCAGATAGAGCACGTTGCACCAGATCTGAGTCGCGCCGGCATTCCGGGCTGCCCGCACCACGGCGGCGAGCTGCTCAGGCCGATCCGATAATCCCGGCAGGATCGGCGCCATTCCGACGCCCGCGCGGATGCCGGCATCGATCAGCATGCGTAGCGCGCGCAATCGCTGGCGCGGTGGCGCCGTTCCCGGCTCCGTCTTTCGCCAGACGTCGCCGTCCAGCGTGGGGATCGAGAAGTTCACGTCCACGGCCGCCCGGCGCGCGGCGTCCTGTAAGACGTCGATGTCGCGGACGACCATGGGCCCACGCGTGATCAGACTGAGCGGTGTTCTCGCCCGCGCCAGCGCTTCGAGACAGCGCCGCGTGAGGCGATAGCGGCCTTCGGCAGGCTGGTAGGGATCCGTCGCCGCGCCAATCGCGACGAGCTCACGCTTCCAGGTTCGTCGGGCGAGCTCGTGACGGAGCACGTCGGCCACGTTCACCTTGACGCGAATCGTGCTGCCATAGCGATCGTCCGCGGGTCGGTCCGCCCGTCGCTCGAAACCTCGGACGTAGCAGAACGTGCAGCGATGGACGCACCCCATGTAGGGGTTCAGCGACCACTTGAACGCCATGTTCGACACGCGGTTCAACGCGCTCTTGCAGGGCTCTTCGCGGTAGATGACTGGCACGTCGAGATTATCCCATAGACGTGAGGGGCCCCGAGATGGCCCGTCTCGAACCTGGGATGCTCCTCGATTCTGCGAACGACGGTACGGACGTGAGGACATGCGGATTGCCGCGAGAGTCAACGTCCAGTCCGCGAGTAGTTTGTAACGTTGACAGGAGGTTCGCCGTGGCAGAGACGAACTATGACTGGTACCGTGCTCGGCCGTCTCGTGAGCCGTCGTGACGCTGGGGCATGACGGGCCCGCGGCCGCCGCTCTCGCAGAACCCGGGTGAGTTCACCGGACGTGGCCCGCGCGGCTACCAGCGGTCTGATGAACGGATCAAGGAAGAGGTGTGTGAGCGGCTCACCCGACACGGCCAGGTGGACGCGAGCGATGTCGAGGTGCGCGTCGAGGCCGGCGAAGTGACGGTCCAGGGTTCGGTTCCCACCCGCGCGAGAAGCGGTTGGTCCATTCCCGGGGGAGCCGTCACCGGCACATACATTGCAAAAACTCCCATCGAAACACACCCGCGATCGAAGGACTCAACCGTGCGGAATGGGAGGCGCTGACGATGAAAGCGATCATGGGACTCATTGTCCTCTCGACGCTGCTTGCTGGCTGCGCCACGCAGATGGCCGATCGGGGCGCCGAAGGCGATGCGCTGGTCGCCAATACGCCGTCGGCGGAATGCGCGGCTGCGGCGCGCCGGGTCACGAGTCCGGCGCAGACGACGGCCGACGCACCGTTCAGCTCATCGGGCTGGACGGAAGCTCGCAGATGGGAAGTCGCGACATCTTCCAGTCAGGCGCAGATTGCCCAGGACATTGCCTGGATGGTGTACCAGGAGTGCATGCAGCCGCCGCTGGCGCGGAAGTAGTCACCAGGGACCAACCGATTCGCTGAACCGGGCGCGCTGTTGCGGTGCGGTGTAGAGCGGACTGCCCGCACGGCGCGAGCCCGGCTCTTGCCCGCTATCCGAGCAATCGCCAGAGTCCGCTCAGCGCGACCCCGCCCGTGACGAGCAAAGCCTTCAGGACGTCGATGTCACGGGCCATGTGCACGTGCATGGCAAGAGCGAGGCCCACGTCTTGACCGAGTGAGGCGAGAGGCGCAAGCTTTTTCAGCGCCCGATGCAAACCGCCGCGGCGCGCTGGACCTCGCAATGCATGTCTTCACCTGGAGGAACCCGATGACGGAGTCCGAGCTCAACCCGGGATCGCTGGCGCGACGGCTCGAACGTCTGGAGCGCGAGAACAGGCGCTTGAAGCTCGCTGGCGCCCTGGTGATGATCGGCGTTGGTGCCATGTTTCTGATGGGCCAGGCGGTGGCACCGTCGCGCACCGTCGAGGCGGAGACGTTCATCGTGAGGGACAGAGCGGGGCATGCGCGGGCCGCGATGTCCCTCGGGACCGAAGACCAACCCGGTGTGGCGCTCGCTGACGCTCGGGGGAAGATCCGCGCCTGGCTGTCACTCGGCGCCGAGGGCGCGCCCGACCTTCGGCTGTACGATCGGGACGAGGCCCTCCGCGCGCATCTCGGCCTCGACACGACCGGCTCGCCGCGGTTTCAACTCAACGATCGCGCCGGCAAGCCTCGCGTGCGAGTCGACGTCGCGGCCGACGGCGCAACCGCGCTGGAGCTGCTGGATCGCTCCGAGCGCGTGCGCGCCGCGCTCAGCGTGGATGCCGCTGACTTCGCCGTCATGGGCATCACCGACGCGGAAGCGCGCGCTCGGGCCACCATGGGGGTGCGTTCGTTCGGCCTTCCGGTCTTCGCGTTGACGGGCCGGGACGGGAAGGTCATCTGGAAGGCGCCTTGATCGGCGTTGAGCATCGTAGCTCCTCCCGCGTGCCGCGGTCGCGGTGCGGGGCAGGCCCGATGGCTCGAACTACTCACTCGCCCCTGGGCCTGCCCCGCCCCGCGACCGCTTCCACCAGCACCTGCACCCTGCTCATCGCCGAGTCCGCGGGTT
>JBGPTW010000092.1:0-24926 GCA_041490825.1 Methylomirabilia bacterium | reverse complement strand
CGTGTCGCTCGCCTCGGACGGCGGGGCCCCAGCCCCGCGACGTCCTGCAGCTCGCACGACCATTCTGGAGCGGGAAACGGGATTCGAACCCGCGACCCCCAGCTTGGAAGGCTGGCGCTCTACCGCTGAGCTATTCCCGCCCGCATTGTCAGTGGTGGGGAGGGGAGGATTTGAACCCCCGAAGGCGTACGCCAGCAGATTTACAGTCTGCCCCCTTTGGCCACTTGGGTACCTCCCCGAACCTGCCGGCACGCGATGAGAACTCCTCGAGATTCGAGACTCGTCTGGGGCTGCCCCTCACGCTGCCATGGCGCTGGCGGGAGGATTTGAACCCCCGACCCACTGCTTACAAGGCAGTTGCTCTGCCCCTGAGCTACGCCAGCACGGACAAAATTTCACTTTATTCTCAAGTCTGCTGTAAGTCAAGGAGTTTTATGCCGCGCCGCTCTCTGTCGGACGACCTCGTAGCAAAACACCGCACCAGCCGCGGCCACGTTCAGGGACCCCACACCACCGGCCATCGGGATCGTGAGGAGCACATCGCACGTCCGCGCCACCAGCGGCCTCAGACCTTCGCCCTCACCGCCGAGAACCAGGCACAGAGGCCCTTTCAAATCGCTTCCCCAGGACGGCACGCCTTCTTTGGCGCTGCCGCCATACACCCAAATACCTGATTTTTTTATTGTTTCCAGAGCGCTGACTAAATTGGTCTCGCGAGCAACGGCAATGTGCTCCGCCGCGCCCATTGCCGCCCGCGCCGCCGCCTCGGTCACCCCGACGGCATGGTGTTTCGGGATGACGACGCCGTGCACCCCGAACGTGGCGGCGGTCCGAAGGAGGGCCCCGAAGTTCTGCGGGTCCTGCACCTGGTCGAGAGCGAGAAAAAAGGGAACCCCACCGCGGGACTTCGGGATCTCGAGAAGCGACGAGAGATCAAGATACTCCCGCTCCGCGACCCTTGCCACCACCCCCTGGTGCGCGTCGGAGCCGGCCATCGCCGCCAACTGCTCGCGCGTCCGATACGAGACCTTCACTCCGGCCTGCCTCGCGAGCGCGACGATCTCCGCGAGGGGGCCATGACCGCCAGCGAGAATCGCCACCTCCTCGGCCTGGCGCCCTCGCTTGCGGAGAAGCTCGAGCACCGGATTGCGGCCGTAGATGCGATCGTCGTTACGTTGAGTCGCCATCCGAACTGCCTTTCGGTGTCAGCCTGGGACCCGCGGGAGTATCCTCCACGATCCATCCGAGCTTGAGGATGTCCTGGCGCAGTCGGTCGGCCCGTGACCAATCGCGCTGCTTGCGCGCCTCCGCGCGCTCGGTCGCCAGGCGACCGACGTCGGGTGGGGGCTCCGTTGCCTGCTGAGACCCACTGAACAATCCGAGCATTCGCAAGCGAGCGAAGAGCGAGTCGGAGGCCCCGACAAATCGGATGGCCTCGGAACGGCTCACGGGCCGGCGTTCCGCATGGGACACGAAATCCCAGTGCGCGTTGAGCAACCTCGCGGTGTCGAACGCTGCTGCAAGGGCTGCTGGCGTATTGAAATCGTCGTCCATCGCCGCGACGAATGCCGCAGCTTGATAACGAAGTGTCGCCTCAAACTCTGCGACCGCCCAGTCTTCAGGCCGGGCCGTTGGATCCGGACGATTCGCTGCAACGATCTCACGCGCCGCATCGGCCCGACGCATCACGACGCGAAACCGGTCGAGTGAACGGCCCGCGTCTCGCAATCGCTCCTCGGAGAACTCGATCGGGTTCCGGTAATGGGTGCCCAGGAGCCAGAACCGCACAGCGTCTGCGGAGTGCCGCCGGACGACCTCCCGAATCAGCAACGTGTTGCCGAGGGACTTCGACATCTTCTCGGATCCCAGGTTGAGCATTCCGTTGTGAAGCCAGAATCGTGCGAATGGCTTGCCCGTCGCCGCCTCGGACTGCGCGATCTCGCACTCGTGATGCGGGAAGATGAGATCCTCGCCGCCTCCATGGATGTCGAACGTCTCCCCGAGGTACCTGCTCGCCATCACCGAGCACTCGATGTGCCAGCCCGGTCGGCCCGGACCCCACGGACTTGGCCACGCTGGCTCGCCGGGCTTGGCGGCCTTCCACAGAGCGAAGTCCCGAGGATCACGTTTGCGCTCGTCCACGTCGACCCGTGCGCCGGCCAACAACTCGTCGAGGTTCTTTCCGCTCAGTCGTCCGTAGCGCGGGAAGCGACGGATCTCGAAGTACACGTCGCCGTTGACGACGTAGGCGAAGCCTCCGGCGACGAGGCGCTCGATCAGAGCGACCATCTCTGGCACGAAGTCTGTCGCCTTGGGATCGTGGTACACGATTCCCGGCGCCGGAGGCAGCACCCCGAGCGTGTGCATGTCCGTCCGAAACTCGGCGATGTAGCGCTCGGAGATGTCGGACGCGGAGACGCCCTCATGCTGCGCCCGCCGGATGATCTTGTCGTCGACGTCGGTGAAGTTCCTGACGAACGTGACGCGATACCCCTTGAAGGCCAGATACCGGCAGATGACGTCGAAGACCATGACGCTCCGCGCGTGTCCGATGTGCGCATGATCGTAGACGGTGACGCCGCACGAGTAGATGCCGACCTCAGCCGACTTCAGCGGAAGGAACTCTTCCTTCTTCCTCGTGAGCGTGTTGAAGATCTTCATCGTCACCCCGGGACCTCCACGGCCACCACCGCCATCGCTGCGATGCCCTCCCGGCGGCCCGCGAAGCCAAGTGCTTCGGGACTCTTTGCTTTGACGCTGACACGGCCTGGATCGATTCCGAGCGTGTCGGCCAGTCGCTTCGCCATCTCGGGCAGTGACGGCGCCAGCCGCGGCGCCTGAGCGAGAACCGTGGCGTCGACGTTCACGAGCTGACCACCGTGAGCATTGACGAGCACGAGGACCTCGCGCAGCAGACCCAGGCTCGAGATGCCGCGGTAGCGTTCATCGGTGTCGGGAAAGTGGCGGCCGAGGTCTCCGAGCGCGAGGGCGCCGAGCATCGCTTCGGCGACGGCGTGCGTCAACACGTCGGCGTCCGAATGGCCGTCGAGACCGACCGGCGACGGCACCGTCACGCCTCCCAGGATCAACGGACGCCCCTCGACGAGGGGATGGACGTCGAACCCGAAGCCGACACGGTTCATCGCGAGTGCCGCTCGCGCGCGCGGCGCAGGTCCTCTGCCGTGGTGATCTTCACGTTCGCCTCGCTGCCGCGCACCACCCGGACCGGGTGTCCCAGCCGCTCCACCAGCATCGCGTCATCCGTACCGACCACGCCATCGCGCCGAGCCTTCTCGTGAGCCTCGCGAAGCAGCGACGCGTGAAACGCCTGCGGCGTCTGGACAGTCCACAGCGCCGAGCGGTCCAGGGTCGTCTCCACCAGATCGCCGCGCACGCGCTTGACCGTCTCGGTGATCGGCAAGGCGCAGATCGCGGCGCCGACATCTCCGGCGGCCCGTACGACGGCGTCGATCAGCGGCCGCGTGATGAATGGCCGGACCGCATCGTGCACGACGATGATCTCCGTATCAGCTGGGGCGGCTCGAAGAGCCTGCCATACCGATTCTTGACGCTCGGCGCCGCCGGCCACGACGGAGAGCCGCACGCCTCTCGCGTACTTCCGCAAGAGCCGCTCGGTGCGATGGACCAGCTTCGGGGGCGCCGCCACGACGACGCGATCGATGTCGGGATGGCTTGCGAAATGCCGGACGGTGGCGGCCAGGATCGGCACGCCGGCGACCTTCAGGAACTGCTTCGGCGTGCGGCTTCCAAGGCGCGTGCCCGCGCCACCCGCCGGAATGATCGCCGTGATTCTAGGCACCGCGAGTTCGCACCACCGGTTCGTCGTCCCGGAGCCGCGAGAAGATCATTCGACCCGCCGCGGTCTGGATGACGCTCGTCACGGTCACGTCGACCGTCTGGCCCAACGATTTCTTGCCCTGATCGACGACGACCATCGTGCCATCCGCCAGGTACCCCACGCCTTGCCCGGCCTCCTTGCCCTCGCGGAGGAGCAGTACGTGAAGGTGTTCGCCCGGCAGGACGACCGGCTTGAGCCCGTTGGCGAGCTCGTTCACGTTGAGGACGGGCACACCGTTGAGCTGGGCGAGTTTTTCGAGGTTTCCGTCATTCGTCATCACCTTCCCACCCGTCGTCTTCGCCAGCTCGATCAACTTCCGGTCCACGTCGCGGACCTTCGGAAAGTCGAGATCCGTGATCTCGACCGTGACGCCCGGCATCCGCTGCAGGCGCTGGAGCACGTCGAAGCCCCGCTTGCCGCGAGCCCGCTTGAGCCCGTCGCTGGAGTCGGCAATCTGCTGCAGCTCGTGGAGGACGAATTGTGGAACGACGAGCGTCCCGTCGACGAACCCCACCTCGCAGACATCGGCAATTCTCCCGTCGATGATCACGGACGTGTCAAGAATCTTGTGGAGCTCCGGCCGCCGCGTGGACGGAAAGAGCAGCGCCGAGACAGCCTGGAGATCGCCGTGCCGGCGCACCGCGACAGCGCCGCCGAGATATGCGCCCAGCAACGCCGGAAGACCAAGGCCTGCCATGCCCGCGTTCGGCATGAGCGAGGCAGCCGCGGTCCCGGCCGCGAGTCCTCCGATCAATCCGAAGAAGGCGCCGACTGCGCCCCAGAACAGCCGCTCGACCGCGACGCTCGTCGCGCGCCACTCCACCCAGACCACGAGGGCGCCGAGCGCGCCGCCCGCGACGGCCGCGACGACGCGCGGTATCTCCAGCGCCGAAGCCAGCCCGACACCGGCCGCTGACGACAGCGCGACGACGAAGAATCTCAGCACGGCCATGCTCATGGGTCGAACAGTCCCAGCGCGCTGATCGCGTCAGCCACGTCGCGAACGCCCCTGATCTTGAGAGTGCCCCCGTGCACACCGTCACCGAGATTGCTCTGCGGAACGAGCGCCTCGTGAAAACCGAGCGCCGCCACCTCGCGCAACCGCCCTTCGAGACCACTCACGGCGCGGATCTCACCCGTGAGCCCGACCTCGCCGAACACGACCACGTCGCCGACCGACTTGCCGACGAAGCTGGAGGCGGCCGCCAGGACGATGCCGAGATCGGCGGCGGGCTCGCTCACCCGGGCGCCGCCAGCCACATTGACGAACACGTCCTGGGATCCGATTGGAAGGCCTCTCGCATCGACGCCACGCGATCCCGGCTCGGCCCCGACACGCTTCTCGAGCACGGCGAGCAGCATGCACACGCGGTTGTAGTCAGCGCCGATGACGCGCCGTTGAGGAACCGCGAACGACGACCTGGTCACCAGCGCCTGCACTTCGAGCAGCAGGCTCCGGGTGCCCTCGACGCTCGACACGATGACGGAACCCGGCGTGTCCTTCGGTCGCTCGGCCAGGAAGAATCCCGAAGGATTGCCGACCTCGACGAGGCCCTGTCCCGTCATCCGGAACACACCCACTTCGTTGGTGGAGCCGAACCGGTTCTTCACCGCGCGGAGCACGCGATACGCGTGGTGTTGCTCGCCTTCGAAGTAGAGCACGGTGTCGACGAGGTGCTCGAGCACGCGCGGCCCGGCGAGCGCGCCGTCCTTCGTGACGTGACCCGCGAGAAAGGTCGCGATGCCGCGCCCCTTGGCGATCGCCATGAACCGGGCTGCGCACTCGCGCACCTGCGCGACACTCCCGGGTGCGGACTCCAGCTCGGGGAGAAACACGGTCTGGATCGAATCGATGACGAGACTGCGGGGGCGTATGGCGTCGAGCTCCGCTTCGATGGCCGACACGTCCGTCTCGGGCCAGAGCAACAGGCCGCCGGCGTCGATGCCCAGACGGTCGGCGCGCAGCTTCACCTGCGCGGCGGACTCCTCGGCGGTGACGTACAGCACCGGCGGCGCGGCCTGGGCCAGCGCTCGCGCGCTCTGTAACAGCAGGGTGCTCTTGCCGATCCCCGGGTCGCCGCCGATAAGCACCAGCGAGCCGCGCACGACGCCGCCGCCCAGGACCCGATCCAGCTCGCCGATCCCCGTCGGAACACGATCACCGCGCTCGACGGTGATGTCCTTCAGCGCCGCCGGGCGGCTGCGAAGCAGGCCGGCGCCACGAGCAGAGCGCGACGGCGCCTGGCGCTCCTCCACGAGCGCGGCCAGCTCACCGGTCGTGCGCTTGCAGTCCGGACACGTGCCAGGCTTCGGGCTGACGAATCCGCACTGCTGGCAACGGTAGCCTGTCCGGTCCCGGGCCTTCACTCGTGGCGCTCCGTCGCGTTCTCCTTGCTGCGCTCCCCTTTAGTCGCCAGCCCCTTCAGCAGTCCGCGGAGCAAGAAGCTGCGCTGCGCGCCGTCGAGGATGTTGACGAGCCGCTCGTAGATCGTGGGATCGGCGATCAGGGCCCCCACGGTGCCTTCGCCGTCGTTGATCTTCTCCGTGATGTCCTTGAGGTTCGCGACGGCAGCCTGGAAGTCGCGCGACGCTTGCCGGATCCCGCCGTCGGGCTCGTCCTTCACGAGGCTGCCGAGCGTGCCGCGTCCGCCCGCGATGCGATCGGAGACCTCCCGTAAATTATGGGTCACCACGCGCAAGTCCTCGAGGACGCCCTTGTAGCGGGGGTCGAACAGGAGACCTGGCAGGAGTCCCTCGTTCTCGTCCGGACGTTCGGCCATCTGCCCGAAGCGGTCCATCGCGGCTACGAAGCGCCGGGCTGCGACCGTGCTCTCGGCGGAGGTGAAGACACCGGCCGCGCCTTCTCCGCGCTCGACCCGGTCCAGCACCGTCTTCACGCTGGCCAGCATTCCGTTGAGCTGGCGGAGGGCCGTCGGTTCGTCGTAGAGCAGCGCGTGAGCCCAGCCGTTGCCCTTCTCCACCTGGTCGACGAGGCGTCCGACCTGACCCGTGATCCTCTTCGCATCTGCCATCACCGAGCTCGTGTCGCGCGCGATCTGCTCCGTGGCGCGCCGGGCCGTGGCCATCGTCGCGGCGGTGTCGTCGATGATCTTCGACTGGTTCAGCGTCTGGGCCAGCACGCGCAAGCTTTCGGCCAGCGCCGCCACGTTCTGCACCGTCTCCGCGCCCTGGTTCATGATCGCGCCGATATCCGTGGGATCGCGGGCAGCGATCGCGTCGCCAGGTCGGACAGGCCCGGCTTCGGACGAGCCCACCGTGATCTCGATGATCTTGTCGCCGAGCAACCCCTGGGTGTCGATGCGCGCCACCGAGTTCTTCCGGACGCGGGCGGCGTACCGCCGCGCGATCGTGAGGTCCACGCGCACCTTGCCACCGGGCTGAGCCGGAAGATTCACCGCGGTGACGCGGCCGATCTGGACGCCGGCGAGACGCACCGTCGCGCCTTCGGCGAGTCCTCCCACTTCCGTGAAGTCCGCGTGGATCGTGTCGCGCGCCTCGAACAGCCGGGCGCGCGCGCCGAGGACGTACACCATGCCGATGAAGAGCGCGAGCCCCACCAGCACGAAGATCCCGACCCGGATCTGGAGCGCCCGCTCGCGCTGCGCCTGGTTCATGGCCGTCGGGCCTCGCCCGCCAGAAATGCTTGGACCGCCGGGTCGTCGCCCTGGAGGACGTCATCCCGCGGCCCCGTGATCGCGAAACGCCCGTCGATCAGGATCGCGACGCGGTCGGCCACGGTCTTCGCCAGCTCGACGTCGTGAGTCACGACGATCGACGTGTCGCAGACCTCTCCGGCCAGCTCGTCGATCAGCTCCGCGACGAGCCTCGAGTTCGTCGGGTCCAGCCCGGCGGTCGGCTCGTCGAACAGCAGCATCTCGGGCTGGCCGATCAGGGCCCGTGCGATCCCGACGCGCTTGCGCATGCCGCCGGAAAGCGCGGCCGGCAGCAGCGGCAGCACGTCTTCACCGAGCCCGACGAGCGACAGGAAGTGCAAGACCCGACGGCGGATCTCTTCCTCGTCGAGCATCGTGTGCTCGTGCAGGGGATAGGCGACGTTCTCGTACACGGTCAGC
Organism: Methylomirabilia bacterium; assembly: GCA_041490825.1. Classification (GTDB taxonomy): domain Bacteria; phylum Methylomirabilota; class Methylomirabilia; order Rokubacteriales; family CSP1-6; genus JBGPTW01. The sequence continues at coordinate 16,973 of JBGPTW010000092.1, read as the reverse complement.
GAGTCGAACAGCGCCGCCCCCTGGAATACGTACCCCATCCGCCGGCGAAGTGGCAGCAGCTCCTCCTCGGAGAGCGCCTCGATGGCGATCCCGAAGACGCGTACCTGACCGGCATCGGGGCGAAGGAGCCCGGCGATGTGGCGGAGCAACACGGTCTTGCCCGAGCCGCTGCCGCCCATGACGACCAGTGTCTCGCCCCTGTCCAGCGACAAGGACAGCCCTCGGAGCACTGCGGTCGTGTCGAAGGCCTTGTGGAGATCGACCACCTCGACCATGGCGTCGCTCATCGGCGTCACCAGAACAGCATGAGGAACGCCTTGGTCAGGAAGAAATCCGAGATGATCACCCCGACCGCCACCTGGACGACCGTGGCCGTCGTGGCCCGCCCCAGCCCTGCGGTGCCACCTTCGGTGGAGAGGCCGTTGTAGCAGCCGATCAGCGTGACGAGGGCGCCGAAGAAGACGCTCTTGCCGACGCCGGACAGGAAGTCTTTCGGGAGGATCCAGTAGCTCGTGATGTTCCAGAACGTGACCAGATCCGTCCCGCGCTCGATGAACATGATCACCATGCCGCCCAGCAGGCCGACGACATCGGCCACGGCAGTCAGCAGCGGAAAGACGATGAGCGAGGCGAGCAGGCGCGGCACGATCAGCCGCTTGACGTAGTTGACGCCGAGCGAGCGCAGCGCGTCGATCTGCTCGGTGACCTTCATCGATCCGAGCTCGGCGCTGATACCGGACGCGACCTTTCCGCCGACGAGAATCGCCGTCAGCACGGGACCGAGCTCGCGGAACAGCGCCATGGCGACGACCGGCCCCACGTAATTCTCGGCGCCGAAGCGCGCCATGTTGATCGCGCTCTGGAGCGCGAACACCATGCCGGTGAACACGGCGGCCGTCATCGCCACGGGCACGGAGCGGACGCCCATCAGCTCGATCTCGTGTATCACCAGACGGAAGTACTTGGGAGGCAGCACGACGTTGCGCAGTACGCGGGCGGTGAGGAGGCCAAGGCCTCCGTACCAGAGCGCCGTGCGTCGGAGATAAGCCTCCATGGCGTCCTACTCCACCCGGAACGTCTCGACGAACCGCTCGAACTCGGGCCGGCCTGCCTCGAAGAAGGCGGGTGGCGCCGCATAGAGGAAATCGTACACACAACGGGAGTCGCGCATCACGTAGACCTCCACACGCACCGCGTCCGGCTCGTCCCGAAAGCGCCCGTCGACGACCGCGTGCCGAGCGGGCCGACCTCCCAGCGTGACGTCGTCGTCGGTGACGACCGTCCGGTCCCGCAGCCCGGCAAGCAGGTGGCGCTCGAGCACGGGAAGCGTGGCATTGCTTCCGTTCGGAGAGCACGCAGCATTGACCAGCATGCCACCCCGCGCGCCGCTGCGGCGGAACTCCAGATCGGCTGAACTTTCCGGTCTCACCATCCACCCGTCACCAGGAACCGCGATCTGGTAGCCCTTCGGAGAGCGAAAGACGCCGTTCTCGATGTGCTTGCCCGCGCATCCCGCAATAGCAGCCGTCGCGAATGCTCCGACGATCAGCACCCCCCAGCGCTCGGGCCACACCGGGGTTATTTAACTGAGGGCCCCGAAATGGCCCCCAGACCCCCAACGCTCGGAGCGCCCCGGGATACCCGTGGCGCTCCTCGATTTTCCGCCATGCTCCTGTCCTAGCCCGCAGCGCCGTCGCGTCCAGCGTGCCGGTGCGCGAGCTCCTTGAGCACCTGGCGCAACGGTATGGAGCGTTCTCCGAGCAAGACCATCGTGTGGAACCAGAGATCGGCGATCTCCTCGACGAGACGTCCATCGCCTTCGCCACCGAGCGCGGCCGTGATGACCTCCACGGCTTCTTCGCCAATCTTCCGGCAGATCGCCGGCTCACCCTTGGCCAGCAATCCGGCGACGTATGAGCCAGCGGGCGAGGCGGACTTGCGGGCTTCCACGATGGCTTCGAGCCGCGCCAGCATGTTGGCCGTGGCGCGTTCTTCATCGGAGCCGAGCGCCCGGAAGAAACACGTGGGATTCCCGGTGTGGCAGGCGGGTCCCTCCTGATGTACCTGCACCAGCAGGGTATCGGCGTCGCAGTCCACGTAGATCCGCCGCACGTGCTGTGTGTGTCCCGAGGACTCGCCCTTCTGCCACAACGTGCCGCGCGAGCGTGACCAGAAGTGCGTGAGCCCGGTGCGAAGAGTCGCCTCCAGCGCCGCGCGGTCCATCCAGGCCACCATGAGCAGCTCGCCGGTATCTGCTTCCTGTACGACCGCGGGAATGAGCCCTCGGTCATCGAGGCGGAGCTCGTCGAGGGTCACGGCTCGAGTCTCACTTCGACGCCTCGGTCGCGGAGATACGTCTTGGCCTCGGCGATCGTGTGCAACCCGAAATGGAAGATCGATGCCGCGAGGACAGCATCGGCACGGCCTTCCACCAATCCTTCCCAGAGGTGCTCCAGCGTGCCGGCGCCGCCCGACGCGATGACGGGCACGCTCACCGCCGTGGTAATCGCTCGGGTCAGCTCGAGGTCATAGCCGTCCTTCGTGCCGTCGCGGTCCATGCTCGTGAGCAAGATCTCGCCAGCCCCGAGTTCGACCGCTTCACCCGCCCACTCGACGGCGTCGCGGCCAGCCGGCCGGCGTCCGCCGTGCGTGTACACACCCCAGCGCGGCGTGGATCTCGCGTGGGTCTCGTCTTCACGCCGCGCGTCGATCGCGACGACGATGCACTGGCTGCCGAAGCGCTCGGCGGCCTCGCGGATCAGCGCCGGGCGCTGAAGCGCCGCCGTATTGAGCGAGATCTTGTCGGCGCCTGCCCTCAGCAGCGCGCGCACGTCGTCGATCGATCGAATGCCGCCACCGACGGTCAGCGGCATGTAGATTCCTTCGGCGGTCCGGCGCACGACGTCGAGCATGACCTGACGGCCTTCGTGCGACGCCGTGATGTCGAGGAACACCAGCTCATCGGCGCCCTGCGTATCGTACGCGAGGGCCGCGTCGACCGGATCGCCCGCATCGCGCAGGTCGACGAACTGAATCCCCTTCACGACGCGTCCGTCCTTGACGTCGAGACACGGAATCACGCGCTTGGCTAACACGGATTAATCAACGTCGGGGGGAGCGAGCGCCGCTCCTCCCCGACACCCCCCACCGATCGACCGAGTGAAAATGTTCACGGCGCGTCGACTGACCTCGTTGCGCGGGCAAAGCCCGCGCTCGAATCCACGGCCCGCAGTGCTTCGCGCAGGTCGATCGCACCGGTATAGAGCGCGCGGCCCACGACCGTTCCGATCACTCCCGGCACGTCAGACAGTCGAAGCAGATCGCCAACGGACGCGACGCCGCCCGACGCGAGGATCGGCACCGCGAGCTCGCGCGCGAGCGCGGTCGTCTCTTCGACATTGGGTCCGACACCTGTGCCGTCGCGACTGACATCGGTGTAGAGCAGAGCGCCCACGCCCGCGTCGAACGCGCGACGGCCGAGGTCGAACACCGTGTCGGACACGGTATCGGTCCAGCCCTTGACGGCCACTCGCCCGCCGCGCGCGTCGACGGCGACGATCAGGCGCTTCCCGTAGGCCGCGCCGGCTTCGGCGAGGAATGTGGGATCGAGCGCGGCGCGGGTGCCCACGACGGCCCAGCGCGCTCCCGCCTCGAGCACGGCTTCGATGGCTGCGTGATCCCGAAGACCGCCACCGACCTCGACGAGGACGGGTGCGACGGCGGCGATCAGCTCGCTGATCAGCGCCGTCTGTCGCGGTGCTCCGGCAAAGGCGCCGTCGAGATCGACGACGTGGATCCGTGATGCCCCGAACTCCGCCCAGCGCCGGGCCATCGCGACCGGATCGTCCGAGAACACCGTCTCGGCCTCGGCGCGGCCCTCACGCAGGCGAACGCAGCGCCCGCCACGGATGTCGACGGCGGGGATGATGATCACCGGGCGCCGTCCTTCACGATCGCTGCGAAGTTCTCGAGGAGGCGGAGCCCCCACTGCTGGCTCTTCTCCGGGTGGAACTGCGTCGCGTAGAGGCCGCCCCGCTCGATGGCGGCGGCGAACGTGACACCGTACTCGCACCACGCCACAGTCATCGGCGCGGGAGCGATCGGGCGAGCGGCGCCACTGCGCATCTCGGTACCGCCCTCCTGCGATTCTTGCGGGCTCGCGGCCCCCGCTACAACTGGATAATACGAATGCACGAAGTAGAAGTGCTTCCCGTCCGGGATGCCGTCGAAGAGGCGCAGGGCTCCGCCGTGATGCACGCGATTCCATCCCATGTGCGGGACTTTGCGCCCGGACGGGAAACGACGCACGACGCCCGGCACGACGTCGAGTCCTCGGCCTTCCCCGAACTCCTCGCTGGAGGTGAACAGCAGCTGGTAGCCAAGACAAATGCCGAGGAACGGTCGACCACCGTCGAGCACACGGCGGAGCGGCGCCAGCAGGCCGAGGCTGTCCAGATTGGACATCGCGTCGTGAAAGGCGCCGTCACCCGGGAGCACGACCGCGTCGGCTTCGTCGACGACGCGCGGCTCCTGCGTCACGACGGCAGGGATGCCGACCCGACCGAACGCTTTCTCGACACTACCCAGGTTGCCCCGCCCGTAATCGACAATGGCAATCATGGACTCGCCTCGCCCGGCGGGGCCCCAGCTCCGCGACGTGCTGCGGCTCGCACCGCGGCGATCACAGACTGCCTTTCGTCGAGGGCAGGATCCCGGCAATACGCGGGTTGAGGCGCGTCGCCTCGGCCAGCGCGCGACCGACCGCCTTGAACACTGCCTCGGTGATGTGATGGAGATTGTGGCCGTAGTGCATGGTCACGTGCAGGGTGATCTCGGCGTTGAAGGCGAGCGCCCTGAAGAACTCCTGGAGCATGTCGAGATCGAAGTTCGACACCCGCGTGCGCGCGACCGGCACGTTGAACACCAGGAATGGTCGGCCCGAAATGTCGACGGAAGCCGAGATGAGCGCCTCGTCCATCGGGACGAATGCGGTCCCGAACCGGACGATGCCCGCCTTGTCACCGACGGCCTGCCGCAGTGCCTGACCGAGCACGATGCCGACGTCTTCCACCGTGTGGTGGATGTCGACCTCGACGTCGCCTTGAGCGTCGAGGGTCACGTCCATGAGCCCATGCTTGGACCACGCCTCGAGCATGTGGCTGAAAAACGGGATCGGCGTTGTCACCTTGGACGCGCCCGTGCCATCGACGTTGAGCTGCACCACCACCTCGGTCTCTTTCGTCTTGCGCTCGACGCGCGCGTGCCGCGGGCTCTCGACGCTCATGCGCCATGGCCTCCATCGGTTTCGGCCGTTGCCGGCCCGGTTCCCATCCTGAGCTCAGCCGCAGCGCCGTGGCCGGCCAGCCCTTCGACCCGTGTGAGCTCCCGCAGGTGCGGTAGCGCTGCCGCGAGCCCTGGCGGCGAGTACTCGATGATGCTGGAGCGCTTCACGAAGTCGTCGGTGGACAGCGGCGACGAGAAGCGCGCGGTGCCGCCCGTTGGAAGGACGTGGTTCGGCCCGGCGACATAGTCGCCGACGACTTCGGGCGTGTAGCCGCCGAGAAACACGGCGCCCGCGTGGCGGACGCGTGACAGCAGCGCCGCTGGCTGGCGCACGAGCAGCTCGAGGTGCTCGGGCGCCAGCCGGTTCGCGAGCTCAATCGCGTCGTCGATATTGCCAACCAGGATGAGCGCGCCGTTCGCCGTGAGTGATTCAGCCGCGATCGTCCGGCGAGGCAAGGCATGAAGCTGCCGCGCAAGCTCGGTCTCCACGGCGGCGAGCAGGTCCGGCGAGTCCGAGACGAGGACGGCGCGGGCCATCGGGTCGTGCTCGGCCTGAGCCAGCATGTCGGCGGCGACCCAATCGGCGCGCGCTGACGCATCGGCCACGACGAGCACTTCACTGGGGCCGGCAATCATGTCGATCCCCACGTCGCCGAAGACGCGTCGCTTGGCGAGCGCGACATAGATGTTGCCCGGTCCGACGACCTTGTCCACGCGGCGGATCGTCTTCGTCCCGTACGCGAGCGCCGCGACGGCCTGCCCGCCACCGATGCGGTAACCCTCCGTCACGCCGGCAACGCTGGCCGCGGCGAGGACGATGGGATCGACGCGGCCATCCGCCGCCGGAGGCGTCACCAGGACGACCTCACGCACGCCTGCCACTCGAGCGGGGATCGCCGTCATGAGGACCGTCGAGGGGTACGCGGCCCGGCCCCCGGGGATGTACAGGCCGACGCGATCGAGCGGCCGGACTTCCTGCCCGAGCACCGAGCCATGCTCGTCGGTCATACGCCACGATCGGGGTGCCGCCGCCGCATGATACCGCTCGATCCGCGCGGCGGCGTAGGTCAGGGCCGCTCGCACCGCGGCCGGCGCGGCCGTCGCTGCCTCGGCCATCTCGTCGCGACCGATCGCGAGCATGCTCATCGAGGTCGCATCAAATCCGTCGAGCTTCGCCGTGTACTCCAGGAGCGCCTCATCGCCACGCTCCCGAACGGCTCGGACGATGTCGTCGACCGCGGCGTGGATCTCGGGCGCCACCCGTTCGGGTGGGCGAGCCATCGCCGCCGCCACCGCCTCCAACCCGAGCCGGCGCGCGTCGAGGGAGCGGATCATCGCGCCACCTTCGTCACGTGGCCCTTCATCTCGTCGATCACGCCGGTCACCGCGGCGTACTCGGTCTTCATCGAGGCGCGGTTCACGATGAGCCGCGCCGTCGACCGCGCGATCTCGGCGACCTCGACCAGCCCGTTCGCGCGCAGCGTTTCCCCGGACTGAACCAGGTCGACGATGCGATCGGCCAGCCCGACGAGCGGCGCCAGCTCGATCGAGCCGTCGAGCCGGACGATCTCGACCTGGATGCCGCGATTGGAGAAGTACTGCTCGGTCATTCGCGGATACTTCGTCGCCACACGGACCCATGACCAGCGCGCCGGATCGTCGCGCTGCCACAGCTCGCGGGGTTCGGCCACGACCAGCCGGCAGAAGCCGAACCCGAGGTCGAGCGGTTCGTAGACGTCCGGCTCCTGCTCGAGCAGGATATCCTTGCCCACGATCCCCAGGTCGGCCGCGCCATACGCCACGTACGCGGGAACGTCCGCGGGCTTGAGGAAGAGCATTCGCAGGTTGCGGCGCGGATCGGTGAAGATGAGCTTCCGCGACTCCGCGTCGATGCCGTCGACACCGAGGTGGCGCAGCAGCTCGAACGCTCCGTCGAGAAGTCGGCCCTTGGGCAGGGCGAGCGTCAGCTGGTGATTCATGTGTGCCGGACGATCTTGGCGCCGAGGGTCTGCAGCTTGGCTTCCAGGCCCTCATAGCCACGGTCGAGGTGGTAGACGCGGGAGATCTCCGATGTTCCTCGCGCGGCGAGAGCGGCCAGCACCAGCGCGGCCGACGCGCGGAGGTCCGACGCCATGACCGGAGCGCCCTGATACGCCTCCACGCCGCGAATGATCGCCGTCGATCCTTCCGTGTCGATGCGCGCGCCAAGCCGCCCCAGCTCCGCCGCGTGCATGAACCGGTTTTCGAAGATGGTCTCGGTGATTCGGGACTGGCCATCGGCGAGACCGAGCAGCGCCATGATCTGCGCCTGCATGTCGGTCGGGAACCCCGGGAACGGGCTCGTGGTCACGTTCGTCGCGCGCGGTCGCTCGACACCCCTCACTCGCACCGATGACGCGCCCGTCTCGAGCAGGACACCGCACTCTTCGAGCTTGGCGATCACGGCCATCAGGTGATCGGGCACGAGACCGGTGACGGTGACGTCACCTCCCGTGATCGCACCGGCCGCGATCAGGGTGCCGGCCTCGATCCGGTCGGCAACGATGTGGTGGCTGGCGCCGGCGAGCTCGCGCACACCGTCGATCTCGATCCGCGCCGTCCCTGCGCCCTGAATGCGCGCGCCCATGGCCGTCAGCAGGTCGGCCAGATCGACAACCTCGGGCTCGCGGGCGGCGTTCTCGATGACCGTCGTACCCTCGGCAAGCGCCGCGGCCATCATGAGGTTCTCGGTCCCGGTCACGGTCACGAGATCGGTGGTGATCTTCGCGCCCGTGAGCCGGCGCGCGCGCGCGACGACGTAACCGTTCTCGATCGCGATCTCCGCTCCCAGCTTCGCCAGACCCTTGAGGTGCTGATCGATCGGCCGCACGCCGATGGCGCAACCACCCGGCAGTGCCACCCGTGCCGAGCCGTGACGCGCCACCAGCGGACCGAGCACGAGTACGGAGGCGCGCATCGTGGAGACCAGCTCATACGGCGCCAGATCGCTGCGAACAGAGGCAACCTGGATCGCGACCTTGGATCCGTCGCGTTTGACCTCGGCGCCGAGCGCCTCCAGCAGCCGGAGCATCGTCCGCACATCGCCCAGCCCCGGAACGTTCGGCAACATCAGCCGGCCCGGCGTGAGCAGCGAGCAGGCCAGCGCGGGCAATGCTGCGTTCTTGGCCGCGCTGACCGCGACCGTCCCCGAGAGCGGCACTCCGCCTTGGATCTCGAGCCGCGCTGGCATCAGAACTCCGCGGAGGCGGCAGTGGCTCCGCTCACGAACCGGTCGATCCCGGCAAGATCGTTCGTCACGCGAACGTCCATGAAGCCGGTCGTGCGTAACAGGTCGGCGACATCCTGAACCTGGTCGTTGCCGGCGGTCTCGAGGACGAGAATCCCACCGCGCTTCAGCGCGCGCGGCGCATCCTGCACTATCTGACGGACAATCGTGAGCCCGTCGGGGCCGCCGCTGAGCGCGAGGCGGGGCTCGTGCACGCGCACCTCCGAGGGCGCCGACGCCAGGATGGCGTCGGAGAGATACGGAGGATTCGCGACGATCAGATCGGCGCGGCCGGCGCGCACCGGGGACAGCAGATCTGCCGCGATGACGCTGACTCGCTTGCCGACGCCCAGCGTCTCGATGTTCTCGCGCGCGACTCCGATAGCGGCCGCCGAACAGTCGAGCGCGAGGACGTCCACGTCCTGACGTTCGCGCGCGATCGCGCTCGCGATGCACCCGGAGCCGGTGCCGACATCGACGACGAGCGGGCTGACGCCCCCGCGTGGCGGTCGGAGAAGGCTCAGAACGACGTCGACGAGGACCTCGGTCTCGGGGCGAGGGATGAGCACGTCGGGAGTGACTCGAAGCTTCAGACCACGGAACCCTTCCCACCCGAGGATCTGCTGGAGCGGCTCGCCCCGGGCACGGCGGTCGATTGCGGATCGGTACTGCGCCACGGCTCGCCCGGGCACCGCCTCGGTCAGCACGCGATAGAGCTCGGCCCGTCCGAGCCCGAGCATGCCTGCGAGCAACCACTCCGCATCCACGCGAGGACGGCCGAGTCCCGCGGCGGCCAGCGCGGCTACCGCGTCGGCGACGAGCTCTCGTCCGGTGATGACGACGCCGGCGGCGAGTGTCAAGTCTCCACCCGCTCGAGCCGCTCGGCCTGCTCGGCCGCCACAAGGCCGTCGACGAGCTCATCGAGATCGCCTTCGAGGATTGACGGCAGCCGATGCAGCGTCAGACCGATACGATGATCGGTGACGCGCGCTTGCGGAAAATTGTACGTGCGGATCCGCTCGCTCCGGTCTCCCGTGCCCACCTGCGCCCGCCGGTCGGCCGCGATCGCCGCCTGTTGCTCGTCCTGCGCGCGCTCGAGCAGCCGCGCCTTCAAGACCCGCATCGCCTTCGCGCGATTCTTGATCTGCGAGCGCTCGTCCTGGCACGTGACCACGAGGCCGGTCGGGACGTGCGTGATCCGCACGGCGGAATCGGTGGTGTTGACGCCTTGCCCGCCGGGCCCCGACGACCGGTAGACGTCGACGCGAATGTCTCTCTCGTCGACTCGGACGTCCACGTCCTCGGCTTCCGGGAGCACGGCCACGGTGGCGGTCGATGTATGGATGCGGCCGCTGGACTCGGTCACCGGAACGCGCTGGACTCGGTGGACACCGCGCTCGAACTTGAGCCGGCTCCATGCGCCTCGCCCTTGCACGAAGAAGATCACTTCCTTCAGCCCACCGACCCCGGTCGGACTCGAGTCCATGACCTCGACCTTCCAGCGCTGGCGCTCGGCGTACTTCGTGTACATGCGCGCGAGCTCGGCAGCGAAGAGCGCCGCCTCGTCGCCGCCGGCGCCCGCACGGATCTCCACGAACACGTTCTTGTCGTCGTTCGGGTCCCGGGGCAGCAGGAGCCGCTTCAGCGCTTCTTCGAGCGCGGTCTCGCGCCCCGTGAGCTCATCGATCTCGGCTTGCGCCAGCTCGTGGAGCTCACGGTCACCGCCTTCCGCGAGGATGTGCCGTGCCTCGCCCAGGCGTCGCAGCACGTCACGGTACTCCTTGAATCGCTCGACGATCTCGAGGCTGTCGGCGTGCTCCTTCCGGAGACGAGCGTATTCGGCCGGCTGGGAGAAGATGGCGGGATCGGCGAGCGCGCGGGCGATCTCGTCCGAGCGCTCTTCGACCTGGCGGAGCTTGTCAAACAGCATCGTGGATCAGCGCCTCCCGGACAGAATCCATGCACTTCGCGGCGTCGGCAGCGCCCCTCTCGGAGCGCTGGGCACCCGTCTCGGGGAGGAGGACACACACCTGCCCTGGGCAGGGCACGATGAACCGGCGTCGGAGAAGGCGGAAGCGGATGGAGCGCCCGGCAGAGTGGCGCTCCGCCGGAACGGTCGGGCTACCCCGTCGGGGCCGCCTGGCGCTTGTACTTGCGCTGGAATCGCTCGACCCGTCCCGCGGTGTCCATGAGCTTTTGCTTGCCGGTGAAGAACGGGTGGCACTTCGAGCAGACTTCCACCCGGATCGCGGGTCTGGTCGAACGGGTGTGAACCACCTCGCCGCACGCGCACGTGATGGTCGTGTCCATGTAGTCAGGATGAATACCAGCCTTCACGGCCCACCTCCTCCGGAAGCTTCAAGATTACCAAGCGGAAGACCGAAACGCAAAAAACGCTCTGGTCGAGGCAGGGAGGAGCACGCCGTCAGGCGTGCGACGACCGTCGGAAGGAGGGCGACGGCCCCTCCGAGTCCTCTACCCCATCGTGTGCATCGAGGCGAGGAACTCGCGATTCGTCTTCGTGAGCCGCAGCTTGTCCAGCAGGAGCTCCATCGCTTCCACCGGATTCAGCTGGGAGAGCGCCTTGCGGAGCAGCCAGACCTTCTGAAGCTCGTCCTTCTCGAGGAGCAGCTCTTCTTTCCGGGTACCCGACTGCTCGATGTTGATCGTCGGGAAGATGCGCTTGTCCATGAGGCGCCGGTCGAGATGGACCTCCATGTTCCCGGTCCCCTTGAACTCCTCGAAGATGACGTCGTCCATCCGGCTGCCGGTGTCGACGATGGCCGTTGCCATGATCGTCAGCGAGCCGCCTTCTTCGATGTTCCGCGCCTGGGCGAAGAAGCGGCGCGGCCGCTGCAGGGCGTTGGCGTCGAGACCACCGGAGAGGACCTTGCCGGAGGACGGGATGATCGCGTTGTGCGCGCGCGCGAAGCGCGTCAGCGAGTCGAGGAGCACCACGACATCCCGCTTGTGCTCGACCAGTCGCTTGGCCTTCTCGATGACCATGTCGGCCACCTGGATGTGCCGCTGCGGCGGCTCGTCGAACGTCGACGAGATGACCTCGCCCTTCACCGTCCGCTGCATGTCGGTCACCTCTTCGGGCCGCTCGTCGATCAGCAGCACGATGAGGTAGACCTCGGGGTGGTTCTTCGCGATCGCGTTCGCGATCTTCTGCAGCATCATCGTCTTGCCGGTGCGCGGCGCCGCGACGATCATGCCGCGCTGCCCCTTGCCGATCGGGCAGAGCAGATCCATCACGCGAGTCGTCAGGTCCTCGGGATCGTACTCGAGGCGGAGCCGCTCCATCGGATAGAGCGGCGTCAAGTTGTCGAAGAAGATCTTCTCCCGCGCTTGCTCGGGAGTCTCGAAGTTGATCGCCTCGACCTTGAGCAGCGCGAAGTAACGCTCGGTGTCCTTCGGCGGCCGGACCTGCCCCGAGATCGTGTCGCCCGTGCGCAGGTCGAATCGCCGGATCTGCGAGGGCGAGACGTAGATGTCGTCGGGACCCGGCAGATAGTTGTAATCCGGCGCGCGCAGGAAGCCGAAGCCGTCGGGCAGCACTTCCAGCACGCCCTCGCCGAAGATCAGACCGTCCTTCTCCGCCTGCGACTGGAGGATCTTGAAGATCAGCTCCTGCTTGCGCAGGGTGCTGAGGTTCGGAACGCTGAGATCGCGCGCGATCGCGTTCAGCTCCGTGATCGTCTTCTCCTTGAGTTCGGAGAGGTTCATTCCGGCAACCTCGGTGTTCTGAGGTCCGTTACCTTGGTGCGTTCGCTCTCGGCGGGCGCTCATGAGACGGCTCCGGGGGCGACGGTAATCCGTCGCGTGATATTAGTTGACTCCGCTGCTCGGGGATTCAGGCTTTCTACGAGGTTGGACCGGGTGATGCCTGCCGCATGATCCCATCCGGCCGGCCTCTTGTCAACGCTTTTGTTCACATGCGGACTTCTATGATCGCGCGCTCTTTGATCTCCTTGAGCCAGGCATCGAGCCGCGCGTCGTACTTCTCACGGAAGAGGATGTCCCTGATCTGCTGGCGCACACGCGCCAAGCCATCGCCCTGGAGGGTCTCCAGCGACTCCAGTCTGAATACGTGGTACCCCAGCGGCGAGCGATAGGGTTGAGAGATCTCGCCCGGCGACATCTTCACGATCTGCGCTTCGATTTCCTGGTCCAGCTCGCCGCGCTTCAGCGTCCCGAGGTCGCCACCGTCTTTCGCCGTGGCGTCCCCCGAGTTCTGGCTCGCCAGCTCCGCGAAGTCGGCGCCTTCCAGCAGCCGCTGGCGGATGATGACGGCCCGGAGCCGAGCCGCTTCCCATGCTGCCGGTGTCGAGCCGTCCGGCACGATGAGGATGTGGCGGGCATGGTACGAGAGACCCGTCTCGAGCTTCGGCCGGTTCTGCTCGAGATACTGGTCGATCTCCGCTTCGGTGACCGAGACCCGCAGCGCGACCTTGCGCCGCACCACCCGGGCGACCCTCAGCCCGTCGCGAATGCGCCGGCGCACGGAGCCGAGCGTGAGGCCCTGGGTGCGCAGCATGTTCTCGAACTCCTGGGAGCTCGGAGAGCCCAGCTTCTTCATCCGCTCGTTGAGCTCCTCGGTGACCTCGGCGTCGTCTACGATGACCTTGTCGCGCTCGGCTTCCTGCAGCTGCAACCGATTGTCGATCAGCTTGCTCAGAATCTGGCCGGCCAGCTCGTTCTCGTTCGTGCTCGACTGCTTCGTCTCGTGCTTCACGATGGCGACGCTCTCCTGGAGCTCGCTCAGCGTGATGGCGTCGTTGTTCACGACGGCCACCACCCGGTCCGCGATGTTGTCGTCGAGAATCGCCGGCGCCGTTTCCCGGACGACGGGACGCGCCGGCTGGCTGACCTCGGCGGGCGGCGGCGCCATCACCGCCGGCTTCGGACGCTTGGCGAAAAATCCACACCCGCTCACCGTCACGACCATGGCGAGGAGCACGGCAAGCCCCGCGGACCGCCTCATCGGGAGACGAGCCCCTTCAGAAGTTGCAGCAGCGAGTCTCGCTCCGCGGGCCAGCCTCCTCGATCGATCGAGGCCTCCAGCGTGAATTCGCGCTTCATGCGCAGCCGTCCTTTGCTTTCCGCGATCGCGCAGACGATGGCGCTGGGCTCCACCGGTGTCGACGGCGAGAACGTGATCAGCGCCTTGCCTTCGCCAGCCTCGACCTTTTCCACCCCGACCGTTCGGGCCGCCACGCGAACCCGGACGATATCGAGCAGCTGGTCGGCCGGGGGCGGCAGCGGGCCGAAGCGATCCGCCAGTTCGGCTCGCACGTCGGCGATGCCCGCCTCGTCGGCGACTGCGGTGAGCCGCTTGTACAGCGCGAGCCGCTGGTTGATCTCGGGAACGTACTCATCGGGCAGAAAGCCTTCGACGTTCACGCTGACGACCGGCTCCACGGCCGGCGCCGTCGCTTGGCCGCTCAATTCTCGCACAGCCTCGGCGAGGAGCTTCGAGTAAAGATCATAGCCGACAGCGGCGATGTGGCCGTGCTGCTGGGCCCCGAGGAGATTCCCGGCGCCGCGGATCTCGAGATCGCGCAACGCCAGCTTGAATCCCGAGCCCAGCTCGGTCAGATCTTGAAGGACGCGCAGCCGGCGCTGCGCCTGCTCGTCCACGCGACCGTCGGCGGGAACGAGGAGATAGCAGTAGGCCTGCTGGCGCTCGCGGCCGACACGGCCCCGGAGCTGATAGAGCTGCGCCAGCCCGAAGCGGTCCGCGCGGTTCACGATGATCGTGTTCGACGCCGGAATGTCGAGCCCCGCCTCCACGATCGCGGTCGAGACGAGCACGTCCGCCTGTCCGGTCACGAACTTCACCATGGTGGCCTCGAGCTCGCGCTCGCGCATCTGGCCATGCGCCATCACGACGCGCGCATCGGGGACCAGCTCCGTGATGAAGCGTGCCATCGACGGCAGCGACTGGACGCGGTTGTGCACGAAGAAGACCTGGCCGCCGCGCTCGAGCTCGCGTTCGAGCGCCTCCTTGATGACCGCACGACTGAAGCGCCGGACCATGGTGTCGACCGGCAGCCGGTCGAGAGGCGCGGTCTCGATCACCGACATGTCACGCACACCCGAGAGCGACATGTACAGCGTTCTGGGGATCGGCGTGGCCGTGAGCGCCAGCACGTCGACCGACGTGCGAAGCTGTTTCATCCGTTCCTTGTGCGCCACGCCGAACCGATGCTCCTCGTCGATGACGAGGAGCCCGAGATTCTTGAACTGCACGTCCTTCGACAAGAGGCGATGCGTGCCGATGACGACGTCGACCGTCCCGGTCTTCAAGCCGTCGACGACCACCTTCTGTTCCTTCGGCGAGCGAAATCGGGAGAGCAGCTCGACGCGAACGGGGAACACCCCGAACCGGTCCATGAACGTCGACCAGTGCTGGTGCGCGAGCACGGTCGTCGGCACCAGCACCGCGACTTGCGTGCCCTCGGCGACCGCCTTGAACGCTGCGCGCAGGGCGACCTCGGTCTTGCCGTAGCCGACGTCGCCGGCGACGAGCCGATCCATCGGCCGCTCGGTCTCCATGTCGCGCTTGACGTCCTCGATCGCCCGGAGCTGGTCGGGCGTCTCCTCGAACCGGAAGGCCGCCTCGAACTCACGCTGCCACGGGACGTCCGGCGAAAACGCCGTGCCCGCCGCGACGGTCCGCTGCGCGTAGAGCCTGAGCAGCTCTTCCGCCATCTCGCGCAACGCCGCGCGGACCGACTCTTTGACGCGCTGCCACGAAGCGCCGCCGAGCCGGTCCAGTCGCGCCCCGCCCGCGTCGGCTCCGAGGTACTTCGAGACGAGATCGAGACGGTCAACCGGGAGATAGAGCTGATTGCTTTCGGCGTACTCGAGGAGTAGGAACTCGGCCTCGTAGTCACCCACCTTCATGGTGCGAAGCCCGAGGTACCGGCCGATCCCGTGGTCCTCGTGGACGACGAGATCGCCGATCTGCAGATCCGTGAAGGCGCTGATGGCAGCGCCGCGCTGATACTTCGGACGCCGGAGCGTCCGCCGGCGAGCGCCGAAGAGCTCGTGCTCGGTGAGGAGAATGAAGCCGAGCGCGGGAATCGAGAAGCCGCTCGAGCACTCGCCGACGACCACCGCCAGCGGCTCGGGCCCGGCCAGCGACGCCGCGTCCGGCGTCCCTCCTGGTGGCGCTATCACCGGCGCCTCGATGTCGTGTTGCCGGAGAATCTCGCACACGTGGTCGGCCTGGTACGCGTCAGCGGCCACGAGGCGGACCGTGAAACCCTCGTGACGCCAGCGCTGCAGCTCGGCGGCGACCTGCGTGAAGTGGCCAGTCGAGGTCGGCACGGATTGCGTCACCAGCTCGATCTCCTCGACCGCGTCGGGGCCGGTCGCACCGACCATGAGGCGCAGAGCCACGAGTCGACGACCGCCCACGCGCTCGCGCAGCGACGGGACACCGGGCGTGTCGTCGCGCTCCTCGTCGAGGAGCTCCTCCCGCTCCACCACGACCGCCGCGGTCTCCGGGACATAGTCGAGGAGCCGGGCATCGCCATCACTCCCGAGCGGCAGCACCAGCAGCTCGGCGAGTGCGCTGATCGATCGCTGCGACGTGGGATCGAACAGGCGGATGGACTCCACCTCGTCGCCGAAGAATTCGATGCGTGCAGGCGTGGCGTGCGCTGGGGAGAAGACGTCCACGATGCCGCCGCGAACGCTCCACTGCCCGACCTCGACGACGGTGTCGACGCGCTCGCAGCCGGCCAGTGTGAGCGCCTCCACGAGCAGCTCGCGGTCGAGCGTATCGCCGACGGCGAGGCGCAGAACCCGCGCGCCGAAGTCAGCCGGCGCGAGGAGCGGCGTGTCGAGGCCAACCAGCGTCGCGACCACGAGCAGCGGCTCGCCGCGCATGAGCCGGCGACAGATGAGCGCGCGCTCGGCGTCCGCTTCGCGCGAGCGTCCGCCCCGCCACAGTCGCGGCTCAGCCTCCGGAAACTCGGCGACGGCGGCGCCGAAGAACCGAAGATCCTGGACCCAGCGGTGGGATTCCGACAGACCGGAGACAGCGACGAGCCCTGGGCGCGGATCCGTCTCGAACAGCTCGGCAATCGCCAGAGCGCGCGACGATCCGGTGAGCCCGGCGATCCGGAGACAAGGGTGTCCCTCGGCGAACCGTTTCGCCAGATCGTTGAACGCTCCCCAGTCTCTCAGCATCCGAGCATTTTCACGGTACCACGGCGCGCACGACGAACGCCGGTTCGCGACGGAGGACCGGAGGCGGCGGGCGGGGTGAGGGGTCCGTGCGAGTGGGGTATTCGAGCAAAGGACCCCTCACCCCGGCCGCCGCCTCCGGTCCTGCGCGGCGCCGGGAGGACTCGAGGCCGAGGGTGGTGTTCGGGGCAGGCCCGATGGCTCGAAAAACTCACTCGCCCCT
>JBGPTW010000091.1:0-25091 GCA_041490825.1 Methylomirabilia bacterium | reverse complement strand
GGTCGGCCGGTGACCCGGCGGGAGATGGGCAGCCGGGGTCCGGGGGAGCCATTCCCGCCTCGCGAGGCGACGACACAACCGTGACGAGTGGGAACGGCTCGGCGATGATCGGGGCGAAGGCGCCTGTGGTCAGAGGACCCCGGCGGCCCATCTCGCGCCGGGTCACCGGTCGGCACGCGCGTCGCTCGTTCATGAATTATCCGCGCTGGCGCGTGCCCGTCGTCAGAAGTCCTCCGCCCTCGCAGCATCGGGCGCGCCGTCATGGGGTGCAACGCGTTTCCGCCGTCCCGGCGAGCGTGCAGCCCGCCGCACGGGAGGCCGCAACCCTTTGCGGCGGCAGCGTACCGCCGAGCACAATTTTCGGCCGACAGCCCGGGAATTCGTGTGGCATTCCGCTTGCCCTCATCGAAGGTATGCAGAAATTCACGGGCGGGGCACCGCTCCTCGGGATCGCGATGATGGCACTTCTCAACGGCTGCGCCGGCACGCGGACGGTCCAAATGGGGGTGCTGCCAAACAATGAAAGCCTGGTGACGTTGACCGTGACGGAAGACAGGAACGTCGTGGCCCGCCACTGCCAGGGCGCCGTTGCGCTGGGCCCCATCCTCGGATGTCAGACGTCGCGAACGATGACGATGCCGGACGGCCAGCAGATCAAAGCGGTCAAGATCGTCCGCTACACGGACGCGCTGCCGTCGCCCATGGCCATGGAGATCGACGTCCACGAGCTCTGTCACGCCGTGGCCTCGCTGCAGCCGCTCAGCGACCCCTGCCACATCGGTAACGGCGGGATGCTGCAGGCGGTGTCGCCGAACTTCAGTACCCGCTGAGCAGATCGCCTCGGCGCTCAGACCGGCGCCTGATCGCTCGACGCCTTCAAGAACGTTCCCGTTCCGATGAATCCGACTTTCATATGCTCTCCCATCCAGTGGGACGTCTGCAGGCTCGCCTGCCGGCGCCTCGCGAGGGGGCTATCATCTCGGCGTGCCGGGACTCCGTCAAGCGCGTGTCGATCACGCGGCCACGCGGCCTTCGTCGATCCGGTACAAGATGACGTCCCCCAAGAGTCGTCGCGGATCGCCACTCTCCCATCCCAACGCCGCATAGTAGAAGTTCGCGACAATCGCATAATGCAGAGCGAGGTAGACGAGCAACGCGAACACCCCAGCCGTAATGGCCTCTACCGTGGCGTGGACCTGACGCACCGCGATTCCTCGTACGGCAACGTGCTGCCCGACACGATCACGATCTACCAGGGCCCGATCGAAGAGGACTGCGAGAGTCCAGCGGAGATGGCCGAAGTGGATCCCGGCACCGGCGGGGCCTGGCATCGGGAGAGGGGCCCGCCCAGTGGGGCCCTTCCGCGCTGAATTCCCGGGCCCCTCTCCCGATGCCACCCGCCCGCCCGAGTCGCGCCACCCCCGCGCACGAATGATGCCGGCGCGCGAAGCTCGAGAACGCCGACCATGCATGAACGAGGCATCGTCGAGGCGGCCGGCGTTAAGGACCCGCCGCCTCGCGCGAATTCCCGTTCGTGAATAATCCGTGTTAGCCCGGCTTGCCGCCAGCGTCGAAGCCCAGCAGATCGAGCACGACCCGTATCATGCTCTCCGAGGCTGCCAGTGGGGTCACGCGCCGCCCGGTCCGGGATTCGACGTCTTGGACGGTCCGGTTGTCGAGAGGGGTTGCCATCGCCAGTAGCAGCGCGCCGGGACCCAGCTCGAGGGGCAGGACGAGGCGCTCGCGGCAGAACTCGGGTGGTAGTTCACGCAAGGCCTTGCGGTCGATTTCCGGCATCTCGGTACCGAGCGGCAGAGCTCGCACCATCGGACTGCTCTCACGCCACCGCATGCGCCGAGGCCACGGTCGACACGACCCGGCTGGGCGCAACGTCCGCGCCGACGAGGGTCTCGCGCACCGTGCCGAGCAGGGCGTGCGGCGTGAAGGGTTTCTGGATGAAGGCCAACCCTGTGGTGAGAACGCCATGGCGGACTACCGCGTCGTCGGTGTAGCCGGACATGTAAACGACACGCATGCGGGCCTGGGTCGGGGCCAGTCGCTCGGCCAACTCACGGCCGCTCATGTCGGGCATGACGACGTCGGTCAGGAGGAGGTGGACAGGCGCGGAGCACCGGTCGACCATGGCAAGCGCCTCGGCGGGGCCGGAGCATGCGAGGACTTCGTAACCGTTACCGGTGAGGATTTCTCTCGCGAGATCCCGGAGATCGTCGTCGTCCTCGACGAGGAGGATCGTTTCACTGCCTTTCGGACAAATGGCCTCCACCGCCCGCGCATCGTTCGACCGTCTGGATCGCTCGATCCGAGGCAGGTAGACCTTGAATGCGGTTCCGATCCCGTGCTCGCTGTGGACCCCGATGGTGCCGCCACTCTGCTTGATGATCCCGTAGACCGTCGAGAGCCCGAGACCCGTGCCCTGGCCGGGGCCTTTCGTGGTGAAGAACGGCTCGAAGATCCTCGGCAGGATCTCGGGCGCGATGCCGGTGCCGGTGTCACTGACCGCCAGCATCACGTACGAGCCGGGAGTGACATCCGGATCACGTCCGTCGAACCCGCGTGCGAGCGCGACGTTTGCCGTTTCGATGGTGATCCGCCCACCGTTCGGCATCGCGTCGCGGGCGTTGACGACGAGGTTGATGATCACCTGTTCGAGCTGTCCCGGATCCGCTTGCACGCTGCCAAGGTCCGGCCCGGGCCGGAAGGTGAACGCGACGTCTTCCCCGACCAGCCGCTGCAGTAGCGTCGCCGCGGCCTCGACGATGTCATTGACGTCCAGCACGCGCGGCTGAAGCACTTGCTTGCGGCTGAAGGCTAGCAACTGTCGCGTGACCTGGGCGGCCCGCTCGGCCGTGGCTTTGATCAGCGCAATGGGTTCCTGCGCCGGATCCTGGGGGTGTAAGCGAGCGAGTAAAAGGTCGCACCGCCCGAGGATCACCGTGAGGAGGTTGTTGAAGTCGTGGGCGACTCCACCGGCGAGTCGCCCGACGGCTTCCATCTTCTGCGACTGCGTGAGCTGTTCTTGAGCGCGCGAGAGTTCCTCATAGGCCGTGCGCAACTCCTGATACAGCCTGGTATTTTCCAGCGCCGCCGCGACTTGGTTGCAGAACTGCTCGACCAGAGCGACGTCCTCGGCGGCGAAGGCGCGTCCCAGTCGATCGCCGACGGCAAGAACGCCCACGGGCATCGCGCCGACGACGAGCGGGACGGCGAGGATGGCTCGCGTCCCCGAGGGCTCGAGCTGGGCTCGCTCTTCCGCCGACAACCGGATGCGTGGATCCGATAGCACGTCAGACGTCGTGATCGGTTTGAGCTCGCGCATAGCCAGCCCTACCGCAGCGGCATCCGCGGCAACCGTCTGATCCCACACGATGCCTTCGCCGATCCCCGCGAGGTACTGCAAGTGCTTCCGGTCCCGATCGACCCGGTACACGACGACCATGCGCGCATCGAGTAACGCCTGGACCGACTCGACGATGACCTGGCTCACTTCACGCGGATCGAGCGACCGCGCGACGAGCCGCCCGACGTCGGCCAGCGCCTCCGCCGAACGCCGCTGCCGCTCCATCTGCTGGAGGAGCTCCGCGTTCTTCCGGTGCGCCTGCTGCAGCGCCGATCCGGCTTGCTGGATGGCCGCTCCGGCGACATTGACCTCGGCGACGTTCGACGGTGTCCAGTGGATGTCGTCGCGCCGCGCGAGGTTCTCCGCCGACGTCGAAAGCGACAGGATGGACCGCGAGACGTGGGTGGCCATGAGGGTCGCCGCACCCACGCCGAGCAACAAGCACGCGCCACCGCCGAGCGCGATCAGCCAGAGGGACGATCGCTGTGGCCGGTCGATCGCCGCGGTGGGGGCACTGAGCGCCACCGTCCATCCGGCCAGGGCCGAGCGACTGAAGGCCGCGTACACCCGTGTCTCTTCCTTGGTGGTGGCGACGAAGCTGCCCGCGGGCTTCGCCGTCGATTCGGCCGCAAGATCGCCCGTGGCCGGCTGACCCACGAACCGCTCCGGGAAACGCGTGCGGCCGATCAGGATCTTGTTCCTGTCGAGCAGAGACAGCGTGATTTCTTGCGGGAGCCGCTGTTCCT
Source organism: Methylomirabilia bacterium (assembly GCA_041490825.1). GTDB lineage: Bacteria > Methylomirabilota > Methylomirabilia > Rokubacteriales > CSP1-6 > JBGPTW01. The sequence goes on along the minus strand of JBGPTW010000091.1, from coordinate 20,987 downwards.
TCAAGAGCGTGTTGAGCAGGTCCGGGCCGAACGCTGCGGACAAGACGTACTGGAGACGCCCATGACGCGTGACGGGAACCGCGACCTGAACCAGGTGCCGGCCGGGGACACGGTCCATGAAGAGATTGGAGACCACGGGAGACCGCGTGCTCGCGACTCGCCGTATCGACTCGGGATCGTTGGTCCACGGTTCCGGCGCGCCGAACGGCACGCGCAGGTTCAGGAGCTGCTGGCCGGACGGCGTGTAGAGGACGACGTTTTGCCAGCGAGCCTGTCTCGAGAGCGCCAGCGATGCGGTGCGGTAGAACGCGCTCAGCTCGCCGGCCTCGAGGTTGGGGGATACGGCAAGCGTCTCGAGCGCGGCGATCGAAGCTCCGAGCTCGCGGTCCACCGCCAGCGCGAGCGCCCGGGTCGTGTCCTGCAGCCCCTTTTCGGTGGCGGTGGTGGTGTTCCGATGGAAGAGCACCATCATCGCCGCGGAGAACGCGATGAGCGGCAGCAGCGTGACGAGGATCACGAGGATCAGATGCGAGCGCAGCTTCATCGCGCTCACGACCCGATATACAGATACAGAAACAGCATCCAGATCGCCGTCGCGATGAGTGGTGTTGCGGATGGCATTGATTGTCCTCCGTGCGCCGAGCTCGCCGGCGAGGTGTCCTGCATGAGTTGCACTCCGACTCCTCTGCTTGTCGTCGCGTTGCCCGGGCGCGTCATCTGAGCCCCGCCTGGAGCTTGCCCCCGTTTCCGATGTGACAGGGATCAGCGAGGCGCTGGACAGAGGCCACGGCGTGACACATCTCGTGAACGTCGATCTCGAGTGCCATCGTCGACGGCAGCGTGTCCGCGTAGCGCACGAGTCGCACCGCCCGAGCGAAGCTGCCGTCCTGCAGCCGGACCGGCGAGAATCGCTCGCACCCGAGCGTGGCGGCGACCGTGTCCGAGTCGTTGCACTCGCGCTCGACGACGGCGCGGTCGCTGCTCACGACGACAGTCACGAGAGGCAGTAAGTGCGCGACACGTGTCGTGGCGCAGCCCGTGACGAGCGTCGTGAAGAGGATCAGGTTCACCGCCGTCGTGGATCGCAGAGTCCGTCGAGGTCGAGCTTGGTTGTTCATGGCTCGCCTACTACGCAAGGTCGATGCCGAAGCGCTGCCGCACGATTTCGCCGCAAAAGTCGACACCGCGACCAGCACGATCCCGGTTTAGCTCTGGCGCGTACGCCAGAGCTCTGGAGCGCGCTCCATGGCGGCTCGCTCTGTCGTCGCGGTGTCGGCGTTCCTCATCTATCGAGATCGACGAGACATCGGCGTGATGTGAGCCTGGTACGCGGGTTGCCTTTCTCGAATGTCCATGAAAACCATGGGACGACGTGCGATGGCAGTGACGGGGTTGGTGATGTCGATCGCGGTGAGCGGATGCGCGGGGACCCGAACGGCGACGCTCGGTCCACTCGGGAGCAACCAGGCGCTCTTCACGCTCACGGTGACGGAGGACCTCGGCCGGGTGCGGCAGGAGTGCGAGGTGAGTCCTCGCGCTGGTGAGCGGATCCTGGGATGCAAGAAATCTCGGCTCGCGATTCTAGCGAGCGGCCAGGTCGTTACGCGCGTGCAGATCGTGCGGTATACCGATGCGTTGCCATCCGATCTCGCATTCGGCATTGACGCTCGCCAACTCTGCCGTACGCTCAGTGGTCTCCAGGCGATCGTCGATCCGTGCGAGCCAACCACCGGCGTGGCCACGTTGATCACGGCGCGCTAGTCTGGGCGATCACGGCGCGGGCGCGTGCTTGCGCCGCGACGGCTGCGCCGGCGGCGAAGGCGGGAGGAGACCAGGCGGCAGGGCTTGGGCCTCCCGCTCGCGACGGTGGTCGAGAGGTAGTAGAGCTGCCACGGCCGATGCGCGTTGGCATACGCCAGCGTCGAGCGGGCCGGCGCCGCGATGCCCAGGTGCTGGAGCTTGCCCTCATCGCTGCGCAGCCCCCCCCACAGATCTCCCGCAGCGAATGGGCGACGAATCCTCCGAGACGTTTTGGGGTTGAAGGCCGGCACGCGATCTGGTAATTTTGGGTTAATCGCACGGCACTCTTCGGTGACTTCCACCGGCTCCGGATCGATGAGGCTACACCGACAACACCATCGTGCACCATCGAGTCGTGAAATCAGAGCGCGGCGCCTTCGTCCACACTTCGTTCGCGCTCGATGCTCCCGCGTTCGAAGTGCGCAACGGTGTCGACAGAGTCGAAGTGAGTTGATATTGATATGACACGAATCCTCGTGGTGGACGACGACCCAGACATCCGCGGGCTGCTTGGCGAGATCCTGGGTGCCGAGGGCTTCGAGGTCCAGCTGGCCGATAATGGTCAGAGCGCGCTCGACGCAACGGAGGAATGCGCTCCGGCTCTGATCCTTCTCGACCTCGACATGCCGGGGCTCAATGGATACGAGACGCTGCCGCGTCTGAAGAAGATGGATCCCACCGTGCCGGTCATCGTCCTCACGGCGACGGTGCAGATCCAGGCGGCCGTCGAGACGATGCGGCTCGGCGCCTACGACTACGTCACGAAGCCGTTTGTCAACGATGACCTCGTCCTGGCCGTGCGGCGCGCTGTCGAGCGGCAGGCGCTGCGCGCCGAGATCGACGATCTCAAGAAACAGGTGGACGAGTCCGGACTGCGCGACCAGATGGGCTCGAGCCCCCAAGTCCTGCACATCATCCAGCAGGTCCATCAAGTGGCTGCCTCGAACTTCACCGTGCTGATCCAGGGCGAAAGCGGTACTGGCAAGGAGCTGGTCGCCCGCGCGATCCACCAGAACAGCTCGCGGCGCGCGCGGGCGTTCGTCGCCCTGGACTGCGGCGCCATTCCCGAGACGCTCATCGAGTCGGAGCTGTTCGGGTACGAGCGGGGGGCTTTCACGGGTGCTGACCGGCACAAGGACGGCCATTTCCAGCTCGCGGAAGGCGGGACGCTCTTCCTGGACGAGATCGTGAACCTGCCCCTGGCCACTCAGGCCAAGCTGCTGCGCGTGCTGCAGGAGCGACAGGTGTCGACGCTGGGTGGCAAGCGGCCCACGCCCGTCGACGTCCGCATCATCGCTGCCTGCAACGTCGCCCTGACGGCGGAAGCTCGAAGTGGGCGCTTCCGGGACGACCTCTATTACCGGCTGAACGAATTCACCGTGCAGCTGCCAGCGCTCCGCCAGCGCCGGGACGACATTCCGCACCTTGCGACGCGGTTTCTCGCTGAAGCGGCGATGGAGCTGAAGCGTCCGGTCCGCGGGTTCTCGCCCGAGGCGGAGGCGTTCCTGCTCCGACAGCCGTGGCCGGGCAACGTCCGCGAGCTTCGAAACGTCGTCCGGCGCGCCGTGCTCGTCGGCTCCGCAATCATCGAGCCTCACCACCTCACATCACTCGACCAGGATTCTGCTCAGGCCTTTCTCGGGTCGTCGGTCACACTGGAGGCGCCCCTCACGCTGCGTGAGGCACATGATCGGGCCGCGGCGGAGGCTGAGTGTCAGGTGATCCGCCGGGCGCTGAAAGAGACGAGCGGCAACAAGAGCGAGGCAGCCCGCCTCATCAAGACCGACTACAAGACGCTGCACGTCAAGATGAAGCAGTACGGCATCCGCGCGACCGACTTCCTCGGCGCCTGAGCGGCTGCTGCTCTTACCAGCGTTGTACCAAACAGGGCCGGAATCACCCAGGTGGAGCCTGACGAGCCCAAACACGAGCGGCGGCCAACCTCGTGATTTTCCACGGTGAGCCGCCGTTTCTAGGCCGGGGCTACGATCGGGCGAGTCACCGCGCGGCTGAAGCAGCAGTTCGGCACGACCGCGGAGTGTTTGCCCGGACCGCCGGCGACGATGACGAAGACATCGTCGGGCGACGGGACCTGAGGCAAGAGCGCCTCGTCGTCCTTCACCGCCATCATCCACGGCGGCCAATCCTGGATCCCCCACATCCCCCCGAGCTTGAGCGTCCTGAGCGGCAGTCGCGCATACTCGAACACGAAGCGCTGAACGTCGGCCCGGCTGAAGCCGTCGTTCGCAATCGTCCGCGCATGCTCCGGACCCAGCACGATCAGAAGCTGGCTCTGGGAGAAGTACCAGCCGACGTTGGAGCCGAGCGACACGGCGGTGTCGGCCACGGTGTGGAGGATGCCGGCTGCGGTGGTGGACACGTGGTCGTTCACGTTGTGCGGAGGCTCACCGCCGAAGACCGTGACGCTGCTGTCGGCCTGGAGCGGAGCCCAGGGCGAGACCTCGACGTGCTCGCGCAGGCAATACGAAAACTTCGCGGGGCTGCCTTGCGTCGCCATGTCGAACCGGCCAGGCCAGGCGCCGCCGACGTTCATGAGGATCAACCGGATCGCGCGCCCGATCGTCGCGTTCGCTCGGAAGCCCGGACCGAAGCAGCCACTGCCACCGTGAACGCCGATCTCAACGCCATACGGCCCGTGCACGAGAAGCAGCGGCGCGACCGGATGGGTCGTGGCCTGGACACCGTAGAGATTGAAGGCCGGATCGAGCATCGCCTCGACCGCGGCGACGATGACCGCGAAGTAGCGCGGCTCGCACCCGGCCATGACAGCATTGACCGCGAGCTTTCCGAGCGTCGCCTGGCGCCAGAGCGGTGGCGTGGCTCCGAGCGAGCGGCCGGCCTCGCGTCCGCCGAGCATGGCGCGGACGCGATCCTCGGTCGGCGGAACGATCGGGAGCCCATCGCACCACTCACGCTCGCAGAACGCCGCGAGCACCGCTTCGGGAGCATCGTCGACCTCGATGTCCCGCGTGGTGGGATCGGGATGGATCGCGCTGCCGGCGACGGCTGGCGTCACGCCCGCCCCCCGGTCAGGCTCGCAAGCTGCTCGACCACCTGACGCGCCCGGCGGGCGATGGCTTCAGCGCGCTCACCACCAAGCGGGTGCTCGATGACGAGCAGCGGAAGGCCCGATACCCCGAGCGCGCCGAGCTCGCTCACCGCCAGTCCTTGAAATGCCGTGGTCGCGATGAGACCCGCCGGCGTACCGCTCTTGGCCAACTCGATGGCGTCGTGGAGACTCCACGATGTGCAGGACCCTCAGTCCGCGGAGCCGGCAAAGACGACGTCACACTCCTTCGACATTTCGGCCAGGAGCTCGGCCGGCGCGGGCGTCGAGGCGTTCGCCTTCTTCCGGTGGATGACGCGGGCGACACCGTGCTCGTCGCGCAGCAACGCGCCGATCTCGGTGACGAGGCGGTCGAAGTTCGACTTGGTGTTGTCGAGGAAGCCGACCGTGCGGCCCTGCCACGTCTGCGGAAGCGATGGCACGGCGATCGCCTCGGCGGTGACTTCGCCGACCGGGCTCAGAACTCGAATGCGGCTCATGCGTCTCCTCCTCTGTTCCGATTCACTTCCGCCGGTAGGCGGTCGAGCGCGTCAGCAGGCGACCAACATTGGCGTGCAGCTCGGCGAGGATCGATCGCTTGACCGTGACGGCGATGGACTCCACCGGCTCGGCGCTGCCTTGACGATGGATCACGAGCGTGCCCGTGAACTCTTCCGCGCCCTCGTCGGTTGCCGCGAGCCCGCGCAGTGTCAGGATCTCCCATGGTTCGGCCATGCCGGCTATCTTACCCGAGCCGGCGGGCATACCATGCGTCCGGCGTCGCCGGTACAATAGCCCGCCATGGTTGATCCACTCGTCGTGGCACTGGACGTCGGCACGTCAACGGTGCGCGCGGCGATCTATGACGGCACGGGCACCGCCGTGGACGGGCGTTTCCACCGGGTCGCATGCCGGCCGTCGACGACGCCGGACGGTGGCGTCGAGCACGATCCCGAGCAGCTTCTCGAAGCCGCCGCCACGTGCCTCGACGCCATACAGGCGGGAACCCGGGCTCCGATCGCAGCCGTGGGTGTGTGCACGTTCTGGCACGGGCTGCTGGGATTCCAGCATACGGCCACGGACATCGTCCGCGCGCTGCTCGAGGCAGTGGCTCTGCGGGTCGCGCTGGTCTACGATCTCCTGGCGCCATTCGCGGCGTCCGAGCACCGGATCATCGCTTCGGGTGGAGCGCTGGCACGCTCGCCGGCGTGGGCGCAGATGATCGCCGACGCGATCGGACGTCCGCTGAGCCGCTCGCGCGAGAGTGAAGCCACCAGCCGCGGGGCGGCGCGACTGGCGCTGCACGCGCTCGGCGCGCTCGCTGAGATCGGCGCTGCGCCAGCCCCGCTCGGCGACACCATCGAACCGGATCCCGCGCGACACGCCCGCTACCAGGAAATGCGGGCGCGCCAGCTGGCGCTGGACGACAGGATATGATCACGGCATGAACGCGGGTCCGGAGCTGAAAATCGTCGCGGATCCAGCGGCCATCGCCGAGGCGGCCGCCCGGGTGATCGTGGACTCTGCGATCGACGCGGTGGGGGCGCACCGCCGCTTCCGGATCGCGCTGGCCGGCGGCGGGACACCACGAACCACGTACGAGCGTCTCACGCAGGCGCCCTTCCGTGATCGCATGCCGTGGGACCGCACCTGGATCTTCTTCGGCGATGAACGCGCCGTTGGCCCGGACCACGCGGAATCGAACTACCGGATGGCGCACGAGACGCTGCTGTCGCGCGTGCCCATTCCGCCACGCCAGGTGTTCCGGATTCGCGGCGAAGCGGAAGATCCCGAGGCCGCGGCCAGCGAGTACGCGCGCATCCTGAACGAGGTGTTCGAGACGCGGCGGGGCGAGTTGCCGCGCTTCGACGTGGTGCTGCTCGGCCTCGGCGTCGACGGGCACACGGCGTCGCTGTTCCCCGGGTCACCGGCGTTGAAGGAGGTGTTCCGCACGGTGGCCGCCGTCCATGCCGGCGCCGCAGCCATCCCGCAGCGCCTCACGCTGACGTTGCCGGTGCTCACCGCCGCAGCCCAGGTGGTGTTCCTGATCTCCGGGGCCGAGAAGGCAAAGGTCGTGAAAGCGGCGCTGGTAGACGGGGCCGCCCTGCCGGCGACGATGGTGCGCCCGACTGACGGCCGGCTCCTCTGGATCCTCGATCGCGACGCGGCGTCACTGCTTCCCACCGGGCCGAACCAGTAGCGGCCCGCCTTTCAGGTCTGAGATACTTCGGGCGATATGCGGATCGCGTTCGGCTGTGACCACCGGGGATTTCCCTACAAGACGGCGATGATCGCCGCGCTTGGCGCCGATGGGCACGACGTGCTCGATCTGGGAACGAATTCGCTGGACGCCGTCGATTATCCCGACTACGCGCGCGCCGTCGGCGCGGCGGTACGCGACGGTCGCGGAGACGTCGGCATCCTGGTGTGCGGCAGTGGCGCTGGCGTGTCGATCGCGGCGAACAAGATTCACGGCGTGCGAGCGGCGCTCTGCCACGATCTCTTCACGGCGCGCCAGTCCCGCGAAGACGACGACGCCAACGTGCTGTGCCTCGGTTCCCGTGTGGTCGCGCTGGACATGGCGATCGCGCTTGCACGTGAGTTCGTCGGCTCGCGCTTCTCGCACGCCGAACGCCATGAGCGACGGCTCGCGAAGGTCCTTGATCTCGAAGCTCACCAGCCGCCACCGTCGGCGAAACCGTCCACCCCGCAGGCAGCGCCAGGATCAAGGAGGACGTAAATGGAGATCGGCTTCGTGGGTCTGGGACGGATGGGTGGCAACATGGTCACCCGTCTCCTGCACGGGGGGCACCAGGTGGTCGCCTATGATCGCTCAGCCAGCGCCGTCAGCGCCGTGGCCGCATCAGGCGCCAAGGGGGCGCAGAGTCTTGGCGAGCTCGTCGGCGCGCTGGCCGCGCCTCGCGCCGTGTGGGTCATGGTGCCGGCCGGCGACCCGACGGAGACCACGATCCGCGAGCTGGCCGCCCTGATGGCCGCGGGCGACATCGTCATCGACGGCGGGAACACGTATTACAAGGACGACGTCCGCCGCGCCAAGGAGCTTGCTTCACGCGAACTGCTCTACGTCGACGCGGGCACCAGCGGTGGCATCTGGGGTCTCCAGAACGGGTACTGCCTGATGGTCGGCGGAGAACGGTCGGCCATCGATCGGCTCGCGCCGGTACTCGAGACGCTCGCACCGCCGAACGGCTGGCTGCACACCGGCGCAGTCGGCGCCGGCCACTACGTGAAGATGATCCACAACGGAATCGAATACGGCATGATGCAGGCGTACGCCGAGGGATTCGAGCTGATGTCGGCCTCCGACTACGGCCTCGACCTGCCGCGCATCGCTACTCTGTGGAACCAGGGGAGCGTCGTTCGCTCCTGGTTGCTGGAGCTGGCAGCCGACGCGCTGTCCGGCGACCCGAAGCTGGCTTCGCTGAAGCCATGGGTGGAGGATTCCGGCGAGGGCCGGTGGACCGTCGAGGACGCCGTCGAGAAAGCGATCCCCGCGCCGGTGCTCACGGCATCGCTCTACGCGCGGTTCCGCTCGCGGCGGGAGAATTCCTTCGCCGACCGGCTGCTCGCCGCCCTCCGCAACGCGTTCGGCGGCCATGCCGTCAAGCGATGACCCGTTCGCGCTGATCATCTTCGGCGCCTCCGGCGATCTCACGCGCCGGAAGCTCATGCCGGCGTTGTGGAGCCTGTACGCCTCACGCACGCTGCCGGAGCCGTTCGCCATCGTCGCGGTCGCCCGCACGGAGATGACCGACGAGGAGTTCCGGACGCGAAGCCGCGCCGCCATCGCGGAGTTCGGCCGCATCCAGCCGCCTTCCGAACACGTGTGGGAACGGTTCGCGTCGTCCGTCTTTTACGTTCCGGGCGATCCAACACGCGCCGACCTGTATCCCCGGCTCGAGGGCCGGTTGCGCGAGATCGAGACGGCGGGGGGCGGCGCGCTGAATCGGCTCTTCTATTGCTCGACGCCACCAAGTCTCTACGACGACATCGTCCACCATCTCGGTGAATCGGGCTTGGCGCGCCCCGCTGGCGGCTGGACCCGCATCGTGATCGAGAAGCCGTTCGGGCACGATTTCGATAGCGCGCAAGCGCTGAACCAGCAGATGGCCAGCGTCTTCAGCGAGGATCAGATCTACCGGATCGATCATTACCTGGGCAAGGAGACGGTGCAGAACATCCTGGTCTTCCGCTTTGCCAATGGGATGTTCGAGCCGCTGTGGAATCGCAATCACGTGGCTCACGTCCAGATCACGGTGGCCGAGAGCGTCGGCATCGAATCGCGCGCGTCCTATTACGAAGAGGCCGGCGCCCTGCGCGACATGGTGCAGAACCACCTCCTGCAGCTGCTCTGTCTGATCGCCATGGAGCCGCCGGTGACGTTCGACGCGAGCCCGGTGCGCGAGGAGAAGAACAAGGTGCTCCGCGCCATCCGGCCGATCGATCGGAAGAGCGTCGGTGATTGGGTCGTCCGCGGGCAGTATGGCCCCGGCTTCGCCGGCGGCAGGCCGGCGGTCGGTTACCGCCAGGAAAAAGGCGTGGCGCAGGAATCGCGCACGGAGACCTACGTCGCGCTCAAGCTGCTCGTCGACAACTGGCGGTGGGCCGGCGTGCCGTTCGTCCTCCGTACGGGCAAGCGCATGCCCAAGCGCATGAGCGAGATCGCCATCCAGTTCCGCCGCACGCCGCACATGATTTTCCGGCGCGATCCGGCCGGCGTGGACCCGAACCAGCTCGTGATCCGGATCCAGCCGGACGAAGGCATCGAGCTCATGGTGGTTGCCAAGATGCCTGGGCCGGACCTCAGGCTCGGCCCCGTGACCCTCGACTTCCATTACGGAGAAGTCTTCGGCGGCCAGCCGCCCGAAGCGTACGAGCGGCTGATCCTCGATGCCATCCACGGCGACGCGACGCTCTACGCGCGCGGTGACTGGGTCGAGCACGCCTGGGAGATCCTGACGCCGATTCTCGAAGCGTGGAAGGATTCGGCGATGCCGCTGGCGAGCTACGAGGCAGGTTCGTGGGGGCCGGCGGAAGCTGACGCGCTCGTCGCGCGCGACGGCGCGATGTGGCGGAGTCCTTGATCTTGGACTTGATCAAGCTGGGGGCCTCGAAGGCACCCCAGACCCCCAGACGCTCGGCAGCCGCCAGCAAAGCTGGCGGCTGCCTCGGCCAAAGGTGGAGGCCGTCTCGGACACCCGACAACCGATCTGGTGCTCGCTAACGAAATCGAACTAAGAGCGTGGGGGAGTATCGAGACGGGCGCCGGGAAACCCGGCGCCCGTCGAGCGCATGGGGGTCTGGGGGCCTTCGAGGCCCCCAGCTCTTACCGAACGGGACCGCTGGCAGCGGCCGGCTGAAGCGCGCGGCTCGCCGTCAGCTCGAGATACGTGAACCACAGCTCTTCCCAGACCAGCACCTGCAGCGAATTGCCGTTCTTCTCGTAGATCTGGGTCACGCCGTGCTTTTCGGTCGTCGTCGAGCTCAGGTTGCGCCAGCCGTTGGCTTCGAACGTCGTCCTGAGCGCCATCGCCAGGCTGGCCGGCTCGAGCCGGCCGCGATACACGAGCCGCGCGGCCTTGACGGTCGGCGATTCGATGATCGTCGACATGTCCGCGACATAGACCAGCCCCTTCGGAACGGGAACGTCGTCGAACTCGGCGCGGAGCGGACGTGGAGGAGCGCTCGCGCAACCGGCCACGACGAACGCGGTGAGGGCGACAAGGCAGACGGGCCAGCGCGGCGTATGCATATCGAGATCGTAGCAAGGCAACCGGGGACGAACCAAGAAATTTAGGCGAGCCGGACGATTCGCGCGAAGTCGGCCTCGACCGCACGCGCGACCTCGGCGAGCTGCTCGCCGGTCAGATCTTCATCCAGGATCAGGACGACGATCGCGCGTCCCCGCTTGGTCCGGCGGCCGACGTGCATCGACGCGATGTTGACGTTCAGCCCGCCGAGGATCGATCCGATCTTGCCGACCATGCCGGGTCGATCCTCGTACGAGAGGACGAGGATGTAACCTTCGGGGGTGAAATCGATGTGGAGGTCGCGCAAGCGGACCACCCGGGGCCGCCCATCGAACACGGTCCCGGCGATCACCTTGCGGCCTTCATGCGTGCGGGTCGACACCGTGAGCAGGCTCGTGTAGCCGGAGGTCTCGTCCGCGCGCCGTACGCTGACCTTCACACCTCGCTCTCGCGCCACGAGGTGGGCATTCACGAGATTCACTGGCCCAGCCATGACCGGGTCGAGCAAGCCCGCCAAGACGCTCCGAGCGAGCAACTCGGGATCCGCCCGCGCGATCGCGCCCGCGATGGTCACCTCGACGTCCTCGAGGTGCCCGGGATCGAGCTGCACGCAGAACCGCCCGAGAATGTCGGCCAGCGTGACGTAGGGGCGCAGCTCGGTCACCATGCTGGGATCGCCGACCGGAATGTTCACGGCGAACTCCACGAGCTCACCGTCGCGGAACGCCACGACCTGGCGCGCGACATCCACGGCGACGTTCACCTGCGCCTCGCTGGAGTTGGCGCCCAGGTGGGGCGTCACGACGACCGCCGGATGTTGAATGAGACGCCGCAGGACATCGCTCTTCGGCGGCTCCTCGCTCCAGACGTCGATGGCGGCTCCGGCCACGTGACCGGAGTCGAGCGCCGCGAGGAGATCGCCCTCGTGGACGATGCCGCCCCGCGCGCAGTTGACGACGCGGACGCCGCGCTTCATGAGGGAGAGCTCCCGGGCCGTGACCATGTGCTCGGTCTCGGGCGTGAGGGGCACGTGGAACGTGACGATGTCAGCGTGCTGGAGCAACGCTTCGAACGTGGTGAGCGTCGCGCCGAAGTCGGCGGCGCGGCTTTCCGAGACGTAGGGATCGTAGACGAGCACCTCCGTCTCGAACGCGCGCACGCGAGCCGCGACGCGCGACCCCACCTTTCCGAGGCCCACGATGCCGACGGTCTTCCGGAAGAGCTCGCTCCCGTAGATCCCGCGGTTCCACTCGAGCGTCTTCAGACGGTTGTGCGCCTCCGGGATGCGCCGGACCAGGGCCAGCAGCATGCCGACCGTGTGCTCGGCCGCCGAGACGACGTTGCCGAGGGGAGCGTTCACGACGACGATCCCCCGGCGAGAGCACGCATCGACGTCGATGTTGTCGATGCCGACGCCGGCGCGACCGACAATCCGGAGTCGCGGCGCATGCTCGAGCAGCTCACCGGTCACCGCCGTCCCGGACCGAGTGATCAGCGCGTCGTAGTCGCGCAGCCGGGCGTGGAGAAGCTCGCGGGACGGTTTGGCCACCTCGTCCACGGTGAACCCTCGCTCGCGCAAGTAGGCGATGCCCTCCGGAGCGATCGCGTCGACGGCAAGGACGTTCACGCTCAGCCCTGGATGGAGAACCCGCCGTCGACCGGGATGGCGGTGCCGGTGACGAAGTCAGACGCAGCGCTCGCAAGGAATACCGCAATGCCGGCCATGTCCTCGATCACGCCCCAGCGTCCGGCTGGCGTGCGCCGCAGGACGTTCTCGTGCAATCCCTCGACCTGGCGTCGCGCCTGTCGCGTGAGGTCGGTGTCGATCCAGCCTGGCAACACCGCGTTGATCTGAATGTTGTCCCGCGCCCACGCGGTCGCGAGCGCGCGGGTCAGCTGCACGATGCCCCCCTTGCTCGCCGCGTACGCGAGGGTGAACGAGGCCCCGAAGATCGACATCATCGAGCCGATATTGATGATCTTGCCGCCCCCGCCACGCTTCATGGCCGGGTACGCGGCGCGCGAGCAGAGAAACGCGCTCGTCAGATTCGTGTCGATAACCGTGTGCCACTCGGCTGCGGTGAAATCTTGAGGCTGCTTGCGGATGTTGGTGCCGGCGTTGTTGACCAGGATGTCGAGCCGCCCACACTGCTCGACCGCCGTGCGCATCAGGTTGTCCACCGAGGCCTCGTCCGCCACGTCCACCGGAATCACGACGGGCTCGGGACCAACCGTGCTGATCTCTTTCGCGGCGGCTCGCGACTTCTCCGCGTTTCGCGCTGCGATGACGACTCGAGCTCCCGCCGAGGCGAGTCCACGCGCCATCCCGAGGCCGATGCCTCCGTTCCCGCCCGTCACGACCGCGACCCTGGTTTTCAGGTCAAACACGCTGTGGCTCCCCTCTCGATTGTAATGGTTACAGGAACTCGCGCCCGGTTGAACGTTTTTCAATCGACGACCCCGGCAAAGTGCGCGGGACATCGAGCGTTTGAACTCGAAGAACCGTGGCACGGCGGCTGCACTCTCGTGCTCCGTCATCGCCAGCAAGCGAGGGGTTCCCCGACAATGATCGAAATCGTCGCAGCACCCACACCGGCGTCGCGCCAGCACCATCGCGTCCCGCTCGGAATGCAGCACCTCTGGGGCATCGTGCTCGCCGGCGATGACGGGCGCAGTTCGCGCAGTCACTATATCGTGGGAGCCTCGTCGCGTCGGTCTCATCTCCTCGGCGCGCCGCCGCTGGCGCGCTTCCGGCGGACATTGCAGCGCGCGGCCCGGTTGATTCCGGAGGAACGCCTCGTGGCAGTCCTCGCGCGGTCCGACGCTTTGCGGTACGAGCCGGCGCTCGCCGCGGTGCCGCGGGCGCGCCGCGTCGTTCAGCCGACCTATCGGGGCACCGGCCCCGAGATATTTCTGCCGCTGATGAAGATCGCGCGTGAGGACGCGCACGCGACGGTCGTCATCCTGCCCCATGACCATCTCGTCGATCACAAGGCGCGCTTCATGAGCTATGTGGCCACGGCCGCGCGCGCAGTCGACGTGCGCGCCGACGTACCGATCGTGCTGGGTGCGTATCCTCGCGACCTCGATCCCGCGTACGCGTGGATCGACCCGGGCCCGCCGGTGGAGGGGCTGGAGGCCTATTCGATTCGCGCGGTCCAGCGATTCGTGCGCCGGCCTTCGGCCGCGGACATGATGGCGCTCTTCGACGGCAACGGCCTGCTGAGCACGCTCGTGATCGTGGGCAAGGTCGAAACGCTGCTCGAGATCGGGCGCGCCTGCGTTCCGGATGTCCTGGAGACGCTCGAACCCCTGGAGGACGCATTCGACGGTCCCGAGGAGCGGCTGATGACCGAGGCCGTCTACGAGTACATGCCGGAAGCCAGCATCTCGCAGGACGTCCTGGAGCGGGGCGAACGCTTTGCGGTGCTGCCCATTCCCGACGTCATGTGGCAGGAATCCGGCGAGCCGGCGCCGGCGCTGGCCTGCTGACACCGCGTCCATGGCGCCCATCGCGTCCGAGCTCGATTTTCAACCCGCCGTTCGCGCTCTTCCAGCCGCGCCCGCGCTGACGCTGCTCGGCGTCCCGGTCCGGCTCGAGCTCTCCTGCGTGTTCGCGTTCGCGCTCGCCAGCTGGACGATCGCGGACGCGATGCTTCCCGAGGCGGCGCCGGGCCATAGCGCGCGAGCGTACTGGACTGGTGGAACGACTGCGGGCCTGTTGCTCCTGACCTCGCTCGGCGTCCACGAGCTGGCGCACGGCCTGGCCGCTCGTCGTGCGGGACTCCGCGTCCGTGACATCACGCTGTCCATCTTCGGGGGCGCGATCGCGCTCACAGAGCAACCTCGGACGCCCGGCGAGGAGCTCAGGATCGCTGTGGCCGGACCGGCCGCGAACATCGGGCTTGCCGGGATCGCGGTGGTCGCGCACGTTGCTCTCGTGGAGCTCGGCGCCGATCCGCTGTCCGCCGCCGTCGCCGCATTCGTCGCGCTCTTCAATTTCGGTATCGCCGCCTTCAACGTCATCCCGGCCGCTCCACTGGACGGCGGAAGAATACTGGGAGCCCTGCTCTGGCGTGTCACGGGCCAGCGGGGTGTCGCCGGGCGCATGCTGGACATGGTGGGCCGCAGCGTCGGGGCCGCGTTTCTGGGACTCTGTTTGCTCAGCTCGGCGTCTGGTGACGCCGGCATCGCGCTATGGTCGGGTCTGATCGGCCTCGTGCTGTGGCACGAAGGAACTCGGCCCGCCAATCGTCGCGTCGCGCTTCAAGGCTGAGCGGTCGCGGGCAGCAGCAACGACACTTCAGCCCCCACACCCGGTGACGCGAAGCGGAGGCCGCCGCCGTGCAACCGGGCGATCCGCTCCGCGACCAGCAATCCCACGCCGCGATGACCCGGCTTGGTCGACCCGAAGAGGCGGATCAAAACCTTGGGGTTCGTCGAACGAAGCCCAGGACCGAAGTCCCTCACCACGATCGCAACGTGCCCTTGACCGGCACGCGCGGGCCTGACGCGCGGCACAGCCGTTCCGGGGCCGTGGGCCGCCGTGGCCTCGACGGCGTTGAGCGCGAGCTGTTCCACCGCTTGCGCGAGCAAGCGCGGATCGCCGACCACACGTGGCCATGCCGCGTCCTCGATCTCGACGCCGGCGAGCTCGTGACGACGGAGCGCCTGCTCCACCACCGCGCGGAGATCGACTGATGTGAGGTCCCCACGCTCGACGGCCACGATCCCGATGGCGGTCGTGATCATCTCGCCGAGTCGCTCGAGCTCGTACTGGAGGGCCTTGACGCTGTCGGCACCCGGCGACCCCACTCCCACCACGCGCTTGAGAAGCTCGACGTGCATGGTCGCGGCGTTCAAGGGGCCGCGCAGATCATGGAGGATCCGATCGAGGTCCTCCGGGACGCGGGCCGGCATCACATGATCCGGGCCGACTTCACCGCCTGGATGCCGTACTTCGCCAGCTTGTTGTAGAGCGTCTTCAGACTGATGCCCAGGAGCTGCGCCGCGCGGCGCTTGTCCTGGTTCGTCTCGTCCAGCGCGCGCAGGATCGCTTCCCGCTCCATCTCACGAATCGGCATGATCGTGCCGGTCGGTCCCGCGGCGCTCGGCGCCGCCGCGCGGAGGATGTTCTCCGGCAGATGTTCGGTGTCGATCAGCCCCGTGCCGCTCAAGACGACCGCGCGCTGGATGACATTGCGCAGCTCGCGGACGTTGCCGGGCCACGCGTGGCGCTCGAGCTCCCGGTCCGCCTCGACGGTGAGTCCGCGCACCTGACGGTTGTCCTGCCGGTTGAACTCCTCGATGAACGTCTTTGCGAGCAGCAGAATGTCGTCGCGGCGCTCGCGCAGCGGTGGGAGCCGGATCGAAAAGACGTTAAGGCGGTAGAAGAGATCTTCCCGAAGCTGCCCCTGGGTGATGGCCTCGCTCGGGACCCGGTTGGTCGCGGCAACGACGCGCACGTCCACCTGGATCTCCGCCTTGCCGCCTCCGACTCTTCGGAAGCTGCCCTCCTGGAGGACGCGCAGCAGCTTGGCTTGCGTGTTCGAATCCATCTCGGCGATCTCGTCGAGGAACAGCGTGCCGCCGTCCGCCAGCTCGAAGCAGCCAAGCCGGCGCTCGGTGGCGCCCGTGAACGCGCCGCGTTCGTGGCCGAACAGCTCGCTCTCGATCAGGTTCTCCGGGATCGCGGCACAATTGATTGCGACGAACGGTTTGTTGCGGCGGTTCGACAGATCGTGGATCGTCCGCGCCACGAGCTCCTTGCCGGTGCCGCTCTCACCGTAGACGAGCACCGGCGCCGTGCTCGTCGCGGCGAGCTCGATCCACCGATACACCTCCTGCATGCCTTTCGATTGCCCCACGAGCTGACCGAAGCTGCCCTTCTGGCGGAGCTGGTGACGCAGGAAGTTGACCTCACGGGACAGCGATTCCTGCTCGATCGATTTTTCCAGCAGCACTTGCAGCCGCGTGGCATCGACCGGCTTGGTCAGATAATCGAAAGCGCCGTGGCGCATCGCCTCGACGGCGGTCTCGACGCTTCCGTGACCGGTGACGAGGAGGACGATCGGTGGCCGGCCCGTCTCTTTCAGCTTCTGCAGAAGCGTGAGCCCGTCCATTTCCGGAAGGACCAGGTCGGTCAGCACGACAGCCGGGTGCTGGGACTCGATGAGGCTCAGCGCCTCTTCTCCGGAGGCCGCCGTCTCGACCTCGTAGCCCCACTGGCCGACGAGCCGGGCCAGGCCGTCGCGCTCGGCCGCCTCGTCGTCGACGACGAGGACTTTTCCGCTCTTCATGTGGTCACGTCTCGCTGGGCTCACTCGTTCAGACCCTCCTCGCAGGGCTGGTCTCGGATCACGAATCTCATCAGCTGGTACTGCGTCGGAGTGCCGCGGCGGACCGGCTGATGCCGGCTCCGCCGTGCGCGGCCTGCGTTATTTGTTCTGAACCTGCAGGTTGTTGACGACGCTCTTGACGCCTGTGGCCTGCCAGGCGAGCTGCTCGGCGCGGGCCTGTTGCTCGGCCGAGTCCACTGCTCCGGTAAGGTAAACAGTGCCTTTGTTGCTGTCAACGTCCACGCGGGTCAGGTTCGACGTCATGTCCGCAACGTCCACTCCCCGCCGCCCGCGATTGCGGGAGCGGTCTGTCCCTTCGAGGACTACACGCAGAGTCCATGCCGTTGACCGAGAGATCACGCTTTGACAACGAATCCCGGTGCCTTAGCGCGCGTCCTAATTGTCGAAACGACGCCTGTCCTCGGCGATGCTGCAACTTCTACACCCCAATCAAGGGATTTGTTTCAATTCCGCTCTCGCCTATCCGCCGCGAGCCCGTCAGGGAATACAAACTCCAAGAGAGTTTGCGGAGGCCGAAACGGCCTGGCACATCTGGTGCATACCCCAGCGACTGAGCAGAGCCAAATCGGGAGGCACTCATGCGACAGACCGATACCGCACGTCGCCGACAGGTCGAAGGGCTCGAACGACGGCATATCCGCGGACGACTCTTCAAGGAGGATCGTCCGCGCGCAATCGATCGATACATCGACTACTTCGGCACCGCGGCCGAAGATCCTTGTGGCGGACGGCTTCTCGAGGCGCTGGCCAGCTGCGGTTAGCGAGGCGGGATGACGCCCGCGCTCCGGCGCGTCAGATTTCGAGACCGGACGACATCGCCTCAGGCGGCTCGCGCTGGCTCAGGCAATGGCCTCATGGAGGACGCCGTCCACCGCTGACTGAACGGCCTCGAGCTGTGCTTCGTCATGCATGTCAGCGACCGACACCGCGGTGGTGACCTCGACGACGTGAGCCGTGGCCGCGTGGGCCGACGACACTACTCTGAGGGCCACCGCTTCATCTCAGTCTCGCGCCATGACCTTGCCGAGCACGTAGCCAATACCGATCGTGAGCGCGATTGCCTGGAGCGGATGTTCGCGGATGAACGTGCGCGCCTCCGCGGTCCACGACTCCAGGCGCCGCCCCGTGAGCGCCTCCAGCCGATCGTTGGCGTTCCGAGCGACGCTCTGAGCGCGGGCCGACGCGTCGGTCATCCGCGCTTGAACGTCATCTCCAGCGCGTGAGGCCGCATCTTCAGCGGCATCCATCGCGCGCTGGCCAACCACCGGCGCGCCTTCGCTCGTTGCGCGGAACTTGCCTTGTGCCTTCATGACTTCCTCCTCGCGCGACGGCCGATTCTCGTCGAGCGGTGATCGTGCGAGGATGCCACTTCCGTGCCAGGGGGCTCACGCGATCGGCCGCACACGCCGGACACGTCCGCTCTCCAGAAGCGGCGCGAGCGATTGGCGATTCGCGAAGAACGTCGAGAGCGGGTCGCCGTGCTGCCGCAGGCGCTCGCGAATGTTCCGGAGGTGGAAGTCCTCCGGATAGGTGGCCCGCTCGAGCTCCGCCCACTGGAGCGGCGTGGAGACGGTGGCCGTGGCATGCTCGCGTACGGAGTACGGGCTGATGATCGTCGCGCCGCGGTGATTGCGATGCACGTCGATGAGGATCTTCCCCCGGCGACGCGCGCTCCGCATGTCGAGCGTGAAGAGCGACGGCTCGCGCGAGCGCGCCATCCGCGTGATCGTTTCCGCCGCGGTGAGCACCTGATCGAATGAGTTGACGCGCGCCAGTGGCACCATGAGATGCAGCCCGCTCCCGCCCGAAGTCTTGACCCAGCTCGTGATCTTGAAGTGCGCGAGCAGATCACGGAGGAGCATGGCGGCGTTCCGGACTTCGCGGAACGCGATCTCGGTCGGGTCGAGATCGAAGAGCAACTGATCCGGCCGGTCCAGCGCGTCCACCGTGCAGCTCCACGGGTGATGCGAGATGCAGCCGAGATTGACCAGGTAGATGAGTCCGGCCCGATCACTGCCGATGACGTACTCCGAGTACCCGAGCGCCGCATGCTCCGTTCTGATCCGCCGTGTGGGAATCCAGGCCGGCAACCCCGGAGGGGCCGTCTTCTGGTAGAGCCAGTCGACGGGACCGGCTTCCGAGCTGCGCAACAGACTGAGCGGGCGGTTGACGAGGAACGGCAAGACGTACTCGACGACGTCGAGGTAGTAGTCGATGAGGTCCGCCTTGGTGAGGCCGTCTTCGCGCCAGAGGACCCGATCCAGCTCCGTGAGAATCAGGCGGCGACCGTCGATCTCGAGCACGCGCGTCGACATCAGTCGGGGGCGCCTGGGGCGATCCAGCCCGTCGACGGCCCCGACATGCGCAGCGGGATGCGTACCTGATCTGCTGGTTGCATGTCAGGCCGCCGCGCGGCGATCAGCCACGAAGCGATCCACGGCCGCGACCGTGCTCGCGACCGTGACGCCGGTACGGACGCCACGAGCGCTCGTCTCCAGCAGGCGCAGGAACGGGACGCGGGAGAGCACGAGGCCGACGAGGATGGCGCCGGCGAAAACCGCGTACGGTGTCCACCAGGAGCGCGGCACTCGCTGGTCGATCGCATCGAGCTGTCGCTCGATGAGCCGCCGCGTCAGGGCGATGTCAGCCTGGATCTGAGTTGTACTGCGAGCCATCGCCAGTTCTCCTCGAACGACGCCAGCGTTTCTCGGGGCCATCGCAGCCGCCGCAACCGCAAGGCGCCCGAGACGAGCGCGACGATCGACACCAGCAGGACCCCGCCGCCGGAGATGACGAGGTGCTCCCAGCGCGTGTGGAACAGCGGCGCGCACGCGCCGGCGATGAGCACGACGAGGGAAGCGATCGACGCGACCACGGCCGCGACGGCGATCGCCAGCGCGATGAGGGCGGAGACGACGACCTCGCGCGTCTCCGCGAGCCCGAGCTCGAGCTCGAGCTGCAGTAAACGCGCGAGACGACTCAAGATGCCTTCGGGTGGAGAGGATTGCGAGAGGTGAAGCTCGTGTACGGTCGCCATCTTATCGATGTCGCAGCAAGATCGCTGCCGTCATCCGAAGTCGTGCGAGGGCACTGCAGGGCGCAATCCCTGACAGCGATCGACGCGGCGCGCGCGGATTGAAATCACTCCATCCTGCTTTTGTAAAATTCCCTCCACGATCACGAATGGCTCGGCGACGAGCACGAGTCGACGACGCGCGAAGAGCTGTGGCGTGACGATCACGTTCGCGATGCCGGTCTCGTCCTCGAGACTGAGGAAGACGAAGCCCTTCGCCGTGCCGGGGCGTTGCCGCACGATGACGCTGCCCGCGACCCGCACGGGCATCCCGTCGGCAAGCTCATCGAGACCACGCGCGGTGATCACGCGTTGACGAGTGAGCTCGGCACGCTGGAGCGCCATCGGATGCCGGCCAAGCGTCAGTCCCATTCCGGCATAATCGGCGCTGATCCGCTCGGCTTCCGTCATGTCCTTCAACGGAGTCGCCTCGTGCGCTGGATCACCGATGCTCGCGACGTCGGCGCCGGGAGTGTTGTCACCCTCGTCGCCGGCGGGGATGACGGCTCCCGCGCGAGTGTCTTTCCGAAGCGCGGGGCCGTCGTCTCCGCCGGTGACTCCGGCGAACAACTCTCCCGGCGATGGCAGAGCCACGCGCCAGAGATTCGCGCGTCGCGTCCCGCCCAGCGAAGCGAGCGCGCCGATCGACGCGAGCGATTGGAGCTCATCACGATCGAGTCCAGCACGCCGCGCAAGATCCTGCGCCGAGGTGAACGGCGCCTCGGCGCGCGCCGTCACGATCGCGCGGCCCGCTCGCTCACGCAGGCCTTTGACATACCTGAGCCCGAGCCGCACGACCCACCCGCCCGCTGGTGCCGGAACGTCGTTCCCGCCACTGGCGTCGGCGTTTGTTCGTGGCTGTGTAGATGCTGGCGGGAAGGCGTTCGGAGCGGCCGGCAGCGTGGGGCAGGCCCAGG
>JBGPTW010000090.1:0-25117 GCA_041490825.1 Methylomirabilia bacterium | reverse complement strand
CGGAATTCCGTTGGCTTCGCTCGTGGGATGGGCGTGGACCTTCGTGATTCGTTCCCTGGGTTTCGCCGCGCGGGCGACAGCTCGCGGAATTCCGGAGCGCCCCCCGGCCCCCCGCTCGCGGTCGTGTCGCCGACGCCGTGCGGCTCGGGCGTGACCGTTCATGCATAGTGCGGGCTAAGGAAGCCCCCAGCTGAACACGTGCGCCAGCGTGACTTCCACGATCACCGAATCCGACGGTGAGATCGCCGCTTCTTTCGGATACTGCGGATACTTCGCATAGAGCAGCTTCCGCGCCCGCTGAAACGCCGGGCCGCGCTCGATGAGCCTCGCCGTCCCCTGGATCATCACGCCACGCAGCCCTGACCAGGCGTCCGAGTAGACGTCGACCTCAATCGCGACGTTCGGATTCGCTCGCAGATTCTGGATTTTCCCCGCGTCGTCACCCGAGCCGAAGTAGAGCTTCTCACCGGCCAGCACGTGGCACACGGGGACGACGTGAGCCGTCCCATCGGCGCTCACGGTCGCGACGCGACACACACGCTCCCAGCGAACGAACTCGGCGACCGATTTTTTCAGGCGAGCCGGCTTGGGCTGACGTCGGGCCATGGATTTCCGTGACCTCAGCGGAGCGGGCTCTGCCAGAGCGCGTGGCCGATGAAGAACGGTCCCAGCGTGGCGATGTACTGCGCGGTCTGCGTCGTCTTTCGCATCGCCTGGATCAGGTGCGACAACGGGTGCAGCTCGCGGCCCACCAGTCCGATGACGAAGTCGTTGTCGTGCTCGTCGAGCCCGTGGCATGCGAGCCGGACGTCGTGCGCGAAATCGGCCTCGCCATACGCCCGTCCGAGCACGCTGTGCTCGCGGATGATGTCGCCCTGTTCCTTGGGCGACAGTCGCGCGAACGCGCCCGTGCGCCGCAGCGGATACCACACGGCCCAGGGCCAGGCGGAATTGAGCGCGACGCGACGCGGCCGCTTCAGCAGCCATTCGTCCAGGTCCGCTTCGAATCCCGACGCGTACGTGCGTCCGAACATCGTGAGCTTGCTCTTGCGCGCCAGCGTCGAGAAGGGCTCCGCGTTGACGAGCTCCCTGAAGCCGCCGACGAAGAACGCCGGATCTTCGGTCATGACGAGAACGCCGACACCGCGCGGGTCGTTCACGTCCGCGTAGAGCACGGCCTCGACGCCTCGCGCTTCCAGCGCGCGCACGAGGGGCTTCGCATCCACGCAGTCGCCGAAGACCTGAAGCTGGACGTAGAGCCGGCGGTCGGACACCTGCTGATTTGCGCCGCGCTCGCGGACCTCGATTTTCGGCGCCTCACTCGTCTCCACGTCATCCTCCCCGCGTGTGCATCTCGAGGTGCGGATCCTGCTTGAGGCGACCAACCTGGATCAGGGGCGTTCGGTCGCGCATCGCGAGGCGCTGCTCCGCGCCGCGATCGTCCCGCGCCGACCAGCGACCCGTGATCAGCCCTTTCAGCTCGGCGGTCGACGCCCCGCGACGCAGCGGCCCGCGCAGGTCAGTCCCGGCCAGCGCATAGAGACACAGGTACCACATCCCGTCCGCGGTCAGACGGCTCCGGTCACAGTCCGCGCAGAACGGCGCCGTCGTCGACGAGATGATGCCGAAGGTCGTGCCGTCCGACAGTCGGTACCGATCCGCCGGCGCCGACGTTTCCTCGATCACCGGCTCGATGTGCCCATAGTGCCGGACGAGGACCTGGAGCATCTCCTGCCGCGAGACGACGCGGTCCATCGACCAGCGCGTGGCGCCGCCCACGTCCATGTACTCGATGAAGCGAACTTCCGCCGGTATCCGCTTGCCGAATTCGATCAGATCGATCAGCTCGTCGTCGTTGACGCCTCGCATGACGACCGTGTCGAGCTTCGTGCCCGTGAAGCCGGCCCGCGGGACGGCAGCGATGCCTTCGAGCACCTGCGCATGCGTCGCGCGACGGGTCAGCGCCGTGAAGCGGTCCGGCCGCAGCGTGTCGAGGCTCACGGTGACGCGATGAAGTCCCGCGTCCTTGAGCGCCGGCGCTTGCGCCGCCAGCAACACACCGTTGGTGGTCACGGCCAAGTCCTTGATCCGTGGCTTCGCGGCCAGCGGTCGAATGAGCGCGGGAAGATCGCGGCGCAACAACGGTTCTCCGCCGGTGAGACGCACCTTGTCGACGCCGAGATCGAGGAACACGTCGGTGAGCCCGCCGATTTCCTCGAAATGGAGAATCTCCTCGCGCGGCAGCCAGACGTAGTCCTCTTCCGGCATGCAGTACTCGCAGCGCAGATTGCAGCGGTCGGTGACGGAGATGCGAAGGTTCTTGAGCCGCCGGCCGAACGTGTCGAGGACCGGCACGGCGTGCTCAGGCCAGCGGCACGGGCCGGCCTTCCGAGGCCGACCTCGCGACGAGCAGCGCGTCGTCCAGCTGCGCCCGCTCCCACTCGCGGATCAGGCCGCTCTTCTTGACGCCCACGTCGAAATGATCCCACGGAAGTCGCTCGCCGATCGCGCGCTCCCGCGTGGTGTAGAACTCGGCATCGCCGCCCCATTCGCGCAGCGCCCGGCGCCAATCGCCATCGAGGCGCGCCGCCAGCTCGAGAAATTCACTGACGCGCTGATCGCCCCGCGCGAGCAACGCCTGGAGCGCCGCCTCGCGCGGGTTCTCGTGGAGCACCCGAACGTTGGCGAAGCGACGCACGCCGCGCTTGATCACGTCGAGCTTCTTGCCGAGCGACTCGGCCCCGTCGAACGGCACCCACTGGAACGGCGTCCAGGGCTTCGGCACGAAGGATGAGATCGAGAGCGTGAGACGCCCGAAGGGCCGCCCGTCAGCATCCGGCACGCGGAGCCGCTCGAGCATCCGTGCCGCAAGATCGGGGATTGCCTCGATGTCCTCGGCCGTCTCGGTCGGCTGGCCGATCATGAAGTAGGTCTTCAGATTTGGGATGCCGCCGCGACGGACGAGATCGCACGCCGTGAAGATCTGCTCGTCGCTGATGCTCTTGCGGATCACGCGACGCAGGCGCTCCGTACCCGCCTCCGGCGCGACGGTCAGTGTGCGGTGCCCTCCACGCGCGAGCGCGGTGACGAGCGGCTCGGTCAGGCTGTCAGCCCGGAGCGACGAGATCGACAGCTCGAGTCCCGCCTTCTCCACGACGCCGAGGAGCTCGACAATCCACGGATAATCCGACACGCACGCGCCGACCAGTCCAACCCGCTTCTCGCCGCTCTCCGCGAACTTCGCCACGGTGGCCGCGAGCGTGGCGACGCTCCGGTGACGGACGGGACGGTAGACCTGACCTTCGAGACAGAATCGGCAGCCGCGCCCGCAGCCCTTGCCGACCTCGAGCAGCGCCATGTGCCCGTACTCCGCGTTGGGCGTCTTCACCATCGAGATCGTCTCGAAGCGATTGACGTCGCGCAGCCGTCGCTTCCGGACCACCGGCGGAGCCCCGTCGCCGGGAGTGACGTCGGCAATCGTTCCGTCCGCCGCGTAGCGCACGTCATACCGGTGAGGGACGTAGATGCCCTCGATCGTCGCGAGCCCGTCGACGAACGACCGCCGGTCTCGATAGCCAGCGCGATACGCGTCGACGAGCTCCTGGACGAGCTCCTCGCCTTCGCCGACGACGATGAAGTCCATGAACGGCGCCAGCGGTTCAGGGTTGGAGAAGGCGCAGACACCGCCCATCAGCACCAGCGGATCGTTCGCGCGCCGCTCCGTCGTGCGGAGCGGAATCCGCGCCAGCCTGAGGATCCGCAGCACGTTGATGTAGTCGCCCTCGAAGGTGACCGAGAAGCCGACCATGTGGAAGTCCGAGAGCGGCCGTCCGGATTCCAGCGAGCACGGTGTCGTCCCGGTACGGTCGAGCGCCGCCACGTCCTCTGGCGCGGGCAGGAAGAGGCGCTCGCACACTACGTCCGGACGCTGGTTCAGGTGCCAGTAGATCGTCTGGAACCCGAGATTCGACATGCCGACGGCGTACGTGTTGGGATAGACGAGGGCGATCCGGATCTTGCCGCCCCAGTCTTTCCTGATCGTCCCCTGCTCCTCGGCGAGCAGCGCGCGTGCTGTTTCTCTTGGTCCTCTGGACATCCGGATCAGTTTACCACGCGGTCGTCCGGACCCTCGGAGCGCTCATCCCTTGATCACACCGATCGGCCGCATTCGTGCCACGCGAGTCGAGATACCGAAACGGTGGACGACGTCGACGACGTCCTTCACGTCTTTATAGGCTTCCGGCATCTCCTCGCTGAGCGCGTCGCGTCCGGTCGCCCGAGCCACCACGCCCCGGGCTTCGAGCTCTTTGCCGATGTCACGACCTCGGGCGGCCTTCACCGCCGCTGTCCGACTCATGACCCGACCGGCCCCATGACACGTGCTGCCGAACGTCTCCCGCATCGCGGTCTCGGTCCCGACGAGCAGATACGAGTAGCGGCCCATGTCGCCGGGCACGATCACCGGCTGGCCGGGGAAGGCCCGCGTCGCGCCCTTCCGGTGCACGATCAGGCGACGCTTGCGACCGTCGACGACGTGTTCTTCGACCTTGGCGATGTTGTGGGCGACGTCGTACACGACGCGGATCGCGTCCGGTGTCAGGCCCAGCACATCGGCGAACACCTCCCGCGTCCACTGGGTCAGCACCTGGCGGTTGGCGAACGCGAAGTTCGCCGCCGCGCGCATCGCGCCGAGATACGCACGCGCTTCTTCCGAATCGACCGGCGCGCACGCGAGCTGCCGGTCGGGCACGGTGATGCCGTACCGGCCGAGCGCGCGCTCCGTGACCTTGAGAGAGTCGGTGCACACTTGATGACCGAGCCCCCGCGAGCCGGTGTGGATCATCACGGTCACCGTCCCCACGCCGAGTCCGAACCGCATCGCGGCAGGCTCGTCGTACACCTCGTCGACCACCTGCACCTCCAGGAAATGATTTCCCGACCCGAGCGTGCCGAGCTGGCGGAGGCCTCGCTCCCGCGCGTGGTCCGAGACACTGTCGCGGGCAGCGCCTTCGAGCGCGCCCCTTGATTCGATGTGCTCGAGATCGGCCGCGAGCCCGTGGCCGCGATCGACGGCCCAGCCTGCGCCGCGCTCCATGACCTGTCCGAGCTCGGACGGTGTCAGCTTCAGCCGGCCGCGAGCCCCGACACCGGTCGGGATCGCCCGATAGAGCGCCTCGACGAGCGGCCGCACGCGAGACTCGATCTCGCTCTTCCGGAGCGACGTCGCGAGGAGCCGCACACCGCAATTGATGTCGAATCCGATGGCGCCCGGGCTCACGACGCCACGCTCGGCGTCGGTCGCGACGACTCCGCCGACGGGCAATCCGTAACCCTGGTGGATGTCGGGCATGGCCAGCGCCGCCTTCACGATGCCCGGAAGCATCGCGCCGTTGGCCAGCTGCTCCAGCGACGCGTCGCTTCGGATCTGCGCCATCAGCGATTCGTCGGCGACGATCAACGCCGGAACGCGCATGCCTGCCTTGGCGTCGGGGGGA
Organism: Methylomirabilia bacterium; assembly: GCA_041490825.1. Classification (GTDB taxonomy): domain Bacteria; phylum Methylomirabilota; class Methylomirabilia; order Rokubacteriales; family CSP1-6; genus JBGPTW01. The sequence goes on along the minus strand of JBGPTW010000090.1, from coordinate 19,622 downwards.
ATACGCCAGAGATAGGGACCAACGCGCTCGACGTTCACCACCGATACTCCGAGCCGCTCAGTGAGCGGGAACGGCGGGAGCGCGCCGATGCGTCCAGAGGAGCCCGGCCACCGCGATCAGGACGCCCACGACGCTAGCGAGCTGCGGGACACGGAGCGAGCCGAGCCAGAAGCTGTCCAGGCGCAGACCTTCGATCATGAAACGGCCGACCGAGTAGAGGCCGAGGTACGAAAAGAATAATGCGCCCGGCCGATCGTCGAGCCGACGCCGGAGCCACAGCACGAGCACGAGGAACAGGCCGAGATCCCACAACGACTCGTAGAGGAACGTCGGGTGGAAGTACTCGTACTGAGTGTAGCCCGTCGGCCGATGCGACGGCGAGATGTAGAGCTTCCACGGCAGGCTCGTCGGGTTCCCGAACGCTTCTTCGTTGAAGAAATTCCCCCACCGACCGATGGCCTGCCCGATGGCCACGCTGGGCGCCGCCACGTCGAAGGCGGCCAGCACCGGCACATGCCAGCGCGTCGCGAGCCAGGCCCCGACCAGCGGGCCGACGATGAGGCCACCGTGGATCGCCAGGCCCCCTTCCCAGACGGCGATGATCTTCTGGGGATACTGACCGTAATAGTCCCAGTTGAACGCGACCTCGTAGAGCCGCGCACCGACGAGGCCGGCCAGGATTGCCCACTGCCCTGCGCTGATGATGTCGTCAGCGGGTAGGCCCTTTCGCCGGGCTTCCCGATGCGCGAGCCAGAGCCCGACGACGATGGCCGTCGCCATGAGGATCCCGTACCACCGGACGACGAGAGGACCGAGCTGGAAGGCGATCGCACCGGGAGAGGACATGACTGACGTACGATAGCCTGCTAGCTTGCATTCGTCCAATGAACCCCGCGCGCCGGCTTCGCCCTGCTGTCGTGATGCTCGCCGGGCTGGTGTCGCTCGCCGGGCTGGCGGCGGCAGCGCTGCCGCTCCCCGGGCTCTTCCTCGTCGTCGCCGATCCCCTGGAGCGCAGCGACGCGATCTTCGTGCTCGAGGGCGGGACCCCGATGCGTGAGCTCGAAGCGGCTGCGCTCTACCATCGCGGCTTTGCGCCGAGAATCGTCCTCACGCTCGCCCGCGATCCCCTGGCCCCCGAAGTGCGGCAATTGGCCGGGCTGCTGGAAATCCAGGAACAGGCCACTCGCGTGCTCGAACATGCCCGGGTGCCGCGAACCATGGTCGTCCGACTGGGCCGGATGATCGAGAACACCGAGCAGGAGCTGAAGGTTGACTACGACTTCGCGCGCGCGCAAGGCTTCCGGCGCGTCATCTTCGTCACGTCCCCCTGGCATACTCGGCGCGTGCGGATCATCTGGGACCGGCGAGTCGACCGAACCGTTCAAGCGCTGATCGAGCCGACGCCGTACGAGCGCTTCACTCCCGAACGGTGGTGGAAGTCACGCCGGTATCTCGAAATGACGCTCCACGAAATATTCGGCCTCGCGAACTTCTATCTCGGCTCACCGATCGGAACATTCGACCGCGAGGGCTGACGCCCGTGAGAGCTGACGCCCGCGAGAGCTGACGCCCGCGAGGGCTGACGCCCGCGAGGGCCGAGCGCCGTCGGATCAGGCCGAGCGGTATTCGCGCTCCTCGACGACGGCGTCTCGCTGGCGTTCGAGTCGCGCCGCGGCGCGGGCCTTGACCTGCGCGAACTCCTCTCCCAGCTCTTGGAGCTGCTCGTCGGTGAGCTCCTCGAGTCTTACCAGACCCGTCCGCGCGCCTTTCACGGGCTGCTCGAACGGCGCCCCGCGATCGACAGCACGAGTGTCGCCCTCGACGCGCTCGCGAAGCTCGAGCCCGGGACGCTCGGGCACGAGTACGAGCGGTTCATGATCGCCCGGGGGCTGTCGCTCGACGCGGTGCACGCACCCGAGCGGAGCCGCGATCCCGACGTGGCGTACCTGACCCAGCGCCTGCGGCAGACGCACGATCTCCTCCACGTCGTGACGGGCGCCGCCACCGACAACGTCGGCGAAGTGATTCTCCAGGCCTTCACGTACGGCCAGACAGGCCTGTCCCTGTCGCTTATCATCGCGTTCGCAGGCACGGTTGGGCTGTTCGGGCGTCGGCGCGGGATCGTGCGGAACGTCCATCATGCGTACCGACTCGGTAAATCCGCGCGACCCTTGATGATGTTTCCCTGGGAAGCTCACTGGACCACGCCGCTCGCAGAGGTCCGGAAGCTCTTAAAGATCACGGAGACGCTGGCAAGCTGAGCCGGCGCGGCGCCATAACCATCGATCTATTGGTGCGGGCGCCGGGAGTCGAACCCGGAAGTCCTTGCGGACATTGGATTTTAAGTCCAATGCGTTTGCCAGTTTCGCCACGCCCGCAGCGTCGCAACAACGGTCCGTTACGATACATTATCCGCTACGCCAACACTCTCCGATTCGCCGTCGGCAGATAGCGTGGGGGAGTGCGGAAGGCCGGCTGCGCCGCCGCGTAGCCCAAGAAGCGGCATCGGTCGTGCGTGACACGTCTCACGTTCGTCATCATGCGTCGTGGGAAATTTACGCTTCCGCTTGCCGATGATACGGTCAGGGACCGTCAGGGTTGACGTGCCGGGCGGCGGGGTCGGGTCCCCTTTTCATCGCAGAGCAGATCATCACCACGGGGCTCGAGATGGCGGTGCTGCCGAGATTGCGCGTCCCCCCACGTCACCGCAGGCAGGAAGAGGACGCTCTCCCACTGGCTCGGGTCCGTGTACCAGCCGATGCCGCTGTCGTACACGCCGCGGACAAATCGGGGCTGCCCGTGGATCAGGAAATGCCCGCTCGAATCGAAGCTCAGCCGGGACGGCGTCTGGGCCTGAGCGTGCCCGATCAGCGCGAGGACAACGAGAACGAGGATCACGCGGCATTTTCTACATTCGGTATCCGATCAGCCTTTCTGACGTCTGCGTGTCAGGAACATCGCGGCGCCGCTGAGGGCTGTGAGATTGATCCCGGGGGATTTAGAAATGGAGGCGGCGAGCGGATTCGAACCGCTGAATAGAGGTTTTGCAGACCTCCGCCTTAACCACTTGGCTACGCCGCCTCGAGCGCAGAGCCCCGGCGAGAACGTATGACACGTATGAGAAGAGAGTTGGAGCGGGAAACGGGATTCGAACCCGCGACCCCGACCTTGGCAAGGTCGTGCTCTACCACTGAGCTATTCCCGCCCGTGTCGGTCACTCTAGCACAACTGCGGAATTCCACGCGCTTGGCGATGTTACCCGAGCCATGTTTCGGCGGCAATCCGGCCGTTTCGACTGGTGTCCTGACACACTGCGGGCCCACGACGGGCACAACCCACCTCCGGGACATCCGCGCACGAGGTCGGTGACGCAGTTTCTCTGGACCGCTACTGAGCTCACGAACGCTCTGGCCAGAACCACCGGTGAAACTGCCACCGGCTGCTCTCTTCGAGCCGAGCGGTTTCGGCCCCCGTGAAGTAGGCGAGCTCCTCGACGCCGCCCGGCAAGGAGGCGCTCCGGCACGCAATGCCCCGCTCCCCGGCGTCCCACACTCGCTGACCGATGGGTTGGCACTCGGCCCACGGCACGAGAGCGCCGGTCGCATCGAGCGGGTACGTTGCGGGCAGTCCCACTGCGACGCTTCCGGCCTCGGTGACCACGTCCACGTAGGTGTCCCTCGCGAGATCCGTCGCGACGAGCATTGGCGCTTGCTCGGGACGGAGCAGCTCGGGGCCGTACGGCAGTCCGCGAAGCTTGTGCATCACGAACGCCCGCGCTGTCGAAATGTCGCGGTTGAAGTACACGACCGGAAACGTGTTCGGAGCGTTCCAGCGACCGCCCCGCTCTCTTGAGTCCGATCCGTCGAATGGATCACGCCACGTCGGGTCCACGACGCGGTAGTAGCGACCCTTGCGCTCGATGCGAAGCAAGTCAGGCAGGCAGCGCCCAATCGAACGACGAGCGGACGTTCTCCAGCAAGGCGTCGTGGTCGTCGGCCTCGATGCGTTCCAGCATTGTCTGGCCGCCGTACGCCGGTGCCGGCTTGCGCGCCACGCCAGGAACAACGCCAGGTCTCAAATTTTTCCCCACGAGCTCCCCGATCGACAGGATCGTCGTCAGCTTGGCCTGCCGATCCGGCGGGATGCCGTGGCGTCGCCAATGATCGAGCGCCTGGCGGCTTACCCCGAAGAGCCGAGCCAGTTCTGTCCGGTCCAAGCCGAAGAGCTCAGTGATGCGCGCGAGTGGATCGGTCCGCGGAGCGTCTCGCTCAATGACACGCTCGAGCACAGCGTGGCCGATCAAACCGAGAGCCACGCGCATCCGCTCCGGATTTTCCCAATGCATGCAGAGGCCAGGAGTCGCCGTCATCTGAACGGCGTGAGGAACGAGCTGGCGAATCTCGGCGAGCAGCGAGAGCCCGAGGCCGCGGCGAAGCCCCTCCATGGCCACCCACGCGGACACTGGGGCGAGCGGCGCGGCAAGGAGGAGCCGCTGCGGTGTGATTTCCATCGGTTCTCGCTTGGCCTCAACGACGAAAAGCTCGCCGCTCGAGGATTTCAGAACCGCGTCGGGGTGCCACTCCCGGAGACGTTCCAAGAGGGCGGAGCTGAGTTCGCACCACAGGTCGACGTACTCTCGCGCGGCCTGCTCGTCGCCCTTTGCGGAGCGCTCGACAGCGCCGGCGAGCAGCATGAGGTGCTTCCGGTACTTCCGCTCCATCCGAACGGCTACCGGTCGAGGTAGCTTCCCTTTAAGGATCCACGCCGCGGTCGCTTCCATCAGGACTAGTCTACGTGCAAGCTAAAAGCAAGGCAACAGCAAGTCTTTCGCAAACGCCGGAGACTCGCCAAATCGGACGGCGTGATGGCTGTGCGACGCCTCGACCGGTTCCCGCTCTAAGCGAAGAGCCCAGCGCAGCTCTCGATCACGTGGCGGCTCGCGCTGAAGATGGAAGTGGAGCGACTGCGAGCGCTGCGCGATCGCCCGAGCGAGGCTCACGCTTCGGAATTGGCGAGCGCCTCTGCCGCGTCTTCCGGCGGCAGCGGATTGATGAAGAACCCACTGCCCCACTCGAAGCCTGCGACCCGCGTCAGCTTCGGGATGATCTCCAGATGCCAGTGGAAGTGCTCGAGGAACGGCTCACGGAGGGGCGCCGTGTGGAGCATGAAGTTGAACGGCGGATCCTTCAGGAGCCGGTTCAGCCGGCGGAGAAACTCGGAAAGCGCCGTCGCGAGGCCGCGAAGCTCGTCGATGTCGGACTCCTCGAAGGCCGAACGATGGCGCATCGGCAGGATCCACGTCTCGAACGGAAAGCGCGGCGCGAACGGCGCGAGGACGGTGAACCCCGGCGTCTCGAGGATCACGCGCTTGCCCGCGCGACGCTCCTGGCGCAGGATGTCGCACCACACGCAGCGCTCCTTGATGTTCCAGTACTGCGCCGACCCCGTCAGCTCCTCGGTCAGCATGATCGGGATGATCGGCGTGGCGATGAGCTGCGAGTGCGGATGCTCCAGCGAGGCGCCGGCCGCCTCACCGTAATTCTTGAACACGAGGATGTACTCGAACCGCGGATCCTTCTTGAGGTCGAGCATCCGTTCCCGGAACGCGAGCAGGACGTCAGCGACCGCATCCACCGACAGCGTCGCGAGCGACGCAGTGTGGTCGGGCGTCTCGATGACCACCTCGTGCGCTCCGACACCGTTCAAGCGATCGAAGAGCCCTTCCCCGCTCGGCTCCAGGTCGCCTTCGATCCTGAGCGCGGGGAATTTATTGGACACGACGCGATAGGTCCAGCCCGGTCCGTTGGCGCTCGTTCCGGGTCGACGGCCAGCCAGGATTTCCGGAGGCGTCTTGTCCTCGTTGCCCTCGCAGAAGACACAGCTGGTCGCGCGCAGCCGGACCGGCTCGGGGGCGAAATCCGAAGGTCGGCGCGCGCGCTCGGTGGAGATGATCACCCACCGGCCCACGATCGGATCTTTCCGCAGCTCGGGCATCGCGGGCCGCTCTCAGCCGTCCTCGCGAGCCGCGGCCCGCCTGAGGAGTGAAGCCAGCGCGTCGGTGGCCGCCTTGCCGTCGAAGAGGACCGCCGCGACCTCGGTGCAGATCGGCAGCGTCACACCATGACGATCAGCGAGCGCCAGGGCGGACCGCACGGTCCGCGCCCCTTCCGCGATCATCCGCGTGTCCCGCTCCACCGCGCCGACCGTCGACCCCGTCGCCAGCGCCATGCCGAGGGCATGGTTGCGCGACAGCGTCCCGGTACAAGTCAGCACGAGGTCCCCGAGACCGGCCAGCCCCGCGAGCGTCGCTGCCGCGCCCCCGAGCGCCACGGCGAGGCGGGTGATCTCGGCGAGGCCGCGCGTGATGAGCGCAGCCCGAGCGTTTTCTCCGAGGCCGAGGCCATCGGACAGTCCCGTCGCGATGGCGATCACGTTCTTCAGCGCGCCTCCCGTCTCCACTCCCACCATGTCACGATTCGTGTAAAGACGAAACTCCCGCGCGCCCAGCCGGCGCTGGAGCTCGGCAGCGAGCGTATCGTCAGGCGAGGCGATGACCGCCGCGGTCGGACGACCCAGCGCCACTTCTCTCGCGAACGTGGGCCCCGACAGCGCGGCCACCGGCACGCTCGGGAAGCGCTCGACCACGAGCTGACTGATCCGCATATGGCGCTGAGGATCGAATCCCTTCGTTGCAGAAACCACGGGCATCCCCGCAGGAAGCGGACCCAGACTCTTCAGCGTGGAGGCGCAGAACTCCGACGGCACCGCGACGATGGCGACCTCGACGCCGGCGACCGCCTCGGCAGGATCGCCGGTGACCTCCACCGAGCGCGGAAGATCGACATCGCTGAGGTACCACGGATTGCGGCGGACCGAGCGAATCCCGGCCACCACCTCGGGCTCTCTCGCCCAGAGACGGACGTCGCTCCCGGCGCGAGCCAGGTGCACCGCGAGCGCCGTACCCCAGCTGCCCGCGCCGATGATCGCGATGCTCACGCGGGGCCCTTCCGTGCGCCCAGGCGGCGCTCACTCCCTTCGAGCAGCCTCGCGATGTTGTCACGATGACGAAGCACGACGATCCCGCTCACGGCGATCGCAGCAAGGACGATCGACGGCCGCTGACCGAACACCAGTGCGCCGAGCGGGATACACACCGCAGCCGTGAGCGACGCCAGCGAGGCGTAGCGAAAGGCGAGCGCCGTGATCACCCACACGAGCGCCGCTGGCCACGTGGCCCACGGCGTGAGCCGCAGGAGCGCGCCGAGGCCGGTCGCAACGCCCCTCCCGCCGCGGAACCGAAGGAACAGGGACCAGCAGTTGCCGACCACGACGGCAACCGCGGTCGCGGCGGTGACGGTTGCTTCACCGCCGCCAATGAGCTGACCGACCGCCACGGCCGCGTAGCCCTTGCCGACGTCACCGAGCAGCGTCAGCGCCGCGGGAATTCGGCCGGCCGTGCGCAGCACGTTGGTGGTGCCGATGGTGCCGCTGCCGTGGCGCCTGATGTCGCCCACGCCGAACGCGCGCGCCATGACGTATCCGGTCGGCACCGATCCCAGCAGGTACGCCGCCAGGATGGCCAGCGCGCCTGTCACGACCAGCGTTCTTCGTCCGGCACGATCGCGCGGTAGTCGGCCTTGCGGAAAAACCGGTAGAAGTAGTCGATCGCGGACACGACGGTGAGGGCGACCGCCGCCCACAACACCGAGGTCGCGACGGCATGGAACGACGACGAGCCGAAACCCTTCTCGAGGATCAGCAGCGTCACCGCGACGTACTGGCTCACCGTCTTCGACTTCGCCAGCCGGGAGGCCGGAACGATGACCCCCACGCCGGCCGCGACAGCCCGCAGCCCTGTCACCGCAAGCTCGCGGCCGATGATCACGACGACGATCCAGGCGGCGACCTTGTCGATCTGCAGCAGCGACACGAGCGCCGCGACCACGAGCAGCTTGTCGGCGACCGGGTCCAGCAGCGTGCCGAGCGTGGTCACCTCGTTGCGGCGACGCGCCACGAGACCGTCGAGCCAGTCGGTGAGCGCGGCGAGGATGAAGATGGCGGCGGCGATGAGCGCGTGCACGCGGGACGACGAGATCAGGAACAGGATCAGGAACGGCACGGCCACGATGCGGGTGATCGTGAGGCCGATGGGTAGGTTCACGCGGCGGCTCCGTTACATCCCTGAATGCGCTCCGTCATTATCGCGGCGGCAAAACGATCTTGTCAACGTCGGCGAGGTACACGGGCACGAGCCCTACACTGTCCAGCGCGAGGCACGCTGCGATGTCGGCAGCCCGGCCGCGGCTCGCCAGTCGCCGCGCCCAGGCCGAGTCCTGCGCCAGTCGCGCGACGCCGTCCTCGTACTGCTGTCCGGCCTTCATGGCAACCTCGGCGGCCGCCGTCAGCGTCGCCCCATCGGCCAGCCTCGTCAGCCGATCGATCAGCAGCCCCGCGCAGACGTGGTCTTCCAGCGACAGGGCACCACGCTCCCCTGCGCAGACGACGGTCACGTCCCGGCCGCGCGCCACCGCCCACGCCGCCACCGCGCCGAGGTTCACCAGCCCACCAACGGCGATCGCGTCTGCCGCGCGCGCCGCCAGGAGCGCGCGCGTCCCGTTCGAGGTGGTGAAGACGACCGTGCGGCCGCGCACACGCTCAGCCGTGAACTCCAGCGGCGAGTTGCCGAGCATGAAGCCGGCGATCGTCTCGCCCCGACGCTCGCCCGCCACGAGGGCGCCACCGCCGAGCGCCGCCGCGCGCGCACGCGCGGCATCTCCGTCCGCCACCGGAACGATCGCGGCACAGCCGTTCACCAGCGCCGTGACGATCGTCGTGCTCGCCCGGATGACGTCGACCACGATCGCGGAGACCTGATAGAGATCGGCCGGCGTGATGGCATCAGCGATCGGCACGACGTCGAGGCGCACGCGGTGGGCGCCGAGGCCGCCGTCAGCGACCGGCTCGATCGCGAAGAGCGCGAATCCGGAGACGCAGGGCGTTGAGGTTGATGAACCCTTCGGCGTCGCGCTGCCGATACACGGTGTCGGTCTCGAACGTCGCGAAGTCGGTGCGATAGAGCGAGCGGGGCGAGCGCCGGCCGGTCACCGTGACGTTGCCCTTGTAGAGCCGCAGGCGCACGGTGCCGCTGACGTCGCGCGCACAGTCGTCCATGAATGACTGCAGCGTCTGGCGCTCCGGCGAGAACCAGAAGCCATAGTAGATCATCTCGGCGTACCGGGAGACCAGCGAGTCGCGGAGATGGAGCACCTCACGATCGAGCGTCAGCGATTCCAGCGCCCGGCGGCCCGCGTGGAGAATCGTGCCACCCGGCGTCTCATACACGCCGCGCGACTTCATGCCGACGAACCGGTTCTCGACGAGATCGACCCGCCCGATGCCATGCTCGCCCCCAAGACGATTGAGCCGGGTCAAGAGCGTCACCGGGTCGAGCCGTTCGCCATCCACCGCCACCGGGTCGCCGGCTTCGAACTCGAGCGTCACGTCCACCGGCACGTCCGGCGCCGCCTCCGGCGCGTTGGTCAGCAGGAACATCTTCGGCGGCGGCTCCGCCCACGGGTCTTCCAGGATCCCGCCCTCGTACGAGATGTGGAAGAGGTTCCGGTCGGTGCTGTACGGATGCTCGGCCGTCACCGGAACGGCAATGTCGTGCTTCCGCGCGAACTGAAGGAGCGCGGTCCGCGAGGTCAGCTCCCACTCGCGCCACGGCGCGATGACACGGAGCTGCGGCGCGAGGGCCGCATACGTCAGCTCGAACCGGACCTGGTCGTTGCCCTTGCCGGTGGCGCCGTGGGCGACTGCGTCGGCGTGCTCCTCGAGCGCGATGTCGACCTGAGCGCGCGCGATGAGCGGGCGCGCGATCGACGTCCCGAGCAGGTAACTTCCCTCGTAGACGGCATTGGCGCGCAGCATCGGAAAGATGAAGTCCCGCACGAACTCCTCGCGGAGATCGACGATGTGCACGCTCGAGGCGCCGGTGCGGAGCGCCTTGTCGCGCACGGGGATGAGCTCCTCGCCCTGTCCGAGATCGGCGCAGAACGCCACCACCTCGCAGTGATACTGCTCGATGAGCCAGCGAAGAATGACCGAGGTGTCGAGCCCACCCGAGTACGCGAGGACGACCCGCTTCGGCTCAGGCATCGTTCACGGTGCTGCCGAGGAGCTCGAGCAAGATCGCCTTCTGCGCGTGCAGCCGGTTCTCTGCCTCATCGAGGACGATGGAGTGCGGACCGTCGAGCACGCTGTCGGTGATCTCTTCCCCCCGGTGCGCGGGCAGGCAGTGCATGACGAGCGCGCTCGGCTTCGCGAAGGCCAGCAGCGAATCGTTGACTTGATACCGACTGAACGCTTCCAGTCGCTGCTCGCGCTCGGTCTCCTGACCCATGCTCGTCCAGACGTCGGTGTAGATGACGTCCGCGCCGGCGGCGGCACGCTCGGGCTCCGTGGTGAGCTCGAACTCCGGCGCCATCCGTCGCACGGTCGCCTGCACACCGGCGTCCGGCTCGTAGCCGGGCGGGCACGCCACGGCGATGCGCGCGCCGAGCAGGGCGCCGAGGATGATGACGGAGTGGCAGACGTTGTTGCCGTCACCGATCCACGCGACCTTCATCGCGCCGAGGTCGACGCCACGCTCCCACAACGTGAAGTAATCGGCGAGGGCCTGGCACGGGTGCTCGAAGTCCGAGAGTGCGTTGATGACCGGGATGCTGGCCGCTCGCGCCATGGTCTCGACCGTGTCATGCGCGAAGACCCGCGCCGCGATCGCGTCGACCCAGCGGGAGAGATTGCGCGCCACATCCGGAATCGACTCCCGTGTTCCGAGCCCGATCTCCCGTCCGGGCAGGTAGACGGCGCGCCCCCCGAGCTGCACGACGCCGACCTCGAACGTCACGCGGGTGCGCAGTGACGGCTTCTCGAAGATCAGCGCCACCGTCCGGCCCGCCAGCGGCGCCGGTCGCTGGCCGGTCTTCCAGCGGTGCTTCAGATCCGCGGCAACGGTGAAGAGATGGAGCGCCTGGTCCCGCGTGAGGGCCGAGACCGAGAGGAAGTGCTTCATGCGGCGCGACGGCGCAACGCCGCGGCCACCGTGTCCAGCGCCCGGTCGCAGTCCTGGGGCTCGACGATCAACGGCGGCGCAAGACGCACCACCCGCTCGCCAGCCGAGAGAACCAGGAGGCCTGCATCCCGGCAGGCATCGACCACCGGCGCCGCGGGCACGGCGAGCTCGATGCCGATGAGCAGCCCTTTCCCGCGCACCGCCGTGATCGTGGGCTGATCACCCCGGAGCTTGGCGATGCCGTCCATCAAGTAGCGCCCCATCCGTGCCGCCCGCTCGGGAATCTTGTCCTCGAGCATGATGGTCATCACGACGAGCGCGACCGCCGTGACGAACGGTGTGCCGCCGAAGGTCGAACCGTGGGTGCCCGCCGTCAGCACGCTCGCGACATCGTCGCGCGTCAGCATCGCCCCGATCGGAATCCCGTTGGCGAGGGCCTTCGCCAGGGTCATGACGTCAGGCTCGACACCGGCATGCTCGTAGCACCAGAGACGCCCCGTCCGACCCATCCCGGTCTGGATCTCGTCGAAGATCAGGAGCGCCCCGGACGCGTCGCAGAGCTTGCGCAGTCCCGGCAGGTAGTCGTCGTCGGGTACGTGGACACCGCCCTCGCCCTGGATCGGTTCCACCAGGACCGCGGCGGTACGGTTGTCGACCGCCCGCTCCATCGCGCGCAGATCGTTGTAGGGCACGTGCTTGAAGCCGGGCACGAGGGGCTCGAATCCGTGCTGGTACTTCTCCTGGCCCGTCGCCGTCACGGTCGCCAGCGTTCGTCCGTGGAAGGAGTTGCGCGTGGCCACGATCTCGAAGCGGTCGTCGGACAGGCGCTCCCGCGCATACTTCCTTACGAGCTTGATCGCCGCCTCGTTGGCCTCGGCGCCCGAGTTGGCGAAGAAGACCCGGTCGGCGAACGAATGCTCGCAGAGCAACTTGGCCAGATGGATCTGCGGCGCCGAGTGGTAAAGATTCGAGACGTGGAGAAGCGTCGCCGCTGCCTCCTGGATGGCGCCCGTGACGCGCGGGTGACAGTGACCGAGCGCGGTCACCGCGATCCCTGATCCGAAATCCAGGTACTCACGCCCATCGGAGTCCCACACGCGGACGCCCTCGCCGCGGACCAGGCAGATCGGCGCCCGAGCGCCATAGTTCGGAGTGTGGTACTTCGCGGACCAGTCGAGCAGCGTTTTCGTGTTGGTCACAGCACGATCTCCGTTCCGATGCCTTCGCGCGTGAGCAGCTCCAGCAGAATGGCGTGCGGCACCCGCCCATCGATGATGTGCGCTTTCTCGGTGCCGCCTTTGAGCGCGCGCAGCGAGGACTCGACCTTCGGAAGCATGCCTCCATCGATGACGCCGGTCGCGATCAACCGCTCGGCATCGTTCCGGGCGAGCGTGCTCACCAGGCGGCCGCCGTCGACGATCCCCTGCACGTCGGTCAGGTGGATCAACTTCTCGGCGCCGAGAGCGGCGGCCATTTCACCGGCCACGAGGTCCGCGTTGATGTTGTAGGTCTCGCCGTCCTTCCCCACGCCGACGGGCGCGATCACCGGGATGTAGCCGTGCTCCTCCAGGAGCTTGATCGGCTCGGCGTTGATGCTCTCCACTTCACCCACGAGCCCAATGTCGATCTCTTCGCCGTCCGGCATTCGGTGCAGACGCCGGTGGGCGCGGATCAGCGTGGCGTCCTTGCCGCTGAGCCCGACCGCGCGACCGCCGTGGTGATTGATGAGTCCGACGATCTCCTTGTTGATCTTCCCGACCAGCACCATCTCGACGATCTCGACGGTCTCCTCGTCGGTCACCCGCATGCCGCCCACGAAGCGCGGCTCCTTGCCCAGGCGCTTCATCAGCGCCCCGATCTGCGGCCCGCCACCGTGCACGATGACGGGATTCATCCCTACCAGCCGGAGCAAGATGACGTCGAGCGCGAAGGACTCCTTCAGCTCGCGTTGTTCCATCGCGGAGCCGCCGTACTTGATGACGAGCGTCTTCCCGGCGAACTGCCGGATGTACGGGAGCGCCTCGAGAAGGACGTCGGCTCTCGTCATCGTTTCGCCTCGCACGGCGTGGCCCCGATCCCGCGGCGTTCTGCGGCTCGACACGCCATCACAGGATGTACCTGGAGAGGTCCTGGTCCCGGATGATCTCCGACAGCCGTTCGTGCACGTAGCCGGCGTCGATGGTGATCTCCTTGCCCGGGAGGTCCGGCGCGTCGAACGAGATTTCCTCCAGCAGCTTCTCCATGATCGTGTAGAGCCGGCGCGCGCCGATGTTCTCGGCGCTCTCGTTCACTCGCATCGCCAGGTCGGCCACGGCGCTCACGGCGTCGGCGGTGAAGTGCAACGTCACCCGTTCCGTCTTCAAGAGCTCCACGTATTGCGTGATGAGCGCATTCCGCGGCTCGGTCAGGATGCGGATGAAATCCTCGCGCGTCAAGGGGTCCAGCTCGACGCGGATCGGGAACCGCCCCTGAAGCTCGGGAATGAGATCGGACGGCTTCGCGACGTGGAAGGCGCCGGCGGCGATGAACAGGATGTGGTCCGTCCGGACGATTCCGTACTTCGTCGTCACCGACGAGCCCTCGACGATCGGCAGCAAGTCGCGCTGGACCCCCTGGCGCGAGACGTCGGGGCCGTGGCCGCCCTCGCGCCCCGCCACCTTGTCCAGCTCGTCCAGGAAGACGATCCCGGAGTTCTCGACCCGCTTGATCGCGTGCGCCACGACCTCCTCCATGTCGACGAGCTTTTGCGCCTCCTCCTGGGCGAGCAGCCGGCGCGCCTCGGCGATGCGCACGCGCCGACGCTTGGTCTTCTGAGGCATCAGGTTCGAGAGCATGTCCTTCAGGTGGATGCCCACTTCTTCCATACCCTGACCGGAGAGCACCTCGACCATCGGCATGCTCGCCTGCCGCGTCTCCAGCTCCACGGGCCGGTCGTCCAGGCGTCCGCTGCGGAGCTGGGCGCGGAGCTTCTCGCGCGTCGCATCGCGTGACGCGTCGGGCGTGATCTCCTCCAGCGACTCGCTCGAGTACGGCTCGCGCGGTCGGGTCGGCAGCAGCAAATCCAGCAGCCGCTCCTCCGCCAGCTGCTCGGCTTTCTCCTGGACCGACGCCATCACCTCGGCCTTGACCATGGTGACGCCGAGCTCGGTGAGATCCCGGATCATCGATTCGACGTCGCGACCGACGTACCCGATCTCCGTGTATTTGGACGCTTCCACCTTGATGAACGGGGCCTGCGACATCTTCGCCAGCCGCCGGGCGACCTCGGTCTTGCCCACTCCCGTCGGCCCGATCATGATGATGTTCTTCGGCGCCACCTCGTCGCGGAGCTCCGGAGGGACGTTCTGGCGCCGCCAGCGGTTGCGGAGCGCCACCGCCACCGCGCGCTTGGCCTTGTCCTGGCCGACGATGTAGCGATCGAGCTCGGCGACGATCTGCGCCGGCGTCAACGTGCTGGACATTTCAGATGGGGGGCTCCGGGCGCCCCCCATACCCCCAGACGCTCGCACACGCCCCGGGTGAACCGGGGCGCGGCTCGACACAGCGATTTCCACGCCCCCCATACCCCCAGACGCTCGCACACGCCCCGGGTGAACCGGGGCGCGGCTCGACACAGCGATTTCCACTCCTCACAAGCGCCAGCTTACAGCGTCTCGATCGTGATGCGATCGTTCGTGAAGACGCAGATCGAGGCGGCGATCTTCATGGCCTCGCCCACGATGGTCTTGGCGTCGAGGTCGGAATGCACGATGAGCGCGCGGGCCGCCGCGAGCGCGAAAGGACCGCCGGACCCGATGCCGATCAAGCCGTCGTCGGGCTCGATCAAGTCGCCCGTGCCGGAGATGATGAACGAATGATCCTGATCGGAGACCGCCAGAAGCGCCTCCAGGCGCCGCAACACGCGGTCGGCGCGCCAGTCCTTGGCGAGCTCCACGGCAGCGCGCGGCAAGTTGCCGCGGTGCTCCTCGAGCTTGCTTTCGAAGCGCGAGAACAGCGTGAACGCGTCGGCCGCCGCCCCGGCGAAGCCTGCGACGATCCGATCATGGTGGAGCTTTCGCACTTTGTGGGCCCCGGCCTTCACGATCGTGTTGCCGATGGATACCTGCCCGTCGCCACCGATCGCCACCTGGCCGCGGTGTCGCACGGAGAGGACCGTGGTCGCCCGGACGGCACTGGTGATCATGACCGTGGCGCGGACGCCGTCTTGGCCGGCGCCGAAGACCCCGATCGGGGGTGAGCATCGTCGTACACGCGCATGAGCTGGGCCGAGCCCACGTGGGTGTAGCGCTGCGTCGTGGACAGTCTGCTGTGGCCGAGGAGCTCCTGGATCATGCGGAGATCGGCGCCAGCATCGAGCAGATGCGTGGCAAAAGTGTGTCGCAGCGTGTGCGGGCTGACGCGGCGACTGAGACCGACCGCCACGGCGCGGCGCCTCACGATCGTGTGGATCGACCGCACCGTGAGACGACCTCCACGCGCGTTGCGGAACAGCGCGCCGCGGACCATCCCGCGACGCTCGAGATACGCATCGAGCGCATGCGCAGCTTTGTCGCCGAAGGGCACGATCCGCTCCTTCCCTCCCTTGCCGAGCACGCGAACCGTCTGCTCGGCGCGGTCGACATCGTCCACATCGAGCCCGACGAGCTCCGACACGCGAAGACCGCTCGCGTACAACAGCTCGAGGATAGCGCGATCCCGTTCGGGCGCCGAGCCCGTCTGTGCCACACCGTCGAGCAACGTCGTTGACTCGTCGACTGGCAAGAAGGCGGCGAGCTTGCGCGGCAACTTCGGTCCCCGCACCTCGCGGGCAGGGTTGCGCGGCAGATGGCCTCGTCGCACGAGGAAGTTGAACCAGCTACGAACCGCCGCCAGCCGCCGCGCGATCGACGAGGGCTCGAACTGCCGCGCGTGGAGGTGGGCGAGGTACGCACGGACGAGCCGGACGTCGACACTCCCGACTGGCGCCGCGCTACCTTCAGTAGTCGCGAGGAATGCGCGGAAGTCCTCCAGGTCGACACGATAGCTGCGGACAGTGTGCGGTGAGGCGGCCTTCTCGACCCTGAGATATCGGAAAAACGCCTCCACCGAGTCGCCGGTCATGCGACGGTGGTCTCGGCCTCCAGCTTGTAATCGCACCCCTCGCGGACGCACGTCCGGATCTGACGGCCGCGCACCGGCCGCTCCGTCAGGAACGGGGCCGCGCATTTCGGGCACGGCTCGGCGATCGGCCGCTGCCAGAGCACGAACGTGCAATCAGGATAGGCGGAGCACCCGAAGAAGGTCTTCCCGCGCCGGGACCGTCGCTGCACGATCTCACCGCGACAGTCGGGTTGCGGGCACGCGATGCCGAGGCTGACCGGCTTCGTGGTTTTGCATTCGGGATAGCCGGAACAGGCCACGAACTTGCCGAAGCGGCCGTGCTTGATCACCATTGGCCGGCCGCAGGTCGGACAGACCTCGTCCGTGGGCTCGTCCTCGGCGCGGACGGAACCGTCGACGTTCCGCGTGTACCGGCACTCGGGATACGTGGAGCAGGCGAGGAACTTTCCGAACCGGCCTCGCCGCTCGAGGAGCGGGCTGCCGCACTCGGGACAGGCTTCGCCGGCCAGTGTCCCGACCTTCTCGTTCTCCATCTCCTTCTTGGCCCGGGCCAGGTCGATCTTGAACGGCTCGTAGAACTCCTTCACGGTCTCGACCCAGTTCCGCTCGCCGTCCTCGATCTTGTCGAGGTGATCTTCCATCTGCGCCGTGAACTCGACATCCATGATCTCGGGGAAGAAGGGCTTGAGCTTGTCAGTGACCGCCATCCCGAGCTCGGTCGGAAAGAGCGTTCGCCGCTCCCGCCGGACGTACCCGCGATCGTTGATGATCGTTCCCAGGATCGAGGCATACGTCGATGGTCGCCCGATCCCCAGCTCTTCGAGCATCTTGATCAGCGAGGCCTCCGTGTAGCGAGGCGGCGGCTGTGTGAAGTGCTGCTTCGGATCGAGGGCGAGCAGAATCAGCACTTCGCCGGCTTCGAGCGGCGGAACGGTGACCGCCTCGTCCTCGGCAACACCGTCGTCCTCGCGGGTCTCGATGTAGACCGCCATGAATCCGGCGAACCGCAGCGTCGCGCCCTGAGCGCGGAAGACAGAGCGACCGGCTTCGATGTCGGCGGTCACCGTGTCGTAGACCGCGGGCACCATCTGGCTGGCGAGGAACCGCTCCCAGATCAGCCGATAGAGCGCGAGCTGATCCTTCGTCAGGAATCGCGCGAGCGTCCGTGGGTCGCGCGCGACTTCGGAGGGCCGAATCGCCTCGTGCGCTTCCTGAGCGCTGCCCCGAGAGCGATAGACCGGTGGCGACTCGGGGATGTAGTCGCGGCCGTGCTGCTGCTCGACGAACGTCCGAGCTTCGGCCTGAGCTTCGCGAGCCACGCGCACGGAATCGGTCCGCATGTACGTGATGAGGCCGACCTGGCCGTCGGCGCCGATTTCCACGCCTTCGTAGAGCTGTTGAGCCACGGTCATCGTCTTCTTCGCAGAGAATCCGAGCTTGCGACCGGCCTCCTGCTGGAGCGTCGACGTGATGAACGGCGGCGCGGGATTCCGTCGGCGCTCGCCGCGGTTGACCGAACGCACCGTGAACCGATGACCGTCCAGCGACGCCATGACAGCGCGCGTGGTCGCCTCGTCGGGCAGCGACGGCTTCTCCCCGTCGACCTCGCGAAGGGTCGCGATGAACTCGGGGCGGCCACTCGCTTCGAGTCGAGCGTGGAGAGACCAGTATTCATCAGGCCGGAAGGCCTCGACCTCCCGCTCACGGTCGACCACGAGGCGTACCGCCACGGACTGAACGCGTCCGGCCGAGAGGCCCCGCTGAACCTTCTCCCAGAGCAGCGGCGACAGGCTGTAGCCCACCAGTCGGTCGAGCACCCGGCGCGCTTGCTGGGCGTCGACCTTTTTCAGATCGATACGACCCGGTCGCAGGAACGCGGATTTCACCGCCCGCTCGGTGATCTCGTTGAACGTGATGCGGTAGATCTTCTTCTTGTCGACCGGAAGCTCCTGCGCCAGATGCCAGCCGATCGCTTCGCCTTCGCGGTCCGGGTCGGTGGCGACGTAGAGCGCATCGGCGTTCTCGGCCGCCTTCTTCAGCTCGTCGAGGATCTTCTTCTTGCCGGGGGAGATCACGTACTTCGGCTTGAAGTTCTTCTTCGGATCGACCCCGAGACTGGATTTCGGCAAGTCGCGAACGTGTCCCATCGACGCCTTCACGACATATTTCGAGCTCAGATACTTCTGGATCGTCTTGACCTTGGTCGGCGACTCCACCACCACCAGTGACCGCTTTGCCACTACGCTCTCCTTAGATACCGACTGCCGGACTCGGGGGGCCGGATCCACGAACACCGGTGACCCCGGATTGCCGGGGACGCTTCGTGACCGCGATCCAGCGCTGGCCGCCCAACTGGCGGGCCCATCCGCCGAGTTCCAGGCCCAGGAGGGCCACTCCCATGCGTGCTGCCGGGATACCGGTACGGTCGATGAGTTGCTCGATCTGCAGCGGCTCGTCCGGGATCAGTTCGGCTAGAACCCGCCCATCGTCCGTCAGGGCGGCGGGCCGGTTCGCGTCATCTGGCGCCGTCGCGGCGCCTCGCACCATCCGGCGCCACTCTTCCGGTAATTCTTGCACGATATCCGTCCAGCTCTGCACTAGTTTAGCACCGTCCTGGATGAGCCGGTTTGCACCCCGGCTAGTCTCCGAGGTGATACGGCCAGGAACCGCGAAGACTTCCCGACCGAGATCCCCTGCCAGACCGGCGGTGATCAGCGCTCCACTCCGGTCCGTAGCCTCCACGACCACCACGCCAAGCGCGAGACCGGCGATCGTCCGGTTCCGCGCTGGGAAGTGCCCCGGCAGCGGAGGCGTCCCGGGACGAAACTGCGACACGAGCGCACCATTTTTCTCGATGTCCATTGCCAACGCGAGGTTCTCCGGCGGGTAGATGACGTCGATACCGCTCCCGAGCACCGCCAGTGTCCGTCCTCCCGCTGCAAGTGCGCCCCTGTGCGCGGCCGTGTCGATCCCGCGCGCGAGGCCGCTCACGATCGTCACCCCGCGGGCGGCGAGATCGGCGGCGAGCCGCTCGGCAACCTCCGTGCCGTACGCCGTCGGCCGTCGGGACCCGACGATCGCGATTGCGAGCGCATCGTCGTCGATGAGCGCGCCGCGCACGTGGACATCCGGCGGCGACGAGACGGCCGCAAGCAGCGGCGGATAGCCCGGTGTACCAGGGGTCAGGAGATTGGCCATGGGTTCTCGTCCGGGAATGGTCGGCAAGTATACCGGGGGCACTGGCCCTGTCAAAGGATCGGAATGGATACAGCTACGGCTTTCCTGGTAAACGTGGGGGCCCCGAAATGGCCCCCACACCCCCCAGACGCTCGGCGCACCCCAGCAAAGCTGTGGCGCTCCTCGATTCTGCGACAGGCTCCTGGAGTATCGAGGCGGGGGGGGGGGTTCCCGGGGCCCGGCGAGCGGGTGGGGGGGTTGGGGGCGTTGG
>JBGPTW010000089.1:0-25132 GCA_041490825.1 Methylomirabilia bacterium | reverse complement strand
GTGGGTGGGGGGGTGGGGGGGCATTTGGGGCCCCCCCCGTTTTGCTTGCAACCTGTGGTTGTAGGGCGGCGCGCCACCGCTTTGCGGGGGTGCGCGGAGCGTGTGGGGGTGGGGGGGCCATTTGGGGGCCCCCACGTTTACTAGTCGGATGTCGAGGGTCGTGGCCGCTGCGATCGGGCTCGTGTCGATCGCAGCGGCCGTTGCCGTGTCAGCGGAGCCGCCGGCCGGCGCGGCATCGTGCTCCGGTTGTCACCCATCATCGACGCGTGTGAGCTCTCCGGTGCCGCGGCTCGCAGGACTCGATCGCGCGACGATCGTCCGCGCGCTGCAAGAATTTCGCTCGGGGCAGCGCGCCGCTACCGTCATGGACCGGATCGCCAAGGGTTTCACCGACGCCGAAATCCAGGCGATCGCCGCCTGGTTCGCCGTGCAGAAGTGAAGCTGACTCGTCGCGAGTTCCTCGAGCTCGGGGTCGCGGCGACCGCGCTCTTTCCCGTTCCAGCGTTCGCGCAAGGTTCCGCGCCACGCGTCGTTGTCGTTGGTGGCGGATTTGCCGGCGCGAGCTGCGCCCGTGCGCTCAGGCAGGTGGACCCGCGCATCGCCGTGACGCTGGTCGAGACGAACGCCACGTTCACCGCGTGCCCGCTCAGTAACGCGGTGATCGGCGGCCTGCGAGAACTCTCCGCGCAGCAGTTCACGTACGAGCGCGTCGCTGCCGACGGCATCACGGTCGCGCGCGGGACCGCGACCGCCGTCGACGCGCAAGCGCGATCAGTCACGCTGGCGGATGGCACACGCTTGCCGTACGACCGCCTGGTGCTCGCGCCCGGCATCGATATCCGCTGGGGCGCGCTGTCGGGCTACGACGAAGCGGCGGCCGAGCAGATGCCCCACGCGTGGCGCGCGGGCGAGCAAACGCTGTTGTTGCGCCGTCAGCTCGAAGCCATGGACGACGGTGGGCTCGTCGTCATCGTCGCGCCGGCGAATCCCTTTCGCTGCCCGCCCGGACCGTACGAGCGCGCGAGCCTGATCGCGCATTATCTGAAGACGAAGAAGCCGAGATCCAAGCTGATCATCCTCGACGCCAAGGACGCGTTTTCCAAGCAGCGGCTCTTCCAGAGTGCGTGGACCGAGCTGTATCCGGGCTTGCTCGAATGGGTGCCGCTCTCGAAAGGCGGCAACGTCACGTCGGTGGATGCTGCCACGCGCACGCTCGTCACCGACTTCGGCCGGCACCAGGCAAAGGTGGCGAACGTCATTCCGCCGCAGAAGGCGGGCCGCATTGCGGAGGTCGCAGGCGTCGCCGATCGGAGCGGCTGGTGCCCGATCGATCCGGTCACGTTCGAGTCGAAGCTGCAGCCGAGGATCCACGTCATCGGCGACGCCGCGATCGCGGGCGCGATGCCGAAATCGGCGTTCGCCGCGAACTCGCAGGCCAAGACGTGCGCGGCGGCGGTGGCGCGGCTCCTCACGGGCGCGGCGCCGCTGGCACCGAAGCTCATCAACACGTGCTACAGCCTCGTCGCGCCCGATTACGGGATCTCGGTCGCCGGCGTCTATCAGCCGTCGAGCGGTCAGCTCGCAGAAGTTCCGGGCTCGGGTGGCGTCAGCCCCTCGGGGGCGCCGCGCGCGACGCGTGCGCTCGAGGCGGTGTACGCGGAGGCGTGGTTCCGCACCATCACGGGCGAGGTGTTCGGGTGAAATTGCTCTCGGCCGCGATCATCGCGGTCTCTTTCGTGCTCGGTGTCGCGAGCGGTGTGGCGAGTGAAGAGAATGCGATCCCGAATTCGCTCACCGGCGCCACGGGTGATCCTGCGCGCGGCCGTGCGATCGTCGCGAACCGCCAGGTTGGTCTTTGCCTGCTCTGCCATAGCGGTCCGTTCCCGGACGAACGGTTCCAGGGCAATCTCGCGCCCGACCTCAAAGGCGCCGGAGCGCGATGGTCGGAAGGCCAGCTGCGGCTCAGGATCGTCGACTCGAGCCGGATCGATCCCGCGTCGATCATGCCGGCGTACTATCAGACTCGAGGACTGCCGCGGGTGGCGCCTGCGTACCGCGACAAGCCGGTCTTGACCGCGGAGCAGATCGAGGATGTCGTCGCTTTCCTGATGACGTTGCGGGACTAATTACATCGGGGGCCCCGACATGGCCCCCATACCCCCCAACGCTCGACGGGCGCCGGGAAACCCGGCGCCCGCCTCGATCACGGGGACTCGTTTACGGGATTGAATGGACCGACTGACCTCACGCCGTGAGTTCTTGATGACCGCCGGCGGCGTCGCAGCCGGGATCGGGCTCGCGTCGATGATTGCGGTCGAGCCCGCGCGGGCAACGCCCGTCGCGATGCAAGAGGCCATTCGTCACGTGGTCGGCTCGGCTCACGTCAACGCGGGCCGGGTGACGCTCGAGCTGCCACCGCTGTCCGAGAACGGCAACGCGGTACCGCTCACCGTCAGCGTCGAGAGCGCGATGACTGAGCGCGATCACGTGAAGGCTATTCACGTCTTCACCGAGAAGAACCCGCAACCCGACGTCGTGACCTTTCGCGTCGGGCCGCGCGCCGGGCGGGCGAGCGTGGCCACGCGCATCCGGCTCGCCGATACACAGACGGTGATCGCGATCGCGGAGCTGAGTGACGGCTCGTTCTGGTCCGGCAGCGCCACCGTCGTGGTCACGCTGGCGGCGTGTCTCGAGGAGGCGTAGTCGTGGCGAGCGTGCTGATCAACGTGCCGGCTCGCGCGAAACGCGGCGAGATCATCGAGATCAAGACGCTGATCTCGCATCCGATGGAGACCGGCTATCGTCGCACGCAGCTCGGCGCCGTGATCCCGCGCGACATCATCCGGCTCTTCGTGTGCACCTACAACGACACGGAAGTCTTCCGTGCCGAGCTGCATCCGGCGATCGCCGCGAATCCGTTCATCGTGTTCTCGACGGTGGCCACGGAGAGCGGCACGCTCGCGTTCCAGTGGACCGGCGACAACGGATTCTCGGTAACGGAATCTGCGCCGATCGTCGTGGAGGGCCCCGACATGGCCCCCCACACCCCCCAACGCTCGGAGCCGTCCCGGGGAACCCGGGACGGCCCTCGATAACGCGATTCGTTCCGCGCTCTCAGTGCGGGGACTCTCCGTCGCTGTCGGCGTCATCGCGCTCGCGGCGACGGCGTTCGCCGGCGAGATCCCGCGCTCGGAGCGCCGCTCCGGCTACGACTTCATGAGCCGCGAGACGCGCGCGATGCAGGACGACGACACCGCGAATCCCGGCATGCTCTGGGTGCTCGAGGGCGAAGCGCTGTGGAATCGCAAGACCGGTGCTGCCGGCCGCTCGTGCGCCGACTGCCACGGCGAGGCCCGTACCAGCATGAAGGGCGTCGCCGCGCGTCATCCGTCGTTCGACGCCGCGCGCGGACGGCCGATCAATCTGGAGCAGCGCATCAGCGTCTGTCGCACCGACCGGCAGCAAGCGCCGCCGCTCGTGTACGAGAGCAGGGAGCTACTCGCGCTGACCGCGTACGTCGCGCGCCAGTCGCGGGGTGCGCCGATCGACGTGGCGATCGACGAGCGCACTCAACCGTTTCTCGATTCAGGCCGCGCCACGTTCCATCGGCGTCAGGGCCAGCTGAATCTCTCGTGCAGCCAATGTCACGACGACAACTGGGGACGGAAGCTCGCGGGCAACGTCATTCCGCAGGCGCATCCGAACGGCTACCCGCTCTACCGTCTGGAGTGGCAGGGTCTCGGCTCGCTGCAGCGACGGTTCCGCAACTGTCTCGTCGGAATCCGCGCGGAAGCGTACGAGTACGGCGCGCCCGAGCTCGTCGATCTCGAGCTCTACCTCATGTGGCGCGCGCGGGGAATGACGATCGAAGCGCCCGCCGTGCGGCCCTGATCCTTACACCTTCGCGGGCGGGCGGCACTCCTCGTACGCGCGCGACACCGGCTCCTCACCGGGCAACCGTCACGTCTGGAGGTCACCCACCGCCGCGGACAGCGCTTCGAGCTCCGCGCGCCACGATGCAGGCGCGGCGATCGGGCGCAGCACGAACTTCGAGAAGCCGACGGTGATGAAGCGCTCGAGGAGTTTTCGTACCGCAGGCAATCCCACCGGTGTCAGCTCCACGGAGCGAGGGCGCCGCGCCGCCATCACGCGCGCGGTGGCGGGATCGATCGGCGCGCTCGCGTAGCCGATGCTCACGCCGAAGTGCTCGCTGCTGATCGAGCGCCCGGCGCGAGCCGCCGCTTCTTCGATCACGACGCGTCCGGCGGCCGCCTCTTCGGGCGTGCACAGCGACGGTAACCAGCCGTCCGACAGCCGGCCACAGCGTTCGAGCGCCGCAGGTGCGGTACCGCCCAGCCATACTTCGAGCGGCTCCTGTGCCGGCAGCGGCCGCAGCTTGACGTCCCGGAAGCTGCCAGCGATGCCGTCGTACGTCACGGTCTCGCCAGCCCACAGGCGTCGCAGCAGCGGCAACGCCTCGTCGATGAAGGCGCCGCGGCGTTTCGGATCGACGCCGATCGCGTCGCGCTCCGGCGCGTAGGTGAGCCCGGGAACCAGCGTCACCAGCAGCCGCCCTTTGCTCAGCACGTCGAGCGTCGCGAGCTGTTTCGCGAGCCGCACCACATGACGTCCCGGCAGCAGCATCGTGGTCCCGATCTTCAATCGCGGATTGCTCGCCGCGGCCCAAGCGAGACTCACGACGGGATCGAGCACGGGCCCGGTCAGCACTTCGGAGAGCCACAGAGAGTCGAACCCGAGATCATCCAGCCCGGTGACGAGCTCCGCCAGCGTGTCAGGTGTCGCCGAAGCGCCTGCCGCTCCCACTCCGATGCGTATCTTCATTTCAACCCCATATCTCTCAGACCATCTCGAGCCATTCGAACCACACCGGGTGATTGACCTTGTACCACTCGAGCACCTTCCGGATCGCGGCCTGCTTCTCGCGCGGCATCACCATCTCGTTGATCCTCTCGAAGTGAACACGGATGCGCTCGCCGTCGTGCTCGAGCGCCTGCGAGAGCATCGTCTGGAGCTCGTTGCGAATCCGCCCCGAGTCGGAGATCTTGACCGGCCGCGTGGTGTGATCGACGCCCGAGAGAAAGCGGACGAGAAGCGGGCTGAAGATCTGTCGCGTCGCCTCGAGCGGCTCCATGAGCCGCAAGGTGAAGGTGATCCGGCTCGAGGCCTTGCGTGTCGCCAGTCGCGTGGTGACGCGGTAGACGTTGTCGGCCACCTGCGTGACGCCCGGGGCGCCCGTGTACGGGTCGTCGCACATGTACCCGACGCTCGCGAGCACGTGCCAGTTCTTCTCCGGCAGGAAGTCGCCGGCCTGCAGCACGGGCTTGCCGAGCGGCATGTTGGAGGCCGCCGCGTCGCGGATTGCTTCCGCGTACGTGTGGGCCTTGCCCGCCTCGACCTCCCGGCCGCCGATCAGCGTGCCCAGCTGTCGTGCGAAGTCGGGCGCTGACGGATCGAGCTGCATCAGCCGGGCTTCGGCATCACACGGCAGATCGAAGGAGGGCGAGAACATCGCCATGGTGGCGTGGACGTCGAGGACGTCGGACAGGCTGGCCGCCTGCATGGCCTCGGCGGTCGCCGCGTAGCCGTCGCAGAGGAAGACGTGGGTGGCCCGCGCCTCGTCCAGCCAGCTCCCGACGAGGAAGGTGGGCGCGTACGTCCCCGAGTCGGTGAACACCGGAAGGCCGGACGGCGCTTTCCAGCCGTCCTCGACCAGGTGGACGCCGAGCTTCTCCCACTCCTGCCACAGCCGTCCCAGGCGGCCAACCCGGGTCTTGCCGCGCAGGGTCCACACGTGGATGTGCTCGCGGCGGATGCCGGGATACGCCGCCTCGATCGCTTCGGCCACCTGCTCGCGCGGCGTGCGGTAGTCGAGCAGGACCGAGGCGCTCTCGGCCGCCTCGGCCACGCGTGCGGGCACGGTCAGGCAGCCCATGTACGACTCGTACGGGCGCGACAGCCCGAGAGGCGAATCGAAGAGGTGGAAGACCGCCATCGGCCCGGTCGGCTGGCCCTCGGCAAAGCGCGAGGTGTTCTCGAGTGTGTCCACGGCGGCGCCCCAGAGCGTGATGCCGCGGCTCTGAAGCCACTCGTAGAACTGCTCGAACGTGTGACCCGGCTCGTTGAGCAGCCGACGGACGCGGCGGTCGACGGTCCGAGCGAGCTCGGGTCGGGCGTAGACGCGACCAAAGCCGAGCATTGGATTCGCGCCCATCTCGGGCGTCTCGCCGGCCTTGGGCATCAGACCTTCTCCGAGACAGATCATCAGCGCGTGGTTCTCCGGCAGCGTCCGGGTAAGGTGCCAGAGCCCCTCGCTCATCACGTAGGCGCTGACCGCATCGGCAGCCTTCTTGATCTGGTTGTAAGTCGCTTTATCCCTGCCCGCGCCCGCGCCGAACTGTCCGAAGAGGCGAGTGCCGAGTGCGGTCGCGGCGGAGGTCATGGCCAGGCAGCGGGCGATGCCGCGCGGGGTGAACGTGTACGCGGAGACGGGTTCGGCCTGCGTGCGTTCGACCTCGACATCCTCCAGCCAGAGGTGAAAGCGAAGCAACACCGGGCGCGTGTCGAAGGCCCACTGCGCGACGAGATTCCGCTTGTCGGACTCGGTCATCGGTTCCTCGAAATTCACTGACGTTGGTGGTCGTGCCGACATTCTAGTGCCGTTTACCCTGGTACCGTGCACTTCGGTCAGCCAGCTACGTCTCCTGCGCGCACACGGAGGATGACGTGGAGCGCGCGCGCGCCGTCTTCAAGGCCGCGCTCAGCGCCTCCAGTTGATGCCGAACCACGTCCGGAGCCCACGCCAGCCCTGCGGGGTCAGCGCGAGCGTTCTCTCCTCTGCCACGTGGTGCACCCAGCGTAGATGAAGGCAGCGGCGCGCCACTGCGGCACCGAGAGAACCCGCGAGATGTGGGCGGCGCTCGCTCCAGTCGAGACACTGACGCGCGAAGACCCGTCGCTCGCGGCGGGCCGTTCCCACGTCCACACCGAGCCGGCCCAGGAAGCGCTCGCCAGGCGCCGTCAGAAGAAAGTCGCGGCCTGCAGGCTTCAGGAGCCGGCGGCGCACCATCGCATCGGTCACCGTCACGCCGAGCCGGCCCGCGAGATGGTCATAGCAGATGCGCGCGAGACGCAGTCCATCGAGCGGCTCGTCTGACCGTTTCGCGCGGGGACGCGTGGGAGACACCGCCATGAGCGCCTCGACCGCGTGCCCGACGCTCGGGGTTGCCAGCCGAAAATACCGATGTCGGCTCTGTTGCTCCATGGCGAGCAGGCGCCCACGAAGGAGCTTCGCGAGGTGACTGCTCGCCGTCTGCGGCGTGATGCGCGCGCCGTACGCGAGCTCCTTGGCTGTTCGGGCGCGCCCATCCATGAGGGCGGTGAGCATCCGCGCGCGGGCGGGATCAGCCACGAGCGCCGCGACGGCGGCGACGTCCAAGCCTGCATCCATAGTTCGATCGTAGTCGATTCATTCGTGCTGTACAACGACTCGCGATCCGCGCATTGTCGGGATCGAGATGCCGAGGGAGCCCGGGTCCTATCGCTGGATCGTGGTCGGTGTATCGACCGCCGTCAACGCTCTCGCGTGGAGCGCCCGCTCCACGTTCGCTCTCTTCTACGTCGCCATCCTCGAAGAGTTCGCGTGGGGACGCGGCCCGACGGCGCTCGGCTACTCGGTGAGCTGGCTGTGCTTCGTCGTGTTCGCGCCGATTTCGGGCTGGCTCTACGACCGCTGGGGCGGGCGGGCGGTCGCGATGGTCGGCGGACTGGCTCTCGGTTCCGCCCTGGCGTTGACGGGGCAGGTCACGTCGCTCACCCAGTATTACCTGTGCTTCGGCGTCCTCGGCGCCGCGGGCATCGCCGGGATGGTCATCCCGTCGACGACCATCGTCACGCGCTGGTTCGAGCGGTCGCGCGGCACGGCGATGGGAATTTTGAGCACCGGCAACGCGGGCAGTGCCGTTGTCTTCTATCCCGTGAATGCCTGGCTGATCGCCACGCTCGGCTGGCGCACCGCGTTCCTTGCCTTCGGCGGCATCGTCGCGGCGGCGACGGTATCGCTCGCCCTGCTTTACCGAGATCCGCCGGCCGATGAGGAACGCTCCCGTCAGGCGGGCGACAAGGAACGCAAGCTCCCCAGGAGCCCACTTCGCGCCGGGGACGAGTGGACGCTCCGACGAGCGCTTCGGAGTGGCCGGTTGTGGGCCGCGTTCGCCATGATGGTGCTGGGCGTCATCGGGTTCCAGATCATGGCGACCCACCAGGTCGCTCACGCGGTGGACCGCGGCTTTGATCGCACCACGGTTGTCTGGCTCTTCTCGTTCGGCGCCGGGTGCACGATGGCGGGAAATCTCCTCGGCGGCTGGCTCTCGGATCAATTAGGTCGCGGATGGGTGTATGCGCTCGGCTCGATCGTCGCGATCGCCGGGATCGTTGCGCTCGCCTTGACGAGCGGCCCTCACGATCTGCCGCTCCTCCTTCTCTACACGGTGTCCGGAGTCGGCTTCGGCATGCGCATCGCGCAGCTCTCGGCGATCCCGGCTGACGTCTTCTCGGGGCCGCATCTCGGCGCCATCCTCGGCGTCGTCCAGGCGGGCGGCGGCCTTGGCGGTGCGATCGGCCCGTATCTCGGCGGCTGGCTCTTCGACGTGACCGGGAGCTACTGGCTGGCATTCATGGCCGCCTGTGTCGCTATCGCAGGATCGGCCGTCGCGGCGTGGTTCGCCGCGCGACGATGATCGATCAGTTCGCTCGTGCCGTCGGCGTCGATCCCCTCCCCTCGTATCCATTCGGAGACGTTGACCGCCCTTCGAGCATGCGCGTAGGCTCGATGACATGAACCAGGCGGAGCGGGCGGTCCTGCGTCGCTGGACCCGCCACGAGTACGAACGGTTGATCGACCACGGCTTCCTCGACGAGGACGACCCGATCGAGCTGCTCGATGGATTGTTGCTCGTGAAGGAACCGCAGCACAGCCCGCACAGGACGGCGGTGCTTCTCGTGGCGAAGGCGGTGGAGCGAGCGTTCGGAGACGGATGGTTCGTTCAGACACAGAGTCCGATCATCCTCGACGATCGGTCCGAGCCGGAGCCGGACGTCTGCGTCGTCCGTGGCTCGCCGCGGGACTACGTCGATGCGCACCCGGCGCACCCGGCGCTCATCGTCGAGGTCGCGCAGTCAGGCTTGCGCATCGCCCGGGGACGAAAAGCCGCGGCCTATGCACGCGCGCAGATCGCGGATTACTGGATCGTGAACCTCGTCGATCGCGTGCTCGAGATCCATCGCGAGCTGGCGAGACCAGGGCCGGCCCGGCGGCACTGGGGCTACGCGGCGACCGAGACGCTCGGCGCCGACGCCACGATCACGCCGCTCGCTGCGCGGTCCGCGGTCATCCCTGTCGCCGATCTCCTGCCGTAGCCACAGATCACCCTCCCGGCGCCCATTCGCGAAAAGCTCGGCCTCGCCGCCGGAACGGCCGTTCGGTTCGAGACGTAATAGGTCGTCGCGTTGGCCACGTGGGCGCGCTCGGCGACGGGCAGCACGGACCTGTGCTCATAGGTCGCCCTCGATACAGCTTCCCGACGGCGCGCCGGAACGGTCCCCCGAGGTCCCGCTGGAACGGTTCCGGATCGGTTCAGGGCCCGACGGACGCCTTCAGCGTCACCGCGACCGGCCCAACCTGCTCGTGGTAGTTGCTGTCGTAGTCGGATGCGGTGGCGCTGGCCGTCGACGCGCCCCCATGGAATCCGTTCGGCGCGTAGTTCATGTCGATCGTGACGTCGCCGGCGCCCGAGAAGCAGGCGGCGGAACCGCTGCCCGAGATCTGGTGGGCGCCCTGATTCACCGTCACCCCGACGTTGATCGACGGAATTGAGGCCTGGCAGGTCACATGGGCGGTGACGACGACGTGGGTCTGGAGCTGGTAGCCAACATCCGGGATCACCACCAGCCGCCGGTAGAGTGTCGCAGTCGGCGACACCGAGACCGTGCCGCCGGTCGGCGGAGGCGCCGGGCGCACCGCGAGCTGCGCCAGCAGCGACGACAAGTGCTCGGCGCCGCCGGACGCGAACTCGATCATGTAGGTGACGCCAGGCTGCGTGGTGAAGCGCGTCGCGCCGGGCTTGGACTTGCCGCTGAAGCTGTTCGCCACGAACTGCGCAGTGTCGATGTCGCCGGTCATGACCTGCACCACGGGGCCGTCGTAGACGCTGGTGAACAGGGCGTCCACTTCCTGCGCCGAGTCCGCCGTGAACCGATACCAGATGGTGTCGCCGAACGGATAACAGGTCGTGATGCCGTCGCTGGTCGAGCAGAACGTCAGCGGGTCGTAAGCGTCATCGCCCTGGGCAGCGCCGACGTCGGCCGTCGTCGTCCACGGCAGGCCCGGAATCTCCACCGCGTACCAGAACAGATCGTTCAGCGGCGGAATCGCCGAAGTCGGATTGACGTAGGCGTGCGGGTTGACGTTGAGGTTGAGCGTCGTCTCGCCCTTCGCGGCGGGCGAGTAGACCTCGAAGTAATACGTGCTACCCGCGCTGGCCTGGAATTCGACTTCATGCGCATCGGCGTTGCACTGGACGACCGTCAGCGCGCCCGGCGCGCCGGTCCACACCGCCAGGCGCGGCCGCAGGCTGGTCGAGCCGGTGGTGGCGCTCACGCGCGCCTCGATGAACTGGTCGACCGGCGAGGTATAGCGGTACCAGACCGTCTGATAAACCGGCGCGCCGCAGCCTGGATCCGACGGCTCGGTGGTGGCGCCGACCAGATGGACGGTGAGCGCGGCGCCCTGGAAATTGAGCGGCGTGGCATTGGCGATGTCGTCGTTCGGCGGCGCGGCGCTCGCGTTGACCGGAACCCAACCAGACGCCACCAGCATCACTGCCGCGACAGCGACGAACGCTTTGTTTGGCATCCTGCACATGTTGATCCCCTGACCGAAATCCGATGGCCGTGACGAGTCGAAGTCTTCCACATCAACCGGCCGACCGAAGACACGGTGAGAAAGCACTATCGTGTAGCACTCGAGACCTTGTCAAGCGCTCACGCGCCCTAGTCGTCTGGCCCATGGTCCAGTTCGAAGCCGATGATGCGCTGGCCGCAGCGGCGACGATGGCCACGGCCGATGCGCGCGTCGAGCAAGTCATCCTGTGCACGCCGGACAAGGACCTGGCGCAGTGCGTGCGGGGAGATCGGATCGTACAGCTCGATCGCCGCACGCGAGAGCTGCGCGACGAGTCGGCGGTGCAGCAGAAGTTCGGTGTCGCGCCCGCATCGATGCCCGACTGGCTGGCGCTCGTCGGCGACAGCGCGGACGGTTACCCCGGTCTGCCGGGCTGGGGCGCGAGATCCGCGGCGACGGTGCTCGCGCGCTATCAGCACCTCGAGCACATTCCAAAGCTGGGCCACGGAGTGGGACGTGTCCGTGCGGGGAGCGATCCGGTTGGCCACGACGCTGGCGGAGCAACGCGAGCGCGCGTTGCTGTTCCGTGAGCTGGCGACGCTGCGTGCGGATGCGCCGATCGACGCCGACGTGGACGCGCTGCGAGAACACGAACCCGCTGGCGCGGTATTCGCTGATGGCCCAGGGCGAGCAGGTCCACGTCTCGACGTATCCGCCGGTGTGGCCGACGCGCGACCCGCGCGGCGGCGGCAACTACGATCTGGCTGGCGCGATCCGCATCCGCGCCGGCGCGCATTCCTTCGAGGCCAAGGCATTCAACATCGTCGCGTCGGGCTTCATGGATGCGGCGATGCGAGAAGAATTGTCGACGCTCGGCACGGACGCGGTGCGTGTGCTCGACGAGAGTCCGCGCGCGGTGTCGGTAGTGATCGGCCCCGCGGGCGAGCCGGTGAGCGAGATCCTCTCAGACCACGAAGGCCTGCTCTACGCGAACATCGACACGGGTGCATGCGTGGAGCCGAAGCAGTTCCACGACGTGGTTGGCTACTACAACCGGTTCAACGTGTTCCACTTGACGGTGGATCGGGCGCGGCAGCGTCCGGTGTCGTTCCGGACGGCGGATGTGGCGCCGCGAATAGCGGCGGCGGAGGGGGAGGACGAGATCTCCGTCTGACGCACTGATCACGTCCAGTGGACCGGATCGTTCTCCGCTTTCCCCGTGAATGTCAGGCTCCTCGCTGAATGCTCCGGCCTGAAGCCCGACCGCCAGCCCGCCGCCCGGACTACCCCATCAGGAGCTTGCCGGGATTCTCGCGGC
This sequence comes from Methylomirabilia bacterium, assembly GCA_041490825.1. Classification (GTDB taxonomy): domain Bacteria; phylum Methylomirabilota; class Methylomirabilia; order Rokubacteriales; family CSP1-6; genus JBGPTW01. The sequence goes on along the minus strand of JBGPTW010000089.1, from coordinate 12,896 downwards.
CCATCGTCTGGATCTGCTCCTTCGTGATTCCTTGCGACATCAACCCGCCGATCAGCCACCCGAGCCCGTCGGGCGGCGACGGATTCGCGGTCTGGCCGAGATCGGTCGAGATGATGAAGTGCTGCGCGCCGACGGCCTTGATGTGATCCGCCGATTCCTTGAACGAGACGTTCTTGGAGTTCCGCATGAACGCGAGGTGCGCGCTCGGGCCGTACAGCGCGCCGAGCGCGGCGATCTCCAGCTTCGCCCCCATCGACCCAGCCTTCTTCATCTGATCCACGCTCATGTCGATGACATCGAACTCGGCGTGAGTCACGACGAGACGGTCGCAGCCCGCATCGCGCGCCGCTTCGATGATCGCCAGGCCTTCCGCTGCGGATGAGTGTCCGGTCTCGACGACGAGCTTCTGCGCGGCGCACTCCTTCAACACCTCACGCACGGCCGGCAGCACTTTGCCATCGTCGCCGACGACCTTGATGCCGGAGGGCGCTTCCTTGAGTCGCGTGACGTGGTTGTTCGCGTCGAACGTCGGGAACCACACGACGCGACCGTACCCACCCTGCATGTGCCACATCCACCGGACGGCGTCGACGTTGATACCGCCGGCGGACCCGTTCAGCGTGATGCCGCCGAACACCTTCATGCCGGGGACACGCCGGCGCGCGATCCACGCGCGATCCGCGGTGAGCGCGGTGTGGCTCTTGAGCACGACCGCTTCCATCCCGCGGTCCTTCGAGAGCGCGGCCTCCTCGTCGTCCGCCAAGGCGCGTCCGAACACATCGGGCGCCGTGTGCACGTGGAAGTCGATCAGCCCGTCGACCGGGCTCGTCGCCGGCGGCGGCGGTGGATACATGCGCCCCTGCGCAGCGGATCCTGCCGGAAGCGCGGCCAGCGCGGAGAGTCCGGCGACGCCGGCGGCCGCGCTCTTGATGAAGTCCCGGCGCGTCGCGCCGGCGCGCGTGCTCGCCTGCGCGCTCTCGTATCCGAACTCGTGGCCGCAGCAGCTCGAGAGCTTCCACCGGGGAAGTTGGAACGGCTTCATTGGCGCCTCCTCCTCTTGGAATGACGGGTCACAGGTACAGCGCGGGGAACCGGCTCGTCAACTGATTTCTCAATCAGCTGGGGGCCTCGAAGGCCCCCAGACCCCCATACGCTCGCCGGGCGCCGGGAAACCCGCCGCCCGCCTCGAGACCCCCATACGCCCGCCTCGATAATCCGATACGCTCCTTGCGGGGGAGACACCATGGCCGTCAATCCACTGAGTCGCAGAGAAGTCTTGAAATTCGGCGCCTACACCACGGTGGGCGGCGTCCTGACGCCGGGCATCTCCCTGGCCCAGGCGATCGCCACCGACACCAAGGGGATCACGACGCGCGACGTGCAGGTCGACGTCGGCGGCACCAAGATCCCCGCGTACGACGCGCGCCCGGAGCGGTCGAGCCGGTATCCGATCGTCCTCGTGATCTCCGGGTTCACCGGCAACAGTGAGCACAACAAGGACGTGGTGCGCCGCTTCGCTCAGGCCGGCTACTACGCGATCGCGCCCGAGCTCTATTCGCGCGAAGGCGGCATGCAGGGGAAGGACTTCCAGCAGATGTCGCAGATCTCCGGCAAGGTCACGCGCGCGCAATACCTCGGCGATCTCCGGGCCACGACCGACTACGCCAAGCAACAATCGTGGGCGCGGGCGGATCGGCTCGGCGTGACCGGATTCTGCGGCGGCGGAGCGCTCACGCTGCACTTCAGCGCGGAGTATCCGGGCGTGACGGCGGCGGCGCCCTGGTACGGCCACGTCAAGCGCACGTACTCAGACGCGCCAGGCGTCGATGCCTCCGCGCTGGTCGATCGCATCAAGATGCCCGTGCTCGGCCTGTACGGCGAGGCCGACACTGGGATCGCCGCCGCTGACGTCAAGGCGTTCGAGGCGGCGCTGAAAGCGAAGGGCAACCAGAACGTCGAGTTCGTGCTGTACCCGGGCGCGCCGCACGCGTTCTTCTCCGATGACCGCCCGCAGGCCTACAAGAAGGAGGCGGCCGAAGACGCCTGGAAGCGTTGCCTGGCGTTCTTCGACAAGCACCTCAAGGCGTGATCGTCCATCTGATCGACGGGACGTTTGAACTGTTCCGCTACTTTCTGTCGCCGGCGGCGGCCTTCGATCGGAGCGCTCCCGAGGAGCTGAGGGCGGTGCGCGGCGTCGTCGTGTCGATTCTAGGAATGCTCGAAGGCGGCGTCACGCATCTCGGAGTCGCCACCGATCACGTCATCGAATCGTTTCGGAACGCGCTCTGGCCCGGCTACAAGACAGGCGAGGGCATGGATCCGCTGCTGTACGCGCAGTTCCAGCCGCTGGAAGATGCGCTGAGCGCGCTCGGCGTGGTCGTGTGGCCGATGGTCGAGTTCGAGGCCGATGATGCGCTGGCTGCTGCTGCGTCGATGGCTGCCGCTGATGCGCGCGTCGACCAGGTCGTCGTGTGCACGCCGGACAAGGATCTGGCGCAGTGCGTGCGGGGCAACCGCATCGTCCAGCTCGATCGCCGCACGAAGGAGCTGCGCGACGAGTCGGCGATCCGGCAGAAGTTCGGTGTCGCGCCCACATCGATTCCTGATTGGCTGGCGCTCGTCGGTGACAACGCGGATGGTTATCCCGGCCTGCCGGGCTGGGGCGCGAGATCCGCAGCCACGGTGCTCGCGCGCTATCAGCATCTCGAGCACATTCCGGAGCTGGCGACGGAGTGGGACGTGTCGGTGCGCGGAGCGATGCGGTTGGCCACGACGCTCGCGGAGCAGCGCGAGCGCGTGTTGCTCTTTCGCGAGCTGGCGACGCTGCGTCGGGATGCGCCGATCGGCGTCGATGTGAATGCGCTCCGATGGACCGGACCGCGCGCCGACTTCGCGACATGGTCGGAGCGACTCGGCGCGCCGGCGCTTCACGAGCGCGCCTCGATGCTCGCGGACAAGCTGCCGACCGGTCCTACTTGGCCGGCAGCTTCCAGCCGAGCCACGTGCAGAGCGCGCGACCCATGATGAGCTCCTTGTCCTGCGCCGAGAGCCACGGCAGCTCCTCGGTGAACATCGTCACACACTGGCGCCACGAGATCGGCATGCGCGTGATGTCGGTCCCCCAGAACATTCTCTCGGGGCCGAAAGCGTCGTAGAGCTTGCGAATGTGGCCGTGGATGTTGCGATACGGATACGGCTCGCTCGAGTAGCTCGGCGCGCCGGTCGCCTTCAGCGCCACGTTGCGATGCTTCGCCGCCGCGAGCAGCTCCGGAAGGTTCGTCCAGGCTGCGTCGGGTCTCCCGAAGTGATCGACGATCAGCTTGAGCCCCGGGTGGCGTTCCGCGATCTGGCCGATGACCTGCAGGAGACCGGGTCCAAGGAGCGCCACCGGCAGTCCTGCGCGCTCGGCCGCGGGCCACAGCCAGTCGATGCTTCCATCGGTCAGCCACGTCTTCTGATGCGGCTGCAGCAACGCGAAGCGCAGGCCGAGCATCCCCGGCCGGCTCTTGAAGCCGTCGATCAACCCACGGCTCTCCGGCTTGTCGAGCGGGAAATTGCCGAGGATCGCGAACCGGTTGGGGTGCTGGCGCGCGGCCTCGACCGCAAGCGTGTTGGAGTTGGGATCCCACCCCGGCGGATGAATGACGGCCGCGTCCACGCCCGCTTCGTCCATCTCCTTCAACACGTCGTCCGCCGTGAAGTCGGCAACCTGCCGGTGGTTCGGATTGGTCGGCTTGTGATCCTTCCAGATGTGGATCTGGGCGTCGACTACCAGCATGGCGTGCTCCTTCGCTGTGCTCCCGCAGCGGCGGCGCGACGAGGTCCCCGCGCGGGCCCGGCGGCAACGGCAATCGTAACGGCCAAGACGTCCCGGCGACGCATGACTCCTCCTGTGGCACCGGATGCAATACCATACCAGCCACCATCTGTCACGTGATCGAGGGGGAGACGATGGCCGACATTGCGTTTACCGGCTGTAGTGTGGTCAGTGCCGCGCACGAGCAGGCGCACCCGGGCGCGCGGCGGCGCGAGGTGGTCGTGAATGGCCGCCGCGTGAAGACGGTCGATGTGCACTCACACTGCGTGATCCCGGAAACGCTACTTCTGATGAAGCAGAAATTCCGTGGCAAGACAAGGCAGTGGACCACATCCTCGACACACCGAGCCTGAGCGACGCCGAGCGCGTGGCCATCCTCGGCGAAACCGCGGCACGACTGCTCGGCATCACGTCGTAACCAGTACTTCCGCAATCGGTACTGCTCCCGCGGTATGATCCTGTCGCCATGCCTCCGAGCACCCCGATTATTCGCGGCGATGAGAAGAGTCGCCTGTCCAGCCTCCTCGCTGGTGGCAAGCGACAGGTAGCGGGAAACGATCAAAGGAGGGGCCCGATGAGGATGAAATACGCGCTGTATCTGGGCGTCGCGGCGGTCGCGATCGCCGTGGTCTGGGCCGGCTCGGTGGTCACGCTCAGCGCGCAGCAAGCCGCGAGCGCAGCGGTGAGCATCGACAACGATGATATCGGCGGCGTGGTCACGGGACCGAACGGGCCCGAGGCCGGCGTATGGGTGATCGCGGAGACGACCGACCTTCCTACCAAGTTCGCCAAGATCGTCGTCACCGACGACCAGGGCCGGTACGTCGTGCCCGACCTTCCGAACGCCAAATACAAGGTGTGGGTGCGCGGCTACGGCCTCGTCGATTCACCGAAGGTCGACGGCGAGCCCGGCAAGCACTTGAATCTCCGTGCGCTGCCGGCGCCGAATGCGGCCGCGGCGGCGCAATACTATCCGGCGATCTACTGGTACTCGATGCTCAAGATCCCGGACGCGAGCCAGTTCGGCGGCAAGAGCAACATTCCCGCGAACATCACGCAGAGCGTCTGGCTCACCGTGGTGAAGAACAGATCCTGCATTGGCTGCCATCAGCTCGGTCAGCTCGCCACTCGCACGATCCCCGCGGCGCTCGGTCAGTTTCCGTCGTCAGAGGCGGCGTGGCTCCGCCGCGTGCAGTCGGGACAGGCCGCGCCGTTCATGTTCACCCCGCTCACCCAGGTACTCGGCTCCGTGCCGTTCCAATACTTCGGCGACTGGACCGATCGCATCGCGAAGGGCGAGCTGCCGCACGCGAAGCCGCCGCGGCCACAGGGCGTCGAGCGCAACATCGTCGTCACGACGTGGGAGTGGGGCGATCCGAAGAAATACCTCCACGACCTGATCGCCTCGGACCGTCGCTATCCGACGGTCAATGCCTACGGCCCGCTCTACGGCTCGCCCGAATATGCCACCGACGTCTACCCGATCCTCGATCCCAGGACGCACACCGTCACGACCTTCAAGGCTCCCGTGCGCGACGCGGACACGCCGGAGGCGTTTGGACCCGGACACGCCGCGATCCCGAAGCCGATGGCGCCGTCACCGTACTGGGGCGAGGAAAAGATCTGGGACACCAAGGCCAACAACCACAACGGCATGTTCGACCGGAAGGGACGGGTCTGGTTCGCGGCAACGGTGCGCGGCCAGAAGAACCCGGACTTTTGCCAGAAGGGCTCTGATCATCCCTCGGCCAAGTTGTTCCCGATGGAGCAAGCGAACCGCCACATTACGATGCTCGATCCGAAGACGATGAAGTACACGTTCGTCGACACGTGCTTCCAGACGCATCACCTGCAGTTCGGCTACGACGCCAACGACACGCTGTGGACCAGCGGCGGCGGCCAGGCAGTCGGCTGGATCAACACGAAGATGTTCGACGAGACGGGTGATGCGGCCAAGTCGCAAGGGTGGACGGCGTTCGTCCTCGACACTAACGGCAACGGCAAGCGCGACGACTACGTCGAGCCCGACCAGCCGATCGATCCGACCAAGGACAAGCGCATCGCGGGCGGCTTCTATGCCGTGATGCCGAGCCCAGTCGATGGTTCCGTCTGGGGTACCGTCGGCGTGTTCGGCGGTACCGCGGCGGTTGTGCGGCTGGTTCCGGGACCGAACCCGCCGGCGACCGCGCTCGCGGAAATCTACAACGTGCCGAAGCCGTATTTCGGCATCCGGGGCGCCGACATCGACAAGCAGGGCGTCGTGTGGGCGTCAATGGGGAGCGGCCACATCGGCAGTTTCGACCGGCGCAAGTGTAAGGGGCCGCTCAACGGGCCGAAGGCCACCGGTGATCACTGCCCGGAGGGCTGGAGCTTCTACCAGTATCCCGGCCCCGGCTTCCAGGGCATCGGCGAGAACAGCGCGGAGTCGAGCTACTACACGTGGGTCGATCAGCACAACACGTTCGGGCTCGGCGAAGACGTGCCGATGTCGACCGCCAACCTCAACGACGGCCTGATCGCGCTCAAGGACGGCAAGATGATCCTGCTGCGCGTCCCCTACCCGCTCGGCTTCTACGCCAAGGGCTTCGACGGGCGCATCGACGATCCGAACGCCGGCTGGAAGGGCCGAGGGTTGTGGACGACGAGCGGAGACCGGACGCCGTGGCTCATGGAAGGCGGCAAAGGAAAGAAGCCCATCGCCGTACACTTCCAGCTGCGTCCCGATCCGCTCGCGCACTGAGCGCGGCAACGAGAGTTGACGACACCGCGGGGGGGCGGCGCCGTGGCGCTGCCCCCCCAGTCTGTGCTTACAGTAAGCTTGCTCCGGTCTTGCGGGCGCTGACGATCACGAGCGCACGGGCAAATCGGTGGTCGCGCCACGCGTCTGCCGAGCGGATGAGGCGGAGCAGTGTCCTCGCAGCGAGATCGGCGATCCAGTATTCCAGGGCGCCCCGTCGGAGGCGGAGATCCGGCTTCTCCACGAGGTCCCGCCTCCGTGCGGCTTCTCCCTCGGAGATGACCTCCACCACGATTTCCGGACAGGTGCGGAGCTTCTCGCCGCGTGGCGGGAGCGTAGGAAACATAAACGCCCTTATCGGTACGCCCCAACGGCCCCAACGGCCAGCGTGCCCCTGTCGTCATCGTCCTGGCCCCCCAGGTACGGAAGGGTTCCAGTCGATCGGTAAGCAGGTGCGCGAAATGATGTCGATGTCGGTCGCCGAGCGGCAACGGCGCTCATGACCTACAAGGCCGAGCGGCGGATGCTTGGTACGGCTGATCGGTCGGCGAACCGGATGTCCTGCACTGCGAAGAAAGCGAACCAAGATCAGGTAGAGGGCTCGTTCTGAGTCGGTCGATAAGAAGGCTCCTCGACGCCAACCTGGGAGAGCCAGCCGCAGCTGCCCTCGCGAGCCGGGCCGAGTGTGCGGCTGGGATCGCCGCCACGGCCGCCGCGCTGTACCTGAGCTTCCGCTTCGCGACCGAGGCCGGCCCTCTCTGGCGGGATGAAGTGCACGCGATCCACGTCGCGACCCTGCCGCAGTTTGGGGACATCCTTCGTTCCTTAACGGTCGATTCCATGCCGGCCTTCCACCCGATGCTCTTGCGACTCTGGACATCCCTCGGCTGGGTGGAGCAAGACGCCGGATTGCGGTTCCTGGGTCTTCTCGTGGCCATCTCCACGTTGGTCGTGGTCTGGATCGGCGCGCGGAGTCTGGGGGTCGGGGTGCCGCTCTTGACGCTCGTACTCTTCGACCTGCATCGCGTCGTGCTCCAGACCGCCGGATCTCTCAAGCCGTACGGTGTCGGCATCGTCTTCCTGTACCTGGTGTTCGCCGGGCTGTGGAGGGTGGCCTCGGCGCCGGGGGCGGGCGCGATTCTGTGGACCGGAACTGTAGCGATCCTCGCGGTCAACACGGTGTATCAGAACGCTCCGTTCCTCGTGGCACTCTGTCTCGCCGCCGCCACCGCAAGGGTTGTCGTCCGCGACTGGGCGGGCGTCAGGCGGGTCTTCGTGGTCGCCCTGATGGCCGCTGCGTCGCTCCTTCCGTACGCTGGCGTCATCGTCAAGTCGCAGGACTGGCGGCCGCTGAATCAACCAGACAACACTGTCGGCCAATTCGTCACTCGACTGGCCGACATCTTCGCCGATTGGAGCCGCGCGTTGCTCGTGGTGTGGATACTCTCCTGCGCAGTTGCGGTCTTCGGTGCGGTCCGAGCTCTTCGCAGGCGGGGACTTGGCGACCGGGAGCCGTTGCTCTACGCTGCTTTGGCAGCGATCGGCGCCGTCTTCCTCTTCGTTGGATTCTTCCGGGCGGCAGCTCGCGACGTCGGGCCATGGCACGCGGCCTCGCTGATCGGGCTCACGACACTCTGCCTGGACCTCGTGCTGGTCAAGAGCCTGACGCTCCGGTCGTTGCGCTTCGGTCTCGCTGTCGCAGCGGCAGCGGTGATGCTCCCGAGCTCCTCGCAGTGGGTCGGCGTGCGGCAGACGAACGTCGACCTGCTGGCAACGTATCTCCAGAATGCCGCCCGCCCAGGCGACGCGATCGTCGTGACGCCGTGGTTTCTCGGAGTCACCTTTAATCATTACTATCGCGGCCAGGTTCCCTGGATGACGATCCCCCCGATAGCAGATCTGTACACCCATCGGTATGATCTCGTGAAGATCCAGATGATGGCGGCGGAGCCGCTGACTCCTGTCTATCACGTGATCGGCTTGGCGCTGGAGTCGGGTCACCGGGTGTGGCTCGTCGGTGGCCTGCAGTTTTCCAAGCCCGGCGAGGTTCCGGTGCCGTTGCCGCCGGCGCCCGCGGCGCCGAGCGGATGGCGAGACACGCCCTACTACGACTCGTGGTCCCACCAGGCTGGGCACTTCGTTCAGAGCCACGCCGATCAGCTCGGTGTGGTTCAGATCCAGGCGGGGCAGCCGGTATGGCTCGCGGAGGACATCGTCTTGATGATGGCGGAGGGTTGGCGACGCGCTGAGGGGAGCAGGTGAGCTGGACGCCGGAGCGTAGGAAACATAAACGCCCTTATCGGTATGCCCCAACGGCCAGCGCGCCCCTGTCGTCATCGTCCCGGCCCCCCAGGTACAGCTTCCCCCGTGGTACCTTAAATACGTATGAAGCAACGGCTTTTCGGTCAGGCGATTCACGCGGCTGACGTTGTGTGCCTGCCCGCCGAGGCCGGCGCCTCGGCACTGGTGCGCTTGGCCGGCGCGCTGATTTCTCGCGGAGTCCAGGAGCGGGTAGGCCGGTACGCCGTTCCAGAGATCACGGAGCGGCCCTCGGTCCCGGATGGTGGCGTCGATGCCGAGTACATCACGCCCGAGAACCTTCCGGGTCATGAGACCGGAGGCTTGATCGGGCCGGGCAGAACCGTCTTCCAGTTCAAGTTCCGCGACGCGACGCGCGCCGATCGAAAGTCGTTGCTTCGCGAGCTGTCCGGGTGCCTGCGGGACGAGTTCCCGCGAGTGGCGCCGACGTGCGCCCGGTACGTTCTCATGATCAATCTCGAGCTGTCCGGAGCTGAGCGTAAGAAGTTGCGCGAGGCGGCCCTCGGGAGTTGGCCGGCCTTCACCGGAAAGCCGCTGGTCATCTGGGGGGCGGCGGACATCGCGCAGGCCCTCAATTCGGCGCCGGACTTGCGCCACCTCTTCTTCGCTGACAGCGGGTTGTGCACTCTGGACTTCGCCGCAACCGAGCTCAGGAGAGCCTACGGCACGGTCGGCTGGGCGTCGTTCGTGAACCGAGATCACGAGCGCGCCGCGATCGTGGAGTTCGTCGGCGACATTCGGGCGCGTGTCCTCGAGGTCGCCGGGCCCGCCTATTCCGGGAAGACGCGGCTCGTCATCGAGGCTCTCCAACCGTACGGCTCCCGGGTCGTCTGGGCTTCCTCACCCGACTCGGTCTCGCTGGGACTCTTTCGCGATCTGGATCAGTCGGACGACTCCTACATTCTCGTCGTCGATCGTTGTGACGCTGCGGCCATACCCAGAATTCTGGACTTCGCTCGCGAGCAGAGGCACCTGAAGACAGTGGTGATTCGCACGGGGGCCGGTCATGAGGATACTTTAGGTGTCCTGAGCGTGGGCCCCTTGCCCGACGCGCACGCCATCCCGCTGATCCATGAAATCGCGCCAGAGCTGCCATTCCTCCAGCAGTCGTGGGTGGACGAGGAAGCGGGCGGAATTCCCGGGCTCCTGGTACATCTCGCCGCCCTCCTGAGAGACCAGCCCGCGACACTGCTCGGCGCAACTGACATCCGGCGCCAGCGCAACCGGCTCGTCGAATCACGGTATCTCTCGGCTCTCAGTGCCGAGGCGCGCCGGGTCCTGGAGGTCGCCTCTCTCGTTCCGGTGCTCGGTGTCGAGGGACAGGTGGCCGGGGAAGTCGAGGTCGTCTCGAAGGCGCTCGACGTACCGATCGAGGAGGTCCGGGCGCGCCTTCCGGAACTCGAACGCGCCGGGCTCGTGCGCCGCCGGGGCCGATTCATCGAGGTGGCCCCCCCACTCCTGGCGGAGTACGTGCTGAGCCAGGCGCTGGAACGGCCGGAGCACCGCTCCCTCCTCCTGGAGCTCTGGGTGGCGGTCGACGCGGCCGTTTTCCGCCGGTTCCTAGAGCGTCTCAGTAACGTACCGGGTGACGCCGTTCGAAACGCAATCGCAGGAGTTCTCGTGCCGGGCGGGTTGATCAAAGACCTCGACTCGCTTGTGAGGAACGCCGAGACGCTCGAAGCTTTGGCTCCTGCCGCTCCCCAGGCTGCTTTGGCGAGTATCGAGCGGAGCTTAAAGGATCGGACGGCTGAAGAGCTTCACGACAGCGTCAAGGAGCGGGCCAGGAGATCTCTCGTTGGATGCCTGGAGCGCCTCGCCCTGCGCGCGGAATTCTTCCTGAGAGCAACACGCCTATTGTTCCGGCTGGCGGAAGCCGAGAACGAGACGTGGGGTAACAACGCGACCGGCGTCGTGACTTCGCTCTTCCACTGGAACCATTCCGAGGTGTCGGCCACCTTGGTCGAACGCCTGGCCGCTCTACGGGAGGCCTCGGAACAGGCTCCACCACCACGCCGACTCGAGGTCGTGGCCAGGGCGTGCGGAGCCGCCTTCAAGGAAGACACGTGGATCGGGCTCCATCACGCCAAGGGCCCGGCCCTCCCGGAGGCCCCGTATCGGCCGGAGACGTGGGAAGAAGTCCGGCGGTACGGCGAGGGCATCCTCACAATACTGCTCAGGCTGGCGAAGACTCCCGTGCCGGCCGTATCGAACGCCGCAGCCGAGGGATTGCTGAGATCGCTTCGACCGTTCGTGAGGATCTCGCGGACGGAAACCGATTATCACGCTCTGGGGAAGCGCTCAGTCGAAGCGGTGCAAGACCTGGGCGAGCGCGCCGAAAGCGCACGCCTGCTCTCGCAGGCGTTGATGCAGCTCGAGCTCACGGAAGCCAGCCTCTGCAGCGCCCCAGATCAGGCCGACCGGGTAGTGAAGGAAACTCTGGAGCTGGTCCGGGCCGCCCTTGCCCGACTGAGCGGGGAGGGCGACGGGGACTTCCGTGCGCAACTCTGGCGGTGGGTCGGGCCGCGGAGCTGGAAGCTCGATGCGCTCGAGGAAGACCGATCGGAAGTCTCAGCCCGGGTAGAAGACTTGGCAAGAGAGGTTGCCCGCCGTCCCGAGATCTTCCTCACGCACGTGGATTGGCTTCTGAGTGACGATGCGGAGCATCGCATCGCGTTCTTTCAAGCCCTCGGGCGCGAGGATAAAGGAAGCGGCCTGCTCGGCGCCTTGATCTCCCGAGCAGTGGCTCCTGCATGGGCGGCGGCTTTCACCGCCTACATGATCGGTTCGGCCCAACGAGACGCCTCGGCGGCCGAAGCCGCTCTCGACAGGCTCGGGGGAGGCTCGGACGTCAGCGTCGCGCTGGGTGTGTTGCAGGCGACGTGCGCCGTCGCTTCACCGGAGACGGTAGCTGCCCGGCTGCTTCGATTGCTGCACGGCGGGGCGCTTCCCAGGCACGACTTCGCGCGCACCGTCGCCCACGGCCTCGCCTGGGAGCGAATTACGGAGGAAGACGTCCGGCGTGTGATCGAGGCGATGGACGACGGTACGGTGCCGGTACGCGCGGTGCTCCTGTGGCCGTTCCTCGTGAGGCTGCTGCGTGGCGCGCCGGTCACGGGGACGCTCCGGGGGCAGGCGTGGCGCTTCATCGAGTCGACTGTGGGCGCGCCGCGGCCCGTGGTGGGGCGTTCCTGGGACTTACTGGCGACTGAGTTGGGCAAGCTTGATGAATCTGCTCGGCTGCTCGGGGTCGTGGAACGATTCATGGAATCCCGGCTGCACGAGCCAGTCTCGATCCATGACGAGATCCCGCTCGCCTCGGATGCACTCAACGCCAAAATTCCCTCGGAGTTCGTCGGCATGCTGCTCCGACTCGTCGTGAAGCCGCACACCAACTACTCGATCGATTGGGAGCTGGGCCGGGCCATCGAGCCGCTGCGGGATCGCGAGGTTCTTCTCGGATTCGCCCGTGAGGCGGGCGTCGAAGGAGCCCACTTGGTCGCGGCCAACCTAGACCCAGAGAAGCAGGGGTTCTGGCCGCTTGCGGCCGACCTGCTCGCCGCCTCGGGATACAACGAGAGGGTCGAAGGTCGTCTCCTCGCCCGGCTCGGATCGGGGAGCTGGTCCGGGAGCCCGGTCAGCATGATCAAGCGCCGCATAGAGGTCGCTAAGAGCCTTCTCAGCCACGGTGACCCGAAGGTCGTCACGTGGGCACGCCAGACGTTGGCGAGCCTCGAAGACTGGAGGCAGCGCGCCCTCGGCGAGGACCGCGAGGAGTGGATCTGGGACTACCGCATCGGACGAGCCGCGCTCGAGGAAATGCTCGCGCGAAAGGACTCGCCCGAGCGGCTGTGGGCGATCGGGCGTCTGCTGGAGGATGCCCCGCTCGACCGGGTGCGGAAGTTGTTGACGCGGACCGACATCCTCGATGCTTTGCCGAAGCTCCAGCACCTCGACGAAGCCACACGGACGAAGTGGGAGCAATGGGCGCGTAGCGGAAGCGATGCCCGTTAGCACCCTGACGTC
>JBGPTW010000088.1:0-25202 GCA_041490825.1 Methylomirabilia bacterium | reverse complement strand
GCGGCGCCCACGGCTCGGCCCCCCCGCGCCGACCCCCCCCCCACCCGGGGGGGCGCGGGGGGCCCCGCCCGTCGGCCCCAACCCCCACCCCCCCCCGGCGCGGCCCCCCCGCCGCCGCACATGGTGGCGGTGTCTTCGCCTGGCTGAACGGTTCGTCTGTTAACATCGTCGAGTCATGATCGTCCTTGGCGTCAACGAGACGCACTGCGCGACCGCAGCCATTCTCAGGGACGGTGAGATCGTCGGCTGCGCCTCCGAAGAGCGCTTCTCCCGCCTGAAAAATGACGCGGGGTATCCGCGTCAGGCGATCGACGCCCTGCTTCGTGAGCTCGGGCTCGCGCCCTCCGACGTCGACCTCGTCGCGCTCGCCGGTCGCCGCGCCTTCTCGCGCGATTGGATGAATCGGCTGCTCCGGGACGAGGCGTACATGCGCCAGTACTACGGCGTCCGGCTCGAGCGTTCGGGCGACGGGCTGCGCAAGCGCGCGCGGAAGTTTGGCGCGCGGCTCGGACTCGCGCAGACGGCGCCCGGGAAGTTCACGCTGTCGGACGGGGACCGGCGTGCGCTCGTGCGCGACCACCTCGGGTGCGCTGATGCCCGCATCGTCGACCTCGATCACCACACCTGTCACGCCGCGGCCGCGTACTTCGGCGCGCCCTTCGCCGGTCAACCGGCGCTCGTGCTGACGAACGACAACTCGGGGGACGGGCTGTGCGCCACGGCCTCGCGCGGTGAGGGCGTGCAGCTCTCGCAGCGGGAGCGGTCACCGAGTGCGCCCGGGTCGCTCGGCTCGTTCTACTCGTTCGTGACGCTGCTCCTCGGCATGAAGCCAGGCGAGCATGAATACAAGGTCATGGGCCTGGCTCCGTATGCGTCAGCGAGCACCACCGAGCGTGCCGCCGCCGCGCTCCGGCAGGTGTTCGACTTCGCGCCAGGGAATCCCTGCCTCTTCGCGTGGACGCGACGGGGCCCGCGCTACCAGACGCTGCTGGACGCCACGCTCGGCCAGCGCTTCGACGGCATCGCCGGAGGCGCCCAGCGGCTTTTCGAAGAGACGCTGCTCGCGTGGGTCGGCGTCATGCAGCAGCGCCACGGCGGCGAGCGTCTCGCGCTTGGCGGCGGCGTCTTCATGAACGTCAAGGCCAACATGCTCATCGCCGAGTCGCCGAGCGTGAAAGACCTCTTCGTGTTTCCGTCGTGCGGAGACGAATCGAACGCGGTGGGGGCGGCGTACCTCGGGTACCTCCAGCTCGCCGGTGAACGAGGCGTGGCGGCCGCACCGAAGCCGTTCGGCACCGCCTATCTTGGCCCCGGAGTCGACCCGGTCGACGTCGAGCGTGTCATCCGAGAGCGCGATCTGGGCACTCGTTATCGCGTGACGGAGCCCGCCCGGATCGAGGAGAAGATCGCCGAGCTCCTGGTCAACGACGGCGTGGTGGCCCGGTGCGCGGGACGCATGGAGTTCGGGGCGCGGGCGCTCGGCAACCGGTCGATCCTGGCCAACCCGGCGGATCATCGCGTCGTCAGGCTGATCAATCGAATGATCAAGAACCGGGACTTCTGGATGCCATTCGCGCCGACCGTGCTGCGTGAGCGTGAGGCCGATTATCTCCTGAATCCCAAAGGCCTTAGCTCGCCGTACATGATGCTCGCCTTCCACACCAACCCGAAGCGCCGGGACGAGCTCGTGGCCGCGCTCCATCCGCACGATGCGACCGCGCGAGCGCACATCCTGGAGGAGTCGTGGAATCCCGGATACTACGCCGTGATCCGGGAATTCGAGCGTCGGACCGGCATCGGCGCGGTGCTCAACACGTCGTTCAACTTGCACGGCGAGCCGCTCGTGGGATCGGCCGAAGACGCCGTCGACACGTTCGAGCGGTCGGGCCTGCCGCACCTCGCGCTCGACCGCTGGCTGATCTCGAAAAAGTGATGCCGGCGCGTCAGTAACCGCGCGCGCGGTCCACGACGTGGCGCAGCGGGCGGCGGAGGAGGAACCTGGCCAGGTTGTCGTTGAAAATGGGCGCGATCTCGTCCGGCGTGCTGGGCCCGGCGATGTGGGGCGTGATCACGACGTTCGGCATGCTCCAGAGCCGGTGATCGGCTGGTAGGGGTTCCTCGGCAAAGACGTCGAGAATGGCGCCGCCGATCCGGTTGCCGGCGAGCGCGTCGAGCAGCGCTGTCTCCTCGACGACAGCCCCGCGCGCGATATTCATGAGCCACGCGCCTGGCCGCATCGCAGCAAGCTCGCGACTACCGATCAGCCCTTGTGTCTCGGACGTCAGCGGCGCGGTGATGACGACGAAATCGCCGGCGCTCAACGTGGGGACCAGCTCCTCGGTCCGGACGACGCGGTCCACGCCTGCGACGCGGCCACCCGACCGGGTGACGCCCAGCACGCGCAGGCCCGCATGGCGCGCCGCAACGGCGATCGTGCGCCCGACGTCGCCGAGTCCGACGACGACGAGCGTCTTGCCAGCGAGGCGCGCGGGGAGCAGCTCATCACGCCAGCGCCGCAGGCGCTGGGCTTCTTGGAATTCGCCGATCCGCTGGGTCACCCACAGGCACCAGCCCAGGACGTACTCGGCCATCCACGGCCCAAAGATCCCCGGCGTTCGCGTCACCACCACGTGCTTCGGCAGATCCGGGGCGAGCGCCCCATCGACACCCGCTCCCATGGCTTGGAGCCAGCGCAGGCGCGCGGCCTTGGCGTAGAGCGACGGCGGGAAGCCCCAGGTATACAGCACGTCAGCCTCGGGAATGACCGTTGCCGCTTCGTCCGGCCTGGATGCGACGTCGATCGCCACGTGTTCACGCGGCGCGCGGATGAGATCGGCGTAC
Organism: Methylomirabilia bacterium; assembly: GCA_041490825.1. Taxonomy (GTDB): domain Bacteria; phylum Methylomirabilota; class Methylomirabilia; order Rokubacteriales; family CSP1-6; genus JBGPTW01. Next base: position 22,361 of record JBGPTW010000088.1, on the reverse strand, counting down.
ATCCGCGCGTGGTCGGGGTGATACACGAGAATCTTCACGCGCTCCGGGCGCCCGCGTTGACGAGAAGGGCGCCCGCGCGAGGCTCTATGAGGCGGCCGCGCGCGTGGGGGGGATGGACGACGGCGGGGGACAGCGCTCATCCGGAGCGAGCGTCTGTCCGAGCGGAGGAGGAATGCCGCCCCACGCCGGTCGTTCGGGAGACGCGTGCGAGAATCGCGTCATCGATACTGAAATCGATCTCGCGCTGATCCAGCTTCTGCGCCAGGTACCAATCGAACGTCTGGGCGAGGCCTGCCGCCAACGTGTAGCGCGGTCGGATGCCGAGATCGCGACGGAGCTTCGTCGTCGTGTACACCGCGTGGCAGTCGTAGGAAAGGTTCTGGCCGAACGGGACGGTTTGCCCGTCGACGGACGACGCCGGGCAGTGGACGAGCGTGAGTGGGCGGTCGATGACCTCCGCGATCACCTCGACGAAGCCGACCTGCGTGATCGCTTCCTCGCCGGTGACGTTGTAGGCGTGGCCGAACGCGGCGGGAACGCCGAGCACGGCCGCCATCGCGTCGGCAAGATCGGCGACGTGACCGAACTGACGGAGCCACCCCCCGTCTCCGGGTACCAGGATCGGACGGCCTCGGACGAGGCGATCGAAGAAGAACGTCTCGTTGTTGCGCGTATTGCGCGGTCCGTAGACGTGCGTCGGTCGCACGATGGTCACGGGCAGCCCACGCTGGCGGTGACGCTCCAGCAGCGCGTCTTCTCCGGCGATCTTGTTCTTCGCGTACTCGCCCCAGTAGAGACTCCGCGGCGTGGCTTCGTCGAACGGCATCGGCAGGGCGTGGTCGTACACGCGTCCCGTCGAGACGAACACCACGTGGCCGAGGCGTCCATCGAGCGCGTCGAGCAGCGCGTGCACGTCCGCGCCGGTGGTCGGGGCGTACGCGACGTCGACGAGGGCGTCGGGCCGCTCGCCGGCCAGGGCCCGAGCGAGTCCGGCGTGATCGGTGCGGTCGGCGACGATCACGCGTACGCCGTCAGGCAATCGCTCCCGCCGACGACCGCGATTGACCACGACAACGTCGTGGCCGTCACGGAGGAGCGCCTGGACGAGATGGAGGCTGATGAACTCCGTGCCGCCGACGACGAGAACGCGCATGGCTCTTGCGCCTTCGAGGGTGCTCTGCGGGCTCGGCGTGCGCCTACAGCGTGACGGCGACGCAGGTCGTGGTCCGCGTCACGCCGTCGATGTCGCCCACGCCATCGGTGACGAGACGACCGATGGCGTCCAGGGTCGGACCTTCCACGACCGCGATGAAATCGTAGGGGCCGGTGACGGCGTCGAGGTGCACGACGGTTGACGCTGAGCCCTTCAGCTTCGACAATCCGGCCTTCACGGATTTCGTCTTCCCTGGCGACGTCTCGATCAGCACGTAGGCTTTCATCTTCGGCTTGGTCACCATGTCAGTGTCTCCCGAGCGTCCGAGCGGTTGGTCGACTCATCGAGTGAAGGGCGCGCCGGGACGGCCGGCGCGACACGCGCCAAGTCTACAACAAACGCGCGAGGAGCTCGTCGCGCAGCAGCGTGCGGTGGCAGCGTCGCTCGTCGGCGCATCCGCAGATCAGCGTCAGCGGCCCCTCGCGGGCGAGCGCCAGGACGCGCTCGACGTGCTCCTCGGCCTCGGGCCGCTGGAGCGCCGCCCGGTAGCGCCCGACGTACGTCGTCCAGTCGATGCGCTTGTCCAGGAAGTCTCGCAAGAGCGGCAGCGGTGGCCCGAGCTCCTTCAGCCACACGGTCACGCGCTCCTTGCGGATGCCGCGCGGCCACAACCGCATGATCAGGACGCGCGTTCCGTCCGCCGGGTCGGCGGGCTCGTAGATGCGCTTGGTGCGAACGTCGATCATCGAGGTGCGCCCCGGGTTCCCCGGGGCGCACCGAGCGCCCGGGGGTGTGGGGGCCATATCGGGGCCCCACGTGGATCAGACGACCGCCGACATGCCGCCATCGAAGTTGATCGCCGTTCCGGTGATGAAGGCCGCACGCTCCGACACGAGGAACGCCACGAGGTCGCCGAACTCCTCGGCCTCGCCGACACGCCCGATCGGCACGCGCTTGCCGGCCTCGCGGTAGTACGCGTCGAGGTCGCCCTTGGCCCGACGTTCCCATTGCCCGCTCTTCACGAGGCCGATGCAGATCGTGTTGACGAGGATCTTCTCCGCCGCGAACTCCTTCGAGAGTGACTTGGTCAGGTTGATGCCGGCGGCGCGCGACACGCTCGTCGGCAGTCCGCCCGCGGACGGCGCCTTGCCGCCGAGGTTCGTGACGTTGACGATGCGGCCTCCACCGCGCGCTCTCATCAGCGGAATCGCGAGGCGACAGAACCGGATCGCCGCCATGAGCTTGAGCTCGAGGTCGTCCTGCCAGGTCGCGTCGTCGACCTTTTCGAACGAGGCCGCCGCCGAGGTCCCCGCGTTGTTCACCACGATGTCGACACCGCCCCAGCGGGCAACGACTGCGCCGACGAAGGCCTCCACGTCCGAGGCTCGCCGCACGTCGGTCGGCATGGCCAGCACATCGCCGCCGGTTGCCTTGCGAATTCCCTCGGCCGCGCGCTCCAGCACGTCCTTGCGACGCGCGCAGATCGCGACCTTCGCCCCTTCGCGCGCCAGGCGTTCGGCGGCGGCGCGGCCGAGCCCTTCGCTTCCGCCCGTGACGATCGCGATCTTGTCTTTCAGACCGAGATCGAGCATGTGTTCAGCTCCGGCGCGAGGGGGCACGGCGGGCTGATCGCCGGTCCGGCTCGTCGCGCTTGACCGTGAATTGGAACCGAAACGGCGTGAGAGCGCCGCCGAGCCTGACTTCGTGGTCGCCGTCGCGCAGCTCGATGCGGCCGGTCTGTTTTTCGCCGCCAAGCATCTTGCCGTTGACGAGCGTGCCGAGACGGCTGCCACGATCGACGAGGAAGCAGCGTCCATCCATGTCGACGAGCATGCAGTGGTTACGTGACACCCACCAGGGCGCGGAATCCGGGATGGCGAGCTCGTTGGAGGAGAAGGGATCGTTGGGGCGGGTCTGCCGGCCGATGCGATACGGGAAACGCTCGACCGCAATCGTGCGCTCGCGGAGCGCCGCGGTCGCGGGGGCCGTGAGCCCCGCGATGGAGACCTTGACCTTCGAGGTTGACCCTCCGGAGGCATCGGGAAATGGCGCGTCGGCCCCGAGATGGACCCGGATTGCCTCGCGGATCGACGGGGAACGGCGCGAGAGATCTTCGACCAGGGCCGTCATGTTCCGGAGCCGCTCGGACAGTGTCCTCAGCAATGGAAGGAGGCCATCCTCGGTGTTCTTGATTCGATCGAGGAACTCCTCCCAGCTCATGACCAGCAGCTCGACGTCTTCCAGGGCCCGGACGCTCGCGGAGCGGGACTGTTCCGTGATCAGCGCCATCTCGCCGAAGATCTGACCAGGACCGAGCACGGCCAGGGGGAGCTCCGGCGGACCCGCCCGGTATACCTCGACACGACCAACCTCGACGACGAACGCGTCACCGCCGCGCTGACCCTCGACGACGATTACTTTGCCCTTCTCGTACTTTGCCGTGCGACTCATGCGGCGGCAGTCTGACTGATGGGCCGTGACACTGTCAAGGACGACAGACCCTCATCCGGCGTGCCGAGGCCCCGGATGGCCGTCCCACGTGAGCCGCGATTCGTCGACGGTGAACCCGGCGTGCACGAATGCGGAGAAGGCCTCGCTGTCACGCACGGGGACACCGTTCCACCGGAGGACTTCGAGGCGGCGCACCGGCCGGAGCGTCGGGGAACGATCGACAGCGCTCTGCAAGGCGCGGATCGCGCCGCCGAGGTCGACTGCTTCCCAGCCGGCAAGCGGTGTCAGCTCGCGGCCATGACCCTCGGCGAGCAAGATCGGGCGACCGGCCCGGAACACCAGCCACGTCTGAGGAATTCGCGCGGCCGCGACGCGAGCGCCGCCGGGACCGGACAGCGGCAGCACGCGACCCCACAGGTTGGCAGGGTCGGTGATGTTGACGAGCACGTGAGGCTCGGCTCTCCGCGATGGTGGCGCGAGCTCGCTCAGCACGTTCTCGAGCGCGTACTGCTCGCCCGAGAGGCCGTCGACGAAGTAGCCGCGGATCACTTCGCCTCCGTACTCCATGCGGAGCAGGGTGTGGCGCAGCGTGCTCCAGTCACCTTGCGCCAGCTCGCGGCCGACGACGCCGTAGCGGGCGAGCAGGAGCTGGGCGCGAGCCTCGTCCCGCTCCTCCGCTGACAGCGGCTCCTCGTCAGCAATGGCGCTCCAGCGTCCGAGCACGCGCGGCGGCGGCGTGAGCCCGCGGGCCTGCCCGCGTCGCCGGCGTCGCCGCGGCGGCGACGGACGCGTCCCGGGCCTGGCCGGGGTGGCGGCGCCGGCCACGATGGCGCCGAAGGTGTCTGGCGTCGCGAGACCAGCCCAGAAGAGCTGCCAGAGAACGTTCACCGTGTGACTGACGTCGAGCGATGTCGCCCGAGCGAGATCCTGCACGAAGGAGGCGCCGCGAAGTTGAAGATGACGGAGCACCGTCTTCGCTTCGTCATCGAGCGCGTCGGGTTCGCCCGCCGCCGGTCGCAGCCAACCGAGATTTTCCCGCAGCGCGACGCCGACGCGGCCGGAGCGCCTGCGCTCGAACGGCGTGAAGATCACTTCGCCGGCCAGCCCGACGTGATCCAGCCATTCACGCCGGTAATCGTCGACCCTCGCCGGCAGCAGCTCTTGCTCCCACACGCGAACGGGAAAGTCCTCGCCCTGCAGCAGCTCGAGCGCGGCGACGACGCCGGCGGGGCCCACCAGCCGCTGCTCGGGGTGGAGATGATGACGCCGCAGCAAGAACGCGGAGAACTGCTCGGCCGACGCGACGGGGCGCGGAACCCGCCGCGAGTACGCGTGCCGGCGCTGGATCTCGTCGAGCACGGCCACGTGAACGAACTGCGGCGCCGCGGCGCCGGCCACGTACTCGCCCTTCCGCAACAGCCCTTGCGCTTCGAGTCGATCGAGGACGCGGCTCACGCGGTCGAGGGGCGCCGCGTAGCGCTCGGCGACGGCAGTCGCCGTGATCGGGCCACGGTTCCGGAGCGCCCGTAGTACGACGCGCTCGAGCCCCTGGTCGGTCGAGAGCGAGCGGTAGAGCGAGTCGTCGGTGGCACTGATCCAGGCCTGTCGCGCCTGACCGAAGTCGATGCGGGCCACCCGTCCTTCTGCCGTGAGCGATGCGAGCAGCGCGTCCGGATCAGCATTGACGCGGGCGGCAACTTCGTCGGATGTGAGATCGCCGAGATCGTCGAGCAGCGCGGCCAGCTCGTTGGCGTCGCGCGCTCGGCGGGTCGGCGTGGTCTTCTGCAGCTCGGCCTCGACTTCGGCCACGAGCTCGGGACGGAACGGGCCGGCCGCCACGTTCCACGCTTTCCGCATGACGACCGCGTCGCTGCGCCGCTCCTCGGCATGGCCCGCGTCGAGGTACGCCCAGTCCCAGGCGAGCAGGAGCGGGTAGACGAACGGCGAGGGCAGCGGCGTGTCGACGTGACGCGTCCACATTCGCCCCTCGCGCAAGCGCCCGAGCACGTCCTTGAGATGGGGCACGTCGAGGGCGTCGTTGAAGCACTCCCGGAGCGTCTCGGCGACGATCGGGAACTCGGCCTGGCCGCCGACGGATTCCATCAGCGCGTCGGCGCGGAGCCGTTGCATCCACGCCGGCGTCCGCTGGCCCTGGTACGTGCGAGCGATGAACAGCGCACGCACGGCGCAGTGGCGGAAGCGCGTCGTGAAGAGCGGCGAGCCGATGAGCGCCCGGCCGAGCAGCAGCTCGATGTCCTCCGGGCCGACGAGCGTGGCCAGCCGCTGGGGAGCCGGGGGCACCTGACCTGGCGCGAAGGACAGCAAGATGCCGTCGTCGACGTGACTTGCCTCCGCGATGAGACCGAAGCGACGTCGCACGGCTTCCTTCAGTGCCATGCCCCACGCGCCGTTCACGCGCATGCCGAAGACCGAGTGGATCATGGCGTGGCGCCCGCCCATGTCGTCGGCGAACGACTCGACGACCACGCCCTGATCGTCCGGCACACCGTCGAGCAGCTCACCCGCCTTGCGGAGCCAGGCCTGCATCGCGGTGGCCGCGTTGCCGTCGAGGCCGCATTCGGCGGCCGCCCACTCGGCGAAGTCGCCGCGGTCGACCCGCTCGGCGGCGTCGTGCCGGAGGCGCCCCACCGCGACGCCGAGCTCCCACGATCGCGAGGGATGTTCGCCACGCCAGAACGGAACCGTCGGCGACATCCCGTGCGCGTCCTCCACCAGCACGCGGTCAGCCCGGACCTTCATGATCTTCCAGGGATGGGAGCCGAGCAGGAACACGTCCCCGGGCAGGCTTTCCGTCACGAATTCCTCGTCGAGCGTTCCGACCTTGAGGTCCGTGTCGGCGACGTACACATCGTAGAGCCCGGCATCCGGGATCGTGCCGCCCGAAGTGACGGCGAGGAGCCGGGTGCCGCGTCGCGCATGGAGACGATCGTTGACGCGATCCCAGAGGATCCGCGGTGACACGCCTTTCACCTCGCGCGGCAGCGGGTCGGCCAGCGCCGCCACGACAGCCACGAAGTCATCACGCGAGAGCTTGCGATAGGGGGCGGCCCGCCGGAATCGCGCGTGCAGGGCATCGACGCTCAGCGATTCGACGGCGACGGATGCCACGATCTGCTGCGCCAGCACGTCGAGCGGCGCGTCGGGAATGGCGACGCGGTCGAGCTGGCGGTGCTTGATCGCGCGAACCACCGCGGCGGCCTCGATGAGCTCGTCTCCCTTGGTTGCCAGCACGCGTCCCTTCGACACGCGACTCAGAAGATGCCCGGCCCGGCCGACGCGTTGCAGTGCCGCCGCGATGTTCCTTGGCGACTGGAGCTGCACCACCAGATCGATGGCGCCGACATCGATGCCCAGCTCGAGTGACGAGGTGGCCACGAGCGCCCGCAGCTCTCCTGCCTTGAGCCGGGTCTCGGCCTCGAGGCGGGCCCGTCGCGAGAGCGAGCCGTGATGCGCGGCGACGCGGCCGCCCTCGACGCGATCGTTGAGATCGCGGGCCAGACGCTCGGCGGAGCGCCGGCTCTGCGCGAACACGAGCGTGGTCCGATGCGTTTGCACGAGCTCGGTGATTTGCTGGAGCGCGGCATCCCAGATGGTGTCGCTGGAGGCGGTCAAGAAGTCGGCGACCGGAGTCATCACGCCAACGTCGAGATCGCGCGCGAACCCGGCGTCGATGGCGATGGGGCGGATGGCTGACTCACCGGTGAGGAATCGCAGCGCATCGTCGACGGGACTCACCGTCGCGGAGCAGCCGATGCGCTGGGGCCGCTCGGCGTTGCCGGTCTGCACGACGAGGTCTTGTAGCCGCTCGAGCGACAGCGCCAGGTGGGCGCCGCGCTTGTTTCCCATCAGCGCGTGGAGCTCGTCGACGATGACGACGCGAACGCGGTTGAGCGCCGGCCGGAAGCGTTCGGTCGTCAGGAGAATGTACAGCGATTCGGGCGTCGTGATCAGGACGTGCGGTGGCCGGCGCGTCATGGCCTGCCGCGCCGAGGGGAGCGTGTCGCCGGTGCGAACGGCGACGCGGACCTCCGGAAGCGTCAGGCCGTGCCGTTCCGCGCCCGCGCGGATGCCCGCCAGTGGCGCGCGCAAGTTCTTTTCGATGTCGTTGTTCAACGCGCGGAGCGGGGAGACGTAGACGACGTAGACGCGATCCTCGAGGCGTTCCTCGATGGCGAGGCCGTGGAGGTGATCGAGCGCCCACAGGAACGCGGCCAGCGTCTTGCCCGAGCCGGTGGGCGCGATGATCAACGTGTCCCGGCCGGAGGCGATCGCGCTCCAGCCGTCCCGCTGCGGCGCGGTGGGCTCGCTGAACGTCTCCTCGAACCAGCGGCGGACGAACGGCAGGAATTCCGGCATGTCGCTCGATTGTACCTGCCAGGCGTGAAGGCGGCGACCGCCCGTGAGGGCGGCGACCGCCCGTGAGGTCGGCCGACTGCCGCCGCCCGTGAGGGCGGCGACTGGCGCCGCGGAGCGCCGAGCTCAGCCGGCGGCGGGCCGCGTGGACGACAGTTCGGCGGCGCTGTCCTTCCGGCGCGGCCGGCGGATCTCGACACGGCCGTCGCGGATGCGCGTCTCGTAGCATGGCTGTGTCGCCGTCGCCGGCCCGTCGATGACGCGCCCGTCCTCGAGCGAGAAGCGCGATCCGTGCCACGGGCAGATCACCGTGTCGCCGTCGAACCGGCCCTCGGCGAGTGGTCCCCCGAGATGCGAGCACGACTCCGCGAGCGCACGCACATGGCGACCGCGACGGACGAGAAGCACGCGGGCGCCTGCCACATCGACGCGCACCGGCTGGTTCTCGCGAAGCTCGTCGAGCGACAGCACGAGCACGAAGTCGCCGACCTCGGCGAGCGGTTGAGATTGGTCGACGCCGAGGCGCTGGCGATAGACGAGGTGGCCGCCGATGTAGGCGGCGGCCAGCATCACCGCATAACCGACGCCGGAGAATGCGCGGCCTTCCCGGCGCCGGCCGGAGCGTCGAAGCGCGAACGAGCGCGTATACAGGACGAGCGCCGCTGTGTTGAGCAACCCATGGGCGAGTCCACTTCGGCGAGTGTCGCCGGTCGTGTAGTGCCAGTCGGCAAGTCCCGGAAGCGCCGCGGCGACCGCGCCCACCATCCCCACGGCGACAGCGGTGTCGGCGCCGCGCGCGTAGTCGTTCGAGCCGCGCGCATCGGCATCGCCCAGCGTGTCCAGTATCAACGCCGTCGTCCAGGCGCCGACCGGCACGTCGGTGAGGACGACGTGAAGTGGATGACCGAGCCACGTCCCGTGGAGGAGATTCTTGATCCGACGTTGCGCCGGCCCGGCCGCGACGAACGCCCGATGCACGAGCTCCTGGAGCGCATCTGCGATTCCGTCGAGCCAGGTTAGACGTTCGATGGCCGTGATCGCCGCGTCGCCGATCGTCGCGAGATTCCTGGTAGTCATGAGCGCCGACGAGTTGCAGATTCTGTGCCCTGCAACGGCATCAGTTGCGGCTGGTGTCTTTTTGCTGCACCGTGTGGATGGCTGGCCCGCCTGGGGGATTTCTGCCGCTTCTTCCCCTTTGCCGGCCTCCGAAGCGCAGCGGCGGCAGGAGGCCGGACGGGCCAGCCGTTTTGTAGGTCTTGCAGACGGTCGCGCGGTTACAGGAAGCGGCGGTGCGCTCGCTCGTCGGGGAGATCGAGCCCGAGCTCGACGAGCTTCCGGTCGACGTAGCTCTTGTACGCGGCGCGAATCTCCGCGTTGCCGACGCTCTTCAGGCCCCAGTGAATAAATCTAGGAACGTTGCGCGAATCCGAGCGGCCGAACATGTCGAGCGCCGCGGCATACCACTTGCCGAGCAGATGCTGGACGAGGGCTCGGCCATTCTTTTCCTGGCAGATCTCGGTAAGAAAGAAGTAGCCCATCTCCGAGTGACCGAGCTCGTCACGCTCCACGGTCGCCGACATCTTTGCGAGCGGTACGTAGCTCGACTCGCGCCAGTCGCGAGCGTGGAACGCGCCATTCAGGTCCACGAAGAAATGAAACAAGGCGTCATCGGCCCAGCTCTCACGAGGCAAGTGAAACGCATAGTGCGCATACGGCACGTCGCGCAGGGCGAAGTCTTCCTGCAGCCCGACCGCGAGCCGGTGGAACATGATCGCGTGCTTCAACTCCTCGGCAATGTACTCGGCTTTGAGGAGCTTCGCGTGTGGCGGGAAGAGCGCCTCGGCGAGTTCGAGGCACGTGCCCATGAGCCCGAGGAAGCTCTTGTTGCCCGCGCGCTCGCCCTCGTGGCGCAGCATCTTCAGCAGGAGCTCCTGGTACTCCTCTGGTAGCTGGTCGCCCTCCTCGAAGCGGTAGGTCGGCCGGCTGACCTGGCAGATGAGCTTCGGTAGCGGATCGCCCTGAGCGTAGACGCGGCGCCAGAACGGCCAGTGATCGGTCTGACTCCGCTGCTCGGCGTCCTCGATCGCCTTCATCTCGCTCATGGGCTCGTGCGTTGCCATCGATCTCTCCTTCGACTTCGCCCTGCTGTCAACCCGTTGCGGATCGCTGCGCTGCGCGCCAGCGCTCTGGATCGAGGCGTCGCGTGACCTCACGCTGATGGCCGCACGCGCACCCGAGCAGCCCCGAGGCGTACAGCTCGAACTGTCCGGCGACCACGCTCTGCGCCATGTCGGGCAACAGCTTGTCGCCGACGCTGCCGACCATGCGGCCACAGCCCGCGCAGAGGAGACGGTAGTACGTGCCGTACGTCGCCGGCCGATCCAGTGTGATGCCGACCGTTTCGTACGCGCGGCGGATCTCGTCGACGATGTCGGTCATCGCGCGGGCGCTGCCTCAGGCTCCATGGCTCGTCGCAAGTCCTCGCGGAGGTCTTTCTTGGAGATCTTGCCGACGGGGGTCATCGGGAAGCGGTCGCGGATCTCGAGCCGCTCCGGCAGCTTGAACTTGGCGATGCGCTTGTCGTCGCGAAGAAACCGGGTCAGCTCGTCGAGCGCCAGCGATGCGCCTGGTTTCAAGATCACGAACGCGCACACGCGCTCGCCGAGCACGGCATCGGGCATGGCCACGGCCGCGGCATTGAAGACCGCCGGGTGACCGAGGACGAGGTTCTCGATCTCTTCCGCGCTGATCTTCTCGCCGCCGCGGTTGATCATGTCCTTCTTGCGGCCCTCGACGACCAGATTGCCGCTTGGATGGAGCCGTACCATGTCGCCGGTGCGATAGTAACCATCGGCAGTGAACGCGACGCGGTTGTGATCGTCCGCGCGGTAATACCCGCGGATCGTATAAGGGCCGCGGCACTGCAGCTCTCCCACTTCGCCGTCCGGGACGGGCCGGCCGTCGTCGTCCACGATGCGAATCTCGTCGTCGGGCGACATCGGGCGGCCCTGAGTTTCCACGACGACGTCGAACGGGTCGCTCTCCCGTGTACTGCAGAGCAGCCCCTCCGCCATTCCGAGCACCTGCTTCAGCACGGGTCCGAACGTGGCGATCACGGCTCGCGCGGGCTCCGGGTTCAATCGCGAGCCGCCGACGGCGAGCGTGCCGATCGACGACAGATCGTAGTCACGGCGCCTGGGATGATTCACCCACGTGATCACCGTGGCCGGGACCGCCGGGATCCAGGTCACGCGCTCGCGCTCGATCAGCGGGAAGACCGTGTCGCCGTCCGGCGAGGGCGCGAGCACGACGCGCGCGCCGAGCAGGAGCGCGCCCTGTACGCCGGGACAGGCGAGCGGGAAGTTGTGGGCGATCGGGACTGACACGAGCAGAACGCTCTCCCGGTCGAAATCGGTCGTGCCGGCGAACTGCATCGAGTTGTAGTAGTAGTCGTCGTGCGTGCGCGGGATGACCTTCGGCAGTCCCGTCGTTCCGCCGGAGAGCTGGAACACGGCGATGTCGGCCGGATTCGGGCGGAGCTGATCCAGGGAGCGCGTCCGAGTCGACCGGTCGGGGTCGCGCTCGATCAGCTCGGACATCCGTGTCATGCCCCGGCCCACGCGATCACCGACGACGTAGATCTCACGGAGCGACGGCAGGGTCGGGCGCAGCTCCTCCGCCATGGCGACGTAGTCGAATGCCCGGAACTCCGACGCGATGAACCACGCCGCGGCCTCGGTGAACTTGGCCAGGTACCCGATCTCGGCGTGGCGATGCGCCGGCAAGCACGTGAGCGGGATCGCGCCAACCTTCAGGCAGGCGAAGTACGCGACGACGAACTCCAGCACGTTCGGGAGCTGGAAGACCACACGCGCTCCGTTCGCGATGCCGCGCTCGGCGAGATGGACGGCGAGGCGTTCGACCAGCTCGCCGAGCTCCCGGTAGGTGACACGGCGCCCTCCGTCGACGACGGCGAGGCGATCGGCATGCGCGGCCACCGAGCGGCCGAACGCCTCACCGAGCGTGACGCCGGTCCAGCAGCCCCGCTCACAGTAACGCCGGGCCAATTCGGGAGGCCAGCCGACGCCGCCGTTCAGCATGACGTTGGTGTGCTGATCATGGCCTTCTGCATTGTAGCAAGCGCCCGCGACGGGCCGGGCGCTTCAGAAGTTGTAGTGGACGCCCAATCCCAGGTACTCGACGGGTTGCACGAAGAACTGGCCCTCGAACGAATTCCCGTTGAAGTATTCCAGGAGCAACTGAAAATTGCGACTGAGCACGCTCGTACCTTCGAGCTGTATCCCGGCCCGGAGTGAGAGGTCCCGGTGCCACCGGTTCTCCTCACGGAATTGAAGATCCAGGCCCGCGATGGGGCGTAAGCGACCGTGCCACAGAAGCTTCGGGCTTCTGAACTCGACCCCGGTCTGAATGGATCCGCGACCGAGATGAGGCGGGTCCACATCGAACAGGTACCCACCGCCTCCGTACGTCCGGAGACCCAAAGGGAGATCGTAGGACACCTTGGCGTCGACGCCTTCGTAGCTGAGATTGATGCGGTCTGGATGTGTGCTGCGGAGCAGCAGCTCGTCACCGAGATGTGAGCTCTGGTGGAAGATTCTCGTCAGCGCTGAAAGCTCGTCGAAGCGATAGGCTCCGAATGCCGCGATGAAGAAATCGGTGTTGATCAAGTCGAACGAGGGCGAGTCGAGATCGAAGATCGAGAAGACGCCGGCCTGCAATCCCACCTCCCACTGGCCCCATGGACGTTCCGCGCTGAGGTTGTCCCGCCATAGTGACAGGGTCTCGCCAAAGCTCACCGCGGCGGCGCTCTTCAGGCCGCTGTTGCCGAAGTAGTTCCGGTAGGCGGCCGAGAAGTGGGGCCAGCGCGGATCGGCGATGAGCGGCCAGAAGAGATGCCCGACGGGGAGCTGCGCGGGCGGTTCCCCGGGTTTGGCGTGCTCGCCCTTCGGAACCTCCAGGAGCTCGACGCGGGCGACCCCTTTGATTCTCATGAGCTCGGTCATGACCTTCGGGCGATCCAGGCGCGGCACGTCGATCTCGCTGAGAGTCACGACGCCGTCCTTTACTTGAAGAGATCGCGCGCTCACGTTGAACTGCCGTTCCAGGATCGCCGACGCATAGCCCTTGATGTATTCGTCATCCATGGGCGCGCCAGAGGAAGCGAGCGGAAACAGGACCAGGACCAGGACGAGCAGAACGACGTGACCGACCTGGACGACATCGAGACGGCCGTCGCCGGTCTCGACGCTCGAGGCAAGCGGCTTGACCATGCGCTGAGTTTACCCGGGCTCGCACGCCTCGGTGACGTTTCGTATCGGAAGGGCGCTGGACGCCGGGGCGGGAGCCGCTGGAGCGCCACGCGCCGTCCTCTCCACGGTCTCGGTCACGGAACTGCTGGTCCGGCCTTTTGCCGCGAGCGAACCCGATCGCGTCGAGACGTTCGAGCGGTTCTTGCTTTCGCTGCCGAACGCGATATTGCGAGCTCCGGATTACGCGACGGCCAAGGAAGCAGCGCGCCTCCGCGCACGGTACGGGATCCGGACCCCGGATGCCCTGCTCGTCGCCACGACGCGGAATGAGCGGGCTGAAGCGTTCATCACCAATGACGCCAGCCTCCGGAAGCTGAAGGCGGAAGGACTCACGGTGCTGGTTCTCGACGACTACGTCTGACGCGACTCCGCAGTGCATCGCCCGCCGCAGTGGTAGTCTCCAGCGGATGCCACGCCCGGTGCTTCCGCTCCGTGCAGTCGCCGCGCTCTTCCTCCAGCGGCAGCACCTTGCTCGCCCGCGCGCGTCCGCGCTGACGCCCCGGCGGCTCGGCCGCTTCGTCGAGGATGTGGGCGGGCTCCAGATGGATTCCATCAACGTTCTCGAGCGCGCCCACTATCTCACCGTGTGGAGCCGGTTCGGCCCGTACGATCGCGGGCGGCTCGACGCGCTCGTCTACCGCCGCCGGCTCCTGTTCGAATACTGGGCGCACGCCGCGTGCCTCGTGCCCGTCTCGATGCTGCCGTGGTGGCGGCGCGCCATGCTCGATTATCGCGTCCGGCACACCGGCTGGTCAGGCTGGCTACGCCGCAACGCGAAGGTGCTGAGCCAGGTGAAGGCGGCCCTCCTGGCCAATGGGCCGATGGGCAACGCGGACTTCGACGGGCGGCGCCCCGCTGGCGGCCGCAGTGGATGGTGGGACTGGAAGCCCGTCCAGCACGCGCTGCATTACCTGTGGATGACGGGCGCGCTCACGGTCGATTCGCGGCGGCACTTCCACAAGCGCTTCGACTTGCTGGAGCGCGCTATCCCGGACGTGCTCGGCATCGAGCCGGTTTCGTCCGAGCAATTCGTGCGCTGGCACATCGAGCGCTCGTTGCACGCCATGGGCGCGGCGACCGAGACCGACCTGAGCCGCTATCTCAGCTTCCCGCGATTCCTGCCGGGCGCGCGCCGGGCCGCGCTCCGCTCGATGGTGGAGCGGGGCGAAGTCACGGAAGTTGAGGTGGAGGGGACGCCGGGGCGCTGGCTTGCGCTCACTCGCGATCTGCGCGCTCTCGGTCGCGCGGGCCGCGCGCCGGCGCCGTCGCGCGGGACGACGCTGCTGTCACCGTTCGACTCGCTGCTGTGGCATCGGGACCGGGTGGCGCGCCTGTTCGGATTCGACTATCGCATCGAGGTCTACACGCCGGGTTCGAAGCGCGTGCACGGCTACTACTCTTTGCCGATTCTCCACCATGGTCATCTCATCGGCCGTGTCGACGCGAAGGCACATCGCCTCGAGCGGCGGCTGGAGGTGCGTCACGCGCATTTCGAAGCGTGGTTTGCGGATGCGCGGACGCCGCCGACAGGATCGGGTGTAGTCGATCAGGACGAGGCGCTCGCGGGATTGGGCGAGGCGCTGAGTTCGCTGGCCGCGTTCGTCAGCGGTGACGAGATCGTGCTGAGACGCGTGACGCCGCGCCGGCTACGGGTGCCGCTGGCTCAGGTGCTCCGGTACTCCGCCGCTACTTCGAAAATCCGGGATCCCGATCCACGTAGGCGGCGCGATGCGCAAGCCGCCAACCATCCTGCGTCCTGCGCCGGCGATCCTGGTACACGCCCGTGAGATTCACGTACGGTCGCGTGTCCGTCGCTTCTTGTCGGGTCACGAGGACCATGACTCGCGGGCGCGCTTCATCGGCTCTCAAGTCGTCGAACGAGACACTGGCGGGGTAGTGACGGCCCTGACTGGCGGCATTACGTGCGTGCTGCCGGGCTGCCCAGTCGCGAATCTCCTTTCTCGACTGGAGTCGCACCGAGGGACTGGTCTTGCTAGCGCCGCCGGCGCAGCAGCACCCAGCTGGCGGCCCGCGCTTCCACCTCGAATTCCTCCGCGGGGAACAGGTGCGCCGGGGTTCCGGCGATCACCCGTTCCCTCTCGAGGACGTACTCGCCCGGCGCGTATTCCCGCGGCTTCGGGAAAATGGAAATCTCGCGTCTCGTAGCCAGGTGGCTCACCAGCCGCTCGTTCGTGCTCACGACGGCCGTCACGGGGATCTCGCGCATGAGGGCATACGCCGCGCGCTGGTCGGCGGTCGGCATCCAGCGCGTCACGGTGAGGTCGTTCACGGTCCGGGCCGTGAGCGCGGCGCTCGCGATGAATCCCAGCGCGAGCGCGGCACCAGGCGCGAGGAGGCGGACGCGCGGGCGCTTGTCCGTCCATGTGCAGAGCCACGCGTAGCCGTCAACGGCGGCGAGGGCGAGGAACGGCAGGATGAACGCCTGGTACTGCGACCGGTAGTTGAACAGGATCGGGTCGAGACTCAGGAGGTTCATCGAGAGCCCGGCCAGCGCCCCGGCGAGCGTCAGCGGCGCCAGGAGCGGAAGAAAGCCGAACGGCGCCAGCATCGCGAGCAGGTACACGATCTTCTTCGCCGACACCACCACTCCGAACCACTGCCACGGCCGTGCCAGGAGCGTCAAGAGGATCTCGCCGAGCGACGATCCGAGATGCGGATAGCGCTGGAGGTGCGGGTACGGGCTCCCGCGGAAATACGGCATGACCCAGGTGATGTCGGCGAAGAGAAGGACGACGCTCGCGCCGCCCACCGCTGCGCCGAGGGCCCAGCGCCCGCGGGCGAGCGCCAGCCAGATTCCGAAGCCCACCACCGCGATCGTGCAATCCTCTCGGCCCCCAAGCGTCAGGAGCAACGCGACGGCGCACCACCCGTAACGGCCCGCGTCGAACGCCAGCGCCGCGGCGGGGAGCAGGGCGATCGCGAACGCCTGCGGGTGGATGTCGCGGATGTTGATCCCGTGGAGGGACGGATTCACGAGATAGAGCAGCGCGAAGCCCGCGGCCAGCCGCCCGGCGTTGGCGCGCGGCGCGAGCCGGCGAAGGGCGTAGCGGTACACGGCGACGGCACCCGCGGCGAAGACCAGCGTCTGCGCGGCGAGCAGGGCGGTTCCCAGAGCAGTCCCGCTGGAGACCAGCCAGCCGAGCGGCACGAACATGTAGAGAATGGGCGACAAGTGGTCCCCCCAGGCGTGCATCGCCGGGAGCGTCACGTGCGCGCCGTGGCCCGACGCGATGGACCAGACGACCTGGACGTAGTACCCGAGGTCGAGTGCGTGCGTCTGCAGGGCGAGATGGCGCGTGACGACGACGAAGCCCATGAGAAGCGCATACACGGTGGCCCCCGCAGCGACGGCGCCGGCCGGACGCACGGCGGGCAGCGTGACCGGCGCGACGAGGAGCCGGAGCGCGACAATCGCCGCCAAGAGCACGACGAGGTCCTCGGCGCGGGTCAGCGGGAGCCCCACGATGCGCCATCCGCCGGTTGCAAGAACCGCGAGGATCAACAGCGAGACGCCGGCCCCCGCCATCTCCAGCGGGCGGGCCAGCGCGGTCATGGAAGCCTGGTGTACCTCGCTCGGAGGCTGTCCACGATCTTCGGGCTCGCCGGTTCACTCATCGCCCGCCCCGAGCACGCCGCCCTTCGGCCGGACCTGCACGATGAGCTGGTAGCCGAGCAGCCTCGGGAGGCTCCGCGCGATCGCCGCGTTGATGGCGTGCGTGGCGGCGACCCACCGCTTGTGCCAGCGCTCGGGCAATACCTGGTAGAGCGGCGCGGGCGTCGCGGAAAAGCGCTCGATCGTGAGCCCGGCATCGGCGATCAGCGCCTTGAGCGATCGTGCCGTGAAAAATCGGAGATGCGTGTCGTCGAGGATGCCTCGATCGATGTAGTCGAAGCGCCCGAGCAGCAGCAGGAGCCGGATGTAGAGGTGGGC
This sequence comes from Methylomirabilia bacterium, assembly GCA_041490825.1. Classification (GTDB taxonomy): domain Bacteria; phylum Methylomirabilota; class Methylomirabilia; order Rokubacteriales; family CSP1-6; genus JBGPTW01. Next base: position 5,101 of record JBGPTW010000088.1, on the reverse strand, counting down.
GATGTTGGGAACCGAGATGATCACGAAGCCCTCGGGCGCGAGCGAGTGGTTCAGCTCGACGAGCACGCGCAGCGGGTCGATCAGGTGCTCCAGGACGTCGCCGTACAGGATCGCGTCGAACGGCCCCTCGGCCTCGGGGATCTCGTGATTGAGGTTGGCCGTGATCATCCGCTCGCAGTGGACCGCGCCGGCCTGCGCCAGCGCCGGGTCACCCTCGATCCCGGTGACGCGCCAGCCCCGCTCGGTGAGCCGGTGGCTCACGATCCCGTCCGCCGCGCCGACGTCGAGGATCCGTCGCCCACGTCCCTCGCCGAGCCAGGCGAGGATGACCGAGTGGCTGCTGTGCGGGTCGGGCTTGAGGACGTACCGGCGCGCCGCGGGGATCACGGATCCATCATATTCGAATAGAGCCAGCGGCCACCCGGTTGCGCGAGCAGGTGCGTGCGCCCCGCGGGCAACGAGCGGACGACGCTCTTTCCGGGCTCTACGGTCGAGAGCAGGTCGTGACCTATGGCGCAAGGTTCAGGTTCGGTACCGCCGGCCGCGATCGAGATAGCCGGCGGTGTCGACGATGGCCTCGCGCTCCTTGAACGACGCCATGCGTTCGGCGAGCGCCGCGCTGTTGCCGTCGTGCTTGATCGTCGCCAGCACGTCGTCCATCGCGCGGATCGCGGCCCGCTGTAGATCGGACGGAATGATCACGATGCGGTAGCCGAGCTCGGACAGTCGCGCGAGCGGCACGAGCGGAGTCTTGCCGCCCTGGAACATGTTGATCAGCTTCGGGTAGGGCAGGCGGCGCGCGACCGCTTCGATCTGTTCCACCGTTTCCGGCGCTTCCACGAACACCACGTCCGCACCGGCGCGCGCGTACGCATCGGCGCGCTCGATGGCACGATCGAGCCCTTCGACGGCGATCGCATCGGTGCGCGCGATCAGCACGAGATCGAGATCGGTGATGGCGTCGCGCGCAGCGCGCAGTGTCTGGACCATCTCCGCCGTCGTCACCACAGCTTTGTCGTCCAGATGGCCGCAGCGCTTCGGGAATTGCTGGTCCTCCAGGTGAAAACCGGCGACGCCGATCCGCTCGAACTCGCGCACGGTGCGCTGCACGCTCAACGCGGTGCCGTAGCCAGTGTCGGCGTCGGCGATGACGGGGATGCCAACCTGTTCGACGATGACCGCAAGGCGATCGACGACCTCGCGCATGCCGAGCAGCCCCAGATCGGGGTAGCCGAGGCTGCGCGCGATCCCGCCGCCCGTTGCGTAAGCGACGGCGAAGCCGGCGCGCTCGACCAGCCGCGCCGAGAGCCCGTCGTACACGCCGGGAGCCACGAGGATGTCATTGCCCGCGAGAAGCTGGCGCAGCCGGGTCGTCGCGCGCACGGCGCTACTCGCCCGCGGCCTGGGCGCCGGCGATTCGTCCGAAGACGGCGCCAGACATCAACCCGGTGCCCCCTGGATAGTTGGTGTGGAAGAGGCCGCCGACCATCTCGCCGCACGCATACAGTCCAGAAATCGGCTCCCACGACGTGCTCATGACCTGCGCGCGATCGTTGACGCGGACGCCACCGAACGTGAACGTGATGCCGCCGGTCACCGGGTACGCGACGAACGGTGGCGTGTCGAGCCGCTGCGCCCAGTTCGACTTCGCCAAGCCGAGGCCTTTCGTGCCGAGGCCATCGCGCACGGTTGGATCGAAGCTGCCCGACATCACCGCGGCGTCGTAGTCCTCGAGCGTCCGCAGGCACACCGCGCGCTCGACGGGAAGCTTGTCGACGAGATCTTTCAACGTGTCGGCCACGAGCGGTCGGCCGGTCTTGTAGCGTCCCTCCAGCAATCCGATAACCTTCGAGTCGAAGATCTGGTACGCGATGCCGGACGGCTGATTCAAGATGATGCCGCCGAGCTTGGCGTACGTGTAGAACTGGAAGTCCTCGCCCTCGTCGAAGAATCGCTGACCGCGGGCGTTCACGAGGACGCCGTACGGGTACGACAGGCGATTCGTCTTGTCGGTCAGCTTCCGGTCGCCGTGCGGCGGCGCCTCGGCATCGATCGGCGTCGAGTGACACCCCGTCCACTGACCGTGCGGTAGCGCGGCGATCTCCAGCGCCATGCGCAGGCCGTCGCCGGTGTTGTATCGCGTGCCGCGCACCTTCGCGTGATCCCACGGCCGGCCGAGATAGCGCGCGCGCCATTCCGGATTGGCCTCGAAGCCGCCGCATCCCAGCACCACGGTCTTTGCCGCGAGTTCGGCGAAGCCGTCGGCCGCGCGCGTCATGACACCCGTGACCCGGCCGCGCGCGTCCTGGATCAGCCGTACGGCGCTCGTCGAGTAGCGGATCTCGACGCCGGCCTTCTCGGCGATCTCGAACCACATGCGCGAGAGTCCCACGCCTTCGTGTCGGGCACGGATCACGGCGCCAGGCGACCACTTGATCGTGTTGCCCACCTTGATCCCGCTCAGCGACACCGCGGCTTCCATCACGATGCCTTGCTTCGCCATCCAGCACGCGGTGTCGTACGAGCGGCCGATGAGGATCTCGGCGAGCTCGGGATCGGTCCGGCCCTCGGTGACGCGCAACAGATCGTCCATGAAGAGGTCACGAGGGTAAGGATGTACCCCGGTGAGAAACCCCGGCACCTGCCGCTCGACGTCCGGCGCGAGCGTCAGAAGTTGATCGGCACGGTCGAACGCGATGCGCAGGAGCCCGCCGCTGTAGTGCGTGTTGCCGCCGCGTAACTCGGGCGGCGCCTTCTCGAGCACGACGACGCGGCGCGCGCCCTGCTCGCGCGCGGACACGGCCGCAGCGAGCGCAGCATTGCCGGCGCCAACCACGATGACGTCGATGTCGGGCATGCGATCCCTCCATTCGAAGCGCCCCAAGGATAACGCATGTGTAGCTGCCGGATTGCCGTTAGCGATCAAGTCCGCTACAGTTCTTGGCGGAAATGGCTGAAGACGAGGGAATCTCCCCAGAACGTCTGAAGACTCTCCTGGGCGGGATCGATCCAGAGATCCTCCAACAGGTGATGCCACTGACCGGTGGTGTCATCACTATGATGTTCACCGACATCGTCGAGTCGACGTCAACCAAGGCAGCGCTTGGGGATGAGCGCTACTTCCGCGAAGTGCTCGAGCCGCACAACAAACTCGTTCGACGGGCGGTCGCGCAACACAACGGTCGTGAGCTGAAGGCAATCGGTGACGCGTTCCTCGTGGGATTCACGCTGCCTGCCGAGGCCGTCAGCAGCGCCATCGCGATCCAAGAAGGTCTGCGCGCTAACCCGATCCAGGCCGGGAAAGATTCGCTGAAGGTAAGGATCGGTTTGCATACGGGCACGCCCAAGGTCTATCGCGATGAGGGTTCGCAGCGAATTGATCTTTCGGGCACTGATGTGGACAAGGCGGCGCGCGTGGAGTCGCTCGCTCGTGGAGGTCAGGTTCTCATCTCGGAAGAAACGGAAGTCCTCAGCCGGCCTGAGGTTCACGATTGGGGCCGTTGGGAGCTGAAGGGACTCGGGCGCCGCCGGATCTTCGAGGTTCTTTGGCCCGGGAAAACTCCTGAGCGGCCCGCCGGCCGTTCGTGGCTGGAGCCGATCCGGTTTCTCACCAGCTTCGTTGGTCGGGAGGCTGAGGTGTCCCAGGCGATGGACGCCGTAATGAATCATCGCCTCGTCACTTTGCGAGGAATGGGTGGCATAGGGAAGACGCGGCTGGCAGATGAGGTTGGCGCGCGAGTCGCACAAAGTTTCGAGGACGGCGTGTTCTTCGTCGAGCTCGCTCAGTGCCCGAATTCGGAATCAGCCGTCGCGACGGAGATCGCAACGAAGGCTTCGGTGAGCGTCAGGGGATTCGCCGATGAGGCGCAAGCGCTGGTGGAGACGCTGGCCAACCGGAGGGCGCTTTTTGTTCTTGACAATTTTGAAGGGGTCGCGACCGCGGCGCGTCTCGTCGCTCGATTACTCAGGCAATGCCCCGGGCTGCACTTCCTGCTGACCTCTCAGTTGCTCATTGGTGTCGACGGAGAGCAGCAGATCGAAGTGTCACCCATGTCCGTCCCGCAGGGCGCCGCGTCGACGCCGGCGCAGCTCGCACAATTCGATAGCGTCGGCCTCTTCCTCGAAAGGGCCCGACTTCGCAGACTCGGTTGGCAGCCGAGTCCGGCGGAGTTGCGCGGCATCGTGGAAGTGCTTGCGCTGACCGACGGAATTCCGCTCTCCGTGGAACTCGCGGCCGCCTGGGTGGACAGGGTTCCGATCGACGTACTCTGTAACGGCTTGCGGAAGCGCCGCTCCGAGTACCTACAGCGGACCGGTTCCGGCGTGGAGGAGCAGCGTCATGCCGGGATCGAGGCCTGTATCGACTATTCGTTCAACCTTTTGTCTGCTGACGAGCGCACGTTGTTCGCGCGCCTCTCGATTTTCAGAGGTAATTTCGGCGATCGAGATGTGCCCGGGGTTTGCGAGATGAGCGACGTTCCTCGTTTACTAGACTCTCTTCGGGGTCGCTCGTTCTTGTCCATGGAGTCGTCGCTCGGCGAGACGCGTTATCGGATGCTGGCGACGCTCCAGGAATACGCGGCGAGACGGCTCGAGAGCGCCACGGGTGAGTTTCGGAAGCGGCATGCCGCGCACTTTTTGAAGGCGGTGGACGAGGCAGACGATCAGATCAGAGGCAAGGAGCAACTGCGAGGCATCGCCAGGATTTCTGCGGATCTGGAAAACATTCGGGCGGGAATGGACACCTGCGTTGAAGTGGCAGATCATTCCGCTGTTCTTCGTTACGCGGGTGCCTTCGCCACGTACCTTCGATCGACCGGCCGATTCTCGGAGGCACTCGCACGAGCCGAACAAGGACTCACTTCAGCGGAAGCGCTCCGAGACCCCCGTGTTGTCGCAGGTGCCCAGAACGACCTCGGAACCGCGTACGCGGACCTGCCGACGGGGGACCGCGAGAAGAATCTCGGAAAGGCGATTGCATGCTACGAGGCGGCGCTGCGCGTCTACACCGAGAGCGACGTCCCGCTCGACTGGGCGGGGACCCAGAACAACCTCGGAACCGCGTACACGGACCTGCCGACGGGGGACCGCGAGAAGAATC
>JBGPTW010000087.1:0-25346 GCA_041490825.1 Methylomirabilia bacterium | reverse complement strand
GTGCGATCGAGGGCAACCCGGTCGTGAGTGGGAACGGCTCGCGGGTCATCGGTCAAAGGGCCTCGTGGTCGGAGGCCCCTCACCGACCCGGCCCGCCCGCGACGCCACGCGCTCGATTGCCGGTGAGCGTTCATGAGTGATCCGGTTTAGGCTGCGTGCCGGTCTGGGGGCGATTCCGGAATCCACAATAGGGCCATGACTCTGCCACGCTTCATCGCGATCCACGGGCACTTCTACCAGCCGCCGCGCGAGAATCCCTGGCTCGAGGCGGTCGAGATCCAGGACGGAGCCGCGCCGTTCCACGACTGGAACGCTCGGATCACGTCGGAGTGCTACGCGCCGAACACCGCCGCGCGCCGGGTCGACGAGAGCAACCGGATCTTCAACATCGTGAACAACCTCGAGAAGATCTCGTTCAACGTCGGCCCGACGCTCTTTGCGTGGCTCGAGCGCCAGGCGCCCCAGGTGTACGCGAAGATCCTCGAAGCGGACCGCCTGAGCGTGGGCGAGCGCGGTGGCCACGGCAACGCGATCGCCCAGGTCTACAACCACATGATCATGCCGCTCGGGACGGCGCGGGACAAAGTCACACAGGTACGCTGGGGGCTGGCGGATTTCCGTGCCCGTTACGGCCGCGAGCCCGAAGGCCTGTGGCTGCCCGAGACCGCGGTGGACGACGAAACGCTCACGATCCTGGCTGACGAGGGTCTTCGCTTCACGATCCTCGCGCCGCACCAGGCGTGGCGCGTCCGCCCGATCGGCAGCGATCGCTGGGAGGAGGTCGGTGACCGCATCGATCCGAGTCGGCCGTATCTCTGGCGCGGCCCGGATGGCCGCGAGCTCGCGCTCTTCTTCTACGACGGTCCCATCTCGCGCGCGATCGCCTTCGAGAACCTGCTCGAGCGCAGCGAGACGCTGGTGGCCCGGTTGCACGGCGGATTTTCTGACAGCCGCGACTGGCCGGAGCTCGTCCACTGCGCCACGGACGGCGAGTCGTATGGCCACCATAGCCACTTCGGCGAGATGGCGCTCGCCGCCGCGGTTCAGCAGATCGAGGCGGACGGCGTCGCGGCGCTCACGAACTACGGCGCGTTTCTCGCCGAGCACCGGCCGGAGCACGAGGCGACGATCCACGAGCGGACCTCGTGGAGCTGCATCCATGGCGTCGAGCGCTGGCGTGCCGATTGCGGCTGCCGGGTGAGCCAGGAGACGCACCAGCGGTGGCGCGCGCCGCTCAGAGACGCGCTCGACTGGCTTCGCGACCACGTCGATCGGTTCTACGAGGCGCGCGGGGCAGCCCTGCTGAAGGCTCCCTGGGCCGCGCGGGACGACTACATCGAGGTCGTGCTCGACCGGTCACCGGCCGCGCTGGCGGACTTTCTCGCGCGCCACCAGCGCGACCCGCTTGATCCGGACTCGGTCGTCGAGGCGCGCCGGCTGCTCGAGATGCAGCGCAATCGCATGCTGATGTACACCTCCTGCGGCTGGTTCTTCGACGAGCTGTCGGCACTGGAACCGGTCCAGATCCTCCGGTATGCGGCGATGGCGCTCCAGCTGCTGCGCGATCTCGGCGGCAAGGATCTCGAAGCCGAGTTCGAACGCCAGCTCGCCGCCGCGCCGACGAACGCCCGGGATTTCACCGACGGCGGCGACGTCTATCGCCGGCTGGTCCGCCCGGCCGTCGTCGATCTGCGACGCGTCGCGGCCCACTACGCGATCACCGGGTTGTTCGAGGACCGCCCGGAGGATGCCAGCGTCTACGCGTATCGGGTCGAGCGTCTGGACGAAGCGCGCGACTCGTACGCCCAGACGGCGGTGCGCATCGCGCACGTCCGCATCGCGTCCGAGGCGACCGGCGAGACGACCGAGTCGATGTACGCGATCCTCCACTTCGGTGGCCACGACTTCTCGTGCGGCGTGCGCGACTGGGACGCGCAGGTCTACGCCGACATGAAGACGGATCTCCTGGCGCGCTACGCCCGCTACAGCATGGCGGACATGGTGCGAGGGATGGACCAGTGGTTCCCGGGCGAGCCGTTCTCGCTGCCTCACCTCTTTCTCGAGGAGCGGCGCCGGGTCCTCGCGAGCGTCATCCGCGCCATCCTCGACAAGCACGAGGAGGTCTATCACCGGATCTGGGACGAGAGCCGCAAGCTCGTGCACTACCTCAGGCGCGTGGAAGCGCCGATTCCCGAGACGCTGGCGATCGTGGGACGTCACGTCCTCGAACAGGACATCCATCGCCAGCTGCAGGAGGTGGCGGCGCTCCGCACGATTCCACCGGAGGTCTTCGAGCTGGTGGCTGAAGCGCGCGGCCTCGGCCTCCGCCTCGATCTCGACACCGGACGCGACGGGATGCAGCGCGCCATCCACGACGCGGTCGGCGCGGTGGCGGACGAGCCGAGCGCGGAGCGGGTCGCCGAGGCAACGGCGCTGATCGCCGGGGCGCGCGAGCTCGGCCTTCACTTCGGACTCTGGGGCGTCCAGAACGAGTTCTTCGAGCTCTGGCGGCAACTACCGCGTCAGCGACCGGTGCTCGCGTCCCTCGGCGAGGCGCTCGGCTTCGCGCTGCCGCAGGAGCCGTGAGGCGGGACGGGACATGAACGGCGAACCACTCAACCGTCTGCGGAGCGAGCCCGAGGCGCTGCTCCGCGCGCCGGCGGCAACCTATCGCATCCAGCTCGGGTCGAACCTGACGTTCGACGACGCGGCGCAGCTCGTGCCGTACCTCGACGCGCTCGGTGTGAGCGATTGCTACACCTCGCCGTTCTTCGAGACGGCATCGCACAGCTCCCACGGCTACGACGTCAGCGACCATAACCGCTTCCGTGAGGAGCTCGGGGGCGAGGCTGCTTTCGGCCGTTTCGCCGACGCCCTCAAGCGTCACGGACTCGGGTTGCTCGTCGATCTGGTCCCGAACCACATGGGCATCGCCCAGGCGCACAACGCCTGGTGGCGGGACGTCCTCGAGAACGGCGCGTCCGCCGAATACGCGAGCTTCTTCGACATCGACTGGCAGCCGGTCAAGCGCGAGCTCGCAAACAAAGTGCTGCTGCCGATCCTGGGCGACCAGTACGGCATCGTCCTCGAGAGCGGACAGCTCCAGCTCGAGCTGGATCGCGGGACATTCTGCGTGACGTATTTCGACGCGACGCTGCCCGTCGCCGCGCGGTCCTACGGCCGCATCCTGGGTCACCGGCTCGAAGAGCTGCAAGCCACGCTGGGCCCCGAGCACCGCGCGCTCGTCGAGCTGAAGTCCGTGCTCGCGTGGTTCGCCACCATTCCCGGTCACAGCGAAGCCGATCGCGGCAAGCTCGTCACGCGCCGGAGACAGAAGGAATACGGCCGCGAACGGCTGGAGAAGCTTCTCGATCAATCGCCCGAGATCGCCGCGTCCGTCCACGAGAACGTCCGCATCTTCAACGGCACGCCGGGCGACCCCGGGAGCTTCGATCTGCTCGACGCCTTGCTCACCGACCAGGCCTACCGGGTGGCGTACTGGCGGGTCGCCGGCGAAGAGATCAACTACCGGCGCTTCTTCGACATCAACGAGCTGGCGGCGATCCGCATGGAGCAACCGCAGGTGTTCGAGGAGGCTCACCGCCTGGTCTTCCGGCTGGTGCGTGAAGGCGCGGTGACCGGATTCCGCATCGACCACCCCGACGGGCTCTACGCGCCGGCCGAATATTTCCGGCGATTGCAGAGCTCATGCGTCGCCGAAGCCGCGGCACACGCGCCGTTCTACATCGTCGCCGAGAAGATCCTGGCTCCGGGCGAGCGCCTGCCCGACACCTGGGCCGTCGCGGGAACGACCGGCTACGAGTTCCTGAATCTCCTGAACGGGATCTTCGTCGACCGAAGCCAGGCGCGGGCGCTCGACCAGCTCTACACGCGGCTCCTGCGCGACCGCGTGTCGTTCACCGACATCGTCTACGAGTCCAAACGGCTGCTCATGGAAACGTCGATGGCCTCCGAGCTGCACATGCTCGCCCATCGGCTCAACATCATCTCCGAGAAGCACCGCTCGTCCCGGGACTTCACGCTGGGCAGTCTCACGACCGCGCTACGGGAGATCATCGCCGCGTTCCCGGTGTACCGGACCTACTTCGGTGAGAGCGGCGGGGAAGCGGCCGAACGCGACCGCGAAGCGGTCGAGCGGGCCGTGGAGCTGGCGAGACGCCGAACGCCGGCGCTCAGCAGCTCGATCTACGATTGGCTGCTCGGCGTCCTGACCCTCCAGTCTCCGCCCTGGGCCGACGAGACGACGATCCGCGACCGTCTGGACTTCGTGATGCGCTTCCAGCAGATCACGGGGCCCGTGACCGCCAAGGGCTACGAGGACACCGCGCTCTACCGATACAACCGGCTGGTCTCGCTGAACGAAGTGGGCGGTGACCCGTCGCGATTCGGGACGTCGATCGCCGAATTTCACGCGGCCAACACGGCCCGGCAACAGCACTGCCCCGCGGCGCTCTCCGCGACGTCCACGCACGACACCAAGCGGAGCGAAGACGTGCGGGCGCGCATCAACGTGCTGTCGGAGATCCCGCGCGAGTGGCGCGAGCGGATGAGCCGCTGGCAACGCCTCAACCGGAGACATCGCACGATGGTCGACGGGAGAGCAGTGCCCGGCCCGAACGAGGAATACTTCATCTACCAGACGCTCGTGGGAGCCTGGCCGATCAGCATCGACCGGCTGCGCCAGTATCTGCTGAAGGCCGCCCACGAGACGAAGGAGTGGACGAGCTGGATCAACCCCGACAGCCGGTACGACGACGCGCTGATACGGTTCGCCGAGGCGATCCTCGACGCGCGCCAGTCACGTGAGTTCTTGCGCGACTTCACCGACTTCCAGGACCGGATCGCCGGCTTCGGCCTGCTCAACTCGCTGGCCCAGACGCTGATCAAGATCACCGCGCCGGGCGTGCCCGACTTCTACCAGGGGACCGAGCTCTGGAACTTCTCGCTCGTGGATCCCGACAACCGGCGACCGGTGGACTTCGAGCTGCGACGCCGACTGCTCGACGAGCTGGTCCACGAGCTGGAAGCGGAGGACGAGCCGGCGGCGCTCGCCCGCCGGCTGGTCGACAGCCGGTCCGACGGACGCATCAAGATGTTCGTGATCCGGCAAGGACTGATGTTCCGGCGCCAGCACGTCGGCCTCTACCGCCGCGGCGCCTATCAGCCGCTCGACACGAGCGGAGCGGCAGCCGAGCACGTGTGCGCCTTCGCGCGGGTGACTGCCGAGGCGGCTGCCGTCACCGTCACGCCGCGGCTGCTCATGCGCCGTGGCGGCACCGAGCTTCCTCTCGGTGTGGCGTACTGGCAGGATACGGAGCTGTCGCTGCCGAACGATCTCGCCGGACAGTTCCGCGACGTCTTCACCGGCCGCGTTGTCCAGACGGATACGGGCGACCATGGTTGTCGCATCGGCGTCGGCGACATTCTCGTCGACTTTCCGGTCGCGTTGCTGGAGCGGACGAGGTGATGGCCGCCAGCGCGCCGTTCGTGTTCGTCGGCTGCGTCGAGTTACGCCAGGCGCTCGATCGGCGCGCCATGGACGAGCGGGAGCTGATGGACCGCCTGGAGGAGGTGCCGTCCGGGTCGGTCTTCTACCACACGCATGGCTACTTCCTGCGGCACCGGCCGCTCACGACGGCGTACGGCAACGACTTCGCCACGTGGGTCGCGGTGCACGTGCGCGACCAGGCGCTCGCAGAGCGGTTAGCCGTCGTGAATCCATCCGAGTTCCCGAGCCTGGAAGATCTGCGGGAGGAGCTCATCATCGCCATCTACGACCATCTGGCGGGCTTGAGCTCGGTGCCGCGAGTCGAGTTCGGCGAGCCGTTTTATTTCCAGCAATCGCACATCGTCGAGGTGCAGCTCGGGCCCACGGCGACGACGCTGGCCCAGTTCCGGGCGGCCCTGGCCGAGGTCGATACGAGCTCCATCTATTTCCACATGGTGGAGGCTCGCGCGCGGCTTGGCCGCCGCTCCGGCGACTTCGCGGAGTGGGTGCGGACCTCGCTGGAGCTGCCCGACCTGGCGGAGCGGATCGAGCGCATCGACACGTACATGACGAGCCTCGAACGAGTGCGCGCGCGCATTCTGGCGCTGGTGGATTCGGCGCTGGACGAGTAATCATGACCAAGCTCGACGATTACCGCCAGGTCGCGCCGCCAGGGGTGGTCGACATCATCCTCAGGCTGGCCGAGCGCGCGCAGAGCCGGCGTTTCTTGCACGTGAGCGGCGGCCGGTTCGGCGGCGGCTCATCGGAGATCCTTCACGCGCTCGTCCCGATGATGGCGGATCTCGGTGTCGATGCGACGTGGGAAATCACCGGCGGCGATCCCGGCTTCTACTCGACCGCGCAAGCCCTGCAGGCGGCAATGGAGGGCGCCGAGCGCGTGCTGACCGACGAGGCGCTCGATCACTACGTCGAGATGAACCGGCTCAACGCCAAGAAGCTGCGGCTCGACGCCGACCTGGTGCTGGTCCACGACATCCAGCCGGCCACGCTCGTAGAGCACCGCGGCGCCGAAGGCCGCTGGGTCTGGCGTTGCCACTTCGACTGCTCACGCCCGCAACGGCGGGCCTGGTCGTTCATGCGCGGCATCCTCAACCACTTCGACGCCGCGATCTTCTCGCTGCCGAAGTTCGGGCGCCGGCTGAACATCCCGCACTACGTGGTCCACCCCTCGATCGATCCGCTGTCGGACAAGAACCGCGATCTCCCGGCGCGTGAAGTCGCGGCCATCCTGCGTGTGCTCGGCGTGCGCCAGGATCGTCCACTGCTGGTCCAGGTCGGGCCCTTCACGCGCTGGGCCGATCCGCTCGGCGTGGTGAACGCGTATCGCCTCGTGAAGAAGCATTACCAGGTGCGTCTGGTGCTCGCCGGGTCGGCCGACGACGATCGAGAAAGCCTCGAGGTGCTTGCGGATCTCCATCAGGCGGCGCATCACGACGAGGACATCACGGTGCTGGAGCTGCCGCCCGACGCCCACCTCCAGATCAACGCGCTCCAGCGCGCCGCGACGATCGTGCTGCAGAAGTCGGTGCGCGAGGGCTTCGGTCTCGGCGTGGCGGAAGCGATGTGGAAAGGCAAGCCGGTGATCGCCGGCTTTGCCGGCGGCTTGAGCCAGCAGGTCATCTACGACGTCACCGGCTACACCGTGCATTCGGTGGAGGGCGCGGCCTTCAGGATCCGCCACCTCTTGAATACGCCCGAGCTCATTGCCCGCATGGGAGCCGCCGGCCGCGAGCACGTGCGGCGGACGTTCCTGATCACGCGCCACCTCATGGACTACCTGGCGCTGTTGATTCACATCACGAGATGAGATTCGTTGTAGCGGGATCCGCGAGACCGCAACCGCCGAGGGTGGGCCGCATCGAGATGCGGCGCGTCGAGCTTGTAGCGAGATCCGCGAGACCGCAACCGCCGAGGGTGGGCCGTATCGAGATGCGGCGCGTCGAGCTTGTAGCGGGATCCGCGAGACCACAACCGCCGAGGGTGGGCCGTATCGAGATGCGGCGCGTCGAGCTTGTAGCGGGATCCGCGAGACCGCAACCGCCGAGGGTGGGCCGCATCGAGATGCGGCGCGTCGAGCTTCATGGCGGACGCCCCGTCCGCTGAGTCGCGCGCGCCGGTCCGCCGACCTTCGCCAGGCGCGACATCCGCGCTGCCGGCCGAGATCGAAGAGCAAATTGCTCGGACAGGACCCGTGGATATCGCCATCGGCCTGCTCACCTACAACAATGCCGACACGGTGAAGGCCGTCGCCGAGACGGCCGCGCTCGGGCTGGAGCACCACTTTCCCGGCGTCCGCGCGGCCTTCGTGAACGCGGACGCCGGCTCCACCGACGGCACGCCCGAGCTCGTCGCGGCGGTCGGCCTGCCGACCGTGGAATTCAAGCACGAGGCGCCGCTCGCCGAGCAGCTCACCGTCCCCTTCCACGGCGTCCCTGGCCGCGGGCCCGCGCTCCATCAGACGTTCACCATCGCGCACCGGCTGGGCGCGCATGCGCTGGCGATGGTCGAAGCCGACGTGACGTCCGTGACCGAACAGTGGGTCGAGCGCCTGATCAGTCCCATCCTCACCGACAAGGCCGATTTCGTCGTGCCCGCGTACGCGCGCCATCGCTACGACGGCACCATCACCAATCTCGTGCTGCGGCCGCTAGTGCGGGCGCTCTATGGCCGGCGGCTCCATCAACCGCTGGCGGGGCAGCAGGCGCTGTCCGCGCGACTCATCGAGCACCTGCTGGTCCATCCGCGCTGGAACTGGTCCGGCCGGGACCTGAGCGATCTGTGGGTGCTCGGCGCCGCGATCGCGGACGGGTTCTCGGTGTGGCAGACCTGGCTCGGACGGCGCACGGTGCGCTCCCGCACCCGGACCACCGATCTCCCGACGATGCTGGCCCAAACGCTCGGGTCGGTGTTCACGCTGATGGATCACCACGAGGATCTGTGGCTCGAGGTTCGTGGCAGCGAGCCCTTGCCGGAAGTGGGACAGCCTGTTCTGCCGACGACCGAGCCGATGGACGTGAACGTGACGCGGATGATCGACGCCTTTCAACTCGGCCTGCGCGATCTCTTGCAGATCTGGGAGTTGATCCTGACGCCCGAGACGCTGGGCGAGGTGCTCGGCCTCGAGGTGAGCGAGGCGCCCTTCCGGTTTCCGAGCGATCTGTGGGCCCGGGTCGTCTACGATTTCGCCATCGGCCATCACTATGCCGTGGTCCACCGCGAGCACCTGCTGCGCTCGCTGGTGCCGCTCTATCTCGGGTGCACGGCGGCGTTCGTGGTCGCCACCCGAAATCGAGGAGCCGAGGCAAGCGAGGCCATCGTGGAAGACGTCAGCGCCGCGTTCGAGCGACGCAAGTCCTATCTCGTGGAGCGATGGAGATGATTCGCGAGCCGAGGGGCGGCCGCGGAGCCGGAGGCGGAGCGCGCCCCGAGGCGAGTCTACGATCAAGCTTCGCGAGCCGAGGGGCGGCCGCGGGCCGAAGGCCCGAGCGCCGCGAGGCGAGTCCACGATGAAGTCTCGCGAGCCGAGAGGCAGCCGCCGGCCGAAGGCCCGAGCGCCGCGACCCAAATCTCCGGCGAAATCCGGAGCGGGAACCGACATGAAGCGGACCGTCGTGATCGAGAACGTGGCGCCAACCGTCGACGCCGGCCGCTTTCCCGTCAAGCGCGAAGTGGGCGCAACGGTCGAGGTCTCCGCCGACATCTTCAAGGAGGGCCACGACGCGCTGCTGGCCTTTCTCGAGTACCGGCGCTTCGACGCTGATACCTGGCGCGAGACACCGATGCGCCATGTGGACAACGATCGCTGGGCCGGCAGCTTCCGGCTCGACGAGAACACCCGGTACGTGTTCACGATCCAAGCCATGACGGACCTGTTCCGGTCGTGGCTCGCCGATCTCGTGAAGCGCCACGACGCCGGGCAGGACGCGGCCAGCGAGCTTCTCGAAGGGCAGGCGCTGATCCGGGCGCCGGCGGACCGCGCCGGCGGCGCCGACGGCGAGGCGCTCGGATCCTATGCCGATCGACTGGCCCGGGCGGCCACGCAGCCGGACGCGGTCGCGGTCGCGCGGGAGGAGACGCTGGCGGCGCTGATGGACACTCACGTCGACCGCGCGGACGCGACGTGGTGCGAGCGGCAGTTCGAGGTCGTCGCGGGCCGAGAGCAAGCTCGGTACGCCACGTGGTACGAATTCTTTCCGCGCTCGGGTGGGAATCCGGGCCGCAGCGCGACGTTCAAGGAGGCCGAGCGCCAGCTCGAGCGCGCCGCCGCGATGGGCTTCGACGTCGTGTATCTGCCGCCGATCCATCCGATCGGACGCACGCATCGCAAAGGCAAGAACAACTCGCTCACCGCCCAGCCGGGCGATCCCGGCAGTCCCTGGGCAATCGGCGCCGAGGAGGGCGGGCACACTGCCGTCCATCCGGACCTCGGAACGATCGACGATTTCGACCGGTTCGTCGACGCCGCCCGGCGGCTAGGTCTGGACGTGGCGCTCGACTTCGCCATCCAGTGCTCACCCGATCATCCGTACGTCCGCGAGCATCCCGAGTGGTTCTTCCATCGGCCCGACGGCACGATCAAGTACGCCGAGAACCCGCCCAAGAAGTACCAGGACGTCTATCCGCTCAACTTCTACCCGGCCGATCCTGCGCCGCTCTGGCAGGAGATGCGTCACATCCTGGAATTCTGGATCGCTCACGGCGTGCGGACGTTCCGCGTCGACAACCCGCACACCAAGCCCGTCAAGTTCTGGGAGTGGCTGATCCGCGGGCTTCAAGACCTGTACCCCGACGTGATCTTCCTGGCGGAGGCATTCACGCGCCCGAAGATGATGAACGTCCTGGCCAAGTCAGGCTTCACCCAGTCCTACACGTACTTCACCTGGCGGAACGAAAAATCCGAGCTCATCGACTACTTCACCGAGATCACGAGCCCACCCGTCGCGAACCACTTCCGAGGCCATCTGTGGCCCAACACTCCGGACATCCTGCACGGGGCGCTCGTCCAGGGCGGCCGACCGGCATTCAAGATGCGCCTGGTGCTCGCGGCAACCCTCTCGTCGCTCTACGGGATCTACAGCGGCTACGAGCTCTGCGAGAACACGCCGTTCGCGCCGGGGTCGGAGGAGTCCCTCAACTCCGAGAAGTACGAGATCAAGGTGCGCGACTGGAACGCGCCGGGCAATCTCGTCGATTTCATCACCCGCGTCAACCAGATCCGTCACCAGAATCCGGCGCTGCAGCTCTACACGAATCTGCGCTTCTACCCTTCGGAGAATCCGCAGGTGCTCTGGTACGGCAAGGCGACCCCCGACCGGACGAACGTCGTCTTCGTGGCCGCGAATCTCGACGTGAGCCAAGCGCAAGACTCGATGGTCGAGATACCGCTCGCCGAGCTCGGTCTCGGCCCGGACGAGCCGTACACGATGCACGAGGCGCTGAGCGGGACCGACTGGCAGTGGCGCGGAGAGCGCGGCTACGTGAGGCTCGACCCCGCCGTGGATCCGGCGCAGATCTTCATTCTCCGGCGCAGTTGATGGACCTCGCCGGATTCGGGACGGAATCGCGTGGCGACTCAGAGAACGGGCGCATCATCGCCGACGGAGCCCCCGGAGGAGCAGTGTTGTTGAACCAGTCCTCGCTGTCGCGGACGAAAGGCGCGGAGGTGAGGGGGCGGTCCGAAAGCCGTGGCAGTTGCAGTCGTGTTTTCGGACCGCCCCCTCGCCTCCACGCCGGGCATGCACGATGAGTAAAGACTGGTACAAAGACGCCATCTTCTACGAGGTGCACGTGAAGGCGTTCTTCGACGCCGACGGCAACGGCATCGGAGACTTCGCCGGCCTCACCGCGATGCTCGACTACGTGAAAGACCTCGGAGTCGACTGCCTCTGGATCCTGCCGATGTATCCCTCGCCGCTGCGCGACGACGGCTACGACATCGCCGACTTCCACGGCATCCACTCGAGCTACGGCACGCTGCAAGATTTCCAGAAGTTCCTCGAGGCCGCCCACGCGCGTGGTCTGAGAGTCATCGCCGACCTCGTCATGAACCACACGTCCGACCAGCACCCGTGGTTCCAGGCGTCGCGCGCCGATCCCACCTCGCCGTACCGCCAGTACTACGTGTGGAGCGACGACGATCAGCGGTACCGCGATGCCCGGATCATCTTCACCGACACCGAGAAATCGAACTGGGCCTGGGATCCCCTCGCAAAGTCGTACTACTGGCACCGGTTCTTCACGCACCAGCCCGACCTGAACTACGACAACCCGCTCGTGCGGACCGCCATGCTCGACGTGATGCGCTTCTGGCTCGATCGCGGCCTCGACGGCTTTCGCTGCGACGCGGTTCCGTACCTCGTCGAACGCGAGGGGACGAACTGCGAGAACCTGCCGGAGACGCACCTCATTCTGAAAGAGTTCCGGCAGGTCATCGATCGTGAGTACGACGGCCGCATCCTGCTGGCCGAGGCGAACCAGTGGCCCGAGGACGTGCGGCCGTACTTCGGGGACAGTGACGAGTTCCACATGGCGTTCCACTTCCCGCTGATGCCGCGGCTCTACATGGCTCTCCGCCGCGAGGATCGCCTGCCCATCACCGACATCTTCACGCACACGCCGGCGATCCCGCCCGCGTGCCAGTGGTGCCTGTTCCTCAGAAATCACGACGAGCTGACGCTCGAGATGGTGACGAACGAGGAGCGGGCGTTCATGTACTACGCGTACGCGACCGATCCGCAAGCCAAGCTGAACCTCGGGATCCGGCGCCGCCTCGCGCCGCTCATGCAGAACGACCGCCGGCGCATCGAGCTGCTGAACTGCCTGCTCTTCACGCTGCCGGGCAGCCCGATCATCTACTACGGCGATGAGATCGGCATGGGCGACAACATCTATCTCGGTGATCGGAACGGCGTCCGCACGCCGATGCAATGGTCGGCCAACCGCAATGCCGACTTTTCGACCGCCGAGGAGACACGCCTCTACTTGCCCGTCATCAACGATCCGATCTACGGCTACCAGACCGTGAACGTCGCGACGCAGGCGAAGACGCCGTCGTCGCTGCTCAACACGATGAAGCGGCTGATCGCGGCACGGAAACGGTGCCCGGCGTTCGGGCGCGGCACCATCGAGTTCCTGCGGCCGCGCAACCAGACCGTGCTGGCCTTCCTGCGCGAATACTGCGACGACACGATGCTCGTGGTGGCCAACCTGTCCGAGCGCTCGCAGCCCGTGGAGTTGGATCTCGCCGCCTACCGGGGGGCGGTGCCGATCGAGGTGCTGGGACTGAACCGCTTTCCTCCCGTCGGTGAGCGACCGTATTTCCTCAGCCTCGGGCCCCACGGATTCTACTGGTTCCGGCTCGAGCGGCCGGGCCGGCGCCCCGTGCGATATGGGATCGAAGAATCCGCCATCTGAGGTCCTGGCGGCCTGGATCGCGGCACAGCGCTGGTTCGCGAGCAAGACCCGGCGCATCACGGGCCTCGACTACGAGGACGTCGTGCCCATCGCGAACGGGTGCGAAGCGATCGTGGCGGTCCACCTCGACGACGGCTCGATCGACCGTTACGCCGTTCCATTCGTCGGCGGAGACGGCGCCGGCGTCGTCGACGGGCTGGACGATGCGGGGTTCTGCCGCGCCGTCCTCTCGCTGATCCAGCGCGCCGAGGCAGCGCGCGGCGCGCGCGGCGAGATCCGCGGCGTGCCCTCGCCGGCGCTGCCGGCCACGCTGCCGGGGGATCTTGCCGTTCATCGAGTCGGCGGCGAACAGAGCAACACGTCGGTCGTCTTCGGCTCCGCCGTCATCCTCAAGCATTTTCGCCACCTGGTCGCCGGCCTCAACCCCGAGCAGGAGATCACGAAGTTTCTCACCGAGCGGACGAGTTTCCGGAACGTTCCGCGACTCTTCGGGCATCTCGAGTACCGCGGCAGCGACGGCGCCGTGACGACGCTTGCGGTCGCGCAGGAGCTGGTGGCCCAGGCGCAGGACGGCTGGGAATGGATGCGCGCGCAGCTCCACGCCGTGCACGAATACGAGAGCGCGGTCGCGCCGACACCCAACGAGGCGCAGGTGCGCGAGGCCGCGGCGACGACGCTCATCGCGCTACGGCAGCTCGGGCTCCGGACGGCCGAGCTTCACCGCGCGCTCGCGTCCGATTCACGCGATCCCGACTTCGCGCCCGAGCCGATCGGCCGCGACGACCTGACCGCGTGGGCGGCGGCGATCGGACATCAGCTCGCCGTCGCCCTCGCCGTGCTCTCCCGGCCGCAGCAGCCGGACTCACGGCATGTCGCCCGCGGCCTCGCCGGACTTCTGGGGCGGCAGAAGATCCGGCACCACGGCGATTACCATCTCGGCCAGACGCTCTACCGGCCCGACGTCGCCGACTTCGTCATCATCGACTTCGAAGGCGAGCCGATCAGGCCGCTCGAAGAGCGGCGGCGGAAACATACGGTGCTGCGTGACGTGGCGGGCATGCTGCGCTCGATCGACTACGCGGCCGCGGCCGGCGTGCCAGCTGGTCTCGACGCCTGGGCGTCGGCATGGCGGGTGGCGGCGACCGCAGAGTTCGTCACGGCATATCGGACGGCCGCGGCCCGCACGGGGCTGGTGCCGGAGTCCAACGCCGGATTCCACGCGGCGGTGGCCGCGTTCGAGCTGGAGAAGGCGGCCTACGAGGTCGTGTACGAGGCGAACCACCGGCCGGACTGGATCGACATCCCGGCGCGGGGACTCGAACGGGCGCTCGCGGCGATCACTGGGCCCGCCGCGGCTGGCGCGGCGTGAACACCATCCGCTCGACGATCCAGCCCTCGCGATCGAAGTACACGAGTAACCCATCCTCGTAGTAGAAGATCGGGACGTTTTCCTCTCGACCGACCCGCGACGGATTGCCCCATCCCATCACGATCGTCTGCTGCGTGAACACGCCGAATTTCGGCTCGAGTCGGAAGTCGCGCACGATGTCGGGGCGATAGCCCGACGCGGTCAGCAGCCCGAACTCCACGGTCATCCGATTCATCCCGACCGGGGCCTGCGCCTCCTCGTACACCCATTGCATGGTGTCATAGCCGTCGAGCTTCCCGGCCGACGTCCGAGTCGCGGGTCCGAACTGCGCTCGCACGGCTGCCGTCGCGCTCGTGCCCGGGACGATCGTGCCCCACTCGGCCCCGTGCGCCACCGACGGCGCGGCGGCGCCAAGTCCGAGCAGCAGCGCGCCGAGCAGGAATCGACGGCCATGGCGACGCATCAGAAGCCGAGCGCGACGCCGTCGCCGCGGGGATCGGCTCCGCCCATCAGCGTGCCGTTCTGGATCGCGATCCCGTGCGCATGTCCTACCTTGTGGAAGAAATCGGACGCCACGCGCACGCGGTGACCACGGCGCTCCAGGCCCGCGACGACGCGGCGGCTGATCCGGCCTTCGAGATGGGTCGTGTCCGCGGTATCGCCCGGCGCAAAGGCGCCGACGAGAAATCGGGGCCGCTCGATCGCCTCCTGGATGTCCATGCCGTAATCGATCACGTTCGTGAGCACCTGGATGTGGAACATCGCCTGACCGTTTGCGCCCATCGTCGCGAATCCCAGCACCGGCCGCGCGTCCTGCGTGACCATCGACGCGATGAGGGTGTGGAAGGTTCGCTTGCGCGGCGCCAGCACGTTGGGATGATGGGGATCGACGGTGAAGTGGCGGCCGCGGTTGTGCAGCAGTACGCCCGTCCCAGGCACGACCACGCCGGCGCCGAACGAGTTGAACAAGCTCTGGATGACGCTGATCACGTTGCCGGCGCCGTCGGCCACCACGAAGCCGGTGGTGTCGCCTTCGGGATCGCCGAACGTATGCGCGTGCGCCTTCCTGGGATCAAAGGCCTGCCGGCGCCGCGCGGCGTACTCCTTGGACAGGAGCCCATCGATCGGCACGCGCGCGTGCTCCGGATCTCCGATCCAGCGGTCACGATCGGCATAGGCGAGCTTCACCATCTCGATCATCAGGTGCAGGTGCTCGACCGAGTGGATCGGGTGGCTGGCGACGTCGAAGCCTTCGAGGAGATTCAGACCGAGTAGCGCGGCCAGGCCCTGTGTCGGCGGTGGCGTCTCGTGGACCGTCAGACCGCGGTACGACGTCGAGATCGGCGTGCCCCACTCGCCCGTGTGCGCCGCGACGTCGTCGGGGGTCACGAATCCCTCGACCTCGAGCCGACGCCCGATCGCCTCGCCGATGCGCCCGCGATAGAAGAGATCAGGACCTTCCGTCGCAAGCTCGCGCAACGTGCGCGCGAGATCCGGCTGGATCAGCAGCTCACCGGGCGCCGGCGGGCGTCCGCCGGGCGCGAACACGCGGTGCCATTCGGCGTCGGTGAACGTCCCCTTCATCTCGTCCGCGGCCTGGCTCACGAGGAGCGTGTTCGGAAATCCGCGGTCCGCGTAATGGATCGCTGGACGCAGAAGATCGCCGAGCGGTCGCGTGCCGAACCGCTCGAGCAACATGCCCCAGCCCCGGACGCATCCCGGCACGCTCACGGTGGCCGGACCGAAGAGCGGCAATCCGCGCCAGCCGCGTCGCTGCAACTCGTCCAGGCTCGCCTTTGCGCCCGAACGTCCGGCGCCATTGAGGAAGTGCACGCGCCGGGAGGCCGCCTCGTAGTAGAGACAGAAGAGGTCTCCGCCCACGCCGCAGCAGTACGGCTGTGTCACGGCGAGCACGCCGTTCACGGCCACGGCGGCGTCGGCGGCGCTGCCGCCTGATTTCAACACTTCGATACCGGCGAGTGTCGCGAGCGGATGCGCGGAAGCGACCATGCCGTCGCGGCCCTGCGCCAAGGCCCGATGCGAGTAGCCGATCTGGGGGATTGTTCTACCTGGGGGCCCCGAAATGGCCCCCAGACCCCCGACGCTCGTCGCGCCCCGGCAAAGCCGTGGCGCTCCTCGATTCCCCGAACAATTTCGTGATCTCGTCCTGCGGGAAGGTCGGCATCGGCGCCACCTGGCTGCCGGACACGAGCACGACGCCCTGCTCTCGCGGCACGACCTGACCGATGAAGTGGCAGTCGATCGATTCGCGCGCGAGCGCGTGAATGACGATCCCCGCGTCCGCCGGCGCCAGGGTCATCAGCAGTGTGCCCGAGGCGATCGTGCCGAGCGGGTCGAGACCGAACGCCGCGCACAACGTCGCGCCTTCGGGCAAGATCGTGATCCGGTCGCGGTCGATCCGGAGCCCCACGCCGGCGGCATCGGCCAGCTCGTGGAGCGCGGTGGCGATTCCGCCCTCGGTCGGATCGTGCATCGCGTGGACCGTCGCCAGCTCGCAGGCGATCTCGGCTTCCGGCAGGACACTCAGCCCAGGTCTGCGCAAGAGCGCCTTCGCCCGGCGGATCGTCGCGCGAGCAACGCCGAGCGCTTCGAGCTCCGCTTCCTTCTCGCGCGCGATGATCGCGGTACCCTCGAGCGGCACGCCCTTCGTCATCACGACCGCGTCACCGATCTGCGCGCCACCGGTCGTGACGAGTCGATCCTTCGCCACTTCCCCGAGCATCGTTCCGGCGATCACCGGGTGATCGAGCCCGTGCGTGATCTCGGTATGGCCGCCGACCAGCGTCACGTCGAGCTCGTCACACGCGGCGGCGAGCTGATCGAAGAGCTCCCGCACAGAATCCTCAGACGTGCCGCCTTCCGGGAGCAACAGCGTCGCGAGGAACCAGCGCGGGCGCGCGCCGCGCACGGCCACGTCATTGGCGTTGACGTGCAGCGCGTACCAGGCGACGTCGTCGGCTACGAAGGTGATCGGATCCGAGGTGGCGATCAGATATCGGTCGCCGAGATCGATGACGGCCGCGTCCTCACCAATCTTCGGGCCCACGACGACGCGCGGATCCTTGACCGGGTGCTTGTCGAAAACCGCCTGGAGCATTGCGGCCCGGAGTTTCCCGACGGGCAGGAACGGCATGCGCGACCAGTATAACGCGGTCCCGAGCACTCCGGCGGGCTCAGGTGCCACGCCGGGCCGCGACCGCGATCGGCGACAGGGCGCAATTTGTCGCTCACCGCGTTCGTCTTGTCACCGGCGATGCGCCCGGTACGATGAAATCGATGATTTGGAGGTTGCTCTGCGCTGGGTTGCTCGTGTGCGCGGCAGTGGGCGCCAATGCCTCGACGCGTCCCCTCTGGATCCAGCTCACCCGCGCCAATACCGAGCACGCGGCTCCCGCTACAACAATCTCGACGCGGCCCATCTCGATACAGCCCACCCGCGCCAGTTCCGAGCGTGCCTCGACGCGGCCCATCTCGATACAGCCCACCCGCGCCAGTTCCGAGCAAGCGGTCCCCGCTACAATGATCGAAGACTGGAGTCGACAGCCGGCCGGCGCGCACGGTGTGCCACACGGCTGGGAAGGTGAACGCTGGGGCAAGGCGGCGAGCTTCGACCTCACGATCGTGCCGGACGGCGGCCGGCAGGTGCTGCACCTCAAGAGCCACAACGATCGCTCGACGATCAGCCGCGATCTGCGTGGTCTCGTCGATCTCAAGACAACGCCGGTGCTCAAGTGGAGCTGGAAGGTGGTCGTGCTGCCACGTGGCGGCGACGCTCGGCGCCGCGAGACCACCGATCAGGCCGCGCAGATCTACGTCGCGTGGGCCCGGCCCCCCCAGATCTTGCGATCACGGATCATCGGCTACGCCTGGGACACGACCGCGCCGGAAGGCGCGACCATCACAAGCCGGAAGACGGGAACCGTGACGTACATCATCGTGCGCTCGGGGCCGGCGCAGCTCGGCACGTGGTTGACCGAGCGACGCAACGTCGCCGACGACTTCCGGCGAATCTTCGGGGAGGAGCCGCCGAGTCCGAGCGCGCTTTCCATCTCGATCGACTCGAACGACACGCACTCGGAAGCCGAGTAGTACATCGGCGCGATCGTGTTTCACGGACAGTAGGGGGTGAACGTCTCCGGCGCGCCGCATCTCGATCCAGCCCACCTCGGTGATTGCGTGCTCGCGGTCCCCGCCGACGACAAATCCCGGGCTCGCGGCCATCCCCGCTACAACGGCACGTACCGGACCAGCGCCACGGACCGGTAGCCGAGGCGCGCGCGCATCAGGATCTTGGCGCGATCGCGATCGACAAGCTGATCCAGCGCCGACTCCGTCACGATCGCGAGTGAGCGCGGGTCGGCGGACACCGCCTGCCGGAGCTCTCGATCGGTGTCGACGGCGACGAGGCGCTCGGCGAAGTAGAACGACAGTGGCAGCTCCGGAACGCCCCAGGCGGCCACGACGCGCCCGTCGTGAATCAGCGGCTTGACGTCGGCGTGCATGCGGGGATAGTCGTACGCGACATTTCGGCGCCCGACCTCGCCATGATAGGCGGCGACGAGGAAGACGGCGCTGCCGATCCAGGCGACCGCGAACGTCCGCCGGAGCCGGTCGTGAAACACTCCGTGGAGCAGCGCGGCGATCGTCAGGCCGAGCGCGCCCGCGAGCACTGCGACCTCGAACAGCGACGACGGCAACGACGTCTGGGCGTCGTCTGGCAGCCAGTGGCCCCTCGCCGCCCGCAGGCCCAGCGTGGCGATGGCCAGCAGCACCGCGATGATTCCGTAGATCCGCCACGGCATCCGGTCGATCCGGCGATGCTTCACCACCGACCCGGCAATCCACCAGCCGGTCACGAGCGCGACGGGAGCCGCCATCGGCAGGTAGTACCGCGTCCGCTGCTGGTGCGAGGCGGCGACCATCACGAACGTCACGGCTCCCCACACCAGGAGAAACAACACCGCCTCACGCTCGACACCGCGGCCCCGGAGAAATCGGATCGCGTGCACCAGTGCAATCGGCGTGAGAAGGACCCACGGGAACGCGATGCCGAACAGCTCGCGTAGCGGCGCCGTCAGCATCGCGATGGTCGGCGCCTTCGGCACGTACCACATCAGTTGATCGACGACGACGGCGTGGCGCACGGCCTCACGGTCGCCGAGCTGTCCGAGCAGAAACCACGCGCCCACGACACACGCGAGCAGTCCGAGACCGGGCGCGAGGTGAAGCGAGCCACGGCCGCCGGACCGGCGCGCGCGAATCGCGTACACGAGCGCGATCGCGAGCGGAAGCAGGCCCGCGGGTCCCTTGGCCCAGAACGCCGTCCCGACGAGACCATAGAAGCCGAGCCAGGCGTACAGACGCGGGCGACGCATCATCGACCACAGCATCCACATGCTCGCGGCGATGAGCGCCGTCATCAGCATGTCGGGCATCGGCAACCGCGCGTGAAGATAGAATCCCTGGCTCGTCATCGCCACGAGTGCGGCAAAACGGCCCGCATCGCGGCCGAAGAGGTCACGCCCGAGGCCGTAGACCGCCAGCACCGCGAGGACCACCGCAAGCGCGGACGGAATGACGGCCGTGAGCTGCGTGACGTGGCCGACGGGCCAGGACACGACGGCGATCAGCCACGCGAGCAGTACGGGCTTGTTGTAGTACGGCCCGCCGTTCAGATGTGGAAAGAGCCAGTCGCCGCGCGTGAGGACGTCCTGCGCGATCATGGCGAACCGTGCTTCGTCGTTCGTCGCCAGGATCCGGCGGCCAAGATCGATGACCGTGAGTGCGGCCGTGCCGAGACCGATCCACACAAAATCCCGTCGGCTCGTCGCCGTGGCCCACTGCTCGAGACGAGCCAGCCGGTGACGTGTGGCAACGACGGCGCCGGTTATCCGCACTCGAGGGCCAGAAGCCTGAACACGTCGGCAGAAAGATCGTAGAGCTGCGCGCACCCGGCGGAGCCGCCGAGCATCGGTCCGAGTCGTTTGACCAATCCGGCGTCGACGGACTCGCCGATCAGCGAGCGGATCCGTTGCTGCGGCTCCGAGCAGATGCCCGCATACGGCAGCCTCGGGGTGAGCGAGCGGGCGTCGACGATGCGCCCGCTTTCGCAGTCGATCTCGTACGTGACGTCGAAGCCGTGAACGTCGTCGTGCATCGAGTGAAACAGATGCAGCCGCCCATCGCGTCGCTCGAGCCGGGACACTTTTTCCCGCGCGAACACGCGCTGCTGGCCCGGCCGCGGTGCGTAGAGGTCGGGACGCATGGGGCTGGAGACCGGTCGCGTGCCGAACAGCCGCCGACCGGCGTCACTGTAGGTGAAGCACGAGTCGGGCAAGTCGATCCAGCCCGTCGTGTCGAGCTGCCAGCATTCCCACGGATCAGCCAGGGCGGCGCGCGCGGCGCGTTCGGGATCGAGCTTCGCCACCTGGCGGGCGAGGCGCGCAACCTCGATCACGGCAGCGCGAACGAGGGTTGCGCCATCACCGGATCCCGTCACTTCACCCGCGCGGCGCGTGAGGCCGGCGACCATCCGCGTTCCAGCGAGGCGCGGCACACCGTCGAGAACGTCGTTAAGAACCGGTCCGGCGAGGGCGCGACAGCTCGCGGCGCGGATCTCGTAATCGGGCGGCGGCGTCGCGACGACGGACAGCTCTATCCCGAAATCGGGATCCGAGAGCCGGACGGTGTGCGTGAATGCGTCGTCGTGGGTGTTGTCGATCCACCCGTCCATGACCCGCTCGTAGACGTCGCGGCCTCGCAGGAGCGGCGGGTCGATCACGACTTCAGATATTTCTCGGGCTTCTGATCGAACTTCTTCTTGCAGCCGACCGCACAGAAGTAATACGTCTGGCCCTTGTACGACGACTGCGCCGCGGCCATCGCCGGCTCGACGTCCATCTGGCACACGGGATCCTTGGCCATCGTCTCTCTCCGCGGGATTGGTTTCGTTGTAGGATTGGTTTCGTTGTAATTGTAGGCTCGATTCCGCTAGTTTAGCGGAGACCCGCCTGGTCAGGATTTATCGTAGACTCGCCTCGCAGCTCGACGCTGCTCAGCTCGCGATTTTATCGTAGACTCGCCTCGCAGCTCGACGCTGCTCAGCTCGCGATACCATTCGCGATGCCACGCGCGATCGCACGCTTCAGCCGCAGGCTGTTGGTGACGACTGACACCGACGAGAACGCCATCGCGGCTCCCGCCAGGATGGGCGACAGCAACACGCCCGTGAAGGGATACAGCACGCCGGCCGCCACCGGGATCAGCACGATGTTGTAGCCGAACGCCCAGGCCAGATTCTGCTTGATGATGCGAATCGTTCGGCGCGACAGCTCGATTGCCGTGATGACTCCACGGAGATCGCCGCGCATGAGCGTGACTTCCGCGGCCTCGATCGCGACGTCCGTGCCCGAGCCCATCGCGAGACCGACGGCCGCCTGCGCCAGTGCGGGAGCGTCGTTGATGCCGTCTCCGACCATCGCCACGCTGCGTCCTTCTGCCTGCAGCGCCTTCACCTGCGCCGCCTTGTCCTCCGGCCGCACTTCGGCGAGCACCCGAGTGATCCCGGCCTCACGGGCGATGGCTTCGGCAGTCACACGGTTGTCTCCCGTCAGCATGGCGACATCGAGACCCATCTCCCGCAGTCGATTGACCACGGTGGCCGCCTCGGGCTTCACGACGTCGGCGGCGGCGATCAGCCCGAAGAGTCGTCCTCCGAACGCGACGAACATCACGGTCTTACCTGCGGCAGCCAGGCGCACCGGACGATCGGCGGCGCTCGCGACGTCGATGCCGCGCTCGTTCATCATCGTCCGGTTCCCGAGCAGGATGCGGCCGTCGGAAGCAAGCGCGTCGATCCCCTGCCCTGGGACGCTCGAGAATTCGCTGATCGGCGGCAGCGCGACACCACGCTCCTTGGCGCGCGCGATGATCGCCTCGCCGAGCGGGTGCTCCGAGCCCTGCTCGGCCGCCGCGGCCAGTGCGAGGATTTCCTCTTCGGTCGCGCCCGGCATGGCGATGACGTCGGTGACCGCGGGCCGACCGACCGTCAGCGTCCCCGTCTTGTCGAAGACGATCGTGTCGACGCGGTGCAACCGCTCGAGCGCCGCCGCGTTTTTCACCAGGACACCGTCCTCGGCGCCCCGGCCGGTTCCGACCATGATGGCGGTCGGCGTCGCCAGCCCCATGGCGCACGGGCACGCGATGACGAGCACGGCGACCGCATTCGTCAACGCGTACAGCAGCGCCGGCTCGGGCCCGAGCCACCACCAGGACACGAACGTCAGCGCCGCGAGCACGAGCACGATCGGGACGAAGATGGCCGCGACGCGATCGGCCAGTCGCTGGATCGGCGCCCGCGAGCCTTGCGCGTCCTGCACGAGCCTGATGATCCGCGCCAGCGTGGTGTCGCTTCCCACCAGGGTGGCGCGGAACACGAAGCTGCCCGTGCGGTTCATCGTGCCGCTCATGACCTTCGAGTCCAGCGTCTTCTCGACCGGCACGCTCTCACCGGTAAGCATGGATTCGTCGACCGTGGAGGCGCCCTCCACGACCATGCCGTCGACGGGAATGCGCTCGCCGGGCCGGATACGGATCAGATCGCCCACGCTCACGTCTTCGATGGGGAGGTCGACGTCCCGGTCGTCTCGCACCACCCGCGCCGTGCGCGGCGCCAAGCTGAGCAGCCGGCGGATCGCCTCGGACGTGCGGCCACGCGCCCGCGCCTCGAGCCAGCGCCCCAGGACCACGAGCGTGATCACGATCGCCGCGGTCTCGTAGTAGGTCATCGCGCCAAACGCCATGAACGTGCGAGGCCAGACGGTCACCGCGACGCTGAAGCCATACGCGGCGTTCGTGCCGATGGAGACGAGTGTCGACATGCTCGCCGTCCGGTAGCGCAGATCGTGGAGGAACCCCCGATGGAACTCGGCGCCGACCCAGAACTGAACGGGCGTCGCCAGGACGAGCAGGACCCACTGGCTCCGCAGCCATGCGGGCGCCCACCAGAAGATCTCCGGCATGTTGCCGACGAGAATCGGCAGCGAGAGCACGAATCCGATGAGGAACTTCGTGCGCATGCGCCGCTGCTCGCGCTCGCGCTCCAACCGGTCGGGATCGGGTCCGCCAGCCAGCGATATGCGCACGTCGGCCAGCTCGTACCCGGCGCCGGCCACTGCCTCCTTCAGCACCGCGACGCTGGTTCGCTCAGGATCGAGCGAGACTGTCGCCTGCTCCGTCGCGAGGTTGACCGACGCATCGCCGACGCCAGCGACGCCACGGAGCGCAGACTCGACCTTGCCGACGCACGCGGCGCAGTGCATGCCGCGCACGGCGAGCTTCACCTGCTCCATCATTTACCTCGGAACCTGGCAAAGACCTCGAGCAGCTCGTCGATCTTCCGCTGGCGATCGTTTCTCGAGCCCGAGCGGACGACGTCGGTGACGCACGATTCGATGTGGTGACCGAGCAAGATCTTCTGCACTTGCTCCAGCGCGCCCTGCGCGGCGGATATCTGGAGGAGGATGTCGACGCAATAGGCGTCGGCCTCGATCATGCGCTGTAGCCCTTGCACCTGTCCCTCGATCCGCCGGAGCCGGCCGAGCGCTTTCGCCCTGGTGTCGCCGTCGATCACGTGGCTATACCCCCAGGGGGTAGTTTCTCGCTCGCCCCCCGCAGTGTCAACGTGGTATGCCATGGAGGACGCGGACCCACCAGGAGCCTGTCGGAGTATCGAGGCGGGCGCCGGGTGTCCCGGCGGCCGGCGAGCGTATGGGGGGATCGAGGCGGGCGCCGGGTGTCCCGGCGGCCGGCGAGCGTATGGGGGTCTGGGGGCCTTCGAGGCCCCCAGCTCACTAGGAGAACGCCATGACTGGCACCATCGTCGAGGATCAGATCGTCCCGCCGAACGGCGAGTGGGGACGCCTTGTCCGGCGGGGCGAGCGCTTGCGGATCATCGATCTGGAAGGCAAGCAAGCCGTGGATTTTCTCTGCTACAACGCGGCCGACCCGGAAGAGCGATACAACGCCGCCGACACGCTGAAGTACGCCGGGACCATCTTCCTGACGACCGGTCACGGAATCTATTCCGACCGGGGGCAGGCTCTCTTCACCATCGTCGACGACACGTGCGGCCGTCACGATACCATCGGCGGCTGCTGTAGCGCAGAGAGCAACCTCAAGCGTTACGGCGTGCCCGGCACACCGAACTGCCGCGACAATTTCCTCCGCGCGCTGGGCCGCTTCGGGCTCGGGCGGAAGGACATCGTCGCGAACCTCAACTTCTTCATGAACGTTCCGGTCGCGCCGGACGGCCGGGTGGAGCTGGCCGAGGGATTCTCGAAGCCCGGCGATCACGTCGAGCTCCGGGCCGAAATGGATGTGCTCGCCGTGATCTCGAACTGTCCGCAGACGCGCAATCCGGTCAATGGCTGGAACCCGACGCCGATTCGGGTGATCGTGTCGGCTCCCACGGCGTAGCGGTCAGGTCACCTCGAACAGCGACGGTTGGTCTGCTGCGGCAACCCCGGCCCGGCGCCGACGCGCCTCTCGTGCCGGCTGGCGCTTCTGCACGGCGCGCGCAGGCGCCGCCGGCCGAGGCAACTTCCAGCCCTTCAGGTGTGCAATGCGCTCGCCTTGCTTGATGACGAGCAGGTCGACGAGCCTCGCCATCGGATTCCTGAGCAACACGAGATACTTCTCCCAGTAGCGCGGCGAATGGGCCAGTGTGCGCATGTGCTCGAGCGCCAGTGTCAGCGCAGCCCGATCGCCTTTCCGCGCGGCGAGCCGGAGGTCGCCGAGGATCTTCTTACCGCTGACGCGGGACGGTATTGTGCGGACCGAACCCCTGGCGCCCAACGCGCGGATGCTATCACGTGACATCGCGAGCCGATCAATCGTCGCGGACCGGGGCCGGGGGGCTGGGCGCCGGGGGGCCGGGTGGGGGCGGGGGGCGGGGGGGGGGGGGGTTTGGGGGCCACCCCCCCAGCCCCCCCCCAGGCCCCACCCCCCCCGCCC
>JBGPTW010000086.1:0-25706 GCA_041490825.1 Methylomirabilia bacterium | reverse complement strand
GACTGGACACCCACGCCCCTGACCGCGGTCCCCAGCGTTTCGGCGCTGGCGCCATCAGCTCGCGGAATTCCGGGGCGATCCCCAGCCCGGCGCTCGGTTTCGGCGGCTCGCGCGCGATCGTTCGTGAATAATCCGGGTTAGTCGATTAATTGGGGGGCCCCGAAATGGCCCCCAACCCCCCCAGCGCTCGGAGTGCCCCGGGAAACCCGTGGCGCTCCTCGGCCCCCCAATCGATCAAATCACGACGCGCTGGATCTCAACGAGGTGTGTGCTGCCGGCCAGAACCACTTCGACCTCGACGGTCAAACGCTGGCGCTTCGACCGTCCGCCGCGCGGACGCTCAGCCCTTCGCGAGCTGCTCGATTTCCTTGCGCGACAGCGTCTGGCAGCGCGAGAGAAGGGTTTTGACCTTTCGCTCCGAGGAATGATCCGCGAGGATCAGCTTCGTCGACTTCGTGCCGTTGGCGATGTACGCGACCCAGTCGTCCAGGTTCGGCGTGCCGCGCCACTCCACGGTCACACCACTGAGTCGCAGCCGCCGTCGACCTTCGACCTTCGCGAGTGGTTTCCGACTGCCGTCCATGAGTTCCTCTCTGAGCCGGTGCCGGTCCCTAGCCGACCGTTCGCTGCGAATCGTCGTGTGTGGCGCGCCAACCTTACGAGCGGCACGATTGGAGTGTCAAGGCTTCGTTTGTCCGCGTCAGATGCGCGTGTGAGCGTGTTGCGGGCCGCTGGACCGCGTGGAATGCGCGAAACTCTCTCTTCATCGCGCCGTGGACGAACGGACCGCGCATATTTCGATGCCTGTTCGCCAGCCCGCATCAAACGGTGCAGTTTCTCTATCAGTGGACAACTGTGAACATGTGGACAACGTGTGGGCAAATCCCAGTGGTGCCGCTCCGCCGTGGAGGGGTTGTCGTTACAACCCGACCAGCTGTTCGAGGATCAGCCGCGCCAGAATCGGCCCCCGCGTGATGAATCCGGTGAAATAGCCGACGGCGTTGGCGCCGGCGCGCAGGAGCGCGAGCGCTTTCTCGGGCGCGTCGACGCCGCCGGTGCCGATGATCTCGATGCGATCACCGAAGCGCGCGCGTGTTCGACGCACGTTGGCGAGTGTCGCCGTGAAGATCTCGGGCCCGGAGAATCCACCGACACCTTGGGAGAGTCGCGGCTCGTCGACGCGCCGGGTATTTCCGTAATTGACGATCGTCACGCCGGCGTCGAGCGCGGCCGGGATGATCTCGCGCTCGTTGACGTCCGCGAAGTCGGGCGAGAGCTTCAGGATGATCGGCTTCGGGGTGACGCCGCGAGCCCGCTCGAGCAGCGCGCGCAGCTCGGCCGGCTTGCGGTTCCACTCGTACACCAGTTTGGTGTTCGGCGATGAGATGTTGAACTCCACGAGGTCGCCGAGCGGCGCGAGGCCTTGGACGAGCGCCACGTAGTCGTCGACAGTTTCTCCCCCCGCACTCACGATGAGCGGGACGCGGTGCGGCAGCCCCGCGAGACTCTGCCGGAAGTGCTCCAGCCCGGGGTTCTGGAATCCGTTGCAGTTGACGAGCCCGGGCCCGGCTGCGGTGCGGACACGCACGAGATTGGGAAGTGGATGACCCGGCCGCGGCTGCCGCGTGATGGTCTTGGCCGTCACGGCACCGAAGCCGAGTCCCATCGCGCGGCCAAGGATGCGCGGGTCGTAATACTGCGCGGCCAGGACCAGGGGGTTGGGGAGACGCACGCCGCCCAGCGCCGTTGCCAGGCGCGGATCCTCGAGCCGAAAGATCGAGAGGCGATCCCACGGTAACGTGCGGAGCAGGCTTTGCCCGAGCGCAATTGCGGTGGGTTCGGGAAGACGGCTGAGGAGGCCGTCGTACAACGCTCGGTAGAGTGCCGCGATCAGTCGCGTCATGCGGGTGACGACCGCGAGCGAGAATAGCATGCGGCCTCGCGGGATGCGCTCGGCGTGTCGGCGGGGCCCGGTGTTGACGATGGCCGAGGGCGCCGATTACGCTTACTTCAACACCATTGAAGTCGATGATCTCGCGTGAGTGTCGCGCCGTGCGTTCCCGTCGCGCTGCCGCTCTCCTGACCGTCGCGCTGCTCGCGTTCGCGGCCTGCGCGCGAGCGCCCGCGAGTCTCGACGCGGGACTGAAGGCGCCGGCCGTCGCGCCACGCGCATTCGTCTTCGCCAGGGACACGTTCGCGTTCCCGAACATGATCCGGGCGCGACACGATGGAGAACCCGGCCTCTACGCGAACTACTGTTTCGTGCTGGCGCGTGCGGTCCGGCAGTTCTTCGTCACCGCGCGCTTCGACCCCGAGGCGCCGCGACTGGACCACGCCGGGTACGTGGAGCGTGTTCGCCGGGTCGTCGCGCGAGCTCCCTGGCTCCCACCCCTGGCGGCTGGCGAGCGCGTGGTGATCCCCGGGTATGCGAACCTTCGCGAGTTCTCTCGCGCCGAGGAGATCGCGGTGAAGGACGGGCTTGGTCCGCGGTTCTGGACGTGGGTACACTGGACGAACTGGCGCGTCACGTTCCCGGTGACCGGCCACCATCAGGCGGCGGTGGCCCGGGAAATCGTCGAAGAGCTCGGTCGTGGCGAGCTCGTTCAGCTGCTGATCACGAACTGGCCGAAGCCCGAGCTGAATCACACGGTCGTAGCCTTCGGGTTCCGGGAGGAAGCGGCAGGCATCGTGCTCGATGTGTCGGATCCGAACGATCCCTCCGAGCCCGGGCTCATCACGTTCAATCGGACGCGGAGCCGGTTCGAGGCGACCCGCGTCTACGACACCGAACCGGACGTCATCCGCGTGTTCCGGATGTATTACTCGCGGCTCCTCTGATGACGGCGACGCCGATGGGCGGTAGGCCGCCGGCTGTGGAACCGATCGCGATCGTCGCGGCCGGCACGGTCACGCCGATCGGCGGCGACGTCGACACGTTCTGGTCCGGACTTCTCACGGGGAGCGACGGCATCTCGGCGATCGAGCGCTTCGCGGTCGACGACCTGCGCGTGGGACGTGGCGGTGAGATCAAGAAGCTTCGGCTCCCGTCCGGGGCGCGTCTGCCCGAGTGTCGCGCCTCGCGTCTGCTGATCGGGGCAGCCGAGGACTTGCGCACGCGCGCGACCCTTGGCTGCGAGCCCGAGCGGCTCGCGATCGTCATTGGGACGGCGCTCGGCGGGGTGGAGGAGCTCGAGCGCGCGCTCGGTGACCGATCGGCGCGCCATGCCGCCGCGGGACTCTACGACAGTCCTTCGCATGCGCTCGGGCGCTGGCTCGGGGCACGCGGCCCCATCATGACAGTGTCCACGGCATGCGCGGCGGGCGCGACCGCCATCGGCGTCGGCGCCGATCTGCTGCGTGCCGGCGCCGCCGATCTCGTCGTTGCGGGCGGGTACGACATCCTCTGCCGATTCGTCATGCGGGGCTTCGACGCGTTGCGGTCGCTGACCCGGGAGCGCGTGCGCCCCTTCGATCGCCGGCGGAGCGGTCTCTTGCTCGGAGAGGCGGCCGCGCTCGTCCTGCTGGCGCGCGAGTCGGACGTGCCGGCGCCGCGCCTCGGGCGGTTGCGGGGGCACGCGAGCGGAAGCGACGGATCGCACATCGCGGCGCCGGATCCCGACGGTCGCGGCCTCGAGTTCTCGATCCGACAGGCGATGGCCGAGGCCGATGTGCGTCCCGGCGACGTGGAGTTCGTCAGCGCGCACGGAACCGCCACGCTGCTCAACGACAAGATCGAGACCGCGGTGCTGAAGCGAGTCCTCGGCGCCCGCGCCCGCGAGATTCCGGTGAACTCCATCAAGGGGGCGATCGGTCACACGATGGGCGCGGCGGCGACGCTCGAGGCGATCATGTGCCTGCTCGCGGCGCGGCACGGGGTGATCCCGCCCACGCTCGGCCTCGAGGAGCGCGATCCCGACTGCGACCTCGATTACGTGCCGGGGACGCCGCGCCTGACGCGAGCGCGTCTGGCGCTCAGCACATCGCTGGGGTTCGGCGGATGCAACGCGGCGCTCGTCCTCGAGGGTTGCGTCGATGGCGGGGGGCGAGGGGGCCCCACCGAAAACCGTGGCAGTTGCAGTCGGGTTTTCGGTGGGGCCCCCTCGCCCCCCCGCGGAGGCGCAGGCATCATGAACGGCGCACGCGTGCAGGCGGTCGGAGTGGTCACGGGATGGGGAGAAGGGATCGGGGCACTGCCCGGCGACGCGAAGGCTGCGGCTGGGGGGCGTCGCGTCATTCCGCTCTCCGTGCCGACGCCACCGGGAGAACGGTTTCGACGTGCGACGCGCGAATGCATCATCGGCGTCGCGGCGGTCGAGGCGATGCTCCGTGAAGCTCGCCTCGATCGTGAGCAGATCCGGGGCCAGCGGACGGCTCTGGTCTATTGCACGGCGACGGCCTATGGCGCATCGAATCGCGCCTTCATCGAAGGAGCGGCGGGAGCGCTCCATTTTCCGTATACCGCTCCCAGCGCCGTGCCCGCGGAAGTCGCGATCGAGTTTGGATTGACCGGTTCCTATGTCATTCTCATCGGAGGCGCGACGGCGACGATCGATGGCCTGTGGCAGGCGGCAACGCTGATCGAGCGGGGGACTGCCGACCAAGTCGTCGTCCTGGCTGTCGAAACGTTCACGGAATGCGCCGGTCTGTTCGAGCGGGGCCGATGGCTCGTCGGCTCTCCACTGGTCGAGGCGGCGGCAGCGGCGCTGATCGTGCCAGGACCCCATCGGCCCACGTACGGTGTGTCGAGCGCTCCCGGCGCGCTCGACGCTACCGCGCTGGCGACGCGCGCCGGAGAGACGCTCGCCTGCGCGCCGCTGCTCGCGCTGGCGCTGGCGCTCGCCGCCGGAGTCGCGCCGGCCGCGAGCGGTCGCTGGCGCGGTCGACAAGCGACGGTCGCGTGGGCTGAGGCAGACTGAGATGCGGAGAGAGTCGATGGGATCGACGCACATCGCGGGCGCTGCATGACAGCAGTCGTGGTGACCGGCCTCGGCGCCGTGAGCCCGTTCGGCGTGGGCGTCAAGAATTTCTGGACCGGAATGAGCACCGGTGCCTGCGCGATCCGGCCGATCACGCTCATCGACGCCGAAGGGTTCCGGTGCCGTATCGCGGCCGAGGTGCCGGATGTGCCCGGCGGCGCGTCCTTGCGCACCCGCGCCGACCGGCTGGCGCTGATCGCGGCGCGCGAGGCGCTCGACGATGCGGGTCTCGACGCTGGTGCGCGGGCCGACGCCGCGCTCATCGTCGGTGCGGTCGGCGGCGGGATGCTCGAGGCGGAAGGCTGGTACTGGTCGCGCGTGCGTACCGGCGTCGCGCGGGGACCGGCGCCATCCCTACGATCCGTCTTCCCATACTCACACGCCGACGTGCTCGGCCATCGGCTGCGTCTTGGCGGGCCGCGCGAGACCGTCGTGGCCGCCTGTAGCTCGGGCGCGGCCGCGCTTGCGCTCGGGGCTGAGCTGATCGCGGACGGGGTGGTCTCCGTGGCCGTGTGCGGTGGCGCCGACGCGCTGACACGCATCTGCTACATGGGCTTCAATGCACTGAAGCTTCTCGACCACGAGCCATGTCGGCCATTCGACCGCGACCGGCGCGGCATGTCGGTGGGCGAGGGCGCGGCATTCCTCGTGCTCGAGGAGGAGGCGCACGCGCGCGCGCGCGGCGCGCGTCTCTACGCCGAGCTGGCGGGGCACGGGATGACGACGGACGCTTTTCACGTGACGTCGCCGCATCCCGATGGCGACGGCATGGTGCGCGCGATGCGTGCGGCGCTCGCGAGCGCGCGCGTGGCGCCGGGGGCGGTCGGGTATGCCAACGCTCACGGGACGGGCACGATGCAGAACGATCGAATCGAAGCGCGCGCCGTGGCGACCGTCTTCGGCGAGGGCCGTCTGTTGATGAGCTCGACCAAGTCGATGATCGGCCACACGATGGCAGCCGCCGGCAGCCTCGAGGCCGTGGCCACCGTGCTGGCCCTCGGGCAGGAGACCATTCCTCCGACGGTGAATCACCAGACCACGGATCCCGAGGTGCCGTTCGACTGCGTTCCGAACGCGGCGCGCGACCTCGCGGTCGAGTGCGCGATCTCGAACTCGTTCGGCTTCGGCGGCCAGAACGTCACGTTGCTCTTTTGGCGTCGATGACGAGCACACGACAGCGCGTGGCGATCACCGGAGTAGGCGTGGTGAACGATGCCATGCGCGGCGGCTACGCCGAGCTTGGCGCCTACCTCGCGGAGCCACGGTCGGTCGTGAAGCGTATCGGGCCGGCTGGAAGTCAGCGGCTCGCCGCCGAGCTCGGCGATGATGCCCTTGGCGATCTCGTGAACGAGGCGGAAGCGAGAAGGCTGTCGCGAGTGTGCCGGTTCACCGTCGCGGCCGCTCGCCTGGCGCTGGTTGATGCCGGTCTCGTCGGCACCCGAGATCTCGGCGTGATCGTCGGTAGCGAGTTCGGTGACCTGCGCTCGACGATGGACTTTGCCGACGGTTATCTGGCGCGCGGGCGTTCGGGCCTGTCGGCGCTGCTGTTCCCGAACACGGTGATGAACACCATGGCAGCGGCGACCGCGATCGCCGTGCAGGCCCGGGAGTGTTCCTTGACGCTGAACGCTCCGACCATTGCCGGCGAGCTGGCCGTCGCGCGGGGAGCGGCGGCGATCGGAAGTGGCCGGCTCACCGTGGCTCTGGCGGGCGGCGTGGACCAACTCGACGCTATCGTGCAGACCACCACGGCAGCGCTCGGTGGTGCCGACGATGCACGAGGCGAAGGCGCCTGCTTCCTCGTGCTCGAGTCGCTCGATGCTGCACGTGCGCGTGGCGCTCGCATCATCGGCGAGATCCTGGGCGCCGCCTGGCGAGCGTTGCCGGCTCGACCGTGCGACGTCGGACGTGGCACGCACTGTCGTGCCATCGGAGCTGCCCTTGACGCGGCCGGAGTCTCGCCGGCGGATCTTCGATGGATCCACGCGTCGGCCAGTGGCGACGGGCCGCGTGACGCGTGGGAGCGCGCGCTCCTCGACACGGCGCTTGCTCCTTTCCGGCCGGCGACGACGGCGCTGAGCCTGTTGCTGGGTCGACACGCTGGCGCCGGGGCGCTCCGTGTTGCCGCGGGCTCGTGGACGGCGCGGTCGGGGCTTCTGCCTCAGGCGATCGAGGTGCCGATCGACGGCGCTGCCATCCGGATGACGCGGCTCCCCACGGGACCCGGTCTCGTTCATGGCGTGGCGCGTGGTGGCTCACAGGTCGCGATGATCGTCGGTGGCGACCCCGAGCGCTGATGAAGCCGCTGATCGTCATTCCGGCGTACAACGAGGTCGCGAGCGTGGCGCGTGTCGTCGAAGCGGCGCGCGTCTGGGCGCCGGTGATCGTCGTGGACGACGGCTCCACCGATGGGACCGCGGCCGCGGCCACTGCCGCCGGCGCCGACGTGATCAGCCACAGGCGGCAGCTCGGCAAGGGACAAGCCATTCGAACCGGGGTCGCCGCGACTCGCGCGCGAGGCGCCTCCGTCATGGTCACGCTCGATGCCGACGGGCAGCACGATCCCGACGACGTGCCGCTCGTGCTCGCCGCCATCCGGCAATCGCCACGCGCCATCGTCATCGCCAGCCGGCGCCGCGACGAGTCCGCGCTGCCGCGAAGCCGGCGCAACGCGCTCCGGATCGCCGCGTTCTTCGTCGACTGGACGGGAGATGTTTCCGTTCGCGATACCCAGTCCGGATTTCGCGCATATCCCGTGTCGCTCTTCGACGAGCTGACGTTGAAGCGCGGCGGCTTCGTGTTCGAGACCGAGGTCCTGCTCGCTGCTGCCGCAGCCGGCTGGTCGATCGTGGAGGTCGATATCCGGGCGCTTGCGGGCGCCGATCGAAGAAGCCGGTTCCGGCCGGTCATCGACGGCGCCGCCATCGCGACGTATCTCGGCCGGCAGGTCCTCGCGCGCTGGGGCGTGGAACTGGCGACGGCGGCGCGGGAGGTCGCGAGCGTCGCCGGTCGTGACCGACGACGTGCTCGCCATGCCGGCATGATCCAGTCGGCCGCGCCGTATGCCGACTCTCCGGGTACCTGGGCGTTCACCATCGGCGTGATCGCGTGTCGGCGGGCAGCGGTTCGTCTGAGCACGTGGTGGCGCCATCCCCGGCTGCGTCGCGCCGCGCTGGCCGCGCGAGTCACGCTGGCTGCGCCGGTGGTGCTCGCTGCGGCTGCCGTTCAATCGGTCGGCGGCCGGTGGCTTCCGGATCTGGTCACGCCGATCGTCGATGGCGTCTTTTCGATCGAGGCCCTCGCCGGCATCACGGCGTCGGTGGAAGAACGATCCGACGCGCCGTCGTCGTTCTCGATCGCCGAGGAGCGATTGACGACGGGGCCGGCGTCGCCGCCATGAGCATGCCGGCCACATGCGACGTCGCCGTCATCGGCGGCGGCCCGGGAGGCTCGAGCGCCGCGACGCATCTGGCGCGCGCGGGGCTCCACGTCGTGCTCTTCGAGCGCGAGACGTTTCCGCGCTTCCACGTCGGCGAGTCGCTGGTGCCGGCGACGCTCCCTGTCCTGGACCGCCTCGGCGTGCGCGACGAGGTCGATCGCCGGGGCTTCCAGATCAAGTACGGTGCGCTCTTCACCGACCAGGAGATGGGGCTCGAGCACACGTTCTATTTCCTCCGCGACAGGCCCTGGCCGCCGCACGCGTACCAGGTTCCGCGGGCGGAGTTCGATGCGCTGTTGCTCCGCCATGCCGCCAAACAGGGCGCGCACGTGCACCAGCCGGCGACGGTCGGCTCCGTGGCGTTCGACGCCGCCGGCGCCACGCTTTCCGGCGAGGCGACAGATGGGGCGTTCACGATGCGAGCGCGCTTCGTCGTCGATGCGACCGGCCGCGAGGGCCTCCTCGCGTCGCGGCTTGGCCGGCGCCAGCGCGTGCCAAACCTCGGGAAGGTCGCGCTGTTCGCGCACGTCCGCGGCGCGGCGCGGGCACCGGGCCGGGACGAAGGCAATATCCAGATCCACGTGTTCGCGGACGGCTGGTTCTGGTGGATCCCGTTCGCGGGCGATGTCACGTCGATCGGCTGCGTGCTGCACGCGCGCACCGTGCGCGGGTGGAAGGGGACGCAGGAAGATCTCTACCAGGAGATGATCGGTCGCTGCACGCGGGTGGCGGACGGACTTGCGGGCGCCGAGCGGATCAGCCCGGTCCGGACCGCAGCGAATTTTGCCTACGTGAACCATCCGGCGGTCGGCGATCGATTTCTCGCCGTCGGCGATGCGATCGCGTTCGTCGATCCGATCTTTTCTGGCGGTGTCCACATCGCCATGTGCTCGGGCGAGCTCGCGGCTCGGGCCATCGTGGAGGCATTTCGCGATGGGCGATTCGAGGCGTCCCGATTCCGCGGCTACGAGCGTGCGGTGTGGCGCGGCGTCCGCCCGTTCTTCAAGTTCATTCACAAGTACTACGAACCCGCATTCCTCGAGCTCTTCCTGAAGCCGCGCAGCCAGTTCGGCATGCTGGACGCGGTTCTCACGGTCCTGTCTGGCGGCGCGTTCCATGGGATGCGCTGGAGGACGCGGCTGAGTCTCGCGATGGTCTTCACGGCCGCGCGGGTCAACGTCTGGGTCCGCCGCCGTGCGGGCCGTGCGGTGGAGTCGCGCCTGGAATGGTAGGGCGAGCCGCAGCGCGCCCGGCGCGCGAGGCAAGTCTGTGACCAATCGGGCGAGCCGCAGCGCGCCCGGCCGCGAGGCGAGTTCTAAATGCTAGCGCGACTCGCGCGGACCACCCGCGCGTACGGTTTCACCGTCGCCGGAATCGCCATTGGCGTGGCCGGGCTCGTCGCGCTCGGCGCGATGGCCGAACGCATCGTTCGATTCATCGAGGGCGGCGATCGCTTTGTCCTCGGCCAGATCTCGGTCGCGGGGCGCGGGCTCGGGATGGGCGCGGGCTTCACGGCCGGCGGGCTCTTGCCGGCGTCGACGCTGGCCAAGCTCGCGGCGGTTCCCGGCACCGCTGGTGTCCAGGCGCAGGTGATGCTGCCACTCAACGCCAGCACGTCGCAGTTCATGACGCTCACGCAGGAGCTGGTGCTCGGCGTCGATCTCTCGGTGCCGATGCCGAACCGCCATTACCGGACGTTGCCCGTGCGCGCCGGTCGATTCCTGCGTGACGGTGACCGCGGCGTTGCGGTCGTGGGCGCGTCGTTCGCGACGTCGCGCGGCCTCGGCGTCGGCTCGCGGCTTCAGCTCGAGGGACGGACGTACGAGGTCGTGGGCGTGCTCGATCGGATGCTCACGGCGCCCGATCGCTTCGTCATGGTCCCGATCGCCGATGCGCGGGAGCAATGGGTCGCGAAAGATCCGATGCTCCGCACGCTGCTGGCCTCGGGCGCCATGGCGCTCACGGCCGCCGACCTCAACACGGGCGCGGCAGTGGGCTGGCGTGACGGCGAGGATCCCGATCGCGTCGCCGAGCGCATCCGGGCCGAGGTGCCCGACGTCAACGTCCAGATCCCGAGCGAGCTGAGCCGCCTGCTGCGCTCCTCGACGGCATTTTTCTCGGCGCTGGTCGTCGGCATCGCGGCGCTCGGATTCGTGATCGGCGGTCTCTCCCTGGCGAATACCGTCACGGCGTCGGTGTTCGAGCGCATTCGCGACTTCGGCGTGAAGCGAGCGCTCGGCGCCACCGACGTTCAGCTCGGATGCGAGATCCTGGCGGAGGCGTTGTCGGTCACGCTTGCGGGCGGCGTCGCCGGCATCGTGCTCGCTCTCGCGCTCGGGGCTGCGGTCGACGGCTATGTCGCCCGCACCGGCCAGCAGCTCTTCTTCTTCTCGACGCGACTGCTGAGCGCCGCGCTGGCGTTCTCGGCGCTCCTGGGCGCCGTCTCGGCGGTCTATGCGACGCTTCAGATGGTGCGCCTCACACCCGCCGAGGCGATCCGGCGTGGGACCTGATGGTCTTGCGGATTTTAGGATGTCGCGGGGCACGGATCTCGCCGTCCGAGGCGAGTCGATAAATGCTCAAGGCTGTCGGACTCACGAAATCGTACGAGGCGCCAACCGGGGGGACGCTCCCAATTCTGACGGGCGTGGACCTCTCGATCGAGCGGGGGCAGTTCGCGGTCGTGACCGGTCCATCGGGCTCGGGCAAGAGCACGCTCCTGAACCTGCTCGGTTTGCTCGAAGATCCGGATGCAGGGGAGATCTGGCTCGCGGGCGAGAAGGTGACAGCGCTGAGCCGGACCGGCCGCAGTCGCGCGCGCGGGCGATTCGTCGGGTTCGTGTTCCAGTCGTTTCTCCTCCTTCCGTCGCTCACGGCACTCGACAACGTGCTGCTGGCGTCCCGGTATATGGGCGGCCGCAACGCGCGCGGGGGCCTCGGTGAGACGCGCGGGAGCTCCCGCGAGACGCGACACCGAGCCATGGCGCTTCTCGAGCAGGTCGGGATGCTGGAGCGCGCCGCCCATTATCCAGCGCAGCTCTCCGGCGGCGAGCAGCAACGGGTCGCGTTCTGCCGTGCCGTGCTGAACGATCCGCCGGTGCTGCTCGCCGACGAACCGACGGGCAACCTCGACGATGCCAACGGCGCGGTCATCCTCGAAGCGCTACGCCAGCGTGCGCGGGCCGGCGCCACCGTGGTCGTCGTCAGCCATCGGCCGGAAATTGCGGTCGGCGCCGGGCCGGTGTTCTGGCTTCAAGCCGGCCGTCTCGTTTCACCGCCGCGCATCAGTGAAGATCCATCTACACTCAAGGAGGCTCGCGCATGACGTTTCCGCCGTCGCCGCGCCAGGGGGCAAGTCGATGCTGAAGACGCTCGTGCTGGTCCTGATCGCCTCGATCGTCGGCGGGACGGGGCACGTGATGTTGTCCAAGGGCATGAAGACGATCGGTGACATCACCGAGGCGTCGTCGCATCGGCTCGCGGGGATGGTCGGCCGTACGCTGACGAATCCGTGGGTCCTGTTCGGAGTCGCGCTGCAGGCGTCGTTCTTCGGCATGTATCTGATGCTGCTGTCGCGCGCGGAAGTGAGCCAGGTCTTGCCGATGACGGCGATGGACTACATCGTCGTCGTGTTCCTCGCGCATCTACTGCTCGCCGAGGCAGTCACGCCGGCACGCTGGCTCGGCGTCGGGCTCATCGCGATGGGCGTGTTCATGGTCTGGCGGACCTGAGCGTGCGGCGCGCGGGGGCGGTGGCCGCCGCGCTCGCGATCCTCGTGGCGGCGCCGTTCGTGCTGGTCGGACTCGGCGCCGCGCCGTTCGACGATCCGGGGGAGGGAATGCACGCGGAGATCGCGAGCGAGCTCGTTCGCTCGGGCGACCCGTTCGCGCTCACGCTGAGCGGCGCGCGGTACATCGACAAGCCCCCCCTCCTCTACGGACT
Organism: Methylomirabilia bacterium; assembly: GCA_041490825.1. Classification (GTDB taxonomy): domain Bacteria; phylum Methylomirabilota; class Methylomirabilia; order Rokubacteriales; family CSP1-6; genus JBGPTW01. The sequence continues at coordinate 13,349 of JBGPTW010000086.1, read as the reverse complement.
GATGGCGGCAGTGTTCGCGACGCTCGGTCGGAGTGAGATGACGGCTCGTCTCGTCCCGGCGCTGAGCGCGCTCGCGGCCGTCGGCGCGAGCGCGTGGCTCGGCGGTCGCCTGCTGGGTGTGCGGGGCGGGCTGGTTGCCGGCCTCGCGCTCCTGACGTCGGCCGGCTTCTTCGCGTACGCGCGGTACGTCCGACCTGAAACCTTGCTCGTGGCGGCGCTCGCCGGCGGCTTTGCGCTCGCCCTGGTCGGCCTCACGGATCGACGGCGAGCGGCCACTGCGGCCGGTCTGGCGGTGTTCGGGCTTGCTGGCCTGGCAAAGGATCCTCTGGCGGCGCTTGCGCCTGTTCTCGCGGTGGGTATCGCGCTTGCGCTCGCCGGACAAGTCCGCCCGTTGACACGATGGCTGCCGCTGTCGGGTGTGACGGCTCTGCTGCTGCTCGCCTTCGGCTGGTGGGTGATGGCGGAGCGGAGAACCCCCGGATTCGCCTGGTACACCGTCGTCGACAACCATCTGCTCAATGTGCTTCGTGCACGCCATTTCCCCGACGAAGATGTTCCGCTGCCGGCCCTGTCGTTCATCGCCGTGGCGGTGGTCGGCGCGGTCCCATGGACCCTGGCGGCCGCCGCGGCGATCTTCCGGCTGGCGCGTCGCAAGAGCTGGCGCGATCCGGCCGAAGTACCGTGGGTGACACTCGCGCTCTGGGCTGCCGGCGTTGTCGTCGTCACGGCGTGTTCGCCGTTCCGTCTGCCGCATTACGGGCTACCGGCCTACTTCGCGATCGGCTTGCTGGCCGCTCGGGGCTGGGCTGAAGACCGTGGGCGAGCGCTGACACTGGCACACGCGATCGTATTCCTCGTGATCGCCGTCGCGTCGGCGCTCGTCTCGGCCGGCGACGGGGCCGGATTCATGAACGACGTGCTCGGCACGACGGATGTCGCGACACGAAAGGCGGCGGCCGTCGGGCAGCTCGGGGTCGTCCCACCGTGGGAAGATTTCCAGCCGTTGCTTCGCGCGACAGCGGTCGTGTTCGGAACGGGCGCGGTCGCCCTCGTCGTGGTGCTCGTCTCGGGTCTGTCCCGCGGTCAGTTCACAGACTCGCCTCGCGCGCCGGGCGCGCTGCGGCTCGCCCTACCATGCCGGCCGGCGTTGGCGGCGCCGATCGTGATCGTCACGATGCTCGGTATGCTGCCCGTGGTCGGCAGCGCGCTCGACATGGTCTCGACGTATCGTGCGGTCCGGCCGGTAGGTCGCGAGCTGGCGACTCATGCCGGGCCGGCCGACGTGCTCGTCCATGAGGGGGCGCTCGAGAATTCGGGCGCGCTCGAGTGGTACGCGAAACGGCGGCCGGTCATCGTCGACGGCCGTCGAAGCGTGCTCGGCTTCGCCACCACGCTCGATGCCGCCGGCGCGATATTCCTCGAGCCGCCACGACTCCAGCATCTCTGGCAGGGTGACCGCCGGGTGTGGCTGGTGACCACACGGGCGCCCGACCGCAGCATCGCCCGGACGCTGCCCGGGGCGCGGCTGGTCCTGGCCTCGGGTGGCCGGTGGCTCTACGTCAATCGCGACGATCGGGTTGACGCGCGGGCGGCGCGCGGGCAATAAGACGGTCGAATGACTGAAGGGTGTCCGACTGGACGGCGCGCGCGAGTTCACGCGGCAGGCCAGGCGACTCGGCATCAAGATCCACGGCACGTTCATCATGGGCTTGCCCGGCGAGACGCGCGAGACGATCGCGCAGACGATCGGGTTCGCGCAGGACATCGACCCGGACACGCTGCAGGTGTCGCTGGCCGCACCGTACCCCGGCACCGAGCTCCACCGCGTCGCGCTGGAGCGCGGGTGGCTGGAGAACGAAGCGCTCGTGGACCGTGACGGCGTCCAGGCCACCGCGATCGGGTATCCCCACCTGCCTCGCACGGAGATCTTCGCCTCGGTGGAGGAGTTCTATCGCCGCTTTTACTTCAGGCCTCGGAAGATCTTCGCGATCGCGAGCGAGATGGTTCGGGATCGTAGCGTGCTGAAACGCCGCCTGGGCGAAGGCATCGAGTTCCTGCGATTCCTGCGCCGGCGGCGCGCCCAGGGCTCGTCGTAGCCGTATTGACTCGGCGCGGCGGCGAACGGTAGTGTCCTAGCGCGGATAATTCATGAACGACCGAGGCCGGGGCCAGCGTGGTGCCGCGGGCCGGCCGGGTCGGTGGGGGCCGGCGGACCCGTTCCCGGAGCGTCCTATCGAGGGCACCCAGGCCCGGAGTGGGAACGGCTCGCCGGTCATCGGTCAACAGGGCCTCGTGGTCAGCGGCCCCTCACCGATCCGGTCGGCCCGCGACGCCACGCACTCGACCGACGGTGAGCGTTCATGAGTGATCCGTCCTAACGCAATGCCGAGCAGAGCTCTCCAGGCGATCGACGCCGGCGACGTGACCGTGGCCGTCACCAACTTCATCAACGCCACCATCATGGCCCGCGGCCATGCCGTCCAGCCGGACGATGATCTCGAGGCAGCGGGCGTCGACTCGATGGCGTTGCTGAAGGTGCTGCTCTTCATCGAGGCGGAGTTCGGATTTTGGATTCCTGATGAAGATCTGGTCGACGCCAACGTCAGATCCTCTCGTGCTCTCGCGACGTACGTCGCCCGGCACCGCGCCCATTCTCGGCTCCGTTCGTGAGTCCCTGAAACGGCCCACGCGCCGCTTGCCGCTGCGCGGCGCCGATCTCGTCCTCATGGCGATGCGTCGGCTGTGGCCGCGGCACCGGCTCAGCAACAACACGCTCATGATCGTCGAGTGCGAGGGGCCGATCGCGCCCGCGCGTGTCCAGCAGGCATTCGATGGTCTTCTCGACTTCTGTGCCTGGCCCGCGGCGCGCCTCAGGCGGCCATTTCCGTGGGGCAAGCTTCACTGGGCTGTTGGCCGTCGCGCGACGCTCGTGCCGCCACCCGTGCGCCGAGTGTCGACCGCCTCGGCCGCGGAGCTCCACGTACTGCTCGAGGCCGAGCTGAACGGCACGATCGATCCGTGGCGGGATCCTCCGCTGCGAGTCTTGATCGTCGATGCCGGGCCCGAGTCGGCAGGGACCGAAGCGCCAGTTCGCGGGTGTCTCGTGTTCACGTGGTGCCATCCGTTGATGGATCCCCGCGGCGGGCAGAATCTCCTGGCGCATCTCGCGGACTTCGACCGGCATGACGGCAAGGCGCCGTGGCGCGGTGCTCCGCCGTCATTCCTGGCGGACCCGGAACCTCGGCCGCTCAGAGAGCGCGCACGGATGGCGCGTCGGAGCGTCGACTACATGCGTTCGCTCATGTCCGTTTCTCCTGTGTCGCCGGGAACGGGGCTCGCGTCGCCTGGACCCGTACGCTTCCGGCGCGAGCGTTTCATCGAGCGCGAATCGCCCACTGGCGCCCCCCCTGTCAGGCGGGACATCTGCTGGCGCCTGGCTATCGTCGGGAAAGCGATGGCCGAGGTCTGGCAGAAGCGCGGGCTTCCCGACGTTCCGTTTCTCGTGCCGATCTCGGTCGATCTCCGGCGCAAGGGAGACCCCGAGCCGACGTTCGGGAACGCGCTCGCGTTCCACTTCGCGCGCTTCAAGCCGTCCGACACCCACGACGTGATCGCGCTGTCGCGCGTCCTGCGCCAGCAGATGGCGGAGGCCGTCCGCGAGGGCCAGATCGAGGCCAACGCCGTCGCGATGGAGTTTCTCCAGTACCGTCCGCTCTCGATCATGCTGCGAGACCTGCCGGGAACATCGAGCGGCGAGACGTTCTCGTTCAACTGCGCCGACCTCGGCGACGTTCCGCCGGCCGTGCGCTCGGTGTTCGGGAGCGCGGTCGAGACTGTCTATCACGTCCCAGCGGTGCTGCCGCGGCCCGGGATCGGGGTATTCTTCAACCGTTGCGGGACGGACAGTAACCTCGTCATCTCCTGGATCGAAGGCGCGGTGAGCGATGACGAGGTCACCCGGATCATGGCAGTGGTCCGGGAGGGAATGGGATGGAATCATGATGAACGTCGCTGACGTGCTCCACACGACGGCCGCTGCGCATCCCGACCGCCCGGCCGTCACCGACGTGAAGTCAGCGCGAAGTCTGAGCTTCGGGCAGCTCGAACGAGAGGTCGATCGAGTTGCCGCGTTCCTCACCGCGCAGGGTGTCGAGCAGGGGCATCGGATCGGTCTCCTGGCTCCGAACGCCGTTGCGTACCTGCCGGCCGCCTTCGGCCTGCTCGCCGCGGGCGCCTGTCTGGTTCCGGTCGCGAGCAATCTCACGCCAGCCGAAGCCGCGCAGATCGCGGCCGAGGTCGAGCTGAACGGCTGCCTGTCGTGGCCGAACGCGGGTCAGCTTCCAGGGTCGGAAGAGGGACGCGTCCTCAGGGGCGGCGAGTGCGACGGCGCGCGGTTCCATTGGATGACGCGCGATGCGGCGGGACCCCCGGAGTTTCGTGCCGGGAACCCCGCATTCATCCGGTTCACGTCGGGGACGACCGCCAGCAGCAAAGGCGTGGTGCTGTCCCACGAGGCGACCATCGCTCGCGTCGAGGCCGCCGATCGCGTGCTGCGGTTCACCGAGGACGACCGCATCCTCTGGGTGCTGCCGCTCGCGTACCACTTCGCGGTGACGATCGTCGCGTACGTGCGGGCCGGCGCGCACATTCTCCTGTGCGCTGACACCCTGCCGCACGTCCTGACCGCCGCCGCCCGGCAACTCGAGCCGAGCGTGCTCTATGCGTCGCCCCTGCACTTGCAGCGTATGGGGAACCTCGGTCCGAGCGCGCCGCTCGAGAGCGTCAGGCTTTGTCTGTCGACGAGCGCCCCCATCACGCCGACCACGATGGAGCGTTTCGAAGCGGTGTACGGAGTCCCGGTTGGACAGGCCTACGGCATCATCGAGGCGGGATTGCCCTGCATCAACGTGGGCACGGCCGGCGTCCCCGCCATGTCGGTGGGCCGGCCGGTCCCCGGCTACGACATCGCGGTCCTCTCCGACGGCGGCGAGCTGCTGGCCCCCGGCGCGTCGGGAGAGATCGTCGTGCGTGGCGACGGCCTCTTCTCCGCGTACTACGCGCCGTGGCGGCGCCGTGAGCACGTCACTCGGGCCGGGTGGTTCGCGACCGGAGACATCGGGCGGGTCGACGACAGCGGCGCGCTGTACCTCGAGGGGCGGAAGAAGAGCGTCATCTTCGTCGCAGGTCTCAAGTTCTTTCCCGAAGAGGTGGAAGACTGCGTCAACGAGTTCCCCGGGATCAAGGAGTCCCGCGTGTTCGCGCGGCCGCACGCCGAGCTCGGCGAAGTGGCATGTGCCGAGATCGTCCCGAGCGGCCACCGCGTCGACGTCGAGGCGCTCGAGGCGCACTGCGCTCGATTGCTGTCGCCGTTCAAGGTTCCGGTCGAATTCACGGTGGTCGACGCGGTGTCGCGGACGCCCGGCGGCAAGATTCTCAGACGGCCAGGCTCGTGAGAATCGCCATCGTCGGCGCGGGTCCGTCGGGATGCGCGCTCGCCATCCTGCTTGCGCGCGAAGGCGCGGACGTCACGCTGTTCGACGACGGGCGACGTCCGGAGCTGCTGGTCGGAGAATCGCTGGTGCCCGCCGTCATCCCGATCCTCCAGCGTCTCGGGATCGAGGAGGACACGGCGAAGCTCGGTCGACTGAAACCCGGCGCCTCCTTCGTGTGGTCGGCCTCGGACCGGTTCAGCTTCTCCTTCGCACGCTTTGCCCCGACGGTACCGCCCTACGCCTACAATGTCCCACGCCCGCAGTTCGACGACACCATGCTGGCCGCTACCATTGCGGCAGGGGTTCAGCGGATCGTCGTCCATGCGCGACTCGACCGCGGTCGCGACGGACAGCCCGCGGAGCTGGCGCTCTCGCCGGAAACCCTCGCCGCGGCGCCGTCCCTCGACGGACGCCAGCCGGATTTGATCGTGGACGCAACCGGGCGGGCGCGAGTTGCCGCGCGGGTGCTCGGCATCCCGGCCCGCATCGGCCCGCGCAAGGACGTGGCGCACTTCGCGCACTTCGAGGGCTGGCGGTGGGACGACGTACCGGGCCAGGTCGTCATCCGTCGGCTCCAGGCAGGCTGGAGCTGGTGCATTCCGCTTCGGGATCGACTGTCGATCGGCATCGTCGTGGATCGCGCCGAAATGACCCGCCTGGGAGCCACGCCGGAGGAGCGCCTCGAGCGCGTGATTGGTCTCGACCCGTGGCTCAACACGATCGCCGGTGGCGCCAAGCGCGTGACGTCCGTGGCCAGCTACGCCAACTACCAGCTCATCTCGTACCGCGGCTACGGACCCGGCTGGGTCATGGTGGGAGATGCCTTCGGCTTCGTCGATCCGATGCTCTCTCCCGGTGTGTTTCTCGCGCTCCACTCGGCAGAGGTGGTCGCAGATGCGCTCGCCCCGTTGATGCGGCGGAACGTGTCGTGCTCACCCGGTGAGCTCGCGTCTTCGTTGCACCGGTACGCGACGGGGCAGGAGGCACAGCTCGCCGCCTGGATGGATCTCGTCGAGTATTTCTACGACGGACGGATGACCGCGCTGTTTCACGTCGGGCGCGCGTGGGTGAACGGTGGATCGAGCCCGTTCAGGAACGCCGTAAACCGGCACATCGAGCGTCACATCGCCCTGCAAGCGTCCGGCGTGGGCACGCTCTCCGGCTACAGCCGCGGGCTGCTACGCCTTCTGGGACGCCACGGCCTACGCGGTGTCGAACCGGCCGGGATGGCGATCCGCTGAATGGCGTCCTGGCTTCACGGCGAGGTACTCGCTCAGGAATCCGCCGCGCACGTGCCGCTGCACATCGGCGAAGCCGCTGGCGCGCAAGACGTCGAGGATGGTCTCCGGCGGCACGCACTCCGCGATGGTGTCCCAGTAGTACCGGGTCATGAGTTGAGCCGGCCCGCTTCGCGTGCCCAGGCGCATGATGAGCGGCAAGACCGTCTGCAGGTGCACGCGCAGGATCCATCGGAGCGCCGCCGTCTCCGGTCTCGACATGTCCAGCACGAGCAGGCGCCCTCCCGGCTTCAGGACGCGCAGGCATTCGTCGAACGTGGCTTCGAGATCAGCCACGTGCCGGAGCGCATAACCCATGCTGACGAAATCGAATCGGTCGGCGCTGAACGGCAGCGCCTCGGCGCCGCCCTGCACGAGACGAACGGCAACGGTCGCCCGGGCTTCCTGCAGCATTCCGCGGCTCGGATCCAGCCCGATCACGGCCCTCGGGTCCCGGAGAATCCGCGCGGCGGACCGGGCCATGAGACCGGTGCCGGTCGCGACGTCGAGCAGCGTCATGCCTCGGCGAAGACCAGACGTGCGGAGAACCCAGTTGCGATAGAACCGGTTGGTGCCGAACGATCCCAGGTCGCAGATCCAGTCGTAATACTTCGCGCCGGCGTCGAACAAGCTGGTCACGAACGGCTGCCGCTTGGTTGCGTCGTCGTAATACTTTTTCAGGACCGGATGAGGCGACGTGGTCTTGGGCACTGAGGACTGTCCCCGGGCGAGCACCATACCCGTCTCCGCACGGTCGAGGCAAGCGCGATGATTCCTTCCCCGGCCGCTGGCCAGGGCCAGCGCGTGCGCTGGTACGCGCATGGGTACAATCGTGCCGAATTCTATCGGCTCGCCGCGGCGATCACCTGGCTGCCACGAGCGCTCCGGCTACGGCTCGCCGGAGGCGTCGGACGTCTCGTGGCGTCGCTCATGCCGCGCGAGCGCGCTGCCGTGCGGAAGACGCTCTCGGTCGTGACCGGCTCCACGGGTCGGGAGCTCGATGCATTGACGGCGCGCCTCTTCAGCGAGTACGCGATGTGCTTCAGCGACCTGCTGTCGACGAACCGCGAGCCGCCGGCCCGGCTGATGGCGCACGTCCGAAGTGTCAGCGGAGTCGGGCACGTCGACAGGCTGGAGGGTGCCGTCGTCTGCGTGACAGCGCACGTCGGCAACTGGGACATGGCGGGCCGTCTCCTGGCCAGCGCGTCGGCACGCCCGACGCACGTGGTAGTCGCCGTCGAGGAAGCGATCGGCCTCGAGCGGTGGGTGCGCCGAGACGGCGACGGTGTCCGCTTCGTCTCGCGATCGACTCCGACGGTGGCGCTGACGCTCATGGCGGCCCTGCGCCGTGGGGAGGCGGTTGCGATGCAAGGGGATCGTGCGCTCGGCAACAGTCGCGACGTGGCGGTGACGTTCTTCGGGCGGCCCGCCCCGTTCCCGATCGGACCGTTCCGGCTTGCCTCGGCCGCACGCGTGCCGATCGTCGGCGCATTCTGCACCCTCGGCTCGCACGGCCGGTACGACATGACCGTGTGCCCTCCGCTTGTCATCAGCCCGGGAAGCGAGGAAGATACGCTTCGTCAGTGGGTCGGTGAGCTCGAGAGCCTCGTGCGCGAGCGGCCGACGCAGTGGTTCAACTTCTTCAACATCTGGAACCCATTCGAGGGCTGAGGAGGGCGTCGACGGAGACGCAAAAGGTTCTCGACGATCTCAAGGTCATCCTCGCTGAACGCCTGAGGTTCGACACGGCCCGAGTGGCGATCCTCACGGCCGAGACCTCGCTGCCGAAAGGGATCGCCGGCTCTCTGGGGCTGGACTCGCTGGACTTCATCGAGATCTCGCTCGGGATCGAGGATCGCTTTGGCCTCGTCATGGACGAGCGAGAAGATCTGGCGCCGCATTTTCAATCGCTCGGAACACTGGCCGGGTATATTACGGGCCGCCTGAATGACGGCTGAGCCTGCCGGGACGCTGGCGGTCGCCGATGTGATCGGGCGCGCGGCGGCGGCCGAGACCGCCGCCGCGCTCGCCCGATTGCTCCCGCCTTCGATGGCGTCCACGTTCGGGGGATCGTTCATCCGCTCCGACCGTCTCTACGACGAGTTCGTCGCGCGGCTGGCGCTGCAGGTCTTTCGTGAGACCGGGCTCGCCGTCGCCGCTCGCGATCCGGGCACGGCGGTCGAGATCGCGACGCGCGCCGGCTTCGATCTGCCGCGCTCCGCGACTCCGGTGGAGTGGATCCTTCGCAAGCTCGCCGTCCGCGGGCTCATCGAGGAGATCGCCGGAGCGCCGCGCCGCTTCCGCGCCCCCGCCGCCTTGCCCGTGCTCGATCCCGGCCCGATTCGCGAAGAGCAGATTCGCGAGAACCGCGCCTGGCTGCCGTCATACGCTTTGGCGGAAACCGTGGCGAAGGACTACCCCGCATTCTTTCGCGGTGAGCGAACCGGCGAGGAGATCTTGTTCTCGCCGACCCGGCTCCGTCTCTGGGTGGACTTCTTCTCCAATGACAACGCGCTCTACGCCGTGAACAACCACGTCGGGGCCATCGCTGCCGCGCAGTGGATACCTCCCGGGCCCCTGAGGATTCTGGAGCTCGGCGGTGGGCTGGGCAGCGCCGCCATCGCTCTTCTCGACCGCCTTCGCGAGGAGGGGCGGTGGAGCGACATCGTCGAGTACCGGTTCACCGACGTCGTGCCGGCATTCCTCCGCCGCGGCCAGCAGGCGATCGAGAAGCGGTTTGCCGACGCGTCATTCCTGACGTTCACGACGCTGGACATGAATCGGCCGTTCGCCGAGCAGGGGACCGAGCCGGCCCGCTTCTCGCTCGTCCATGCCGTGAACACGTTGCACGTCGCACGCGAATTCGCGTTCACGTTTCGAGAGATTCTCGACACACTCAGGCCCGGTGGCTTGCTGGCGATCTCCGAGTGTGTTCGCCTGTTCCCAGGACAGGTGATTTACGCCGAGTTCGTCTTCAACCTGCTGGAGTCGTTCCGATCTCCGGTGTTTCACCCGACATATCGCCCCAACGGCGGGTTCCTCACGCCGGGGCACTGGCGCTGCGCGATGGAGGCGGCGGGCTTCGTCGACGTCCGCTTTCTGCCGGACATCGACCGGCTCCGCGAGTCGTTCCCGGACTTTTACGTCGCGGCGATCGGCGCGACGCGAGGGTGAGAATTCAGCTCCAAAGGAGGACGACCATGTTCGCAGACCGCTATCTCAAAACCGTGCTGACCGTCATCGCGGTGGCGCTCGTCGCGCTCACCATCCACGCGTGGCTTCCGGAGTCCGGCGTGCGCGAGGCACTTCGGCCGGCGGCGGCCGTTGCGCAAGACAATGGCCCCGAATACGTGGTCTCGATCCCGAAGTCGTGGGGCAAGCTGGTGTCCTTCAGCAACAACAACCTCCTTCTCGAGAGCTCCGACGGATCCCTGCGCATCGTCGATGTCGAAGGCAAGCCGCCGAAGTTCCCCAAGGTGAAGGTGTTGATGCACTGGCAGTAAACGCTTCCAGGGATCAGCCGCGCCGGGCGAGCAGGTCGCTGACCGTCGTCAGCTCGTAGCCGTCGCGGCGCAGGCCGTCGATGATCGCGGGCAGCGCTTCGAGGAGCCGCTCGGGGGCGGCCCGCGTTCCTTCCGCGTCGTGGAGATCGACGATGGCGCCAGGTCGCGCCCGCGACAGCATGCGCTCGACTTGGACTGCTGCCGAGACCGGGCGCAGGCCTTCCGGTTGCACCGACCAGAAGAGGCACTGGAGCTGGTGACGCCGTAGCACGGCGAACATCGGTGCGTTCACCATCCCCCACGGTGGCCGGAAGTATCGCGGCGCGCTGCCCGTGAGATCACTCAGTAGCTCGTGCGTCCGGGTGATCTCGATGGCAGTCCGTCGCGGCGTGCAGAACCAGAGGCTTCGATGAGACCAGCTGTGGTTGCCGACCTCGTGTCCAGCCCCGACCATCTCGCGCACGAGGTTCGGGGATCGGGCAGCGCGCTCGCCGATGACGAAGAAGGTCGCGGGCACGTCGCGCGCGCTCAGCAGCTTCAAGATCCGTGGGGTCCACGTGGGGTCGGGACCGTCGTCGAACGTGAGGGCGATGCGCCGCGCGGTACGCCGGCCGCGCCAGATCGAGGCGGGCGTGACGAGGTGCGGTACCCACGCGTACCCGACCCATGCCGCAACCGCGCCGACGGCAGCGCGGAGCGCGAGGCGAGGGACGTTCACGGGAGTGTTCCCGCGCGCGAGAACAGGTCGCGCCCAAGAACCGCGGCCACGATGCGCCGGCTTGCCTCGGGCTGGGACACCGCGCTTGTCCGGTGGCGGAGTTGCTCGAGCAGGCCTGGCGTGGTGAGCGCGCGCTCGATCGTGTGCTCGAGATCTCGGGGGGATCGCGCGACCAGTGCGACGCCGGCGCGGGAGGCGAAGCGCTCGTTCCGTTGCTCCTGACCCGGGAGCGATCCGAAGCTCACCAGCGGCAATCCGACGGCCATGGCCTCCGCGAGTGTCATCCCGCCTGCTTTCGTGATCAACAGATCGGCCGTCGCCATCAGACGGCGAATCTCGGGCACGTACCCGAGAACGCGGATCGACGAACCGGCGGTGAGCTTCTTCAGTCGCTCGGCGAGGGCGTCGTCGCGCCCGGCGACGACGACCGCTTGCAGCGGTGACGGCACGCGTTTGAGCGCCCGGACAGTGGCAGGCAGCCGCCCGAACCTGCCATTGGAGCCGGCCATGGCGAGCACCACCGGCGTCCGCCCCGACAGTCCGAAGGCGAGCCGCGCTTCTTGCTGGCTGACAGGCTGCTCGAACTCCGCGCGCAACGGTACGCCAGTCACCATGATGCGCTCGGCCGGAATGCCGCGCGCGATGAACTCGTGCTTCACCTCCTCGGCGGCGACGCAATAGCGATCGATGTGGGGCGCGATCCATTGACTGTGCGCCACGAAGTCGGTGACGACCGTGGTGTGAGGCGGCACAGGTTGCCCGAGCTCGCGCAGCCTCGACATGACGACCGCCGGTGTCGCGTGAACGGTCACGACCGCGTCGGGGGCCAGCGTCTCGAGCACGCGCACGAGTCGCTCGGTGCCGAGGCGCGTCACTCCGAAGCTCAACCGCGAGTCGCTGGACATCCAGTCGCCGAGGGCGTAGGCCATGCCCCACACGAGCGGGGCGCGTCGCAGCATCGTGTAGTAGAGCGCACGGCTGGCGCGCTCGAAGCGCGGATCCACCAGCGCCCGGAAATGGTCGATGACCAGCGTCTCGGCGCCCTCGCGCTCGAACGCCGCCGCGAGGCTGCGGGCCGCTTCGTTGTGACCGGAGCCATAGCTCGCGGTCAGGATGAGGATGCGCATTGGCGACTTCATCGTAGCAGCCCGGGGTAGGGATGCGACTCGCTGCCCGCGCCCGGGGTTGACGCGCGCGTTCCAAGTCGGTAACGTCTCAGGCACGGACGATTAGCTCAGTTGGCAGAGCGCTGGCCTCACATGCCAGAGGTCACTGGTTCAAGTCCAGTATCGTCCACCACTGAAAACGCGGGGTCATCACCGGCCCCGCGTTTCGTTCGTCTCGCGGCCGCGGACCATTCGCCTGGAACGAAGCGGCTGCACTACGTTATCCTCTACATCGTGGACGCCTGCTACTCGGGCTTCGCTGTCTTCAATCGCTCGATCAGCGACGACCTCTTCGAGGAGATGGTCAGGAAACCCGCGATCCAGATCCTGACCGCCGGGCGCCAGCAGGATGAGGCGCAGGAGCGCGCCGGGCACGGCGTCTTCACGGAAGCCTTGCTGCGGGGGCTCCAGGGGGAGGCGTTCGCCGGCAAGGACTGGCTCTCCCTCGAAGAGCTCGGCCGCGGTGGCTCGTGGGACGATGAGCCGAAGGATCTCAACGTAGCCCGCCGGCGCAGTCAGGACGCGGACGAACGCGGCGACAAGATCGGCTTCCGCTGCGCGAAGAGCGCCCCGTGAGGCGGATCGGCGCGGTCGCGCTTCTGGTCGTCGTCGCCGCTCTCGGAGCGGCCGACGCTTCGACCACGATGAAGATGGCAGGAGCCAATCCGACGGACGCCCGCACCGCGCTGCGGTTCTACGGATGGAAACCACTCGACGTCGCGTTCGAGCGCATGGTCGTCCGCGCGGCCGAGACGCCGGATCTGTTGCGCCTCATCGAGGACGCAGCGGCGCTTCCGTCCGGATCGCAGGTGACGTTCAGCGGAGCCGTCGAAAGCGCGCCGTTCTCGGCCAAGGTCGAGAAGAGCCGATCCGGTCACGCCGAGGTGAAGCTCGAAGGTCTCGCGTTCACGGACCCGCGCCAGATGCTCGATCTCGTCGGCAATCTTGCCGCGCGAGGTGTGACGGAGGTACGGCTGAAGGGGCGTTTGGGCGATCGCCGTGTCAGACTCGAGCTCGAGGAAGGCGGGTAGCGAGGATCATTCATGAACGAACGACGCGCGCGCCGGCCGGTGACCCGGCGGCGGGAGATGGGCAGCCGGGGTCCTCTGACCACAGGCGTCTTCGCCCCGATCATCGCCGAGCCGTTCCCATTCGTCACCGCTGTGTCGTTGCCTCGCGAGGCGGGAATGGCT
>JBGPTW010000085.1:0-25724 GCA_041490825.1 Methylomirabilia bacterium | reverse complement strand
CCCTCGATAGGACGCTCCGGGAACGGGTCCGCCGGCCCCCCACCGACCCGGCCGGCCCGCGACGACACGCTGTCCCCGACCTCGGTCGTTCGTCGATGGTCCGCGCGCATGGTTCATGAACGCCTGTACCAGGGTCAGCCGGTGACCCGGCGGGAGATGGGCAGCCGGGGTCCGGGGGAGCCATTCCCGCCACGCGTGGCGCCGACACAGTCGGGACGATTGGGAACCGGACGGCGATGATCGGGGCGAAGGCGCCTGTGGTCAGAGGACCCCGGCTGCCCGTCTCCCGCCGGGTCACCGGCCGGCGCGCGCGTCGGTCGTTCACGAATAATCCGGGCTAGCTTGCGAGCGACGCGATTTCCTCAAGCTCCCGCACCTGGTCCGCCACACCCGCCTCCATCGCTGGCGTGACCCGCAGCGTCTTGTGAAGACGAGCGAAATTGTAGTGCATGAAGTAGAGCGCGACCGCCGCGTTGTGGTTGTCCACCTTCTTGTCAAACTGAGACACTATCCGCGGCCGGAGCTCATTTCAGCAGCGCTCCGGCTTCGGCGCGTGCGATTCCCACCTTCTCGCCCGCCTGAAGGATCTCTTCCCACGTCGTCGCGTCGATCTCGATGCCTGTGCGCGCCCGTGCTTCACGAGCCATCCGTTCCGGATCTCCCGGCACGAGCACCGGTTCGTTCGGATCAGCCGGCGGCGATGCCTTCACGTAATCGACGAACCCGTCGACTTCGCGCCGGAACCAGTCGACGCCTGCGAGCCGCGCGGGATCGATGAGCACGGTGAACATGTTGTTGACCGTGCCGCCCAGCCGCGGATTTCCGGGCTGGATGGTCGGGCCGCCGGTGAGCGCGCCAGCGAGCAGCTCCGTGACGACCGCGAGCGCGTAACCCTTGTGACCGCCGAACGGCCGCAGCGCGCCGTGCGGCTCGCTGTACATGACGTTGGGATCGCGCGTCGGCTGGCCCTTGGGATCGATCAGGATGCCCTCGGGCACCAGGTGACCTTCGTTCTTCGCGACGCGCACCTTGCCCATCGCGACGGCGCTCGTCGCCATGTCGAGCAGCAGCGGCGGCTGCCGATCCGTGCCAGGCAGCGCGATGCACACCGGGTTGGTGACGAATCGCGCATCGGTTCCACGGAACGGCGCCACCAGCGGGCGGTGGTCGGTGACGTTGACAAAGTGGAGCGAGACGAGCCCCGCCGCCGTGGCGAGCTCGCCGTAGGCGCCGACCCGACCGATGTGGTGCGAGTTGGCCAGCGTCATGGCGACCACGCCGGTCTGCCGGCAACGGTCGATGGCGGCGGCCATCGCTTCACCCGCGACGCAGCGGCCGTACCCGCGCCCGCCGTCGAACATGAGCGTCGCGCCCTCGTTCTTCACGACCTTCGCGTGTGTGTTCGGCACGACGAGGCCCATCTGGAGATGGCGAACGTACGCGGGGATCATCCCGACACCGTGACTGTCGTGACCCGAGAGGTTGGCCAGGACGAGGTGCTCGGCGACCAGGCTTGCCTCGGCGTCGGCGCTACCGCCGGACTTCACGATGGCGCCGGTGAGTCGACGCCAGCGGTCGGCCGTGGCATGCATGCGGCCTACTCCACTTCGCGGAGCCGCAGCACGTCGGGCCGTCCGTCCATGTACTCGCCCATCTTGCGACCGAGCGCCTTGAAGTAATCCGTGGCGCGGTGCGCGTCCACGGCGGCCTGGTCCACGTAGCGTTCCATGAACACGTAGGTGCCCGGCGTGTCGGTGTGATGCAGCGCGTAGAGCTTGCAGCCGGGCTCGTTGGCGTTCACCTTCGCCACCAGCTCCTTGGCCACCGTCTCGAACTCGCGCTCCATGCCCGGCTTGACCTTTAATGTCGCGACGACCCCCAGCATGCGATCCTCCCTGTCGGCGTGAACGTCGCGGCCTCGATGCCGCGCGCGAGCCCGCTTAGTCCACCACGTCTCGACCAAACCGGCAAGTCCGGCACGGGAGTCGTCATCGCTTGACCATGGCCGTCGCGACGCCTAGCCTTCCCCCGTGCCCACCGTCAGCTCTGACCCGTTGCCACGCGAGGCCGACGTCGTCATCGTCGGCGCGGGGATCGTCGGCTGCGCGACCGCGTATTACCTCGCGCGGCGTGGCGTGCGCGCCGTCGTCCTGGAGCGGGGTCGTGTTCCCGGCGAGCAGTCGCGCAAGAACTGGGGTCTCGTGCGCCAGCAAGGTCGCGATCCCCTCGAGCTGCCGCTCATGATGGAGTCGAATCGCATCTGGCGCGGGCTCGAGGACGAGCTCGGCGCGGACATCGAGTGGGTGCAGGGTGGGAACCTTGCGCTCGCGGCCGACGCGGCGCGGATGTCGCGCTTCGAGGAATGGTTGCCCGTCGCGCGCCAGTTCGGTCTCGAGACCTGGTTGCTTCGCGCCGAGGAGCTGTCGACCGTCGTGCCCGGCCTGGGTGGGCCGTGGGCCGGCGGCATGTACACGCCGAGCGATGGGCAGGCGGATCCGGAAAAGACCACGGACGCGTTCGCGCGCGCGGCGACGGCACGCGGCGCAGTCCTCCACTTCGCGTGCGCCGTGCAGAACGTGGTCACGCGAGACGGCGCGGTCAGCGCGGTGATCACCGAGCGCGGCGAGATTCGCACGCCGTGGGTCATCTGCGCGGCGGGCGCGTGGTCGTGGCGCCTGGCGCGCACGCTTGGCCTCCGTCTACCGCAGCGCTGGGTGCGTGGCACCGTCGCACGCACGACCGTGGCGCCGCCCATCACGCCGTGCGCGGTGTGGGGCCCCGGCGTCGCGTTCCGGCAGCGGAAAGACGGCAGCTTCAACTTCGCGGCCGGCGGCGCGCTCGATCACGACGTCACGCTCGATTCGCTGAGGCAGATCCGGTTCTTCCTGCCGAATTTCTGGAAGAACAAGGCGATGTTCCGGTTCCACGTCGGACGGCCGCTCGTGCGGAGCGTGGTGGCGGCGCTGCCGGGTTCAGCCGCGCGGCGAGATCCGCTCACGTGGGATCGCGGGATCGACCCGATGCCCAATCCGGCGAAAGTCGTGCGCGGTCTCGCCGAGCTCCAGCGCGTGCTGCCGTCGTTACCCCCGCTCGGCATCGCGACGAGCTGGGCCGGGTACATCGACGCGACGCCCGATATGGTGCCCGTGCTCGGGGAAGCGCCGGCGCTCCGCGGTTTCGTGTTCGCCACCGGGTTCAGCGGCCACGGGTTTGCGATGGGCCCGATCGCCGGACGGCTCGTGTCGGAGCTGGTCGTGGACGGCAAGGCCTCGCTCGACATCGCGGGCTTTCGCTTCTCGCGCTTCGCGGAGGGCGCGACCGGCAGACCGCGCAACGTTCTGTGAAGCGGCCACCCGCGATGGTTCCAGCCTCGCGGCCATCGCTACAAAAGGAGCGCCACATGGCGAAGAAGAGCAACATCGTTCGCGTCGGCAACGTGGAGATCATGGCGCTGTCCGACGGCACGCTGGAGTTCGATCTCTGCAACTTCTTCCCGACCATTCCGGACGACAACTGGCAGCCGTACGAGTCTCACCTCCACGACCACAAGGTGCGCTTCAACCTCGGTTCCTATCTGATCAGGGCCAACGGGCGCACGATCCTCGTAGACACCGGGCTCGGCCCCAAGCCGGCGGATGCGCCGGACACGCCGTGGGGCGAGCTCCTGCACGACTTCGAAGTCAACGGCGTGCGACCGGATGAAGTGGACATGGTGGTGATGACGCATCTGCACCGCGATCACGTCGGATGGAACTTGACGTCCACGGGCGGCACGTACGTGCCGACGTTTCCGAAGGCTCGCTACTGGATGAGCGCCAAGGACTGGGAGACGTGCCACCGGCCCGACGTGCAGCCTGCGCGATTTCCCAATGCGCCGAGCTGTGTCTGGCCGCTCGAACAGCTCGGTCTGGTGGAGCTGATGCACGGAGAGCACAGCATCACGCGTGAGCTGACGGCCGTGCCGACGCCCGGTCACACGCCGGGCCACGTCAGCATCCTGATCACGTCGAACGGAGAGCGCGCGCTGGTGCTGGGGGATGCGGCGCACAACCCGGTGCAGATTCACGAGCCGGACTGGGTGTCACGGGCCGACATGGACCCGGAGCTGACACGTCAGACGCGACGAGCCTTGATCGAACGTCTGGAGCGCGACGAGATCCTGGTGGCCGCCGGACATTTTCCGGCGCCGGGGTTCGGGCGGATCGTGCGTCTCGAAGGACGTCGCTACTGGCGGGGACTGTGACTTGACCGAGCGCCTGCACTGCTCTGGCGATGACCGAAGGCCGCGGACGTCTCAGATGACGCGAAAGAGATCGCTGCCGCGAAGCGCACGGTCGAACGTGGCCGTCTCGTCACAGCCGGCGTGCCGGTTTCCCCGACCGATGACGTAATCGGCAAAATCGCCAGGGCCCCGACGGTAATCGGAGAGGGCGTGATACGCGATGTCTCTCTCTTCGATGACGAACTCGGCCGTGTCGAGCAGTTGCTCGAGCGTCGAGGCGATGGTCGCGCGATCCAATCCGTACGCGTCACCGAGAACCCAGACCAGCTCGCAGAGCACGACGACGTTGATGGCACAGCGGTCGCTACGATCGAGCACGCCATTGATGAGCGCATTGGCGCGCCGGGTTTGCGTCGGGTCGTCCTGTGTCAGGTAGCGGACGAGGACGTTGGTGTCCAGCCCGATCACGGCCGCGACCGATGGTGTCGGGCGATCGCGGCCTCCATGGCCGCGAGGCTCACCGGCTTGCGGCCGCGTCTTCGGAGAAGTCCCCTCAACTCTCGCGCACTGGCCGTCCCGGCCCGCACGAGCACGCGACCGTCGTCGCCGATGACGAAGTCCAGCCGGTCACCGGGTCTGACCCGGAGGAAGTCACGGACAGGCTTCGGGATCGTGATTTGCCCTTTGCTCGTCAGCGTCGAGGTCGGCATGCCTTACCTCCCGCAAATTTCCTTACACGAGGTAAGGGTAGCATGGAGCAGCTGAAGCACTACGTGATAGACCACCCAGGAAAGTGAAACCCACCGGATCCACATCGCCTGCCGATA
This sequence comes from Methylomirabilia bacterium, assembly GCA_041490825.1. GTDB lineage: Bacteria > Methylomirabilota > Methylomirabilia > Rokubacteriales > CSP1-6 > JBGPTW01. The sequence continues at coordinate 20,675 of JBGPTW010000085.1, read as the reverse complement.
TGGCCGTCTGCATTGGGCGCTACCGGGAGGATGTCGATCGTCACCTGAACGCGGGCATCACCTCGTGCGTCAGGATGCGCAGCGTGCGCTTCATCGGCTCGACCGGCAGGAGCCCCCCGGGGTTGAGCTCGGCCACGAGACCGGTCAGCCCGAGCTCGTCGCGCAACTGCCTTACGCGATCGATCAGGCTCGCGGCGGTGCCGAACACGACGCGCGTCTGCAAGATCTCCTCGTAGGTCAGATGGTCGAGCTGCTCGACCTTGGCCTGGCGGCGGTTGCCAGGCCCCGTGTCGGCGCGCCCGAGCCCCGACCGGGTGAGATCGGCATGGCGGCGGAAGAAGTACGTGATGTTCTCGTACGGCTCTTCGACGGCGGTCTTCTCGGTGTCCCCGGCGTAGATCGGCATGCGAAGGCACACGTCACCTTCTCCCGGGTGACCGGCTTCCCGCCAGGCCGTGCGGTACGTCTTCAGATGCGTGTGAAGCTCGGGAATGCCGTGATCGCGGAGGCCGACGAACAGCGGTAACCCGGCGCGGCCGACGAAGGTGAACGTCTCCGGAGAATTCGCCGCCATCCGCATCGGCGGGTGAGGAAGCTGATAGGGGCGCGGCCCCACCATCACGTTCTGGAACCGAAAGAACTTGCCTTGATAGCTGAACCGCTCGCCTTTCCAGGCCTCGCGGAGGATCTCGAGCGTCTCGGCAAAGCGCGCCTGGCTCTCGGCATACGGAATGCCGAGCGCGTCGTACGCGCGCGGTGAGCCGCTGCGACCGATGCCGAAATCGAAGCGGCCCTGGCTGAGATGATCCACGGTCGCCACGTCTTCGGCGATCCGCAGCGGGTTGCCCAGCGGGAGGACCGTGATGGCCGTCCCGATTCGCACCCGCCGCGTGCGCGCGGCGATGAAGCTCGCCAGCGCCATCGGCGACGACAGCACCGAGCGAATGGGATTGAAGTGGATCTCGCCGAGCCAGACGCCGTCGAGTCCCCAGCTCTCGGCCGCGTCCACGAGGTCGAAGGTTTCCTGGAACCATTCGGGCGCGGTGCTCCCGCGGCGCGCCTCCTCGATGAAGATCCCGAAGTGCATGGCCGGGCCCATCACTCGTACACCACCACGCTGCGCTTGACCTCGCCCTTCAGCATCAGATCGAACGCGAGGTTGAGATCGGTGAGCGGCACGCGGCGGGTGATCAGCTCATCGAGACGGTACTTTCCGCTCATGTAGAGATCGTGTGGCCCGGGCTCTAGCACCTCGACGTCCTCGACCACCAGAGGTTTCTTCACCTCGTAGAGCACGGCTGCCGTCGCTCTCATCTGCGGCCTCCTGATCGTGCCCGGATTCTAGCACCGGCCCGCGAGATCGCCTTGACATCGGCGGCGTGGTCCAGTAGAGCCGAGCTGGATCATGCCGCAGCACACAGCCGTTGCAGTTCTGGCCATGGCGTTGATGAGCGCCGGGTGCGTGCCGACCGCGAGCACCATCGGCGGGCACGACGCCGCCGAGCTCGAGCGCTGGGCCCGGCAGGCGAAGGACGCGTGCGTGCAGCGCACCGGGCAGGCGCCTCCGTACGGGTTCACCACCGACGGCTGTACATTGTCGCCCGACGGCACGTGGCAGTCGTGCTGCGTGGCGCACGACGAGATCTACTGGTGCGGCGGAAGCGCCAGGGATCGCGCGCGCGCCGACGAGCAGCTCCGCGCCTGCATCGTTGACAATGGCGGGCCGAGGATCGCCGGGCTCATGTATTCCGTCGTGCGTGTCTTCGGGAACCCGTGGCTGCCGGTCTACTGGCGGTGGGGGTATGGATGGCCCTGGCCGCGCGGCTACGTCGGCGATCCGCATGCTCCGTGATCTGCGATGCTCCTTGCCTGCCTGGGGCGCGGTGAGTATCATCCCGGCTATCGCAACGGCCAGCGGACGTCGGCACTCGAACGACCGGACGTGAACCGAAGATTTTCGGGAGGGTGGACATGAGATACGCGCGCGCGTGGGGAGTCGCGATGCTGCTGGCAGTGGCGGTCGCGGCCGGCGTCGGCCCGGCGACGGCGGAGACCCGGTTCGTCTTCTCGAACGAGAGTCCGTACGACACGATGGATCCGCACGCCGCGTTCGACGTGGGGCGCGTGGCCGTGCGGTTGAATCTCTACGACGGCCTCTACCGGTGGCTCGACAATCCGCCGGTCCTCCATCCGTGGCTGGCCGAGAGCCACACGGTCTCGCAGGATGGCCTGACGTACACGTTCAAGCTACGGAAGGGCGCCAAGTTCCACGACGGCACCGAGATCACGGCAGAAGACGTGCGCTACAGCATGGAGCGCATCCTCGCGCTGAAGAAGGGCGCCGCCTCGCTCCTCGCGACGATGGTGGCGCCGGGTGCGACGAAAGCCGTGGACAAGTACACGGTCCAGTTCTCGCTGGCCAAGCCGGCGTCGATCTTCATGGCGGTCGTGCCCGAAGTCCACGTCGTGAGCTCGGCGCTGCTCAAGAAGCACGAGAAGGACAACGACTGGGGCGCGGCGTGGCTGACCAGCAACGACGCGGGCTCCGGCTCCTACGCGCTCACGCGCTACGACCCCGCCCTCGGATTCATCGCCAAGCGTTTCCCGGGGCACTTCATCCCGTGGGGACCGAAGTACATCGACGAGATCGAGTTCCGTCACGTCAAGGAAGACAACACCCGCGTGCTCGGCATGATCAAGGGCGACTACCAGGGCACCGGCGGCTACCTGCCGCTCGATCAGGTCAAGCGCCTGCGCGAGGCGCCGAACGTCAAGATCGTCGAGCAGGAATCGATGCGCATCATGATGTTCCAGATCAACAACCAGCGGGCGCCGATGAGCGACGTGCACGTCCGCCGCGCGATCAGCTACGCCTTCGACTACGACGGGTTCAACAAGGACATCCTGGGCGGCTCGGTCGAGCGCAACCCCGTGCCGATCCCGAACAATCTCTGGGGCGTTCCGAAGGACGTGAAGGGCTACACGTACAACGTCGACAAGGCCAAGCAGGAGCTCGGGGAGGCCAAGGCCAAGGTGGATCGGCCGTTGACGGTCGGCTACCTCAACGGGTTCAGCCAGACCGAGCAGGCCGCCACGGTGATGGCGAACGGGCTGCGGAAGATCGGCGTCGAGACGAAGCTCGTCGGTGAGCTGTGGCCGACCATGGTCGAGCGGATGAAGAAGCCCGAGACGTCGCCCGACCTCGTCGTCTACTGGATCAGCACCTACTACGCCGATCCGAACAACTGGATCGGCGAGATGTTCCATTCCGGGCAGTGGGGCACGTTCAAGGCGTCGAGCTTCTACAAGAACCCGAAAGTCGACGAGCTGCTCGACGTGGCGCTCCGCTCGACGGATCGCAAGGTCCGCGAGAAGGCCTACCAGGACGCGGCGCGCATCGTCGTCGACGACGCCGGGGGCGTGTGGATCTACAACACGAAGTACTTCGGGCCGTGGGCGAAGAATCTGGAAGGCATCCGCTTCAGCCCGATCGGCAACGGGCAGGAGATGCGCTGGGTGTATTACGCGAAGTAGTTGAGGCTGCTGGCGCTCCTGCTCCACCGGGTCGCGTGGTTCGTTCCCACGCTGCTCGGGCTCCTGGCCGTCACGTTCGTGATCTCGCACGTCATTCCGGCCGACCCCGTCGCGCTGCTCGCGGGCGAGACGGCGACGCCGGCGCAGGTCGCGGCGCTCCGACATCAGCTCGGCTACGATCGGCCGCTGGTCGTACAGTTCGTCGACTACGTCGCGCGGCTCGCGCGCGGCGACATGGGGACGAGTCTCTACACCACGCGGTCGATTGCTGACGACCTGGCGCAGCGGCTTCCGGCCACGATCGAGCTGACCCTGGTCGCGATGGTGATGTCGGTCGTCGTGGGGATTCCGCTCGGCGTCGTGTCGGCGCTCTGGCGCAACTCGTTTCTCGACCACGCGATGCGCGTGCTGACCGTGTCCGGCCTGGCGATCGCCAGCTTCTGGCTCGGCATCATGCTGCAGCTTCTCTTCGCCATGCGTCTCGGCTGGACGCCGCTCAACGGACGGCTGCAGGGCTTTCCCCCGCGCGGCGTGACCGGTCTCTTCCTCGTCGACGCGGTGCTGGCCTGGGATTGGCCGGCGTTCGCCACGGCCCTCAGGTATCTGGCGCTTCCGGCGGTGACGCTGGCGTTCCCGGCGCTCGCCACGCTCGTCCGCTTCACGCGCGCCGGGGTGCTCGACGTCATGCAGTCGAACTTCGTTCTCTACGAGCGGGCGATGGGCCTGCCGAGCTCCGTGATCGTCTGGAAGTACATTCTGCGCAACGCGCTCACGTCCACCGTCACCCAGATCGGCCTGCTCTTCGGCATTCTGCTGGCGGGCGCCGTCGTCACCGAGACCGTGTTCGACTGGCCGGGCATCGGGACCTACGCGGTCAACTCGATCATCCGGTCCGACTACAACGCGGTGATGGGCTTCACGGTGTGGGCCGGCGTCATCTTCATCGTCGTGAACGTGCTCGTGGATGTGGCGCAGACGTTCATCGATCCGCGCGAACGGATGGTATGAATGCGAACCGCGCTGCGCTCTTTACCCCGAATTCGGCCCCGGCGGCTCAAGGATGTCCGTGGGCTGTTCCTGCAGGGGCCGGTGTTTCTGGATATGGGCGTACACCACCGAATCGATGTCGTCATACGCTTTCTCGAACGCTTTCGGGATGGCCAACGCGCGCCTCATCAGATCAGTCCACGCCCAGTGACGCGAGTTCGGCGCGGCCGCCGGGTCGTCATTCGCGTTGGCGGACGCGCTCGCGGCCACCGGCGCCTCGACCTGCGGCACGCCGTGGGCGACCACGCGCGCTCGCCAGCCGGCATGCGGCGCGAGCCCCCGGCCGGCGTAGACTATCGGCATGGCAATGACGACGGCGGGCGCGGCTGATTCCGTCCTTCCCCGACGCCGCTTCAGCGTCGACGAGTATTACAAGCTCGCCGAGGCCGGGATCTTGACCGAAGACGATCGGGTGGAGCTGATCGAGGGAGATCTCATCGAGATGACGCCGATCGGAGTCCGTCACGCTGCGACCGTCGATGTGACCGCAGACGTCCTCAGGAGCCGGCTCGCGAATCGCGCGAGGGTGAGGGTTCAAAATCCCGTCCGTCTCACCGCGGACACGGAGCCGCAGCCTGACCTTACAGTCTGTGAGACACGCGAATACTTCCACAGCCATCCGACGCCGGCCGATATCTTTCTGATCGTCGAGATCGCCGACAGCAGGGTCGAGCGCGAGCGCGCGAAGATCCTCGTCTACGCGCGCGCCGGCATTCGCGAGGTCTGGCTGGTGGACCTGACGACCTCGACGATCGAGGTGCACCGCGGTCCGGCGGCCGACGGCTATCGGACCATGCATCGCGTTCACCGCGACGACATACTCACGATCGAAGCGTTCCCCGACGTCACGTTCGCTGCGAGCGGCATCCTTCGCTGACTGCGACGTCGCCTCACGGCGCGGCCGTTCTGGGGCGCTCCTAGCCGACCTGGTGGTTTGAAGCCGGGGGCCCCGAAATGGCCCCCAGACCCCCACACGCTCGTCGGCCGCCGGGAAACCCGGCGTCCGCCTCGGCCCCCAGCTAGCTACCGCCTCGAGCCCCCGCTTAACTAAACGGCAGCCACGTCCGGCCGGTCGACGAGCCGCCGTCGACCGAGAGCACCGAGCCGGTGACCCACTCGGCCAGCGGTGAGGCGAGAAATAGCGCGGCGCGTGCGATGTCGTCCGGCGTACCGACTCGTCCGAGTGGGATGGTGCTGACGAGCGTACGCACATACTCTTCGGACAGCGTGCTGGTCCCGTCCTCGACGCTGACGAGCCCGGGCGCGATCGCATTGACTGTGATGCGGTGCTCGGCCAGCTCCATCGCCAGCACTTTGGTGAACATCACGACGCCGGCCTTCGACGCGCAGTAGTGCGCGGCGCCGCGGCGCCCGCTCTGGGCCGCACCGGAGGCGAGCGTGATGATCTTGCCGCCGGCACCATGGCTCACCATGCGGCGCGCCGCCGCCCGGCACGTGGGAAAGACACCGCGGACGTTCGTTTCCATCACGCGGTCCCACTCGTCGACCGTCATGTCGAGCACGGCTCTGTTCGGGTAGATTCCGGCATTGGCGACGGCAATCTGCGCCGGCCCGAGTGCTCGCTCGGCTGCGCCGACGAAGTCGTCCACGGACTCTTCATCCCGCACGTCCATCACCTGCGTGAAGACGTCGCCAGTGAGCTTCCCTCGCGCGCGCTCGAGCGCCTCACCGCGGAAGTCGCCGAGCGCCACTCGCGCGCCCGCGGCGTGGAATGCCTGCGCGATGCCGAAGCCGATCCCGGCGCCCGCTCCGGTGACGAGAACGACATGGCCGGTGAAGTCGAGCATGCGTGCAGTCTACCTTTTGCTTGGGGGCCCCGAAATGGCCCCCAAACCCCCAGCGCTCGCAAGCGCCCCGGGAAACCCGTGGCGCTGCTCGAGCTGCGCCAGGTCCGCTCAAGCCGGCTCGAGATCGGGTACCATTCGCCCGTGAATGCCGTCTGGTTCGTGCTGTCGAGGCTCGCGCGCGATCGCGCGGCGCTGATCGGCCTCACGCTGATTCTTGGTCTCGTCGCGTGCGCGATGCTGGCTCCGGTGCTTGCCACTCATCCTGACGACGTGTTCGATCTCCATCCGGCGAAGCGGTTGCAAGCGCCGAGCGCCGATCACTGGCTGGGCACCGACCGCATGGGCAGCGACGTCTACAGCCGGCTGCTGTTCGGCGCTCGAATCACGATTCTGATCGGCGTCATTGCCGTCGGGGCCTCGCTCATCATCGGCGTTCCGATCGGTCTCGTTGCCGGCTATTACCACACCTGGGTCAGCGATCTGCTGATGCGCGTCTCGGACATCTTTCTCGCGGTGCCGCAGGTCGTGCTCGCCATCGCGATCGCGCAGACGCTCGGCCCGTCGCTGCCGAACGTGATCCTCGCGTTGTCGGTGACCTACTGGCCGTGGTTCGCGCGCATCGTGTACGCGGAGACGCGGGCGCTGGAGAAGGAAGTCTTCGTGGAGTCGACCCAGGCGCTTGGCGCGTCGCCATTGCGGCTCATCGTGCTCCACGTCTTGCCGAACATCGCCTCGCCGATCATCGTGCGCGCGTCGATCGGGATGGGCTTCACGATTCTCACCGCGGCCGCGCTCGGCTTCCTCGGGCTCGGCCCGCCGCCGCCGACGCCGGAGTGGGGTCGAACGATCGCCGAGTCACGCGAATTCCTGCCCGACGCCTGGTGGTATGCGACCGCGCCAGGACTCGCGATCTTTCTCACGGTGATGGGCTTCAACCTGCTCGGGGACGGCTTACGCGACGTGCTGGACCCGCGTATCCGGCGCGCGCGGAGCCCTCAGGATGCGTGAGCCCGGCGGGCCCGGAGGCGACGAGCTGCTGTCCGTGCGAGGGCTCGAAGTCGAGTTCGTCACTGACCAGGGTATCGCGCGCGTGCTGGACCGCATCAGCCTCGACATCGCGCCAGGTGAAGTGGTCGGGCTCGTCGGCGAAAGCGGCTGCGGGAAGACGACGCTCGCGCGCGCGATCCTCGGCATTCTGCCGCCAGCCGCGCGCATCCGCGCAGGCGAGATCGGCTTCAAGGGACGAGACTTGCTCCGCGAAGACGCTCTTGTCATCAACGATCAGGTGCGTGGGAAGGCCATCACGTTCATCCCTCAAGACCCGTTCAGCTCGTTCAATCCCGTCTTCACCGTCGGGACGCAGGTCATGGACTTGATGAAGTGGAAATCGCCACGCCTGCGCGATGGCACTGGGCCGAGGCGAGCCCGGCACTGGCCAGCGCTGCTGCGCGGCTATCCGCGCGGCCGGTACCGCGAGGACCGCGACGCCGTGCTGGCGCTGCTGCGCGCGGCCCGCATCCCGGAGCCCGAGCGCGCGCTCTCGCGCCTGCCGCACGAATTCTCGGGGGGCCAGCGACAGCGCCTGATGATCGCGATGGCGCTCTTGCCGCGTCCCGACCTGATCATTGCCGACGAGCCGACGACGTCACTCGACGTCACGATCCAGGCGCAAATCTTGAGACTGCTCGCCGAGCTGGTGAAGGACCGCGGTGTGTCGGTCCTGTTCACGACCCACGACCTCGGGACCGCGCACGAGATCTGCGATCGCATCGTCGTCATGTACGCGGGGCAGGAGATGGAATCGGCACCGGCCGACGTCTTCTTCCGCCGGCCCGCGCATCCGTACACGCGGGCGCTTCTCGAGAGCGTGCCGAGTCCCGGCGCCGAGATTCGCGACATCCGCGGTGAGGTGCCGAGCTTGATCGATCCACCGTCCGGCTGCCGCTTCCATCCACGCTGCGATTACGCGACGGAGGCATGCCGCATCGCCCGGCCGGAGTCGCAGGGTTTCGCAGGGCAGCACCGCGCGCGTTGCCACCACCCGGTCGACGCGCCGCTGAAGGTGAACGCGTGACGGTTGCCGCGCCATCCCGGCCGGCGCCGCTGCTCGAGGTCACCGACCTGGTCCGCCACTTTCCCGTCCGCGGCGCGTTCGGGCGGCGCGTCGCAGCGCTGCGCGCCGTCGACGGGGTCTCGCTCGCGGTGCAGCCGGGCGAGGCGCTGGGGCTCGTGGGCGAGAGCGGCTGCGGGAAGTCGACGCTCGGGAAAACGGTGATCGGCATCTACGCGCCGACCGCGGGCGAGATCCGGTTTCTCGGTCGTGAGATCGGTCACTTGCCGCGAGGCCAGCGGCGGCGCGTGGCCAAGGATCTCCAGTACGTGTATCAGGATCCCGGCGCCTCGCTCGATCCGCGCTGGAAGGTCAAGTCGCTCCTGCACGAGCCTCTCAAGATCCACACGACGCTGTCGCGGGCCGAGCGCGACGCCGAGGTGCAGACGATCTTGCGCGCCGTCGGTCTTCCCGACGCGCACCTCGATCTCTACCCGCACGAGCTGAGCGGTGGCCAGCAGCGGCGCGTCGGCCTCGCGCGAATCCTCACGCTACGACCGCGGATGATCATCCTCGACGAGCCCACGTCCGGGCTTGACGTATCGGTCCAGGCCAGTGTGCTGAAGCTGTTGCGGGGGCTCCAGCAGACGTTCTCGCTCACGTACCTCTTCATCTCGCACGATCTCGCCGTGGTGCGCACGATGTGTCAGCGCCTGGCGGTGATGTATCTCGGCAAGATCGTCGAGCTCGGCGAGACGAACCGCGTCTTCGAGCAGCCGCGGCATCCGTACACGCAGGCGCTCCTCGCGGCCGTGCCGCGCATCGACGGGCCGCGCGTGAGCCGCGACTTCAGGCTGGAGGGCGAGCCGCCGAATCCGCGTGACGTGCCGAGCGGGTGTCGGTTCAGGACGCGTTGTCCGCTCGCGCAGGAGATCTGCGCTGTCGAGGAGCCGGCGCTGCGTTCGGTGGCCGGCCGGCTCGTGGCGTGTCACTTCGCGTGACGATGATGCCAACGGAATTGGCCGGGACGGGAGCCATGCTGTCGAAGACCGTTGTCGGGGTCGCGCTCGGTGCGGTCTTCGGTGTCCTCGCCGCCTTGCATGTGTCCTGGGCGTGTGGTGTCGCCTGGGGTGCCGGCGTCGCGGTTCCGGAGATCGACGGCCGGCAGAAATTCGTGCCGTCGCGGGCTGCGACGCTGGCCGTGGCTGCCGCTCTGGCTGCGGCTACCATCGTCGTTCTGGCGAGGGCAGATCTGGTCTTGCGGTCCGTTCCAAGCTGGATATCGCAGTCGGCCGCCGTGGTGCTCGGCACGGTCTTCATGCTGCGGGCGATCGGAGATTTCGGCGTGATGGGATTTTTCAAATCCGTGAGGCGTACCAGCTTCGCGGTGTGGGATACGTGGTTGTACTCGCCGCTGTGCTTGCTTCTCGGGGTCGCCACGCTCTGGCTCGCGTTTGGCGCGGAGCCGTGACGGCCATAGGAGGCGAGCATGATCAGGCAGTACGTCGAAGAAGCGTTGCGGGCAGCGCGCTATGACAAGCTCAAGGACGGCACGTTCTACGGTGAAGTGCCGCGGCTACGAGGGGTAATGTCCACGACGTCGGTGACGTAGATGGAAGACCCGGTGATCAGGCGCGGGGTAGTGTCCTAAGTTGGTGCCGATGCTAGTTCGTGGCGGCATTCAGGGTGCTCCGTATCCACGCGGATACCGTCTGATTGCTGGCCTTCGCCGCCGCCGCGATGCGCCGTAGGGCCTCGGGGTTGAAGCGGACGGGCACGATGTGCGCCTTCGCGTGCGCCTTCGGCAGCTTGGGACGACCTACGCCCCTAGTTTTCTTCGGTCGGCTCAAGGTTCCTGAACTCCTGCACGATGGCGGCTCTCACGGCGTCTCGGGCTGACGTGATCGGGTGCCCATGCAGGACCGTCACATGGCGCCGTGGCTTGTCGGGATCGTCGGTTTCGTGGCTCCAGGCGTATACCCTGCTGGCTGCGGAGTGCCCGACCAGATCGAAGACTTCCACCACCCCTTCCCACACTGTCTTACCCTTGTCTTACCCTGGAACATCTCTTTCACGGGTACGCTCTCGACGTGCTTGGCGTCCGCGCCGTGCAACCGACGGATGACATCGCCCAATTCCTCCAGATAGGTCATGCCGTGGCCGCTTCGACCAGATCGCCCACGCTCCAGAAGCTACGCTCGATCCCCGCTTCCATGGCCGGCGTAACCCGGATCGTGCTGTGCCGCTTCACGAGATTGTAGTAAGCGAAGTGGAGCGCCACGGCAGCCTCGACGTTCTCCCGCTTCTTGCTAAACGCGTGCCTCAGCCGAGTCAGGCGGCGCATGTGCAGGCGCGTCGTCGCGTTCAGGCGCTCGATGTAGCTGGTGCTGGCGTGCCCCATGTCGGGGTTGCCCATGACCGCGCGCTTCTCGGTGGTGACGATCTGCGGCGCGCTGTACTTGCGCTCCGGGTGCTTGCCTTCGTCCTGCACGTAGGTCTTGATGACCTGCGCATAGTCCACGTCGATGCCGAACGCGTCGTCAATCGCCCCGACGTAGGCTGAGAGCGCATCCGTCGAAATCTGAACCCGGTTCCGCATCCGGCTGGCCAAGTCGGCGACAAACGCATCCGCCGTGTCATGGTCCCGCTTTCCGACCTTGAACGCAGGCACCAGCTTTGTCTCGGCGTCGATCGCGCAGAACGTCCACACGTCGCCCAACTGCGGGTCATCCTTGGGGCGGACGTGGCGCTGCTTCTTGCCGATGAAGCCCCAAATCTCGTCAAGCTGGAGCCGCTGGCACGGAAGGTCGCGCATCTTGTGGTCCATCAGCTTCGCGCAGCCTTCGCCCACGCGCACGCCGAGCCGCATGATCGTGTCGCGGTGGACGCCCGTCAGGCGCTCAATCGCCAGGATGCTGGACCCCTCCGCGAGGGCTCCGATAACCGCGATCTGCTTGTCGGCGTTCAGGATGTTTGCCATGGGAATTAGTGTATTACAACTACTCGGCCTTGTCAAGAGGTATTTTTGTGTTACACTTACGCCGGGTGGAAGCGATGAGCCGGCGCCGACGGTGATGAGCCTCACGGATAACGACGATCGCCACCGCGACAATGCACGCGATTCCGGCAATGGCCATCCAGCCCTCTAGCTCCTCGGCCTCTGCCATCGAAAGAGCCGCGAGTCTCCATTTCTGGCTGTTCATCGCATACATCGGCGTCCTTGTATTGGCTGCCGTGCTCACGTGGTTAGTGTGGCACTCAGGCAATAAACTCCAGGACGCTATCCGCGCCGATTCCGAGGCGAACATTGCCGCCGCACGAAGGGATGCGGCGCTTGCCAACGAAGGTCTCGCCAAGTCCAACGAAGAAATAGAGAGGGCCAAACTCTCTGCCGCAGAAGCCGGACGACGTGCAGCGGAAGCGAACACTAAAGCGGAGGGCTTTCGCCTCGACATCGCGAAGGCAAACGAATCGTCCGCGAAGGCAGAGGCGCGGGCAGCGGAAGCAAATCTAGAGCTGGCCAAGCTGCGAGACCCTCGAACATTGACCCCGGAACAGCAAGACCGGATCATTGCCGCACTAAAGAACTTCGCCGGGCAAAAGTTTAGCTTCAGTCTATACCCAGATCCCGAGTCGATGGCCTTCCTACGCATCATCGATGCGCTGCTGAAATCCGCTGCTTGGGAGCGAGTACCATCACAGATAGGCGACATTGTGGTAGAGGCAGCGGGCTTGACAGCAGGCACGGCATACGACAGCGGAGTAGGCGCGCTCATCGCGAATGACGATGAGGCCTCCAAACCGGCAGTAATAGCCTTGGCCTCGGCCCTCACCCGTGAGGGCGTGCCGTGCGCGCCACACACCAATCCCGAATTGATTGGAAAAACGCCCAAGGCGATACTGATCAACGTAGGCAAGAAGCCGTGACGCCAAAGTAGCCGGGCAGCCACCGAGCAGAGCGCCCCGGCCAGGGCCGCCCGCCAACTTAGGGTAACAACTCACTTGACTCACCGGCGCTTGCGGGCGACTCTGGCGGGGATGGGGATGGCGGCGACTCTGAGGGGTCGGACAGTGACGGGCCGGGGTCTGGGGGTGAGCGGTGACTCGCCCCGACGCATTATCCGCGTTGGTAGAAGCCCTGTTTCCAGGGGGAGCGGGCGCTGAGTTAATGGGTTGGCTTACCGGTTACTTTGACGAGAGCGGGACGCAGGCGCACGACCGGATGTTAGTCGTATGCGGGTATATTTCGTCTGGCGCTCACTGGAAGCGTTTCCAGAAAGGGGTCTTCCGGGTTTCGTGTGGGTCAACCCTACATCCTGTGGTCGGGTTCCTGGTTCCAGGGCCTCGTTTCCCCTCATGTTGACGCTGTGACCCTGCGGCCTGACCCTCTGCCCTGCCGGGCGCTCGGTCACCTCGCTGCGCTCGTTTTGCCGTGTCAGCACAGGCCGGGGCCGCCGTCGATCGCCGCGAGCGGCATCACCCGCTGCCCGGCCCCGGGACACGCGGACGGTCGATCGCTATATCTGGGGCCACCCACTCCAAACCCGGAAGAACCCCAGAAAGAATGGCCTGGGCCTCTACGGCCGCATATTGACCCCGCCTTAATGCCGTTTCACATGACAGAGTTCCACGCCAGAAACCTGCCCCAGATGAAGGGCAAAACTCCGTTCGACGGGTGGACCGACGCGCATGCTCATGCGGTATTCGGCGGCCTTACCGGAATCATAGCGAACCGCGTACGTCATCGTGGGGTTGGCATCGCAACCGGCGTTGTGATCCGAGACTACGAAGAAGTGGTATCGGGAACGCGGGAACCCGTGAGTCGCTATATGTTCTGTGTTCTTCGCTGTCTGTATCAGGCCGCGCAATGGCGTCGAGAAAATGGCATCACCGATAATATCGCTTTTGTGTTCGAGAGCGGCGCGGACACCGGCAATAAGCTGGTGAATGCCGAAACCGAGGTAGCAAACGCGGCGGCGCATATTAAGGGCGATCCAGATTTGCGGGCGGCGTATGGGTTGAAGTCGTTAAGGCTGGAGTCGAAGCGCGAATATTTCCCGCTGCAAGCCGCAGATATTGCTGCTTGGGCGGCGCGTCGCTATGAAATTACCGGAGGTGATATCGAGCCCGACGTCCTGGCCCACATTGAGACCCTCAAGACGAAGGTCAAGCATATATCTGAGCGCTGGGATAAGCGTGCGCTGGAAGAGTACAAGTCGATCCATACGAATATGAGCCACGCCGCCGACGGCCCAAGCGGAACGGCATCTTGAGTCTAAGCCCTCTTTCGGTGTCGTCTCCGTTATCGTGGGGGCCTAGTTGTCCCCGCTTCACGCCGCTTCCGATCACGACGTTTCCGGTACTTCTTCGCCTGCTCGTCAACCTCGGCCTTGGGCACGGCGACGACGCGCCGAACGAAATCGGTGAGCCGTTGAAATGGCGTTGGCGGTTGCAAGGACTCCGGTGGGCTCATTTGTTACCCAACTTAGGACACTACCAGGCGCGGGTCCTCCTTGCGCTTGACCTCGGCGCCCATGAGCTTCGACGGGGTGATGGCGGTGGTCGGGGTCATGCCTTTCTTTTCAGCGTCGTGGGATACAAAGAGATCTCGAGCTGCCGCGCGAGGTCCCGAAGGCGGCGGTCTCCAGCCGCGAGGGGGATGCCACGAGCCAGCGCTGTCGCTAAATATACACAGTCATAGACGGGGTGCCGAAGTTCGACCGAGAGCCGAGCTGCGCGGGGCAACACGGCCTTGAGTGGCACCCACTCGATGCCGATCTGAAACAAGGCCGCCACGGCTTCTTCCATGAGGGCGCGCGTCATGTCGCCCTTCCGCACCTTCTTCCAGAATGCGTTCGCGGCTTCGGCGGCCATGAAATCGGGAGCGGTGAGGCGCCATCCGCCCTCGAGAAGGCGCAAGGCGATCGGTGATTCCGGCTCCGGCGCGTACCAGCGAACCGCCGTCGATGCGTCGATGACGACTTCCTGCGCCGGGGTTTTCCGGACACTGCGGAACCTCGCGCGGCTCACCGGTCGCGGTCTTCGCGGATCAGATCTGCGGCGTTCGTCTTGTGTGGCTTCTGGGCAGCGCGAATGGCAGCCGCGCGCGCGACGATTTCCTCGCGGGTAAGCTTCGTGCCTTCATCGAGAACCCGGCGAGCCTCCTCCTCGACCGACACGCCCTTCAGCCGCGCGCGCAGACGCAGTCGCTCCGCCACGAGGTCGTCGAGGTTGCGGATAATGATCGTGGCCATCGCGGGCATGGTAGACCCGCATGGTGATAGCGTCAAATGCTATCACCCGCCCCGAGGAGAATCGTCATGCCCACGATCACGCGCGACGGAATCACGCTCGCCTACGAAGAGCGCGGCAGCGGCAGCCCCGCGTTCGTCTTCGTGCACGGCGGGTGCTTCTCGGGCTCGGCACGCTCTGGCTCGCGTTTGGCGCGGAACCGTGACGGACGCCACCCCGTGGTAACGTAGCGCGCGCAGAGGCAACTGATGCAGATCGGCGTCGACATTGGCGGCACCTTCACCGACATCGTGGCCCTCGACCACGACGGCCGCCTCGTGCTCACCAAGGTCCCCAGCACTCCGAAAGATTTGCTCGAGGGCATCGGTATCGCCGTGCAGCGCGTCTTGGCGCTGGCGCATGCCGCGCCGAGCAGTGTCGAGCGCTTCATCCACGGCACGACGGTCGCCACCAACGCCGTCCTCGAGCAGAAGGGGCCGGTGACCGCGATCATCACCACCGAGGGCTTCGAAGACGTGCTGGAGCTCGGACGGATGAAGCGTGCGCGGATGTACGACATGGACATGGACGTCGAGACGCCGACGTTCCTGGCGCCCCGCCGGCGCCGCATCGGCATTCGCGAGCGACTCGACGCGCGCGGCGCCGTCCTCACGCCGCTCGATGAAGCGCAGGTGCGCGCCGCCGTGCGCAGCCTCCGGGACCAGGGCGTCCGGGCGATCGCCGTGTGCTACCTGTTCTCGTTCGTCAACCCCGCGCACGAGCGGCGGACGCGAGAGATCTGCCGCGACGTGGCGCCCGAGATCAGCGTGTCGCTCTCGTCCGAGGTGGACCCGACCTTCCGCGAGTATGAACGGCTCTGCGTCACGGCGTTCGACGCGTATCTGAGACCCGTGGTGAAGCAGTACCTGGCCGGACTCGGCGAAACGTTGAAGACCCTCGGCGTGCGCGCCGTGCCGCTGATCATGCGGTCGCGCGGCGGAATCGTGTCGGCCGCGCTGGCGGCGCAAGAGCCGGTGACGCTGTTTCTCTCGGGGCCGGCCGGCGGCGTGATCGGCGCGCAGTTCGCCGCCGAACGGTCGGGCGTGCGGGACTTCGTTTCGCTCGACATGGGCGGCACGAGCAACGACGTGGCGGTGGTGCGCGGGGGCGAGCCGCTGATCACGAGCGAGGGATCGATCGGGCCGTATCCGGTGCGCACGCCGATGGTGGACGTCAGCACGATCGGCGCGGGCGGCGGCAGCATCGCGTGGATCGACGGCGCAGGGGGATTACGCGTGGGCCCTCGGAGCGCGGGCGCCGAGCCCGGCCCGGCGTGCTATGGACGGGGCGGTGAAGAGGCGACGGTCACCGATGCCAGCGTGGTGCTGGGCTACCTGAATCCCGAGCGCTTTGCCGGAGGGCTGATCACGCTCGACGTCGCCGCCGCGGAGCGCGCCGTCGGCGTCGTCGCCCGCCGTCTTGGTCTCGACATGGTCGCGACGGCGGCCGGCATCCATCGCGTCGTCAACGCGCGCATGGCCGACCAGATCCGTCTCGTCACGATCAAGCGCGGCTACGACCCGCGACAGTTTTCACTCGTCGTGCTCGGCGGTGCTGGGCCCGTGCACGGCGTGCCGCTCGCGGAAGAGATGGGGATGGCGGAGGTCGTCGTGCCCGAGACGCCGGGCGTCCTGGCGGCCTTCGGGCTGCTCGCCGCGATGATCGAGCATCACCACGCGCGGACGCTTCAGGCGCGAACCGACGCCGTCGATCTCGGCGCCGTCAATCGATGTCTCGCCGAGCTGGACGAGATGGGACGCGCGCGGATGCGCGACGAAGCGGTGCCATCCGCCGACGTCCGCGTCGCGTACTCGACGGACATGCGGTACGTCGGGCAGGCGTACGAGCTGGAAGTGCCGATCGATGCGCCGGTCACGCTCGACCGGCTTCCGCAGATCGCCCAAGCGTTCCACGCGGTGCACGAGCGCGTCTACGGCTACGCGCGCACGCAGCAACCCACCGAGCTCGTGAATTTCCGCGCGGTGCACACGTATCCGCTGCCGCGTCCGAACGTGCGGCCGGCCGCGCGTGTCGGTGGGTCAGTCGCGGAGGCGCGGATCGGCGAGCGACAGGCGTACTTCGCGCCCGACGGGTTCGTCGCGACGATGATTTACGATCGCGCCCGCTTGCCGATCGGCTCAGCGGTGGAGGGACCCGCGATCGTGGAACAGGCAGACACGACGACGGTGATCCCGCCGCAATACTCCGCGCTGGTGGATTCTGCCGGCAATCTTCGAATCACTTGGGGCAGCTCGCGGTAGCTACGTCCACTGACAGGTCCTCGGGCCGCAACCCGGTGCGCTTCGCAATCCGGCTCAGCCCAACCGATCCTCAGGAGAGCCGCTCAGCGGGCGAGGTGAGCATCACAGAGGCCAGCGGTCTGCTCGACTGCGCTGTTACCGGCACTCACGCCGCTATCCCGAACCAGAGTGCCAGGGCTCGGCTCACACGCAGCATGACGTCTTCTTCCAAGCGGCCGATCGTCTGACCCAGTCGTTGCCGGCGTACGGTTGTGATTTTGTCGACCATGATCTGCGAGACCGACCGCAAACCGTTTCGCTGGGAAGGCTCCACGGTCACGCGGAAGAGCGGGGTGCCCACGATCGTGCTGGTGACCGGTGCAACCGTGATACTCGCGTGGGTATCGTTGAACAGGTCGGATTGGACCACCAGAGCTGGTCGCGGCTTGCCGTAGTCGCCCTGCATGGCAACCACGACGAGATCGCCACGTTTCACGAGGTCCAGCCCTTAGCGTCCTCGTTCGCCTCGATCCACGTCATCACCTCATTCTCAGCACGCTTGTTCCTGGCCGCAACGCGGCTTTGCCGCCGGCATTCTTCGGCGAACCCGTGAGCACGGGTGTCCGGCACCCACATCTGGATGAGGCGGAAACCGGCGCGCTGCATGCGCTCTCGATAGCGCTGGACGCTCTGGCGAACAGCGGTGGTCTTTGCCATGACATGTAATATGACATGAATCCTGAGCACGGGCCAGCGCGTTCCACGCCCTGCGTTGAACGTTCCGGATCAGCCGACGCCGCGAGCGAAAGCGAGCCGCGGTCGGTTGCATCCGGAAGTTCGACAGAGCCGACACGGGCTCTCCTGTCGTCAATGAAGGACAACTTCAGCCTGCGTGCTGCGCTCACTATCACTCCGTGGTCGGCCTCCACTGGCCGCTGAAGCCCATACGCGTGTCTTCCATCTTGTAGCCGCGGGCTTCAAGGCACATCCTGCGGCTTCTGCTGGCCTCACTGCCGCTCCAAAACCGTGCTTCTTGATAGCACTGATAGTAGTCGCGCTTGAACTCCGCTTCGGTGGAGCCCGGCTTAGTCCAGTAGTGACCGAAGGAACACCCGGTCAAGGACATCGCTGCCACCAGCGGCGCCGTGAGCATAAAGAAGGTCCTCATCGTGGACTCCCAAGACGATGGGCTGCATCGCACCAAGTATTGGAGAAATCCGCAGGTGGGCGCTTCGTCCCGGCTCGCGGCTCGCGGACTGCCGCCGTTTCGGGGACGTTCTGCGGTGTTGCCGGCCGAGGGGGCCAGCGACAGCCCTGCTGCTGTCGAACGTCCCAGCTCAGCAGTTGGCGCGAGCGTGCCGCGAGGCCGGAGGGCGCGCGTGCACGCGAGTGCCAATCTGCTGCAGCCGGCTGTTGTGCAGCGCTGTTCGCGCACCCGTGCCTTGATCAAGCCATTCATTTGTTCCAGTTCGCGTAGCGTCGGTCAAACGCATCCTTCGCGTGGGGTACCTCAGAGGGACCACGAACATTGGGGTAGCTGACCCAGCTCGGGAGCGGCCGACATATGATGTTACCGAACCCGTTCCCGCGAGAATCGAGCAACTCATAACAATCGAACAGGCTCATGAGCTGCTCAATGTGCGCCGTAGAGAGGAAGATCTCTGCCTCGCGCGCCTTCTCCAGGACGAGAAACCACGTAGCAGCGCAAGCGTCGACCGCATCGTTGAGCGTCGTGAGTATACCATCATGCTTGACAGCGTTGTTTGGGTCGCGACCCGCAATCGTCAGTGCATCCGGAGCCCCATGCCGAAACGGACGCCGGTTCGCACACACCGGCCACCATGTGAATCGTATCTCGACCTCGTTCCACTCCCATGTTTGTGATCGGCCCCACGTCTTGATTGCGTCCCAGAAGGAATCGCCGGGGAAGCACATTTCGTGGATATTGACGGCCTCATTGAGGATCGAAGAAAGCGCAAGGCTCGTTGTGGCGCCGTTTACGGTGAGGTCAGGATGAACATGGAAGAACTCGCCCTCGAGTCGCATCAAGAGATACTTGAGGCGTACAACGAGGCGGTGGGCTGCCGATTCCGATTCGTTCATCCTTATCACCTTCCTTGGGAGTTGGTTGGTGGCGGGGACAACGGCGCGGGGAGGAGGTTCCTCTGCACAACGCTCGGCATCAGCGGCGGCGCGAAGCGCCGGCCGCTGGATGCCGTTGTTAGCCAGCCCTCTTAGCAAACTTCGTCATCGCAATGGTCAGCTGCTCGCGCAAGTGCTCGGCTCCGCGAATGGTGTTCTCATAAAAGATCACCCGCTGGTCTTTGATGTCGAATGGAATACCCGCTCGGTCCTGCGAGATAATTAGAATGTCCTTGCCGAGCGAAGTGGCCATACCTACTTCGAACAGGACGTTTGGGTTCTGGCCGGTAATGTCGGCGACGATAAGGCCTGCGCGCGCAATCGCTTCCGAAATCTGAGCAGTGATCTGGCCCGGAGCCACAAACTCGTCCGCCCGCATGATTCGTAGGCCTGCGCGCTGACCAGCGTCTTTGATGATCTGGTAGATGGGTTCGAGCTCCTCGCGGAAAGGCATCAGCACGAAGACGTCGGTGGAGATCTCTTCCACTCCGGGCAGTTGCCGAGGTGCCCTGCGAGGCTGTTCAGACCTGGCCTTCACAGCGCGGTCAACGGCATAAGCCGCGGCTTCGCGGTCCTTCGGTTTCAAGCGGTCAAGGACAGCGTTGATGGTGCGTTCGAACGTGGTGAACGATTCTCGGAGTCGCAGATTCGCTTCCTCGGCCAAACTCAGCTTTACTCTCAATTCGGCGGCATCGGTCTCGGCCGCACTTGTCCTGGCTTTCGCTTCCGAGAGATCGCGCATTTGGGGTGCTTGAAGGGCCGGCAGCACGGCGAATACCGGAGAGTCGTCTGGGGATTCAGCCTCGGCCAAGGCGCGTATCAGGCGCTGGATCTCAGGCACAGCCTCTTTCTCTGCGCCCACCCTATCCTTGTAGAAGACCGATCTGAGGTCGCCCACGTCGAACGGGAGCTTGGTTCCATCGAGCGCGACGAGAATGGTACCGTTTCGAAGTGCGTGGCGCACGCCGAGCTCATAGAACACGTTTGGATTGAGATCCGTGAGATCGGCGATCACGAGATCCGCGTTGTAGATATGCTGAATCACGCTTTTGTTGATCGAGCCGGTTTTCGTGATGAAGTCGGCACGCACGGCGTCGAAGACTCGAGAGCCTCCTTTGAGGTAGCCTTCGACAGCAGGCTTGATGATGTTCGTGTACCGGTTGAGATACACCTCGTAGGCATCACCCGAGCCAATCGGCATTATCACGAAGCAGAGTCTCATCGTCTCATTCCGCGTACCCAGATCGTCTCGTCTGGCTAACTACTATTCGACTGCAAACACCGTCATCTGCCACGGGATGCCGGCATCCAACAGTGGATGCGAGCATCTCTATCTGGATGTCGCCCGGCATCTGCATGGAGATTCTCGCCGCTCGACCCCGGGCATCCACTGTTGGACGCGGGTTCGTCGACGATGCGGCCGTTCAGGCCGAGCGCGACCACGCGATCGTAGCGCAACTGCCACACCCGTCGCGCTGGATTCCACGTCCCGCCGGCCTGCTTCACCCGGTCGCGGACTGCCACCTCGGCAAAGGCGACGCGTAACCCGACGATCTGGTCGTG